>NZ_JADHZG010000001.1:887340-1487340 GCF_027161185.1 Exiguobacterium sp. KJ 601 | reverse complement strand
CGGTATACAATACATCTTCAGCCCGTAAAGTCGATATGCGTCTCGCCGCCTACATGGTCGGTGTACGCAAAATGGCGGAAGCCTCACGTTTCCGTGGCTGGGTCTAATTAAAAAAAGTTCGGTCAACTCAAGTTGACCGAACTTTTTTATACGTTAATGCGGTTCGCAATCGTATCGGCAATCGCCTTGCCGTGGAATCTACCGTTCTCAATGAAGATCTTGTTCGCATCGTTTCCGGCTGCGACCACGCCCGCAATGAAGAGGTGTTCGACATTTGTTTCAAACGTTTCTTCATCGTATGTCGGGACACCACTCTCTTCATCGATCACAATGCCTGCATTCTCGAACAGATGGTGGTCGGGCTGATAACCGGTCATCGCGAAGACATGATCTGCATAGACATGCTTCTCTTCACCGTGTTGCCGGTAGTAGACGCCATCATCGGTGATGCGTTCGATTGTCGCCTCAAACTCCATTCGAACTTTCTCATGACGGACGAGTGAATCGAAGTTTGGAAGAACCCATGGTTTGACGGAAGGGCTATACGAATCGCCTCGATAGAGTACCGTCACAAAGGCACCAGCCTTTTCGAGTTCGATTGCCGCATCGACAGCGGAATTTTTCCCGCCGATGATCGTGACGTGTTGTCGATAATAAGGATGTGCCTCGTTGAAATAGTGATGGACGTGCGGCAACGTTTCGCCAGGTACGTCAAGCAGACGAGGACGTCCATAATAACCTGTTGCTAAAATCACATAGTCCGCTTCGCGAATGGTTTCGCCACGTCGTTCATGTCTTGATGTCACAACGAATCGGTCACTTTTTTTATCGACCGACTCGACCGTTTCGAACGGGTGGACGTTTAAACCGGTACGTGTGACGACTTCTCGATAATAGACGAGTGCATCTTGACGACGTGGCTTCAAATCCTTACATATGAACGGAATGTCTCCGATCTCGAGCAAGCTCGCGGAAGAGAAGAACGTTTGATGCGTCGGATACCGATAGATGGCGTCGACGATGTTTCCGCGCTCAATCACCGTACAAGAGACTCCGATCTTCTCCAGTTCGATGGCGGCCGAGAGACCGCATGGCCCGGCACCTACAATAATCGCTTGTTTGTTCACTGAATATCACCTCTTTGCTCATTGTAGGGAAGGGGGCGTAGTTGCGCAAGGTTATTGCTGGAAGCTAAAGCTATGTTCCATGACTGACTGGGATGAGCCGGACTCGAGTTCGACGAGGAGTCGTAAACGAGCTTTTTGTGAATTCAATCCGTTTGAAAAAATGAGACCCATCTCTTTCAGTTGTTTGCCACCCCCGTCGTAACCGTAAACATCTTGAACGATTCCGTTGAAGCAACGGCTGACAATCACGACGGGAATCTCTTTGACTAAATGTTCTAGTGCGGACAAGAGGGTCGGCGGAACGTTTCCTTGCCCTAACACTTCAAGGACGAGTCCGTCGTACCCAAGCGTGATTACAGATTCAAGTAAATCTGGTTCCATTCCTGCGACGACTTTCAACACGGCTACACGTTTTGAGATGGACGGAATCATTTTCGGTTGTCTCGTTGCTGGTTGACTATAGATGAGTACATGGTCCTTTGTGACCATACCCACGTTACCGAAGTGCACAGACTTGAATGTGTCGACTGAAGATGTGTGCGTTTTGGTCACGTTGAATGCCGAATGAATCTCACCGTTGAAAACGACAAGCACGCCTTTTCCACGAGCCGCTTCGCTTTTTGCAACGCGAAGCGCTGTGATCAAATTAAATTCTCCGTCCGAACCGACCTCGTTCGAGGACCGCATCGCTCCTGTCAACACGATTGGGACAGGCGCACCGAGCGTGATTTGTAAGAAGTAAGCCGTCTCTTCTAATGTATCGGTACCGTGCGTGATGACGACTCCGTCATACGTGTCTTGTGTCAGTTCACGTTGGATGAACTGTGCCAATTCAAGCATCTTCTCTGGAGTCATGTGAGGTGACGGGATATTTGAAAAGTGCTTTGTTGTAATGTGAGCAATATCCGTCGCTTTCGGAAGGGTGGCGTCGATTGGATTGACATCGCTCGGTTCGACGTGTCCTGTGCCGGATTGTGACATGGCGATAGTACCGCCGGTGTGGATCAGTAATAAATGATTCATAAGTGTCCTCCTAATTATTTTTATGAAGATTTCCATTTTCTAGGCGTTCTCTACTTTTTCTTTCAGACAATTCAGTGTATGCTAGGGAGAGAAAGGAGAGATGCATCATGATCGCAATCGCCTTGTCTGCGGTTGCACCTGGGCTCGCCCTTCTTTCCTACTTCTATTTACGCCATGAGTTGGAGGCAGAACCGCTCGGATATGTGATTCGTTCTTTCGTGGCCGGAGCCGTTCTCGTGTTCCCGATCATGTTTATCCAATATGCGTTCGTTGAAGAGGGAGTGCTTACTGGACCGTTTTGGCAGGCGTATGTCGCCACTGCCCTGCTTGAGGAGTTTTTTAAATGGTTTATGATTTATTATACAATATATATACATAAAGTCTTTGATGATTACTACGACGGGATTCTCTATGCGGTCGCCTGCTCATTAGGCTTTGCGACTTTAGAGAATTTTTTATACTTATGGGTGTACGATTCATTAGAAATTGCGATTTGGCGAGCAATCCTGCCTGTGAGCGGGCACGCTTTGTTCGCGGTCGTGATGGGGTACTGCTTAGGACGAGCGAAGCATTCGATTCGAGAACGGCTCTGGCTGTTCATGGCAATCTTTTCTGCGACGGTCATCCACGGAACGTTTGATTTGATTTTGATACTCGAACCGAATCAAAAGCTTCCTGCCGTGCTTTATATCGTCATTTTATGGACCGTGGCACTTTTACTCGTGCGAGCGGCAAACTTGTCCAATCGTCGACAATTTAAATAAAGGGGAAGAATCAGTATGTTAAAAGAAGGTCAAGAACTGAGAATCGAAGTGGAAGGGCGTGCAGAGGGGAAAACGAAAATTGCAGCCATAACCGATCAAGTCGTATGGATTGAGTCGCCGAGTGACATGATGACGCTCAAAACATTTTTTTTACATGAAGAGGAGGCCATGCGGGTCTTTTTCTTCCAAGGAGACAATCAGCTGTTCGCATTCGACACGAAAGTCGTGAAGCGAATCAGCGATGCCCAAATGACATTACGCTATGCGTTCAATTTGCCAGATGAGAAAAAAATCAAACGGATTCAGCGTCGTGAATATTTACGTGTTCCAGAAATGATTGACGTGACCGTTCTTGCAACCGATGAAGGAAGTTTCGAATCGTTCGAAACAACATCTCTTGACATATCTGCTGGGGGGATGAAAATCATCGCCAACCGCGCTCCAATCGAAGTAGATGAGTCCCTGATTGTCGTGTTTCGAATTGAGGATGAGCATGGCTCGCCCCAGAACTTCCGTCTTAAGAGCCGTCTTGTGCGCATACATAAACAGGAAGTGAAAGAAGAACTGTCTCTGGCATTTGAAGATTTGACCCCTCGTGACCAAGAGACGATTTTACGATACTGCTTCCGTGTTCAGCTTGAAGCGCGAAAGCGGACAGGGTCTGTATTTTCTTCAAGATAAAAAACTGTTATGATGTTCTCGGGATTATTGACCGAGAGGAGGAGGGTATCGGGAACACTCGATACCCGTTTTGTATGAAAAAATCATTACAAATTGCTTTAGACGGACCGGCGGGTGCTGGGAAAAGTACGATTGCCAAGTCGCTTGCGAAACAATTAGGGTATGTGTACATCGATACAGGTGCAATCTATCGGGCGGTAACGTATCGAGCCTTGAACGAAGGGATTGCGCTCGAAGATGGACCAGCACTTGCTCAGATGATCGAGGACATGTCATTACGACTCGTCCCATCGGAAGAGGGACAACGCGTATTTGACGGTGAGGAAGAAGTGACGTCTGTCATTCGCTCGAGTGAAGTGACGAATAACGTCAGTTTCGTCGCACGTCAACCTGAAGTGCGTGATGCCTTGATGGACCTTCAACGTGATTTGGCTAAAGAAGGCGGTGTCGTCATGGACGGCCGCGATATCGGAACACATGTCTTGCCGAATGCCGATTTAAAAGTGTTTATGACCGCTTCGGTCGAAGAACGTGCCCGTCGTCGCCATGAAGAAAATATCTCGAAAGGCATCCCGAGCGACTATGAACAACTGATCGAAGAGATTGCCCTTCGTGACAAACGCGATTCTGAGCGTGAAGTGGCACCTCTCCGTCAAGCTGAAGATGCCCATTTCCTCGATACGACGACGTTGTCCATTGACGGAGTGGTTCAAGCAATTGAACGATTAATTGAAGAGGTGAAAGCATGAGCAAGCCATTAAACAATGGACCGTTCGGCATGTATCGATTGGCGAGAGGCGTCGTGAACGTCATTCAACGCTTCTCGTTTCAGGTCGAATTCATCGGTCGGGAGAATGTTCCGATGGACGGGTCGATCCTTGTCTGTTCGAACCATCAGTCAAATTGGGACCCGGTGCTTCTCGCATGTGCGATTCCAAAGCAGCGTCCGCTCCGATTTTTTGCGAAGAAAGAACTTTTTAGTGTCCCGGTACTGAAGCATATTTTGAAGCGTGCAGGTCAGATTCCAGTATCTCGTGGGGAAGGTGACCGACAAGCGCTTCGTGTCGTGCTTCAAAAGTTGAAAGAGGATGAAGTCATCTCTATCTTTCCGGAAGGAACGCGTTCAAAAGACGGTACGCTTGGAAAGGCGCAAGCCGGTGTCGGTTTTTTTGCGATGCGTTCGGATGCACACATTTTACCGATTGCCATCATTGGCAAGTATAAGTTTCGCGCAAAACTCCGTGTCGTTATCGGGAAGCCGATCGACTTGTCAGAATTGAAAGCACGTAAGGCAAGTGCGCAAGAAGCGGCCGACTTGATCATGGATACGATTTCCGAACTCTACTTGAAGCACTCGTTCACGAAGTAAAAAACGGATTGTGGAATTGAGGTTTAAACTTCTTTCAATAGAGGTACAATCTTCATAACGCCTTGACAAATTCTCGGAATTATAAGAGATTTATACTAGGTGTAAGCGCCTTTGGCGCTCCTTTTTGTACTCATCGTGAGGGGGTAGTGTTGGAATGGTCGAAGAAATGAAAGATATGCCTGATTTTGAAATTAATCGTGGTCAAATTGTGACCGGAACAGTCGTCAAAATCGAGGATAAGCAAGCGCTGATCGATATCGGTTATAAAACCGAAGCGATTTTGCCAATTAGCGAAGTATCAAGCATGCATCTAGACGATTTAAACGAATCACTCCAAGTGAACGACGAGATTCGTGTCAAAGTGAAAAAGGTCACGGACGAAGAAGTAGTCGTTTCGAAAAAAGACGTCGATGCCGAAGCAGCATGGGATCGCATCGTTGAAAAATTCGAATCAGGTGAAGTGTTTGAAGTGATGGTGAAAGATAAGGTCAAAGGTGGTCTTGTCGTCGATATTGGAATCCGTGGATTTATCCCTGCATCCCTTGTCGAAAGTCACTTCGTCGAAGACTTCTCGTCATACTTGAATAACCCAATTACCGTAAAAGTCGTCGAGATTGACCGCGAAAAAAATCGCGTCATCTTGTCACATAAAGCAGTTGTCGAAGAAGAGATGAGCGCGAAGAAATCAGAAACGCTCGAATCGCTTGAAGTCGGACAAGTAATCGAAGGAACAGTCCAACGATTAACTGATTTTGGGGCGTTCGTCGATATCGGTGGCGTGGACGGTCTCGTTCACATCTCGGAAATGGCACATAGCCGCGTCGAGAAGCCGAGCGACGTCGTAACTGAAGGCGACCGCGTGAAAGTGAAAGTGCTCGGGCTCGACTTAGATAATGAAAAAGTGAAACTTTCCATTAAAGAGACACAACCTGGTCCGTGGGAAACCATCGAAGGGAAGATCCAGCCGGGAGATGTCATCGAAGGAACTGTCAAACGTCTCGTGACGTTCGGTGCGTTTGTCGAAGTCGCACCACAAGTGGAAGGTCTGCTTCACATCTCGCAAATTGCGAACCGTCACATCGCGACGCCGTCTGAAGTCTTGTCAGAAGGCCAAGAAGTGAAGGTGAAGGTGCTAGATGTTCATCTCGATGATAAGAAAATCTCATTGTCGATGCGTGCGCTCGAATCATCTGAACCGACTCGTCAAGATGATGATCAAGCGTTACTTGATGAATATAGCGACCAAGGAGGATTCTCTGTCTCGGAATTGACAGGTGATGATTCTTCGGACGACTCTAAATAAGATGATCGTTCAAGCGGGAGTCATGCTCCCGCTTCTTTTTGTATGGTCACTTAATTTTGCCTGTGATATGATAGGTAAGTTGCGTTTCGAAATGATGAAATGATGAAATTTTGATAGAAAGTTAGTGAGGTGTTGTTATGGGAATTCCAGTAGTGGCCATCGTTGGCCGTCCGAATATCGGAAAATCCACAATTTTTAACCGTATCATCGGTGATCGTGTCTCGATCGTCGATGATAAACCGGGTGTCACACGTGACCGTATTTACGGAACAGGAGAGTGGCTCAACCGTAAGTTCCATTTAATCGATACAGGTGGGATCGAAGTAGGGGACGAGCCGTTGCTCGTTCAAATGCGTCATCAGGCGGAACTCGCCATCGATGAAGCAGACGTCATCATCTTCATGGTGAATGGACGTGAAGGGATCACGGCGGCTGATGAAGAGGTTGCGAACTTGTTGTTCCGTTCGAATAAACCGATCGTTCTAGCCGTCAACAAAGTCGATAACTTTGAAATGCGAGATCTCATGTATGAGTTTTATTCCCTCGGATTCGGAGATCCGTTCCCGATTTCGGGTACGCACGGGTTAGGACTCGGTGACTTGTTAGACCAAGTATTTGAACTCGCTCCAGAAAAAGACGAGTACGAATACAACGAAGACGTGATTCAGTTCTCATTGATCGGTCGCCCGAACGTAGGGAAATCAAGCTTGACGAACTCAATCCTCGGTGAAGAGCGTGTCATCGTTTCAAACATTGCAGGTACGACTCGCGATGCGATTGATACACCGTTCACACGTGACGGACAAGAGTACGTCATCATCGATACGGCAGGTATGCGTAAACGCGGAAAAGTATATGAATCGACAGAGCGTTATAGTGTCATGCGCGCACAAAAGGCGATTGAACGCTCGAACGTGGTTCTCGTCGTCCTCGACGGGGAAGAAGGAATCATCGAGCAGGACAAGCGTGTCGCAGGTCTCGCGCATGAAGCCGGGAAGGCGATTGTCATCGTCGTCAATAAATGGGATGCCGTCGAAAAAGATGATAAGACGATGAAGAAGATGGAAGAGAAGATTCGTCAAGAATTCTTATTCCTCGACTATGCGCCGGTTGTCTTCTTATCAGCGCTCACGTCAAAACGCTTGCAGACATTGTTGCCTGTCATAAAACAAGTGGCAGAAACACATCGCCGTCGTATCTCGACGAGCGTATTGAACGATGTCATCGTCGATGCAGTCGCGATGAACCCGACACCGACGGATAAAGGACAACGATTGAAGATCAACTACGCAACTCAAGTGGCCATCGAGCCGCCGACGTTCGTCTTGTTTGTCAACGATCCTGAGTTGTTGCATTTTTCGTATAAACGTTATTTAGAGAATCAAATCCGTAAAGCATTTGACTTCACCGGGACACCGATTCACATCGTGGCTCGTCAGAAAAACTAATAACGGGGGTGCCACTTATGGCAAACGTAGCTGTCATCGGAGCGGGGAGCTGGGGAACGGCCATCTCGCTCGTGTTAGCGGATAATGGCCATGATGTCCTGCTCTATGGACGTGAACAAGAACATGTGGATGAAATCAATTCGTCACATACGAACTCGTTTTATTTGAAAGACGCGCCATTACCTGAATCAATTCGTGCGACGACGAACTTGAAAGAAGCGTTAGACGGTCGAAGTATCGTCTTTCTCGTCGTCCCGAGTTCGGCGATTCGTCCTGTCTCAAAGGAATTGAACACATTGTTGACGGAACCTGTCACCATCGTTCATGCCGCGAAGGGGATCGAACCAAAAACGCATAAGCGCCTTTCAGAAATCATCGCCGAAGAAATCGATCCTTCTAAGCGTCGGGCAATCGGTGTATTAACTGGACCGACTCATGCTGAAGAGGTTGCGGTCCGTAAACCGACGACCATCACAATCGCATGTGCCGACCTTGATGTCGCGGATGAAGTGCAGGAGCTCCTCACAAACGATCAGTTCCGCGTGTACTTGAATTCTGATGTCGTAGGAGCCGAGTACGGTGGAGCACTGAAAAATATCATCGCCCTAGCGGCGGGTATGACGGATGGGCTTGGTTATGGGGACAACGCGAAAGCTGCCCTCATGACTCGTGGGATTGTCGAAATTGCTCGACTTGGCGTGAAGCTTGGAGCGAACCCGGCCTCGTTCTCAGGATTGACAGGGATCGGAGACTTGATTGTGACGGCGACGTCACAACATAGCCGTAACTGGCGAGCTGGTAACGCCATCGGTCGTGGTGAAAAATTAGAAGACGTTCTCGGGAACATGGGAATGGTCGTCGAAGGCGTCCGTGCCTGTGAAGCAGCCCATTCCCTCGCCAAAGAAGCGGGTGTGGAGATGCCGATCACAGAGGCTCTCTATAACGTGTTGTTTGAAGGGAAGAGTCCTCATGATGAAGTGAAAAAATTGATGAGACGCCCGCAAAAACACGAGATGGAACAAGTTTTTCATTTTGAAGAATAGACAGATTGAGAGAGGAGCTGACGTTTTCGTTCAGTTCCTCGCTTTTTTTTGCTAAACTTGAAGTCTGGAGAACATAGAGAAAGTAGGGGGATAGACGTGACACCGTCACTCATCAAAATGTGGATATCATTCGCAGGGATCGGGGCTTTCGCCATCGCTGCATTAATGGTCGCACTCAGTCATACGAAACTGAGCGGTTGGTTCGCCACGCTCGTCAGACTGATTGCTTTCATCATTTTCTTATTTGGGACTGTAATCATGATTTTTGTCGTCGTCTCAGGACCGACTGGAGGATAAACGTGATGAAAAAAAAGATTGTCGCTATCAGTTTGGTTTTGACGACACTGTTAGCAGGGTGTATGTTTCCTGAATCAGAGCGGGCCAACAATATCCCGTACGAAGATCAATTGAATACGGTACAAAGTGCGGTCGATGCCTATCGTGAGCAATCTGGGGTATTACCAATCAAAACGAAACCAGCAGAAACGCCTCTCATGGAGCGTTACCCAGTTGAATTCGCTCGTCTCGTACCTGGCTATTTAGCGGACCCACCGGCGAATAGTTTCGAAGGTGGCGGGTTGTTCCAATATATCCTCGTCGATGTCGAGACGGAACCGACCGTGAAGCTGATCGACTTGCGTGTGTCTGAGCGGTTGCAACAACTTCAAACGAATATCAACGCATTTCGGGCAAAAGAAGGCAAGTTCCCATTTGACGGATCATTAGGTAAGAATCAGTTCACGCTCGATTATGATAAAATCTTTGTCACAGAAGAGCCGTTCATTCCAAGTCCTTATTCGGATCGTGAACTTCCGATCTACGTGGATGGCACGGGACAACTGTTTGTAGACTATCGCGAAGATGTGAAGGAAGCGCTTCAAAAGACGGATGAGTCACCAGAAATTGGCGAAGATATTCGTTATTTGCTCTATAAAGATGCTCCATTCGCCCCAGCTTATTCGCAAGGATACACAATTGATGAACGAGGAGAAGTCGTTTTTTTAAACAACTGAACCTGTTTTGATAGTGAATGTCGCGAAATCATGCAAAAAATGTTGTCATATCAACGTTTGTACGATATGATTAATCCCGTAAACTCCCTGTGAGAGGAGGTGAATCGTGATGAACAAAACTGAATTGATCCAAGCTGTTACTGAGAAAGCCGATGTTTCTAAAAAAGAAGCAACGAAAATCGTAGAAGCTACGTTTGAATCAATCACTGAAGCACTCCAAAACGGTGAGAAAATTCAATTGATCGGTTTTGGTACTTTTGAAGTTCGTGAGCGTGCTGCCCGTAAAGGTCGTAACCCACGTACAAAAGAAGATATCGAAATCCCAGCGAGCAAAGTTCCTGCATTCAAAGCAGGTAAAGCGCTCAAAGATGCGGTCAAGTAATCTGCAATACATAAGTCGCCGAAAGGCGGCTTTTTTTGTTGGGTTTACGAGTTCGAATGACGTGAATGTGACAAAAATGTGCTATACTATGTCAGAATGACAATGAAGTGGACGAGGGGGGATAGCATGGAACAGTTGACAAATGAATTCGTTGTCACAGACCTTGCTCGTCAAATCGAAACACGTATGAATCATCCCTATTTGACGAAACACGAGGTTGTACCAGCCGTCGACATGTTATTGCTTCGTTGGATGGTCGAGATGATTGATTTGGAATCGATTGAGCATCGACAACTCGTGATGGCAACCTATTTCGCACATCAAGCGCTTGATTTACACGACCAAGTAAACAGCAGCCCGAAGGGGTCTTTGGCACGCCAATTAAAAGTGCTCGCCGGGGACTTTGCATCGGCTCAGTTTTATAAAATCTTGACGGACTTTCCATCATCATACAGTGATCGATTCGGTCAGTCTGTACAGCGGGTCAATGCGGCGAAGTGCACCTTATTGCTTGAGAAGAACGTTTCAATGAACGTTTGGCTCGAAGCGAACGTCGGATTGATTCAAACACTTTCCGAACTGATTGAACAACCTTATTTGACAACGAGCGGGAAACGAATGATTGAAATGAAAGCGACAGCGCTTAGACAAGACCAAAAAGAGCAACTCACGACGTTGCTCGCGCATGCGGTCGCTTAGAACGGAAAGGATGTTACGCGTTGCAACCGATAGAAAAAGAGCAAAAAGTATACGAAGTATTTCAGTCCATTTCTCCGAGCTACGATACGATGAACTCGATTATCAGCTTCCGACTTCATAAATGGTGGCGACGGACAACGATGAAAAAAATGAACGTCTTTCCGGGGGCTAAATGTTTAGACGTTTGTTGCGGGACGGCTGACTGGACGATTCAATTGGCAGATGCTGCTGGAAACACGGGTGTTGTGAAAGGACTCGATTTTTCAGAGAACATGTTAAAAGTGGGAGAGGAAAAGGTCAAATCTTGGCCGAACATCGAATTGCTTCATGGAAATGCGATGGCTCTTCCGTTTGGTGACAACTCCTTTGACTATGTCACAATCGGATTTGGACTCCGAAACGTTCCAGACTACATGACGGTCTTGCGTGAAATGCACCGCGTCTTGAAACCAGGTGGAACAGTCGTTTGTCTCGAAACGAGCCAACCGACAGCACCGCTTTTTAAAGAGTTGTACCGTTTTTACTTTGGAACGGTCATGCCGCTTTTCGGTAAGGTATTTGCCGGTTCATACGATCAGTATAAGTGGTTGCAGGAGTCGACCGATCAGTTCCCAGACCGTTTGACGCTCAAGCGGATGTTCGAAGATGCCGGGTTTGAACAAGTCGAAGTGAAGACATTCTCCGGAGGTGCATGTGCCATGCATCTAGGAAAGAAGTGGTGAACCATGTCTTTGAAGCGACTTTATCGTCATATGAACCGAGAGATTGATCAAATCGATCAATTCTTATCTACTCGAGTCAGGACGGACCACCCTGTCATTGAATCGGCATCGCGCCAATTACTCGATGCTGGTGGCAAGCGCATCCGACCCGCCTTCGTCTTACTGAGCGCCGGGTTCGGTGAGACGAAAGATATCCGTTTGACGAAAGTTGCCTCAAGTCTTGAGTTGATTCATATGGCATCACTCGTCCATGACGATGTCATCGACGACGCGATGCTCCGTCGTGGCAAACCAACCGTGATGGAACGATATGATGAAACAGTAGCGATGTATACAGGGAATACGTTATTCGGAGAAGCGATTCGTCTCGTATCCGAAATTGATTCACCAGAAGTGATGCGCATCATGGCAGATACGATGGAACGAATCTGTGTCGGTGAAATCAATCAAATCCAAGATCAATTTGAGTGGGGGCAATCACCGAAGCGCTATTTAGATCGGATTGCGCGAAAGACCGCTCTGTTGATTGAAACGAGTTGTGCGGCAGGAGCTGTCATCTCTGGAGCGTCTCCACAAATCGTGAGGCAATTAAGTCTGTTTGGATATGACATCGGTATGGCTTTTCAAATGACGGATGACTTGCTTGATTTTACCGCTAAGAGTTTTCAGCTCGGTAAACCGGTCGGGGAAGATTTGAAGCACGGTCATAAAACGTTACCGCTCCTATATTCATCTGAGGATTCCGACTTTTATGAACGCCTCCGTCAAGTGAACGCCTCGACGGATACGGAAGTGACGAAATCTCTCGTCCGGGAAGTGCAACGAAACGGAACGTTAGAACGCAGTCAACGGACGATTGATCGTTACGTCAACCGTGCCATCCGCCGACTAGACGGGTTGCCGGATGTTCCAGACAAGCGGTCGTTGATTGAAATTGCGCAATATATTGGGAAACGCAAATGGTAAATGCCCCATGTAACCCCTTTCAAAAATGTGTTGGACCGTGTACACTAAATACGTACAACGTACACATTTATAGACTTAGGGGGATTTGGGGAATGGAAAAGACATTTTTAATGGTTAAACCTGATGGGGTAAAACGTGGATTGATTGGGGAAATCATCTCACGCTTCGAAAGCAAAGGATATACGTTGAACCGTCTCGAAATGGTGACACCGTCAGTTGAGGTCGCAGAGGCACACTACGCAGAGCATAAAGAAAAGCCGTTCTTTGGTGAATTGGTCGAGTTTTTGACTTCTGGTCCTGTCGTTGCGATGGAATGGGAAGGGGAAGACATCGTGGCCGTCTCTCGTTTAATGATCGGGAAGACGAAACCAGTGGATGCTCAACCAGGAACCATTCGCGGTGATTTTGCATCGACGATGTCACAAAACGTGATTCATGGTTCTGATAGTGTGGATAGCGCGGAACGTGAACTCTCACTTTGGTTCGCTGAAGTGGCTTCACACGTTTCATGACTTTTCGAGGGACGGGGAAACCTGTCCCTTTTTGATTCCCTTTGAATCGCCTGAGGTCACAAGAATGCGGAAATGAGAAAGAATTGAGGTTGAAATTGGTGATGAATGATTATGCCATCTTTGTAAAAAAGTTTTATATCAAGTCGGGTATTGACTTGAACTTATATAAAGAGGCGCAGATGAAGCGCCGTATGGTCGCACTACGCGAAAAGAAGGGGTATGCATCGTTTTTAGAGTATTTGAAGGCGATGGATACAGATCGTCAACTTTATGAAGAGTTTCTCGACCGGATGACAATCAATGTGAGTGAATTTTATCGCAACCCGATTCGTTGGCAACAGCTTGAAGAGGATATCCTCCCGCATCTGATTCGCTCGAGTCAAGGGAAGCTTCGCGTATGGAGTGCTGCCTGTTCAACCGGAGAAGAGCCATACTCACTTGCCATGTTGTTGTCGAAACATCTTGCCCCATCTCAATTTTCAATTATGGCTACGGACTTAGATGATGTCGTCATCGAAAAAGCGAAGCAAGGAAAGTACCATGAACGGGCGCTCATCGATTTGCCTGAGGAGTTTCAGAAACGCTACTTTACCCGTCGTGGCGACGACTATTATATTTCAGATGAAATCAAGCAGCTGGTGACGTTTAAAAAGCATAACTTGTTAGCGGATGTGTACGAACGCAATTTTGATTTGATCGTCTGTCGAAATGTCTTGATTTACTTCACTGAAGAGGCGAAAGAGAAGGTATATACGTCGTTCCAACGGGCGTTACGTCCAGGTGGGATGCTATTTGTCGGTGGGACGGAACAAATTTTCCAACCGAAACGTTACGGCTATGCAATGAAGCAAAGTTTCTTTTATGAAAAAATGGATGGATGAGGTGAACGGATGCGTTATTTGACAGCTGGTGAATCACATGGTCCCGGTCTGACGGTCATCATTGAAGGGGCCCCGGCCGGACTCTCTATAGATATTTCTCAAATCAATGCAGAGTTAAAAAAACGTCAATCGGGTTACGGTAGAGGGCGCCGCATGCAAATCGAGTCCGACCAGGTAGAAGTTCGCTCGGGCATACGGCATGGCGTGACCACAGGTGCACCCATCACATTTTGGATTGAGAATAAAGACCATACGCATTGGAAACACGTCATGCAGGCTGAACCGATTGAGAGCGATATCGAAGTGAAACGCCGCGTCTCTCGACCGAGACCTGGACATGCTGACCTGGTCGGTGGGATGAAATACGACCATCGAGACTTACGTGACGTATTGGAGCGCTCAAGCGCACGAGAAACAGCGGCTCGTGTAGCGGTCGGGGCTTTCTGTAAGCAACTCCTTCAACAAATCGGGGTATCCCTCTTTAGTTATGTCAAAGTGATTGGTGGGGAACGAGCGGAGTCGTGCACATTTGATTCGCTTCAAGAAGCACAAGCGGTCGTTGATGCCTCACCGGTACGTACGTTAGATGAAGAGGCCGCGTTGCGGATGATGCGTCGAATCGATGAGGCCAAGGCAAATGGAGACTCGATTGGTGGAATCGTGTGTACAGAAGTACATGGTGTTGTACCGGGACTTGGCTCGTATGTGCAGTACGACCGTAAACTGGATGCGAAAATCGCACAAGCGGTCATGAGTGTCAACGCATTTAAAGGTGTTGAATTCGGTGAAGGGTTTGAAATGGCGTATCGTCCGGGTTCTGAAGTGATGGACCCGATCGCATACGGGGATGATGGGTATACGCGACTCAGTAACCATCTCGGTGGATTTGAGGGGGGCATGACTACGGGGATGCCAATCCTTTGTTCAGCTGTCATGAAACCCATTCCTACGCTCTATAAACCCTTACAATCGGTCGATATCGATACGAAAGAGGCGTTTTTAGCTCAAATCGAGCGGAGTGACTCGTGCGCTGTGCCTGCCGCTTCCCTCGTCGTTGAGGCAGTCATCGCATTTGAAGTCGCGAAGGAAGTTTGTGAGACGTTCGGGCACGACACGATGGAACGAATCAAACATCGGGTCGATGAGTATCGGGAGGAGTTGCGAGTATGGTAACGATTTCAATCTCAGCATCGACCCCATACGAAGTCGTCTTGGACAATCAGGATCGTTGGATCGATTCAGTTGATTGGTCCAGTTATTCGATGCTATGGGTCGTTACGGATAAACATGTCGAGTCTCTTTACGGAGAGTCGTTCCGTTCTACGTTGAATCTGACCCATTCCCACGTCGTTTCGTCCGTCGTCGAAGCAGGTGATGCGTCGAAATCGCTATCTCAGCTCGAGCAGCTTGTCGCAGAAGGGTTGCGCCACGGATGTGACCGCCAAACACTGATTGTCGCCTTTGGCGGTGGAATGATCGGCGACTTGGCTGGTTTTCTAGCAAGTGTCTACATGCGAGGCGTTCCATACATACAAGTGCCAACGACGATTTTGGCTCACGATTCGGCTGTCGGAGGCAAAGTGGCAGTCAATCACCCCTTTGCGAAAAATGCAATCGGTTCATTCTATCAACCGTCAGGCGTCTATTACAACGTCAGTCGACTGAATACCTTGCCCGTCCAGGAAGTGCGAAGCGGTCTCGGTGAGTTATTGAAACATGCGTACTTATCACGTTACGTCCTCGAATCTTCTTTCGAGGACGACTTGTTTTTAGACTTGAACGAGAACGAACCGTTGGATTGGGTGTCGTGGCTTGCCCGTGGGATTCGAGTGAAACAAACCATTGTCGAGACGGACGAGCGAGAACAAGGCATTCGTGCTTGGCTTAACTTCGGGCATACGTTCGGTCATGCCCTTGAATCGGTGGAAGCCTATCGTATCCCACATGGGGAAGCGGTTTTACATGGGATGGTGTTCGCTTTTCTCGTGTCTGGAGATGAAGTTCGAGCGATGCAGTTGTTCGATTGGATGCGTTCAAATGACGTCACGCCGATCGATTGGCAACCATTCGACCGCTACGTGGAAAAAATGATTCGGGATAAAAAGAACCGTCACGGTGCAATTCGTTTTGTGTTACTTCGTGAAACGATCACCGTTGAGTCGGTACAGCTCGAACATCTTCAACAGACGTTTGAACAGATGAAAGGATGGTGGGAACGATGAGTTTAAACGGTTCTATCCGTGTACCGAGTGATAAATCCATCACACATCGGGCATTATTATTCGGGATGATGGCGAACGGGACGACGCACGTGCGGAATCCGCTCCTCGGTGCCGATTGTCGTTCGACAATCGAGGCGATTCGATCACTTGGAGCCGATGTGACAGAACAGCAAGACGAACTAGTCATTAAAGGCATCGAGTCTCCGCGCTCGGCACGGCTTGACTGTGGGAATTCAGGTACGACGATGCGTCTACTGATCGGACTCTTGTCCGGCTATAACGGGTCGTTTGAGCTCGTAGGCGATGAATCGTTATCTAGACGTCCGATGCGCCGCGTTACCGAGCCTTTACGAAACATGGGTGCACATGTGACCGGGGATATGGCGCCTCTCGTCATCGAAGGGACGGGGCTTCGATCGATTGACTATACGTTACCGGTCGCGAGCGCCCAAGTGAAGTCGGCCGTCCTACTCGCCGGCTTACGTGCCTCGGGTACGACGGTTGTTCGAGAACCGATGTTGTCACGAGACCATACCGAGCGCATGTTGCCCCTATTCGGTGCGAAGCTGTCGATTGTAAACGAAGAAGGGTTACGCGTCATCCGTGTCGAACCCTCGACATTGACCGGATGTACGGTCGACGTACCGGCAGACCCGTCATCGGCTGCATTTTTCTGGGCAGGGGCGGCCATGGTGGCAAATAGTTCGGTTACGACGACGGACGTCTGTTTGAATGAGACGCGGATTGGATTTTTACGTACGCTCGAACGGATGGGTGCGAATGTCGTCATTTCGAACGAACGATTGGTCGGTGAAGAACGAGTCGGAGACGTCACGGTCACGACGAGTGAGCTAACCGGCACAGTCGTCGAAAAGGATTTCATTCCTTCACAGATTGATGAATTACCACTGTTCGCACTCGTCGCATCTCAAGCGAATTCACCGTCCATCGTGAAAGACGCAGCGGAACTGCGCGTGAAAGAAACTGACCGGATTGACGTGGTCGTCTCGGAACTACGGAAGTTAGGTGTGGACATCGTCGGCACTGAGGACGGATTCATCGTCAATCCGAGTCGCCTTCATGGAGGAGATGTCTCGACTTACGGAGACCATCGCTTGTCCATGATGTTACAGATTGCGTCACTCATGACCGATGAAGCCGTTCACATCGAGGGGATCGAGGCATCCGATGTCAGTTATCCTCGATTCCGTGAAGATTTACAACGGGTTCAACGTAAGATAGAATAACGACAAACCGAAGCCCAGGAGGACGAACCATGCTAGATGAATCAGCTTTAACACATATAATCGAGATGCTTGAGTCAGGTGAGACGGAACATGCACTCATGCATCTAGAAGAACTTGAGAAGGAAGGGTCGGATGATGACCGTTTAGCCATCGCCGACCTCTATTTAGAGTTAGGTCTTGCCGACCGGGCGACAGCTGTTCTCTCAAAGCTATACGTCGACTATGAGGGAGACCCGAATGTCGCCTTATCGCTGGCGGAAGCGTATTTAGATAGTGACCGTGAAGAGGAAGCGATTGCCGTGCTTGAAAAAATCAAATCGGATGACGCAGATACGCAAGTGAGGAGCCTCGTCCTCCTCGCTGACCTGTATCAATCGCAAGGATTGGATGAAGTGGCAGTGAAGAAACTGATGGAGGCGCTCGAGAAGAATCCGGATGAACCTTTACTCATCTATGGATTGGCTGAATTGTATGCCTCGACCGGTTCATTTGAACAAGCCATTCCACTTTATGCGCGTCTTCCGAAGATGAAGTTGCCGGCTGAAATCGACTATCAAGCGGATTACGCGGAGGCCCTCACGATGGTCGGGTCGTTTGAAGAGGCGCTCGAGGAATACGAGCGGGCCACACATCGCGATTTGAACACCGTCTTCGGTCATGCGATGACGGCTCATCGGATCGGACGTGAGGAAGTTGCGATCAAGCAGTTCAAAGAGCTTCAGGCGATGGACCCAGACTTCACGTCGCTCTACTTGCCTTATACCGAGGCACTCGATGCAATCGGGCAAACGGAAGAGGCCATTGAGATCGTCGATCAAGGCATCACGCGCGACGATTATAATGATGAACTGCGGCACGTTAAAGCAAGGCTGCTTCTCAAACTCGGAAATCGGGACGGTGCCATTAAAGAACTACGTGAGGCGCTCGTGTTAAATCCAGAGTCGTTACAAGCGACCGAATTGCTCTTGTCGATTTTATTTGAAGCAGGAGAATTCGATGATGTTCTCGAAACCATCGATGCACTCGAAGATCATACGACGTCGCCGCTCATGACATGGTACAAGGCGAAGGCGAAATATGAGCTCGAAGCGTACGACGAAGCGGTCAGTCTGTATGCCTCAATTGAGCCGATGATGAAAGAGGACGTGTCATTTGTGACGGAATGGGCTACACTGTTGATAGAGGAAGGTCGTAGACAAGACGCGCGACGTGTGGTCGAGCAATCGCTTGCATTGGTGGTCGACCTCGATGATCGCCAAGCGCTCGAAGAACAGCTCGAACAATTGTCTGATGACGTAGAATGAATAAGGGAAGGGAATGAGGTCAGATGGTCGAGCGGAAACGTAATTTTTTGAAGCGATTCGTCGCTCATCATACGCTTCGGAAACGTGAAGCAAAGTGGATTCTTGACTATTGGTTAAGACATCCTGAAAAGCTTGGCAACGTTCATTTCGTGACAAACGCTTCGGTCTCACCACGAAGTCTCGTGATGACAGCGTACGGGTTTGACGGTGAACCGTTTCGATACCGACGGGGAGACCTTGTGACCATGAATCCTGAGAAGGCTTATCATGACATCCGTCTACACGATGGGCCAATCTATGTAGAGTTAAATTTTCAAGGTATGATGATTGATGAGAACTGGGTCGACATCGTCGAACAGAATCCGTTTGAACCAGTGGCAGAAGTGAGAGACGAAGTCTCTTCCTCTGCTCAAACGGTCATTCAAGCATCGGTTGCTCAATTTGAAGAAGAACGATTGCTGATTGAAATCGATAAAGCGCTCGACCGACGAGACGAGAATTTATTCCGCAATCTGACGACTCAACTTCATCAAGTGCGAGCATCTAAATTATTTTGAAAAAAACAAGCGCTTCCGTTCCGGTAGGCGCTTGTTTTTTGGTATATTAATTACGTAGGAATACACAATTATTTCACAGTTCGTTCATAACTTTGAAAGGTGAGCGAAGTCATGTACGCTACAATAGACATGATGAGATATGAAGGAGAGGAGGGAAAAGATGAGGTTCGATAGTCAAGGGGCACTCCGCTCGATTGCCGAACGACAATACGTCGATACGCTCATCGTTCCGCTCGCAGAATTGGCGTTTGGTGAGGATATGGTTCGCAAAGCCGAAAGCTATGAAGTGATTCATGCCGTCACGGCCGAGACAGAACGTCAATTATCTGGTCGAACGATGCTCAGCCCGACCATCAGTTACACCGATGTGGAAGCTGGTGTGAAGTTGGCGCAGGATGTGGTGGCGAAAGCAAATTCATCCGGATTTTCTCACGTATTGTTTATCGCGTCAGACGTCCGTTTCAAAGCATTTGATTTGCCGATTTTGTTCGTACCGCCGCTCGCGCTTGGATCGATGTCAAGCGATCAAGCGCACACGATGGTCCAGAATTTTGCGACACAAGTCATCACGGAACTTTCGAGCCGTTGGATGGCGACATGAAGCGGTTGACGTAGAGGTTTTATTGATATACTATTTTGTTGAGTGAGAAATTTTTGTGAAGAATGCATAAAGAATTATGGGGTTATGCACACGAATGAGGGGGGAACGAAATGGCTCAAAATGGGTCAAAAGTCACGCGCCGTCAGTTCTTAACGTACACACTGACTGGAGTAGGTGGCTTTATGGCGGCAACATTGATCAGTCCGATGGTCAACTTTGCGATCGATCCGGTTTTGAAAAAAACTGGTGCAGGCGACAAAGTAAAAGTAATGAGTCTTGATGACATCACGACTGAGCCGCAACGTGTCGACTTTAAGAAACAAACACAAGATGCTTGGTATGAATTTGAAGAAACGCTTTCAGCATGGGTTTACAAAACAGATAGTGGCGAGATCATCGCACTTTCTCCGATTTGTACACACCTTGGCTGTCAGGTAGCATTCGCTGGTGATCCGACTCGTCCACAAGAATTCTTCTGTCCGTGTCACTTGGGACGTTACGAAAAAGATGGAACGAACATTCCAGGTACACCGCCGACAGCACCACTTGCACGTTATGAAAAAGAAGAAAAAGACGGCTTCCTATATTTAGGTAGTCCAGTCGCTCAGTAATGAGAGGGGGAACTAGCCGATGTTACAAAAAATTTATGACTGGGTCGATGAACGCGTAGACATCACACCGCTCTGGCGCGATATCGCAGACCATGAAGTACCGGAACACGTCAACCCTGCTCATCACTTCTCTGCATTTGTCTATTGTTTTGGCGGTTTGACGTTCTTTACAATCGTCATCCAGATCCTTTCAGGGATGTTCTTGACGATGTATTACGTACCAGATATCATCAACGCGCACGCGTCGGTGTATTATTTGCAAAATGAGATCGCACACGGACAAATCGTTCGTGGGATGCACCACTGGGGCGCATCTGTAGCGATCGTCATGTTATTCTTACATACGCTCCGCGTGTTCTTCACGGGATCGTATAAGAAGCCACGTGAGCTCAACTGGGTCGTTGGTGTTCTCTTGTTCTTCGTCGTCTTGGCGCTCGGACTCACGGGATACTTGCTTCCATGGGACATGAAGGCATTGTTCGCAACGAAAGTTACGCTTCAAATCGCTGAAAGTGTACCGGTTATCGGTGGTATTGCGAAGACACTTCTCGCTGGTGGTGAGATTGTCGGGGCGAGCACACTCGCACGATTCTTCGCAATTCACGTCTTCTTCTTACCGGCGGCATTGTTCGGACTGTTGGGAGCCCACTTCTTGATGATTCGTAAACAAGGGGTTTCTGGACCGCTATAAGCCGATTCGAGGAGAAAAAGGAGGAGAAACGATATGCATCGCGGTAAAGGGATGAAATTTGTAACCGACTCTCGAGTAGGAATCTCGAATCGGAAACAAAACATTGCAAAAGACTATTCAGAATACCCAGGACGCACAGAGGCGTTCTGGCCGAACTTCTTGCTTAAAGAGTGGATGGTAGGATCGGTCTTCTTGATCGGATTCATTGCTTTGACAATTGTCGAAGCACCACCGCTTCAAAATATCGCCGATCCAACGAACACGTCATACATTCCGTTGCCGGACTGGTATTTCTTGTTCTTGTATCAATTACTCAAATATCAATTCGCTGCTGGGGACTGGATCTTACTTGGTACAGTCATTATTCCAGGCTTGGCGTTCACGGCACTTCTCGTTGCACCATGGCTTGACCAAGGTCTCGAGCGTCGACCGGCGAAACGTCCAGTCGCGATCAGTTTCATGTTACTTGGAATTCTCTCGGTCTTCTACTTGACTTGGGAATCTGTTCAAACGACACACTGGGATCAAGTTCATGCACAAGGTGAGCTTCAAATTCCGGGTGAAGGTCCTGAAATCGATACAGCGGCTCCAGGATATGAGATTTATTCAGCTCAATCTTGCGTCAACTGTCACGGTCAAAACCTAGAAGGTGGAGCAGCGGCTCCAGCACTCGTCGGCACACAGTATACGGCTGAAGAAATCGCGGAAATCGCGGTCAACGGTGTCGGTACGATGCCAGCTGGTCAGTGGGATGGTTCAGATGAAGATCTCCAAGCCATGTCTGAGTTCATCGCTTCATACGGTGAAGGCGGCGAAAATAACAAGTAAGTCATCAAGTGTAGCCTGAATATCGGGCTACACTTTTTTACTTCTGCACGACGCATACGATAAACTGAAGAAAACTGAAGAAAAAGGATTGAGACAATGAACCCTATGTTTTTAAAACCGTTCTTGATGCATCGGATTGTATTGACTATTCTATTGATCATCAACTTGGGAGGGACGATTTACGGGTATATCTGGTACGAGCCTCAATTACGTGACACACCGTACATCTATTGGCTGTTCGTACCGGATAGTCCGACAGCATCATTCTTCTTTACGATTGTCCTCGGACTTTGGTTAGCTAACAAGCGCTCCCCGTTGTTCGAGACGCTGGCCTTCATCACGTTGATTAAATACGGGGTCTGGGCCGTGATTATGAACATCATGTATTTGGGCACGTTACCACCGGATGCGCCGACCTTGACCATCTTGATGGCTGTCATGTTGATGGTCTCTCATGGTGCGATGGCGCTTCAAGCACTCATCTACGCACCATTCATGAAATGGACCATTACTTCGTTTGTCTGTTCATTGATTTGGGTAATTCATAATGACGTCGTCGATTATGTGCTCGGTCAATGGCCGCGCTATCCGTCACTCGCGGAACATATCATGTGGATCGGCTACGGCTCTTTCTGGTTGACCGGATTATGTTTTTTTATGGGATATGCGTTCGTACTACGCCCATCGCTTGAAAATAAGGTCATAAGAATGTAAAATCAAATTATCAAATACATGCAGAGGTGAAATAGAAAATGTCATTAGGTGGCTATATTTTCTATCTTGCACTGATCATGCTCATCCCCCTATGGGCCCAGATGCGAGTGAAAAGTACGTATAAGCATTTTTTGAAACAACCGCTCCAAAGCGGTGTCACAGGTGCACAGGTCGCTGATTTCATCATGAAACAAAACGGTGTGCACAACGTGAGAATCGAAATGGTCGATGGACTCATGAGCGACCACTATGACCCGGTCAATAAAGTCGTTCGTTTGTCTCGCGAAGTGTATCAAGGGTCGACAATCTCGTCTGCCGCGATCGCTGCGCACGAGATCGGTCACGTCATTCAAGATGCGACAGACTATAAGATGATGCGCGTCCGCCATAGTCTTGTTCCGGTCGTCAACATCACGTCGAACTTGTCTTTCCCATTGTTGCTCGGTGGTTTCTTATTCGGGGCACTCGGGTTGGCTCAACTCGGTGTCATCATGATGCTCGGGGCGGTCGTGTTCCAGTTGATCACGTTACCGGTCGAGTTCGATGCATCGAAACGAGCGATGGCGCAATTGACGTCTCACGGAATCGTGACGGCGACAGAAGAGACTGGTGCACGTAAAGTGTTGAATGCCGCGGCTTGGACTTACGTCGCTGCAACGCTCGTTGCGGTTGCCGAACTCATTCGTTTGGCACTCATCGTCTTTATGCCACGTGAGGAATAGGATTGAATGGAATCCCGTCGGTAGGCGGGATTTTTTTATTTTTTGTTGAAAGGAAATGTTGTCAATGAAACCGAAGCTGACCGAGACGGGTCATCACCAATTGACAAATCGACTTGCGATGCTAAGAAGAGAGCGGACGGATGCGCGTGAACGGTTGCGGACAGCTCGAAAGTTTTGTGATTTCCGCGAAGACGTCACCTACACTGAAGCGGTACGTCAATATGAGCGGATCGAGGCGGATATATTAGAACTGAATCGCCTCCTTGACGACGCGACCATCGTCGAATCCGTTCAGTCTGAAGTCGTAACGTTCGGAAATCAGGTCGTGATTCGGGAAGTGCAACAAGAAGAGACCGAGCGCTATCGAATCGTGAGTGAGGCAGAAGCAGATCTAGACCGAGGAAGCATCTCCGTGACATCGCCACTCGGTCGTCGTTTGATGGGGGCGACAATGGGGCAAATGATTCAAGTGGAAACGCCAGGAGGTACGATTCAAGTCGAGGTACTCCACATTGAACCATAAAAAAACGCCCGTTCATCCCTATGAACGAGGCGATTTTTTTGCTTATTTCAAAGGCATCCGATTTTCATCGAACGTAAACCCTTCGCCACCGACTTCATACACGTGATGGAACGTGACGAACGCATGCGGGTCGATCTGTTTGACGATTGTCTTCAAACGGTTCACTTCGTTACGGCCGACGACGACATATAAGACCTCGAGTTCTCGGTTCGAATAACCGCCTTTCGCGAGCAGTCGGGTCGTGCCGCGGTTCATCGTCGCATGAATACCGTCGGCGATAGCAGTGCGGTGGTCACTGATGATCATCGCCGCTTTACCGGCATACGTTCCTTCTTGCATCGAGTCGATGACGCGTGCCCCGATATAGACGGCGAGGAGTGTGTACATCGCCTCACGAATGTCGAGGTATGTCAAACTGAGGACGATGACAAAGAAGTCAAAGATAAGAAACGTCTTCCCAATCGACCAGCCGATATAGCGTTGTACGAGTCGCGCGATGATATCGACGCCGCCCGTCGTCCCGCCATTGTTAAAGATGATGCCAAGACCGACTCCGATGAAGAGACCGGCGAACAAACTGGCGAGCACCATGTCATCCGTCAAGTCGATGACGAGCGTCGAATACTTGGCGATGAGTGCGTACCAAAGTGAAAAGGAGAACGTCCCGATTAGTGTATAAACGAAAGTCGTTCGACCTAACAACTTGTAACTCATGAAAAAGAGCGGGATGTTTAGTGCCAAGTTCGTGACAGAAGGTGAGATATCAAATAGTCCGCGGAGAATCAGTGTGATCCCGGTGAACCCACCCTCGGCCAAATTGTTTTGGACGTTGAAGTGATAAACGCCGAATGCAAAAATAAAAGAACCTATTAAGATAAAAATAATATTTCGAACACGAATCGGTAATTGTACCGTCATCAGGTTCACCTCCCCTTAGATAGAGTACTCGAAAAACAGTTCGATTGACTACCCTGAACATATGACATTCAGAAACGAGTCGGCTATACTTTTCAAAGAAGAGGTGATGTAGATGAAAGTAGTAGCCATCGGGGCACATCCGGACGATATCGAAATCGGGATCGCCGGCATGACCGTCCAATGGACGAAAGAGAAGACTGAGGTCGTGTACGTCGATTTGACGAGAGCGGAACTTTCTTCAAATGGTGATGTAGAAACGAGACGACAGGAGGCAAGTGCGGCTGATGACGTGCTTGGTGTCCGTCGAATCAATCTAGGATTTAAAGACCGGGGGATTGACGGGGGAGAAGAGCAGCTCGAGGCAATCGTTTCCTTGATTCGCCGTGAGCGCCCAACCCACTTGCTCTATCCATATGAGGTCGACCGTCATCCTGACCATGCAGCCTGCGCCCATCTCGTGACAGAGGCGCTGTTTAATGCCGGGATCCGAAAGTACTTACCCGAACTCGAGGAATATCGTCCTGAAAGTGTGTACCAATATATGATCAATGCTCACGTCGAACCGGATGTGTGCGTGGATATTAGTGACACGATCGAAGTGAAGACACGGGCGCTTCAATGCTACGCGAGTCAGTTCACTCCGGTCGATGGAGTGAAGACACCGCTTACCGATGCGTACGTGGAACGGGTCATCGCCCGTGAACGCCATTTTGGGAGCTTGATTGGAGTCGCCTATGCGGAAGGGTTGAAGCGTGTTCGACCATATGTCGTAAAACAGGCAGGTGAACTCGCATGACGTATCGGATTGGGATTCTTTGTTATCCATCTGTCGGAGGCTCTGGGATTTTAGCGACAGAGCTCGGGATGAAGCTTGCGGACCGTGGGCATGATGTGCATTTTATCACGAGCAGCATGCCGTTTCGTTTGAACGCCTATCACCCAAATATTACGTTTCATCAAGTCGAAATCAATCAATATTCGGTCTTTCGTTATCCGCCGTATGATATGACATTGTCAGCGAAGATTGCGAGTGTCATCCAATCGTTCGGTCTCGATGTCATCCATGCACACTATGCCGTACCGCATGCCGTTTGTGCTGCGCTTGGTCGTGAGATGGCGGGTGTGAAGACCCCGATCGTGTCGACGTTACATGGTACCGATATCACCGTACTCGGTGAGGACGAGGAACTGAAACCGGCCATTCTATACGGGCTGCGTCAATCGAACGCGATCACGGCGGTCTCTCATAGTTTGAAACGGGAGACAGAAGAGCGGATTGCCAGTGATTTGCCGATCCAAGTCATCCATAACTTCATCGATGAATCGGTGTATACGCCTCAACTCGACCCGACACTCCGGGAACGGTACGGCTTGTCGGATGAGGACCGGGTCGCCATCCACATTTCAAACTTCCGTCCTGTCAAACGCGTCGACCTCGTCCTTGAGGCGTTCGATCAGATGGATGTGCCGAATAAGAAACTATTGCTCGTCGGAGACGGTCCGCTCATGGGTGCGATGCGTCGACTCGTGACGGAAATGGGGCTTGAAGAGCAGGTCATTTTTGCCGGTAAACAAGAACAAGTCGCCGCACTTCTGGCAATCAGTGACGTTCACGTCCTGTTATCAGACAAGGAGGCGTTCGGTCTCGTGGCGCTCGAGGCGATGGCGACGGGTGTGCCCTCTGTCGTGAGCGATGCGGGTGGGCTGCCGGAAGTGATCACGGACGGTGAGGATGGTTTCGTCGTTCCAAAAGGGGATGCGAGCCAGGCCGCCTCTGCGATGGAGCGGCTCTTGACCGATCGTTCGCTACGAGAACGTTTCCGACAAAATGGATTGGTGAAATCCCGGCGTTTCGCCTCACAAGACATCGTGACCGAATATGAACGCTTGTATGAACAGGTGGTGACATCATGACGGAATGGGAATACGCAAAACAAATCATCGACACGATCGAACAGCATGGTGGCGAGGCGTATATCGTCGGTGGTGCTGTTCGGGATTATGTGCTCGGGAGTCTGCCCGATGATATCGATTTGGCGACGTCCCTCTTCCCGGAAGAGGTGATGGCGCTGTTCCCGAAGTCGGTTCCGACCGGTATCGAACATGGGACTGTCACGGTCATTATTGACCACCATCCGTTCGAAGTGACGACGTTCCGTTCGGAAGGATCGTATTCGGATTCGAGACGACCGGACCATGTCGCACTCGGGGTATCGCTTGAAGAGGATTTATTACGAAGGGACTTCACGATGAACGCGATGGCGTTCCATGATGGACGAGTGGTCGATTTATTCGGTGGTCAACATGATCTAGAAGAACGAATCATCCGAACAGTCGGCAGTCCGTTTGAACGGTTCGGAGAGGACGCGCTACGCATCATGCGTGCGCTTCGCTTCATGTCACAACTTGATTTCACCTTACATGACGAGTTGCGGGAAGCGGCGAGCGAGCTCGGTCATAAGCTCGAACAAATTGCGATGGAGCGTATCGCGATCGAATTTGAGAAACTGTTGACGGGACCTGCATACAAGAAAGCGCTAGGTGAAATGGTCGAGCTCGGCATTCATCGCTATTTACCGAACGTGACGACCGAACTGATGCAGCGTGTCCAAGAGGACGCTCGGACACCTGTAAACGCGGTCAGCGGATGGGCACTCTTTCTCTATCATGCACAGGATGACAGCTGGCTATCGCCATGGAAACGGTCGAACGCGATCAAACGGGAGGCTCGTACGCTTGCACTGCTCTGTGAGAAGGGACTTGACCGGATGACGATTTATGTGACGGATGAACAGACGCTCTCCACTTACTTCCGGATGAACGGGGAGAAAGACCGTAGCCGTGAACTGAAACAGTCGCTCCCGATGACGTCACGAAAAGAGTTGAAATTTGACGGTCGGGACGCCTTAGCGCTCGGTGCACGAGGGGAAGCGATCAAGCATCTGTTAGCCGACCTCGAACGACGCGTCATCTTAAACGAGTTACCGAACCATGAGACAGTATTGAAAGAGGAGGCGAAACGATGGCTTCAACGCGCGGGCGTGTTCTGACGCTATTACAAGATGGTGAAGTATGGAGTGGCCAAGAGTTGGCCCGTCAATTAAATATTTCACGTACCGCTATTTGGAAACATATCGAAACGCTTAAGCAAGACGGTTATGCGATTCATACGATCCCAAGAAAAGGATACCAATTGCTTGAGCAAAGTGACCGATTCGATGAACCAGCGTTTGCGTCATATCGGAAGGGACGGTTCGGTCAAATCGTCCATGCGTTTGACCAAATCGACACGACACAACGAATCGCCCATGAGCTGGCGCAACAACACGTGCCAGAGGGGACGCTCGTCATGAGCGAGGAACAGACGGCCGGTCGCGGACAACTCGGTCGTAACTGGCACAATCCGAAGCACGTCAATATCGCGGCAAGTGTGATTTTAAGACCGGAATTACCCATTCGCGACGCATCAAAGCTGACCTTGATGGCGGCAAGTGCGTTTGCGAAAGCGTTGAATGCGCGGGACCTTGACGTGACAATCAAATGGCCTAACGATTTACTGTTAAATGGCAAGAAAATCGGAGGCATTTTGACGGAAATGCAAACGGAAGGGGACCGCATTCAAGCCGTCATTTTAGGGTTCGGAATGAATGTCAACGGCGATGACATTCCGACTGAGTTGGCGCACCGGGCGACCTCCCTTTATTTAGAGACCGGGACGAGGTATCATCGCAGTGAGTTATTGGCAGAACTATTGGCAGAACTCGAGACCGAATACGACCGATTCCTTGACGTAGGATTTGCACCGGTTCGCTTGAACTGGATGAAACATGCCGCCTATTTAAATGAGTCGATCACCTTGAGTGTGTCCCGGACATCGCGAACAGGTGTCATGCGAGGCATCTCGGACGAGGGGGCACTGCTACTCGAAGTGGATGGAACGGTCGAACCGGTCTATTCTGCTGAGATTGCAGTGTGGAATGATTGATGAAAGCGAGACCATCGACTATACTTAATGTGTCGGACGCTATCAATTCTTGAAGTGTACCGCGCTTGCAGACTGTCACATTCAGTTGTCTGCCTTGATCATTATGACAGGGACAGAAGGACACTAACTCATGAAAACCATGAATTTGTTTTTCGTGCGCCTTCTTGCCATCTGTGTAAGAAGGCGTTTATTCTTTCCTGTCTCCACGTTAAGGAGGAGAAACAGATGCACACGATGACTACATTGTTAAAAAAAATGAACGAGCAAGAAAAGCTCGTCATGTTGACGGCATATGATTATCCGTCAGCCAAACTTGCCGAATCGGCCGGTGTCGATTTGATATTAGTAGGTGATTCACTTGGGATGGTCGTACTTGGTTATGATTCGACGATTCCGGTGACGATGGAGGACATGCTCCATCATTCGAAAGCGGTACGCCGCGGAGCACAAAATACGTTCGTTGTGGTAGATATGCCGTTTGCGTCATATCACGGAGACTTCGATCGGACGTTACAGGCAGCATCGCGTTTATTCCAAGAAGGCCGTGCGGATGCCATCAAACTAGAAGGGGGCGGTGACGTGCTTCATACGATTGACCGCTTGACACAAGTCGGCATGCCATGTGTCGCCCATCTAGGGTTGACCCCTCAATCGGTTGGCGTCCTAGAAGGATATAAAGTACAAGGGAAGTCCCTAGAGGCTGCCGAGACACTCCTTCAAGATAGCTTGGCTGCGGAACGTGCTGGCGCGAAGATGCTCGTCCTTGAGTGTGTCCCTCACCAATTGGCAAAACGGATCGCAGAAGAATTGACGATTCCTGTCATCGGAATCGGTGCAGGTGCAGATGTCGACGGCCAAGTGCTCGTCTATCATGACGTATTGAAATATGGGGTGGACCGTCTCCCTAAATTTGTCCAAGCGTATGCAGACGTGAATGAAGTGGCGACGGATGCTATCCGTTCTTATGTCGAAGAGACGAAGAACGGTCACTTCCCGTTAGAACGTCATACGTTCACAATGGATGAGTCGTTACTCGACTCATTGTATGGAGGAAAAGGATGAAGATTGTATCGACCGTCGAAGAATTACGTATTGCCTTACCAACGAATCAAACGATTGGCTTCGTGCCGACGATGGGATATTTGCATGAAGGACATATGAGCCTCGTTGAAAACGCGCGACGGGAAAATGACGTCGTTGTCATGAGTATTTTTGTCAATCCGACACAGTTCGGACCGAATGAAGACCTCGACCGTTACCCCCGCGACTTTGAACGGGATGAGAAGTTGGCACGTGATGCGGGAGTCGATGTCTTGTTCTATCCGACGACGGAGACGATGTATCCACTTGACATGGCGCGTGTGACCGTCCGTCACGGGGCGGACGTATTATGTGGGGCGAGTCGTCCCGGTCATTTTGATGGTGTGTTGACAATCGTTTCAAAATTATTTAACCTTGTTCAACCGACACGCGCTTATTTCGGTCTGAAGGATGCTCAACAAGTGGCACTCATCGAAGGATACGTCCGAGATTATTTCGTTCCAGTCGAGATTCGACGCTGCCCGATTATTCGTGAGGAGACAGGACTAGCCAAATCTTCTCGAAACGTCTATTTGTCAGATGTCGAAACGGCAGAGGCGAGTCGGATTTTCAGCGCATTGACGATGGCGCGAGAGGCACTCGATACAGGTCAACAAGTTGATGAAGTAAAACGACAGCTGACTGAACGTTTGAACGAGATTCCGAACAGTCAAATCGATTACGTCGAGCTTGTCGATTACCCGACGCTCGGTGCCGTCTCGAGCGACTCGACCGAACTCTTGTTAGCGGTGGCCATTCAGTTTGAACGGGCCCGATTGATTGATAATGTGATTTGGAAGAAGGGATGAATCCAATGATTCGTACATTTATGCACGCAAAGCTTCATAAAGCAACAGTGACAGAAGCAAACTTACACTACGTCGGTTCAATTACAATCGATGAGGATTTGATGGATGCGGTCGGTATCATGGAGAATGAACATGTACACATTACGAACAACCATAATGGTGCTCGCATCGAAACGTATGTCATCAAAGGGGAACGCGGTTCAGGCGTGATTTGTTTGAACGGAGCGGCAGCACGTCATTTCCAGGTCGGTGATGTTGTCATCATCATGGCTTACGGTCAAATGACAGCGGAAGAGGCAAAAACGCATCGTCCGAAAGTAGCTGTGTTGAACGAACAAAATGAGGTCGATCAACTTCTTTACGAAGAGATTGCTCATACAATTTTGTAAAGGATTCGGGGGTGTCGGCAGAGGCATCCCCGTTTTTTCGTTATTCGTTCTATGGTAAGATGAGACAGACAGAAAGCACGAGCGTGCCAAAGATGGGATGGATGTTATGGACACGTATGTGATTGTGGATTTAGAGACTACGGGTCATTCCGTTAAGTCCGGAGATGAATTGATTGAGTTTGCGGCGGTCGTCGTACAAGAGGGTGAAGTGATAGAGCGCTACAGCACCTTGATTCGACCGAGTCGACCAATCCCACCTTTTATTACGCAATTGACAACGATTAGTGACGAAGATGTAAGTGATGCACCTACATTTGAAGATGTGATTCCCGACATTTGGAAAATGCTAGATGGACGGGTGTTTGTCGCGCATAACGTCGCATTTGATTTAACTTTTTTAAATGAGAGTCTTGAACAAGCGGGTTATCTTGCGTTTCAAGGGAGAGCCATTGATACTGTCGAATTGGCCCGCATCTTGTATCCGACTTTAGAGAGCCATGCGTTAGAAGCGCTATCGGATACGTTTGACCTCGTACATACAGACGCACATCGGGCACTCAGTGACGCAGAGGCGACAGCCGAGCTCTTCATCCGGATGCTCGACCGTTTACGCGATTTACCGATGGTGACGCTGAAACGACTTCGAGAGTTATCTGAGTCATGGACGAGTCATATCGAACCGTTACTCGATGAGATGATCCTTGAGGTCGGGATCCGTCCAGACGACGAAACACGTTTTGATATCCACCGCAAAATTGCGTTAAGGCGACCGGTGGATGCCTTCGTCCCGACGACAGAACGTGAACCATTCGAGCCGTTCCTTTTGCGGACGATCGAAGAGACACTCCCTTCACTGTTTGAGCAGTTTGAACCGAGACAGAGTCAATTCGAAATGATGCGTCACGTCTATAAAGCGTTAGACGATGAGGAAACATTATTAGTCGAGGCGGGTACGGGAACGGGTAAGACGCTTGCGTACTTGATTCCGAGTGCCCACCATGCCCTCGAGACGAAACGCCCGGTCGTCATTAGTACGCATACCATTCAATTGCAAGAACAGTTGTTAAATCGAGACTTACCTGTTCTTCGTCAGATTTTTCCTGAGATCGAATTCACGTTGTTGAAAGGGAGACGCAATTATATCGATTTGCGTAAGTTCGAGATGGTGCTCGACGAATCAAATGACGGTCTTTTGGCATCGATGTGTAAAGCGATGGTACTCGTCTGGCTCACAGAAACCGAGACCGGAGATTTAGAGGAACTCTCATTCCCGGGATCTGCGACACAAGGTCCTGCTTCGTTCAAGCGTTTGATTCAAGCAGATGCTTCTAATGATTTTGGTCGATTCGACCCATGGTATAGCCGTGACTTTTTCACGAAAGCCGTGTTGCGCTCGAAAGAAGCGGACCTGATTGTGACCAATCATGCTTTACTGTTCTCGGATTTACAGCATCAGGCAGGCATTTTACCGACGGACACACCTCTCGTATTAGACGAGGCTCATCAAGTCGAGGAAGTGGCCTCTCATCATTTCGGTGTGACATTTGATGCGATTCAATTTGACCGCCTCTTCAAATGGTTCGGCTACGGAGCAGATGGCAAATTCCATTCTCGCATCATTCAGCTAGCCGATTTGACATCCGTAACCGAAGAAGCGGAGGCATTCAGTCAACAAATTGATTCGGCTCTTGCAAGGGTCGAGGAAGAACTCGAAGACCTTCTGACGTCCCTTCAATCGTTAGGTAAGAAAAAAGAACCTCGACAAACGGTTCGTTTCGAGCGGGAAGGTGCAACGTTTAGACCAATTCGAGAAGTGGCCAATCGACTCGAGGACAAACTGCGGACGTTGCGGACGTCACTCCGACACCTCCATCGACTGCTCGATGAGCGTAAAGAACATATGACATTCAAACAACGCGCACTTCTTGGTGACTTAAAAACGTTGATTGGAGACGTGCGTGAACTCGAGAGTGTCATCTATGAGACGATGTTGACGCGCGACGATGATGCGGTCAGCTGGGTCGAACTGAATTTAGGGAATCGGAAATTGACCTCGGTATACACGCAGCCCGTCGAAATCGGACCGTTGTTACACGAACGTCTGTTTAAGAAGCGACCAACGATTTTAACATCGGCGACGATGACGGTCTCAGGGAAGTTCAGCTTTATGGAACGACGCCTCGGATTAGAAGGAGAACCGGTCCGAAGAGTCGTATTACCGTCACCATTCAACTTCAAAGACCAGGCCAAACTGTTTGTACCGTCGGACTTCCCATTGATCAATGAAGTGCCGCTTCCTCAGTTCGTCGACCAGACGGCCCAGTCGATTGTCCAAATTGCGAACGTGACGAAAGGGAGGATGCTCGTCTTGTTCACATCGAACGAATTGCTTCGCCTCACTTACGAACAAGTCAAAGACCATCTTGACCCGTCTTATACACTTCTCGCACAGGGTGTGAGCGGCGGCTCTCGTAGCCGCTTGACGAAACAGTTCAAACGGATGGAACAGTCGATTCTCTTTGGGACAGCAAGCTTTTGGGAAGGTGTCGATATTCCAGGGGAGGCGTTGACATGCCTTGTCATCGTAAGGCTTCCGTTTGCACCGCCCGATCAGCCGATCATGCAAGCACGTTCTGAGAAAATTGAAGCGACGGGTAAGTCACCATTCTTTGAGTTATCCCTGCCCCAAGCGGTTATTCGCTTCAAACAAGGTGTCGGTCGATTGATTCGATCGAAAGGGGATTATGGTGCCGTCTTCGTATTCGACCGTCGTGTGGAGACGACACGTTACGGCAAACAGTTCATCAACAGCTTGCCTAAAGTTGACCGGATTGAAGGTACGCTTGAAACGTCGTTATCCGAGTTAGAGTTGTTCTTAGACGAGAAGGAAAAGTCTGTGGCACGAAATGACAGATAACGCTAGGCATCACGATATTATCGTTTTATAATGATACGTATAGTGTTTTTAGAGGAGGAGTCAATATGAACTCGAATATTGAGACACTGGCGAGCGTGCGCATCGAACCGACTGCGGACGTCTACAAAATTGTCGACTTATTGAATCGGACCTTAAAGAGTCAGGATTTAATGTTCGGTTTGTCACTTGAGAAGAAAGTGAATGATCCGAAGAAGGAAGAGATGGTCTTCACCATCTATCGTACAGAATGACCAGAAAGGCAAAATGGATCGTCTCATTACTGGCGGCACTGATTGGTGTCGTCCTTGTCTTTAGCGTGATGTATCGATTCACCATCGGTCATACAGAGAATCAAAAAGAAAAGCTCGTCGAAACGGCGATGGCACGATTGACTGAAGAATTTCCAGACGCGAGAGTGGGTCAGGGAGAACTGTTCAATGGGACAGAGGCATATGTCGTCTTCCCAGAAGTAGACGGGAAGTCCATTTGGTTTGTCCCATTGGATAAAAAGCTGAAGATCGAGCAACGAGAAATCGGTGAAGTGGACGCTACTGACGTCTGTTCGAAGTCGGTTGAGGAGACAGGCGGACAACTGGTCAGCTGTAAGGTTGGTTTTGACGAACGGGCACTCATCGAAGTGGTCACGAAAGCGGATGCGTCTTATACGTATTCGTACTATACGCTTCAGACCGGAGAATTTATTCGACGGGTCCAATTGACCGATCAAATGTAATGAATTAGAGGGGGATTATGATGGAACATCTATTAGCGAAACGTGTAAAACAACTCACACCATCGACTACCTTAGCGATTACAGCTAAGGCGAAGGCACTGAAAGCTTCAGGCAAAGATGTCATTGGTCTCGGCGCGGGTGAACCTGATTTCAACACACCAGAACGAATCATCGACGCTGCTTGTCAAGCCGCTCGAGATGGAGACACAAAATACACGCCATCTGGCGGGACAGTCGCGTTGAAAGATGCCATCATTGAAAAGACGAAACGCGATAGTGGATTGTCGTTCGAACGCAACGAGGTAATGGTGGCTTCAGGTGCGAAACATGCCCTATACGCTCTGTTCCAAGCTATTTTAGATGAAGGGGACGAAGTGATTGTCCCAGCCCCATACTGGGTCAGTTACCCGGAACAAATCAAATTGGCGGACGGAGAACCCGTCTTGGTCGACACGAATGAAGAGACGTCATTTAAATTGACGCCAACGCAACTCGAGAATGCGATTACAGCTCGTACAAAGGCCGTCATTTTGAACAGCCCATCTAATCCGACGGGAATGATTTATACGAAAGAGGAGCTACAGGCACTCGCCGATGTCATTCTTCGCCATAATCTTCTCGTCGTTAGCGATGAAATTTATGAAAAATTGATTTACGGTGATGCGTCGTTCGTATCGATTGCGACCCTTCCGAATATGCGTGAGCGGACAATCATCATCAATGGGGTATCGAAATCTCACGCGATGACAGGTTGGCGAATCGGGTATGCCGTTGGTGATGCAAAAATCATCGGCGCGATGACGAACTTGGCCTCACACTCGACATCAAACCCGACATCTGTCGCACAAGCGGCTGCGGTAGAAGCGTACAATGGACCACAAGAAGATGTGGAAATGATGCGTCAATCGTTCGAGGAACGACTTGAAATCGTCTACGACCGTCTCGTCAAAATCCCTGGCATCACTTGTTTGAAGCCACAAGGTGCATTTTACTTATATGCCAATGCGAAGGTCGCGGCCACAGAAAGTGGCTATGACACCGTCGATGCTTGGTGTGAAGCTGTTCTTGAAGAAGCAAACGTGGCACTTGTGCCTGGTTCGGGCTTCGGACAAGACGATTACGTACGATTATCCTATGCAACTGAATTAAAACGCGTATTAGAAGCGCTCGATCGAGTAGAAGAATTCGTTACGAAGCACGCTCGATAAGCGAAAGGATGGAAAAGAATATGACAACTATTTCGATTAACCAATTTAAAGATTATGAAGGCCAATCGGTCCGTGTAGGGGCCTGGATTGCCAATAAACGTTCAAGTGGTAAGATTGCTTTCCTTCAATTACGTGATGGAAGCGGTTTTGCTCAAGCAGTCGTTGTAAAAGCTGACGTGGCGGAAGAGTTATTTACGTTAGCCAAAGGGATTACTCAAGAAACTTCGGTTTGGGTCACAGGGAATGTCAAATCTGATGGCGGACGTACACCACTCGGATTTGAATTGGAAGTGACAGATTTAGAAGTGATTGCGGAATCGATTGATTATCCAATCACACCGAAAGAACACGGAACGGAATTCTTGATGGACAACCGTCACTTATGGCTCCGTTCACGTCGCCAACACGCGATTATGAAAGTTCGTAACGAAATCATTCGTGCGACATATGAATTCTTCAACAAAGAAGGATTTGTCAAAATCGATCCGCCAATCCTTACGAGCAGTGCTCCGGAAGGGACGACAGAATTGTTCGAAACAGATTATTTCGGTCAATCAGCCTACCTTTCTCAGACGGGTCAATTGTATATGGAAGCAGCGGCGATGGCCCTCGGAAAAGTATTCTCGTTCGGTCCAACGTTCCGTGCGGAGAAATCAAAAACACGTCGCCACTTGATTGAGTTCTGGATGATTGAGCCGGAGATGGCATTCGTCGATCATGACATGAACCTTGAGATTCAAGAGCAATACGTCTCATACATTGCACAGGCAGCACTTGCGAACTGTAAAAATGAACTGGAACTGCTTGGACGTGACCTTGAGAAATTGGCACAAGTACAAGCGCCGTTCCCTCGTGTTCGTTACGAAGATGCCATCAAGTTCTTGAAGGCAGAAGGATTCGACGACATCGAATACGGTGATGATTTCGGTGCACCGCACGAGACGGCGATTGCCAACGCACATGATCAGCCGGTATTCATCACGCATTGGCCAAAAGAAATCAAACCGTTCTACATGAAAGTAGACCCTGAGAATCCAGAACTTGTTCTGTGTGCGGACTTGATTGCACCAGAAGGATATGGTGAAATCATCGGGGGATCTCAACGTGAGGACGACTACGATCGTTTAAAAGAAGAGATCATCAAGGAAGGTCTCGACGAAACGGATGCGTATGATTGGTACCTTGAACTTCGTCAATACGGTTCGGTCCCACACTCTGGTTTCGGACTTGGTCTCGAGCGTACGGTCGCATGGATCAGTGGAATCGAGCACATCCGTGAAGCGATTCCGTTCCCACGTCTTTTAAACCGAATTCACCCTTAACGATTAATCGGGGAAGACACCATGTCCTCCCCGATTAATGTGTCTTAGAAAGGAAGTGCGACATGGATGCACATCAATTGATTCAATTATTCGAGCAAAGTCCGGTCGTCATTCCACGAAAGCTGTTCACCGATGCGAGACGCCTCGATTTGTCACCCGTCGAGTTCAGTCTGATCGTCCATCTTCTAGAAATGACTGGAGAAGGCATCGTCATGCCGCTCCCGAGTGAGCTAGGGAAACGATTGAATGTTTCAGAGAATGAGGCGCGCTCAGTGCTACTTGGTCTGTTGCAAAAAGAGTTGATCGCGATTGACGCTTCAAGTGATGGCGAGCGATATAGCCTATTGCCACTTTTCGAAGCGTTACAAGGGGAAGAGAAAGTTGCGCCACAGCAGACACTGAATGAGAATATCATTCATACGTTTGAGAGGGAATTTGGAACGATCACCCCGTTCGAGATTGAACAAATTGTCGGCTGGATGACGGAAGATGGCTTCAGCGAAGAACTCATCATGGCCGCACTTCGTGAAGCGAAACTTCGAAACGTGCGAAACTTCAAATACATGGACAAAATCCTGCGCGTTTGGCAAGACCATCATGTCGAATCGCTCGAGGATGTCGTGGAATATCAACGGAGGAATAAGTGATGTTGACGCGAGCACAATTACAGGAAGTGTCAGATACGATGAAGCAGATGTTCCCAGACGCTCATTGCGAGTTGACGCATCAAAATCCCTTTGAATTGGTCGTCGCGGTCGCGCTCTCCGCACAAGCGACGGATGCGCTCGTCAACAAGGTGACACCAGGATTGTTTGAAGCGTTTCCGTCTGTCGAGGCGATGGCTGCGGCTGACGTGTCTGAGATTGAGGCATTGATTAAACGGATTGGTCTGTACCGTAACAAAGCGAAGAATGTAAAAGCACTCTCAGAAAAAATTGTGAACGAGCATGGGGGGATTGTCCCTTCTGACCGAGCATCGTTAGAGGCGCTCCCCGGAGTCGGTCGTAAAACAGCAAACGTCGTCCTTTCTGTTGCATTCCATGAACCGGCGTTTGCGGTTGACACACATGTGGAACGAGTATCCAAGCGTCTCGGTATTTGTCGCTGGAAAGACAATGTTCGACAAGTCGAGGATACATTAATGAAAAAGTTTCCACGCGAGGAATGGTCACAACTTCATCATCAATTCATCTTCTTCGGACGATATCATTGCAAGGCACAACGCCCAGGCTGTGAGGCATGCCCACTGTTGCATATGTGCCGTGAAGGAAAGAAACGAATGAAGTCACAGAAAGTCACCACATAAAAAACGCATCGACACGCAATGTGTCGATGCGTTTTTGCTTAATGATTCCAAGGATGGTCGCTCCATTCGCGACGTTTTTTCGTGATTGGCACTTTTTTGAAGCCCCAGTTTCGGAAATCTTGGTCCGGACTTTCTTTACGGATGTAAATTTTGTCCTTAATGGCTTTAAAGATTCGGTTCTCGTCCCCATAATGGACGAACCGTGGTTTCACTTCAATCACGCCACGACGAACGCGAGAAAGTGGCAGACAGACGAGGTCAGCGATTTCTAAGCCAGATTGATACATCGTGTTCTGCTTCTCAGAGAAGATGAAGCCTTTAATTTTTTGACGGCTCTTTTCGACGTCTAAATGAACGGTACCTGAGTTGAAAATATCAAAGAATGCTTTTTGAATCAGTAAGTTCTGATAATCGTCTCGGGATTCCAGGACGACACGGGCACTTACTGCCTCTGTTTCTTCTAAAAACGCATAGAATGACTTCATCAGGTGAGCGAATGCGACGACATACGGATCTTTTGGCGTCGAATAAAAGTCATGAAGCTTTTGTTTATCGACCTCGACACTGACGATTGTACAGTCGATTCCTCGCAAAAATTCAGGGAGTTTATCCCAAAAGTCGCGCAACATATCAATCGTGATCCCATCTTCTTTTCCGTAAGGATGTTCCGCTTTTAAAATTTCTTTTAAATGAAGTGGGATATGCTCCGTTTTGAACACATCTCGTTTGAACGCCTGAAGACGTCGTTTCAATTCACACGGTAATCCAGTCTCGTCTGCATCGATTGAATACTTATATTCCATCAGCACGCCAGTCAAGTTAAATTGCGTATTTCCCTTCGGTGTGCCTGTTTCGTCGACGAACATGACATACTTCTTTCCACTTTCCATCCAATCCCTCCAAAACGGCTTAACAGTAACGTCTTTAAGCACCCTATTTTATTTCCAAATGATAATTTGGTCAATCTATTGCACAGATATTGCACATTTTTTTTAGAATGACATCAATGAGGTTTATCGGTGTGTCATCTTGGATAAACAGTAGAAGTGCTATTATCATAGAAAAGCAATCGAATCATACATAACGAGAGCTTTTCAATTTGGATACACAATCGCTTACATACTAGTTTAACATACGGGAGTTTGGTACGATATGTGTTGCGGTAATTCCACACAAGTGTCGACCGACAGAAGTCGACAATCAGACCTGAGACGGAAGGAACGAGTGGACCGACCTGTTAATATGTATGTATGGGGTGACGACATTGTTCCATTATCCAAACGGTAAAAAGGCAAACGTGACAAAGACAACAAAGGGGGAAGGAATTTCGAAGCAATCATCGAATTCTCAAACCTATGCGAATCGCGGAATGAACTTGGAGACGCTGTTAAATGAAACGAATGAGTTTTATCGGATTCATCAACGAGCCGTCATCCACAAAAAACCAACCCCTCTCCAAATCGTCAAAGTCGACTATCCAAAGCGAAGTGCCGCCAAAGTAACGGAAGCCTATTTCAAACAGGCATCTACGACCGATTACAACGGTGTTTATCGTGGTAGGTACATTGACTTTGAAGCGAAAGAAACGAATAATAAGACATCGTTTCCGCTCGGCAATTTTCATGACCACCAAATCGCCCACATGCGTGAGTGTGAACGTCATGGAGGGATTTGTTTTGTCATCATCCGCTTTAGTCGCTATAATACGCAATATGTATTGACCACCGAGCAACTTGTTCAGTGGTGGGAACAACGGTTAACGGGGCGCAAATCGATTCCGCTCAGCTTTATCGAAAAGGAAGCGATTGAAGTTCCGACGAGAGCCTTGCCGTCGATTGATTATTTGACGGTGCTCGATCAATGGCTCGATTGAATAGAAGGAGTGAACCATGAATGGAGCGAAGTAGGGTCGCACGTCGACAAGATTCGACGACGAATAAACGCAAAAAAACTGGGAAACAACCAAAGACGAAAAGTAAGAAACCGATGTGGAAACGCATCTTTTTATTAGGTTTCATGTTATTTATTGCTGCGGTAATCGCATTCGGCGCATATACGGTATATGCCATTGCGACGGCGCCAGAACTAGATGAAGACAAACTTGTCGATACGTATCCGATTCAGTTGCTTTCGGCTGAAGGAGAACCGCTCGAAGGGGCGGGTCAGATTCGAGAGTATGTCTCCATCGACGACATCTCTGAAGTGATGCAACAAGCGGTCGTGTCCATTGAAGACCGTCGTTTCTATGAGCATAACGGGATTGACTTACGTCGAATCGGCGGAGCCGTCGTTGCCAACTTGACAGAGGGTTTCGGTGCAGAAGGTGGATCGACCATCACTCAACAATTGGTCAAGCAGTCGTTCCTTTCGACAGATAAGAAGTTGAAACGTAAGCTTCAAGAACAATGGCTCGCACTCAAACTCGAGCGTGAGTATACGAAAGAACAGATTTTAGAGATGTACTTGAACAAAAACTATTACGGTAGTGGCGGATACGGTGTGCAAACCGCATCGAAACGTTACTTCAATAAGCCGGTCTCTGAGGTCAATTATCAAGAGGCCGCGATTCTCGCAGGTCTCCCGCAACGTCCAAGTGCCTACGATCCAATCAATGGTGATCAGGAGTTGACTCGCTACCGTCAAGAGCAAGTCTTGTCTGCAATGAAACGTGACGGACATATTTCTGAGGAACAATACAATGAGGCACTCGATGTTGCCATTGCTGACGTCATCTCACCAGGTGAAGAGAAGGAAGAAGAAGCGTTCACACGTGCGATTTACTCTCGTGTATTGAATGAGTTAGAAGAGGACTATGGTCTTGAACAGTCAGATATTTACGGGACTGGTTTGAAAGTTTATACGTCAATCAACAAAGAGTTACACACAAAACTCAACAGTGATATTAAATCGAATAATGTTAATTTACAAACAAGTAGTTTCCCTGAAGATTTACGAATGGGTGCAACCGTCTTGAATACAAAGACCGGTGAAATTGTAGCTATCGTAGACAGTCAACAGGCGAAGCAAGGTGATACCACATATCGTGACTACTCAAATGAGAAGTATCAAATCGGATCGACAGCTAAACCATTTTTCGATTATGGTCCTGGAATTGAAAATGGGCAGTGGTCGACAGGTAAAGTGTTGCTTGACGCTAAATTAGATGGCACATATAGTCCGAATAACTATTATTCAGGTTTCCGTGGACCAAATACGATGCGCCAATACTTGAAAATTTCAGCGAACACGCCAGCAGTTCGTGCTTTCCAAGAAGTGCGGGATGAGTATGGACAAGAAGCAATCGAATCGTTCGTTAAAAATGTAGGAATCGAACCTTCATATTCTGGCGATGAACTCAACGAATCTAATGCTTTAGGTACGGCAGAAGCGAGCACGACACAGATGGCTGCAGCTTATGCAACACTTGGTGCGAATGGGATGTATACAAAACCGCACTTGATTCAAAAAATTGAATTCAATGATGGTTCAAGTATTAATTCACCGATTAAAGCCAAGCAAGCGATGGAAGATTATACAGCGTATATGTTGACAGACATGCTTCGTGATGTTGTGAGTGCTGAAGGTGGAACTTATGTACCTGGCGCATTCCCATGGGACGTAGCAGGTAAAACGGGTACGACGAACGAGCCTAACTCTACAAATCCGAAAGATAAATGGTTTACTGGTTATTCTACGGATTACTCAATCTCAGTATGGACAGGAAAAACGAAAGATTCGACAGTCGCTTCGTTCGATCCTGACTATGCCCAATACTATTTCGAATATATGATGCAACAAGTGACGAATGCGACGGGACAACCGGATCGATTCCAACGTCCAGACTCAGTCTTGTCACTTGGTAATGAGCTTTATGTAAAAGGAACAAAACCAAAAGATCTTCAACCTGAGAAGTTGGTTGCTCCGACTGGGGCAAGTGTTAACTACGATGAAGAAGGTCAAACCGGTTCTGTCTCATGGTCATACGATTTCGATGGTGCACAAGCCGATGGTTATACGGATATCACGTTCACGGTGACACAAAAGTCAGCCGATGGAAGTGAGCAAGTCGTCGGAACGACCGGGGAGACGAGTGTGAATATTGCAAACTTGGCCGAAGGAGACACAACGTTTACTATTGTCGCAAATGCGTCGAACCCGTTGACGGGAGAACAGCAATCGGCACCGGCACAAGCGAGCTATTCGATTGAACCGAAAGAGGAACCGACGGAAGAAGAGGAAAACCCTACTGATGAGGGGAATTCCGAAGATGAACCATCAGACGAAAATAACGGGAACGGGAATGATAACGGAAACGGGAATGGTAACGGAGACGGAAACGGCGAAGATACCACCGACGAACAAACTCCTGATGAACCGGCTACGGATGAAGGTTCTGGCGAAGGTACAGACGAACCAACTGACGGAGATGATTCAGGAACTCCGTTAGAGGGACAATCCAATGGTGAATCGTCAGACACGAATCGTGGAAACAATAATTCAAACAATGGGAATAACTAAGGAGAGCAGGGCGACATTGTGCGCCCTGTTTTTCGTTTGACTTTGTTATAATGAAAAGAAAGGGAACAGGATGGTGACGCATGGTTCAACTCTCTTTAAAACGCAAGATGAAAGTATTACTTGTCATGGATCGACTGCAAGACGATGATTTCGGCGTGCCTCTCGGTGGACATCTCGGGTTAAAGCTTTCACATGTGCTCTTAAAAGAGTCCATACCGTTTGGGCGTCTCATCCAGGACCAAACCGTCGCCGAAGCAATCGGACATGCTTACTTGAAACGAATCGGAGTCGAGACCATGTTCACGGGCGAAGAATCCTATTATCCAGAACTTCTTCGTGGCAACCGTCAACTCATCTCAACAAACGAAGATTATTATAAAACGGTGCAACGCTACGTCAAACATCTTTTAGCGGTTCATTCGAAATGTACGAAACTACATACCATCGTCTTGTTCGGACGGTCGACGCAACGTCTGTTTTCAGATGCGCTCTTCCGTCTCGAAGAAGAAAATGAGCATGTCGCTGCTACATTTAAAGACATGGCCATCTTTCAGATGCCCGCTGTATCGAGAGTGGTACGAGATGAACGGATTCATCAAATCCGACAAGTCGTAGCGGACCTTGCACCTTCGAATGCGTAATGAAAGAAGGTGACTAGATGCGAAAATCTCGCTCTGTCGAAGAAATCATAAAAGAATTAAGAGATGATCCTGGTTTTTCAAACCACGTACGTCATTGGCACACGGTCGATGCACGTCCGGCCCAATATGCCCCAATTCCAGAGCAGGTGCCTGAACAATTGGTGAATGTACTTAAGAATCGTGGAATTGAACAGCTGTATACGCATCAAGCCGAGGCTGTGAAACAAACGGCGGCTGGCCATTCGACGGTCATCGTAACACCTACGGCATCAGGAAAAACACTGTGTTATAACTTACCGGTTCTATCCAAGATGATTGAAAAACCAACAGCCCGTGCGCTTTATCTTTACCCGACAAAAGCACTCGCGCAAGATCAAAACAGTGACTTGATGGAGATGGTCGAAGCCCTTGAAGGGAATTTACGATGCTTCACGTATGATGGAGACACATCACCTGCGGCACGAACAAAAGTCCGCGATGCGGGGAATATCGTCATCACGAATCCGGATATGTTACATTCCGGCATCTTACCTCATCATACGAAATGGATTCGTCTTTTTGAGAACTTAGAATATATCGTCGTCGACGAACTCCATACGTATCGTGGCGTGTTTGGTAGTCATGTGGCGAACGTGTTTCGACGCTTGAAGCGAATCTGTGCCTATTATGGCAGTCATCCCAAATGGATCATGACCTCAGCGACCATTGCAAACCCGCTTGAACTTGCCGAGCTATTGACGGAAGAAGAAGTCGTTTTAATCGATCGGAACGGGGCACCTCAAGGGAAGAAACATCTTGTGTTCTACAACCCGCCTGTCGTCAATGAAGCACTCGGAATTCGTCGAAGCGCGACGCTCGAGACGAAACGAATCGCCTCGAGGCTCGTGGAAGCGAACATTCAAACGATTGTATTTGCGCGGTCACGCGTACGTGTCGAGGTGCTATTGACCTATTTGCAGGAATTAACGCGTCGGGAGCTCGGACCAAAGTCTATTGTCGGTTACCGTGGCGGCTATCTTCCATCTGAGCGTAGAGAAATCGAACGGCGGTTACGGAACGGGGAAATCAAGGCGGTCGTCTCGACAAACGCGTTGGAGCTCGGTGTCGATATCGGCCAACTGCAAGCGTGTGTCCTGAATGGGTATCCTGGAACGGTCGCTTCCTTATGGCAGCAGGCTGGCCGGGCCGGACGGCGCCATTCAGAATCACTCGTTGTATTTGTCGCATCCTCGTCATCACTCGACCAACTCGTCGTCGAACAGCCGGACATGATTTTAAATCGCTCACCGGAAGCGGCACGTCTTGACCCGAATAACTTGATTATTTTAGTAGATCATATCAAATGTGCCGCTTTTGAGTTGCCGTTTCAAAAGGGAGAGCGGTTCGGAACAGTCGACACGGAAGATATATTAGAGTTTTTGACGGATGCTCACGTCTTGCATGAACGGGCTGATAGATATTATTGGATGACGGATTCATTCCCGGCCCATGACATCTCGCTTCGGACGAGTGATCAAGAAAATGTCGTCATCGTCGATCAGACGGCAAAACATCAAGTCATCGGTGAAATGGACACGTTCAGTGCCATGACGTTGTTACATGATGAAGCGATATACTTGCACGGAGCCGAGCAATATCAGGTCGAAAAACTCGATTTTGAGGAGAAGAAAGCGTATGTTCGCCGAGTTGACGTCGACTACTACACAGATGCGAATTTAGCCGTTGAACTGAAGGTGCTTGAAGAGAATAAGACAGATGGAGCGAAGACGTTTGGTGAGGTATCGGTCATCGCGATGGCCACTTTGTTCAAGAAAATAAAATTTGGGACGCATGAGAACATCGGGTCGGGCCCGATTCATCTACCGGAGCGAGAGCTGCATACGACAGCGACATGGTTCACGTTGGATGAGCGATTCGCCTACTCGGAGGCGGACCTCGAAGATCAACTTGAAGCGGTCAGTGATTTGATGAGACGGCTTGCACCACTCTATCTCATGTGTGATACGCTCGATTTATTCACAACGATTCAGATGAAGTCGACACATACGAGTAAGCCGACCGTCTATCTGTATGACCGCTATCCTGGAGGAATCGGGCTGAGCGAGGCGCTCTTTAAAGATGCAGACATGGTGCTTGAAGCGGCAGAACGGACGGTATCCGACTGTCCGTGTGAGAGCGGATGTCCCCGTTGTGTCGGCATGGTTGGATACGGTGACTTCAAGCAGCAAGTCATTCGTCAGTTGCAAGGATTGAAAGGAACGATATGAAAGCTAAACTATCTAGATTAATCAAAACGAACGAACCTGCCCCAAAAGCTAGTGTTGCGACCCCTGATGAAGTGGAACAGCAAAAGTGGATGGGACAAGGTGGAGAGATCTTGACGTTCGAAGGGGAATGGTGCGTCCGGATCCGGAAGACATATCCCCTTGATGAGGTGTATCATGACTTCAAGTTTGGAGAAGCAGGACAGATGATGGCTCGAACCGAGCATCCGTTTTTCGCCGTCGACTTAGACCCCGACCAAGTCCTGTTCATGGATACGGAGACGACCGGTTTACGTGGGTCTGGAACGTCGATTTTTTTAATCGGGTTTGCGCGGATTCGTGCGGAACAACTTGAAATGATTCAATACGTGCTACCTCATCCGGCGTTTGAAACCGCCTTTTACTATCATTTCTTGCAAGACATCGGAGATGAGGTACGATTCGTCACCTATAACGGGAAGTCATTTGATTGGCCTCAAATCAAGACGAGACACACGTTCGTCAAATCACGGGTGAAACAATTACCTTCAGTGGGTCATGTCGATTTACTTCACGCTGCAAGACGATTGTTAAAACCGAGGCTAGAATCAGTATCATTAAAAGCGGTCGAAGCATACTTTGGTCATGAACGAACGGATGACCTTCCTGGATTCTTGGCACCGATGCACTATTTTCAATACGTCAAAGAGCGGAATCCAGAAATATTGCTGCCGGTCCTTGAGCACCATCATGCGGACTGTTTAAGCCTGGTCTCCTTGTATACGCGTCTCAGTCAACTCGTCACGATCCCGGTAACTGATTTCGGAGAGGAACGTGCCCACTGGCTACATGACCTTGGCGAACAAGATCAAGCGCTGAGGGAGTTTGAGCAACTCCCGAGTCCATCGAAGCGTGCCATCATGCGGCAAGCGATGTTATTAAAACGAGCTGGACGATTTGAGGAAGCCATTCCGCTGTTTGAATCGCTTCATACGATTGAAGGGTACGTCGAACTCGCCAAATATGCAGAGCATAAACAAAAGGACGTGGCTTTAGCGATTGATTACACGGAGCGAGCGTTAGAGATTCTTGATCAAAAGCGGACGGTGTTACGTCAAACGATGCAACGCGAGAAAGATGCGTTAGAACATCGCCGTGCTCGCCTAGAAAGGAAGCGAACATGAAAGTAGTAGCCGTCACAGGATATCGTCCTCATGAACTCGGCATCTTCAAAGCGGATCATCCGGGTATTGAAATCATTCAAGAAGCTTACCGGAAAAAGATACTTGAAGTCATCGAATTAGGTGCTGAATGGTTCATATTTAGTGGAACGAATGGTTGTGAATTGTGGGCCGGACAAGTATTGTTAGAGTTAAGAGAAACATATCCGATTAAAATCGCTGTATTTCCACCGTTCTTAAACATGGATGAGCGCTATAAACCGTTCGAACAAGAACTATTTGTGCAACTGCAACTCGAGGCAGACTTTTTTGAGCCGCTGACACAGCGTCCATACGAAGACCCGAGTCAGCTACGGGCAAAAACGGCGTTCTTTTTAGATAAAGCAGAAGGATTGATCACCTTGTATGACGAAGAAACGGAAGGAAGTCCCCGGTTTCTAGTCGATGGGGCTCGGCGAAAGCCGAACATGGAAGTTTTCTTGATCACACAAGAAGACTTACGAGTCATTGAAGAAGAAAAACAATGGGAACAACAATGGGAGTGATATGATGCAAACGGAATTAACAGCAGAAGCGATTTATAAACAAGAATTCAAGACGGCGTTACGTGGTTATTCACAAGAAGAAGTCGATCAATTTTTAGATGTCGTCATTCGCGATTATGAAAAAATGGCGAAAGAAATCGAGCGTCTTCAAAAAGAAAACGACTCGTTGCGACGGGAACCTGCGCCTGTATCGGAACCGGCTAAACCAGCACAGCCGGTTGCCTCAAATTATGACATGTTACGCCGAATTTCAAATCTCGAAAAAGCGGTCTTTGGAAAGCAAGTCGGTCCAAGCGAATAACGAATAGGGGGTGGGGTCCATGTTGCAAGTGTTAACGGCCACGGAGAAACAACCAGTCAAACAACAGACAAAAAAGCTGTTTCGTGTGAAAGAAGAAGTGATGAAAGCACCAACCTGCTATACAGATCGTCTCGTCGAAAACATCAGACAAACATGTCGATTTGATTGGATGATGATTGAGCAAGTCAAATTAGGGGATGATCTCGTTCATTACGTGCTCGTCGGACCTAAAGGCGTATTCTTGATTCAGTTAAATCGAACTCCAGCCCCCGTCCATATGACGAACCGGGAATGTCGAACCGAGACCTCGATGGGGTGGAAACAGGTTTATCCTCATCCTGTCACGGAATTAGAACGGATGACCAAACAAGTGCGGTCACGATTAAAAAAAGAGTGTAATCAAGCAATTCCCGTCTATTCGTTTTTAATTTTCCCGGAAACGGAACGATTGAAGTTAGAACGAATTAAGGCGAATTGTGGAGATTCATTCGCTCTAGTGGATCAGGTGATCAGTAAAACGAACCTTGAGACGTTGACAGAGCCGCTCGTCAAACAAATCGCCTATTATTGTTCTGAGCGACAAGTACATAAATAAGAAGAAGGCCGAATACCAATCATTCGGCCTTCTTCTTATTTTAAAAGCTCTCTTGCTTTTGCCGCATCATCTCGGTGAACGAACAGTGCAACGCGATCGTCCAAGTTTTTTGCGAGCGGCTTTAATAGTTTGCCGGTCGGTAGTCCTTGTTCCACACGACAGGTGATGCCCTGCTCGGTCAAATAATGATAATCACCTAAAAGTTCTTCACCTTGTTTCCCGAATGCTTCACCGAAACGAACCCACTTCAAGTTGCGAATTGTTCGAATCGTGACCAAGATGACAAACAAAATGGCGAGTGCGATGATCAATAATGTTTCCAATGCCTTCAACCCCTTCTTTACACAAGTTTAATGGTGTGGCGAGTTGAAAGCAATATGGAGCGAACGGTATACTGAAATGGAAAAGAGGGATGAAATGAAAAAACCGATTCAATCGAGACGAGAGGCAATCTCACTACTAGAAAATCAGCAAGTACTCTATATTCGAATTCATAACGGACAAACGGGCATGATCAAATCGACAGAGGAAGGTATCATCGTGGCCATTCCAAATGAAGAGACAGATCAAATCGATTTTCGAAAACTAGAGGACATCGAGGCGTTTGAAGCGTTTTACGATTTGACGCTCTCGAAACCAGGTATTCTATATGTAAACGTTGAATAGTCATGACATGGAGAGCTTCACCCATACGGTGGGGCTCTCCATTTATACACGTTTAAGAGGAAGGCAGCCAGACAGCTAACTTGTCCTGTAACGGCTTTAGGCGAACGTGATGTTGCTTATGCAACAAATAACCGTCTGGGCGAATGACTAGTATGCCACGTTTCATAAAGAGGGATTTGGCAAGTTCGTTCCCTTGATCAAAGAACGGGCGACTCGTCTTAGATAAGGTGATGGTTTGAATGAACGGTTGGTTCTCGTTCAAATAGTCATAGATGGATGACAAATCACGTTTCCCATCGTCAAATACAAGCACTTGAAACCGTCCGTCCGCGATTTCCGATATTTTAGTCCGAAATCCGTCATCCGTTCGTAAAATCTCTGTCTCCGGAAAAATTTTTCCTTCCGCGACGCGACGAAACGGTAATCGTAGCGCATTCGGATACGATAAATGAAGTTGAGAGATCCGTTCGGTGATTTTTTGGTTGATGAGATTGACACGTGTGAAGACATCGGCACCGATTGCTTGGAACGGTAAGAGCATCGGAAGTGTCGTCTGTAACATCTCCGTAGCGATATTCGTCGTCTGTAGCACGTTACGGGCTACGTGCTCCCGCTCGTCCCGATAAGTGGACACAACGTGATGGGGAGCGCCAGTTTTGAGATGCAACCATAGTTTCCAACCTAAGTTGAAGGCGTCTGCAATCCCAGTGTTCATCCCTTGTCCACCGACCGGGGAGTTAATATGTGCCGCATCCCCCATGAGAATGATGCGGTTGTGAATGAACGTATCGACCATGCGATTATGCACGCGGAATAAGGAGAACCATTCAACGTCGCGAATATGGACCGGCATATGACTGCGTTGTTCCACCAATTCTTGAAGGTCCGATTCTTGGAATGATTCATCCGTTCTCAAGTTTCCTGTGATGCGAATCGTTTCATCAGTGAGCGGGAAGACTTCGAGCACTCCACGATCCGAGAAAAAGATATGAACCTCTTCACGGGATATCGGCCAATCAGCCTTCAAATCGGCTAGCACCCAAGCCTCTTTGAACGATTTACCACTAAATGGAAGGGCGAGCATCCGACGAACCGAACTGTTGGCTCCATCGGCGGCGACAACGTATTTCGCTTCAACAGCACGAGTTCGCCCGTCTGTAGCGGTCAAATGTGCGATGGTACGGGATGGGTACTGGGTGATGGATGACAACGTTTCACCGCGCTTCACAACATGACCATGTTTTTGTAAAGCACGTTCTAATATGTCTTCGGTTTCATTTTGACGTAATAACGTCACGAACGGATATGGGGTCACGAGTTTGGAGAATTCAAGTTTTGCTGTCCATTGTCCCGAAAAATATAGATTCCCCCGTTCAATTGTTCGGGCACGTTCTAGCACTTCTTGAGCAACATCCAAACGAGAAAACACTTCGATGGTCCGCGGCTGGATCCCGATAGCTCGTGAATTATCCGATGGGGTCGTCTTACGATCAATGATTTGAAAAGATACGCCATATCTAGCTAAAGTGAGTCCGAGCGTCAGGCCGGTTGGCCCGGCGCCGACAATTAATACATCTACTTGTTCGTCCACGCTGATCAACTCCTATCATTAATAATGATATTTCCGACATTGGCAGCGACTAAACGAAAAGTAGGGTATAGAACGATATATGATATTCGATGATGGAAGGTGAGTGAGCATTGTGCAGCCATGGATCACAGAAGAACAGATTCGAGATAGTTTTACAATGGATGAAGATTATGAACAGACAGCGGCAGTGTTAATCCCACTCGTTCAAATCGATCAGGAATGGCACGTTGTGTTTGAGGTACGCGCCCACACGATGCGGCAGCAACCTGGGGAGATCTCATTTCCAGGGGGACGCCTTGAGAAAGGAGAAACACCCGTAGAAGCGGCAATCCGGGAAACATGCGAAGAGTTAGAGATTTCTGCAGATAATGTAGAAGTCGTAGGCAAATTGCGACCGCTTGCTACGCCTCATCGTCAATTGATTTATCCGTTTGTCGGAATCCTATCGGAAGTACCGAGTGTGGAAGGGACGGATGAGGTCGATCATTTGTTTACCGTACCGATTTCTACCTTGCTCATGATAGATCCATTCCACGGAGAGATGGAATGGACGATGAGTCCGGATCAAAATATTCCGTTAGATCGATTGGCGAATGCTAAAGCGTACAAAAAACGGGTAATTAAAATGAAAGAACCTTTTTATGAACATGAAGACTACATCATTTGGGGACTTACTGGAAAATTCTTAACACAATTTATTAAACGGATAAAAGAAAACGTATTCAAACGGTTATAATTTCGTTATAATGATAGAAACAAATTTAGATTGGAAGTGAATGGGTGTGTCTGAAGAATTCCTCGTAGGTGATATCGTGAAGTCGACTCGTGAAGGATGGGTCGCTGAAGTGACCGCCGTACTGACCAATACTGTGATTGCAGACGTCTCAATCATGGAAGAGTTTCAACAGCTCGGACTCGAGTTCGAGAAACAAGTTTTACTAAAATCAGAATTGGAATTGATTGAACGCGCCAGCTGACCTTTTTCTGAAAGGGATGATTCAGGTGTCCATTGACAAAAAAGTACGTGAATGGCAAGAGGCGGGTTTATTGGATGAAGCGACGGGGTTAAGACTAGTCGACTATGAACATAAACGACGGGCGGCTAGTGAGCAACATGATCACAAGCCGCCCGTTTTGGTCATTGTCGGATCCATTTTGTTGGCTCTTAGCCTTTTCAGTTTCGTCGCAGCCAACTGGCAAGCGATTCCTGACCTTTTGAAAATCGGTTTGTTTCTTCTATTTATGGTTGGATTTTATGTGTTTGCCGAGCGAGTTCGCTTGAAAACACCAAGATATGTCACGCTGTTACGTGTACTAGGATTCGTTTTCTTTATCGCGACCATGGCGGTCATCTTCACAACGTATAATCTGTCGGGTCAGTTGACGTTTCTGTTCTGGATTGTCTTCACGATGGCAGTACTTCACCGAATCATATATGAGCACGTCATTTTCTCTATGATCACCGCAATCGCTGCCTTTTTAGCCATCACAAATAGTTTTGAAAGCATCGGGCTGATTTTGATTGGGATTGCTCTAATCGTGACATGGATCTGGTTCCATTTTGTTGATGAATCATTAGACCGTTCGTTCGCATGGCTTACTTTTTACGGGATTCTCAACATTTTTGGTCAATATGTTGACTATGAAGGTAGACTATGGCCACTTTGGTCACTCGTCATTATGCACGCATTGCTCTTGTTCTATCGAAAACAAGCAGTTTGGCAAGCAACGTATCTCTTCATTGCGGCCGTTCTATCAATTGGTTATTTAATTAATGTGACAGAGAGTTGGCTCTCTCAAAGACCGCCTTCCGTCATTGAAGCGACACTCTTGTCGGTTGCACTCGTTGCCGTCTATTTGATTCATAGACGGAATGATCTTCAGTGGGTAAGTCTGCTGGCAGTTATCCCATTTGCACTCTTTGAAGATTCAGGAGTTTTACTGGCAATCATCATCGAAGTGATTGCACTTGCTTACTTGATTCGCCAAGACGTGACACGACGACCGACAATTTTCGCCTTCATCTATTTCTTAATCGTTCAAATGACAATTTACTTCATCTACGTGTGGGATCGGCTCGACATCTCACTCTTCTTCATGATTGGTGCGTTAATCGTCTTTGCGTTGTCACTCGCACTATGGTGGCGTAATCGAACGAGAGGGGATGTGACGACATGAAACGATTTTCTGTTTGGCTTGTCCCGGTTGCTCAAGTCTTGATTGCCATCGTCTTTGTGATTCTTGTCTATGCCATATCGTGGGTCGGGGAGACGTACACGTTTAAAGGGTCTTCGTTCGAACCGTATGACCCTTATTTTGGGGATTCCATTTATCTCGAGTATGATGCCTTCAAAGGACGACAAGATGTCGAAACCGGAACGGTATATGTTTCCTTTAAAGAAGGGGAAGATGGATATGCTGTCCTCGATCGGATTGAGTCGAAACCGTTTTTGGGTGGCATTCGGGCAAACTATTATGATCGTCTTCTTTATATAGAAGAAATGGGTTCGTATCGTGTGTCGGAAGATGAGATGGATGCGATAAAAGGTAAGCAATCGTTCACGGTTCAAGTTGATGTCGCACCGTGGGGTATGCTCAGAACGTATGAAATTGAGCCAAATGAATAAGTGTTAATCATGACAGGAAGATTACAGGTTTGTTACACGATTGATTGTAACGAATCTGTAATTTTTTTGTGAACCCATGGAATATCAACGTTTATTTCAATTATTACAATCTGTAACCGATTTTTTTGTCATATGTCAGGAATGTTTCACTTCGATAAAATCACTACTTTGACGGGACTTCTCGTGGTAAATTAACATCTGTTCGTTACATAACGAGAAAGGTGATGACCTTACTACGATGAAATTATTAAAATATATGATCGTCATTGGAGCTACGATAATGGGGTTGTTCACATTCATCGATCAGGCAGATGCTGCACAGATCGGAATCGGGACAGAACAGAAAATCGTACAAAACCCGCTTGAACTAGAACGCCAAGCAATTGAAGAAAAACGACAAAAAGAAATCGCCCGCCAAAAGAAACTTGCTGAAGAAAAACGCATCGCAGAAGAGAAACGGATCGAAGCAGAACGTCTTGCGGAAGAGAAAGCAAAAGAAGAAGCAGAGAAAGCAAGACATGCGAAACTTGAAGCAGAACGAAAAGCGGAGGAAGAGCGAAAAGCAGCGGAACAGGCAACAGCTGCAAAAACGTCGGCTTCTGCCACTCAATCAGTCAGTGCAACACCAGTATCTACATCTAAAAAAGTCATTACAGTCGAATCGACCGCTTATTCAAATGATGTTGCGGATAACAAGGCGTACGGCGGTCGTGTATTAACGGCCACGGGTCATGATGTGACTGATTCGATTTATTATAACGGAATGCGAATTATCGCCGTCGACCCAGCCATCATTCCTTTAGGGTCAAAAGTCCACATCCAAGGTGTCGGTGATGCGATTGCCCTTGATACAGGTGGTAGAATAAAAGGACATATCGTCGATTTACTCGTCGATTCAAAACAGGACGCGATCCAATGGGGGCGTCGACATATTGAAGTAACGCTATACTAAAAATCAGGTTCTCCAATTAGGAGAGCCTTTTTTTGTTTAACAAAGTAGAGAAACGGGCAAATTATTATTTGAATTTCCATTTTGGAAATAGTTGAGGAGGGATCAGGTTGATTGAGTTTCGTGATGTATCAAAACGTTATGAAGACGGGACGTTAGCCGTCAAAGAATTAAGCTTAACAGTAAATAGAGGAGAAATCTTCGTATTGATCGGACCTTCAGGTTGTGGCAAGACAACGACGATGAAAATGGTCAATCGATTAATCGATCATACGGACGGAAAAATTTTAATTGATGGAAAAGAAATCTATCAATTCGATATTTTTGAGTTACGTCGAAACATCGGTTATGTACTCCAACAGATTGCATTATTCCCTCACTTAACAGTGGAAGAAAATATCTCTGTCGTACCTGAGCTTTTGAAATGGAAAAAAGAACGAACGAAAGACCGTGTGACCGAATTGATGAAGATTGCCGGTCTCGACCCGAAACTTCGCTCGAAAAAGCCAGCAGAATTATCAGGAGGTCAACAGCAGCGCGTAGGCGTGTTGCGTGCTTTAGCTGCAGACCCGGACGTCATCCTCATGGACGAACCCTTTTCTGCGCTTGATCCGATCAGCCGTGGTCAATTGCAAGATGATATTAAGCGCTTGAATGACGAACTTGGCAAAACGATCTTGTTTGTCACACACGACATGCAAGAAGCGATGAAGCTTGGTGATCGCATCGCGTTAATGCGTGATGGGGAACTCATGCTAGTCGGTACACCAGAAGAAATCTTGGCGAGTGAAGATCCGTTCGTCTTAGAATTTACACAACGTGGAAGAGGTGAGCTAGATGCTTGAGACGTTCCAAAATAGACAAGGACAGCTTGTCGAGGCACTGATTGAGCACTTGCAGCTCTCTGTCGTATCGCTTTTGATTGCCGTATTGATTGCCGTACCATTGGGAATCTGGCTGACGCGCCGTAAGAAAATCGCCGAAACCGCCATTGGTGTCACTGCGATTATTCAAACGATTCCGTCGCTTGCCTTACTTGGTTTGATGATTCCGCTCGTTGGAATCGGGGCATTACCTGCTATTATTGCGCTTGTCTTATATGCGCTCCTACCTATTTTACGAAACACGTTCACCGGTTTAAACGAAGTGGATAAATCGTTGCTTGAAGCCGCTCGAGCTTGTGGGATGAAGCCGAATCAAAGTTTGATGAAAGTTGAACTCCCGCTTGCTTTACCGGTAATCATGGCTGGTATCCGGACCGCGATGGTTCTGATTGTCGGTACGGCGACGCTCGCTGCTTTAGTCGGAGCAGGTGGACTCGGTACGCTGATTTTGCTCGGGATTAACCGGAATGACAATTACTTAATTTTACTCGGGGCCATCCCGGCCGCGATTTTGGCACTCTTATTTGACTTCTTGTTGCGTCAGATGGAAGGTGCGACGGCGACTCGAAACAAGGCGAAATTGATTGCTGTTTCTACTGTCCTCGCCTTGGTCATCGTCACACCGCTCGCGTTCGGTCGTTCGCAAGAAACAGACCTTGTCGTTGCCGGTAAACTTGGTCCAGAGCCGGAAATCCTAATGAATATGTATAAGTTGTTGATTGAAGAAGAAACAGATTTGACTGTATCTGTGAAACCGAATTTCGGGGAGACGACATTCGTATGGGGCGCACTCCAATCTGGAGACGTTGATATTTATCCGGAGTTTACAGGTACGGCACTGGCGAGTCTCGTCAAAGAGACACCTGAATCAAACGATGCCGGTGAAGTTTACGAACAAGCGAGAGAGGCACTGGCAGAAGAAGGATACGTGATGCTCGAACCGATGCAGTTTAATAATACGTATGCGCTCGCGATTCCACGTGACTATGCCGAGGCGGAAGACATTACGGCTATTTCAGATTTACGAAACGTACAGTCTGATATTCAAGCCGGGTTTACACTTGAATTCACCGACCGTGAAGACGGTTATCCAGGACTTCAAAACGAGTATGGGCTTGATTTCCCGTCTGTCGTCTCAATGGAGCAAAAATTGCGCTATCGCGCCATCGCACGAGGGGATGTCAATCTAGTCGACGCTTATGCGACGGACCCTGATATCGCCGAGAACGACCTCGTCGTTTTAGAAGACGACCGACAATTCTTCCCGCCTTATCAAGGAGCACCGCTTATGAAAGAGGAGACACTTGAAGAGTATCCAGAAATCGAGGATGCGCTCAATCAGCTCGCAGGTAAAATCACAGACGAACAGATGTCTGAATTGAATCGACGTGTCGCGTACGGAAATGAACGCGCATACGATGTAGCGAAAGACTTCTTAGAACAGGAAGGGTTACTATGAGAGCTTTGATTATTTCGAATCCGAAGTCCGGCACGAGCGAAACGATGCTCGGAGAGGTCATCGGAACGATTGAGTCGCTCTATGAAGAAATCATCATCAAGAAAACATCGGAAATTGGGGATGCGCTTCGATTCGCGAAAGAAAGTAAACCGTTCGACCATCTGATTGTCATTGGCGGTGATGGTACGCTAAATGAGGTAGTGAATGGGTTGATGACCTTAGAGCGCGACGAGCGTCCGACAGTCGGCATCATTCCTGCCGGGACGTGCAATGATTTCGCTCGGGCACTTGAACTTCCGATTCAACCAACACAAGCGGCAAGTGTCATCAAGTCGCATCATGAACAGCATGTAGACGTCATTCAAGTTGATGAGATGTATGCCCTCAATTTCGTCGGAGTCGGATTGATTGCAGACACATCACGTCAAATCGATCCGAATGAGAAAGAATCGTTAGGTTCGATTGGCTACTTTTTAGCGACCATCCGCCAATTTCGTGAAGCCGACCCGTTCGAAATTCGATTGCGACGTGGGGATGAGATGCTCTATGAAGGGGATGTCAGTTTTCTATATGTAGGAAACGGGAGCTATCTTGGGACCGTACCGACGAAACTGGAGACGCAATCGTTTTCGGACGGGCTGTTAGAAGTGGTACACAGCTCGGCAATCGGATTTCCGATGATTCGTCAATTGTTAGCCCAGCAACTCGGTCTTGATCAAAAATCGGCGGAGTGGAATCACTTTCAGGCTTCACATGTTGAAGTCGAGTTAAACGAACCTCAAATCATTGATATCGATGGTGAACATTTCGAAACCGATCACTTGACGATACGGATTCGAGAGCGAGCCCTCACGTTTTTAACGCCATAAAGCATCAACAGAGAAAAGTATTCAGACTTTTCTCTGTTTTTTTGTTGTCCTCATCTTGGAACCGTGTTAGTATTTCACTATTATTATGAAAATGAAATGAAAAAGAGGAAGTAGGGGTAAACATGGCGCAAAATTCATTCGCCTCAAAAATTGGATTCATACTAGCTGCCGCAGGGTCAGCAATCGGTTTAGGTGCAATCTGGAAGTTTCCATATGTCACCGGAACGAGCGGGGGCGGTGCCTTTTTACTCATGTTTTTGGCGTTCACATTATTACTTGGTCTGCCATTATTGATTGGAGAATTCATTGTCGGACGTTCGACTCAAAAGACTGCGCTTCTTGCTTTCAAACAGTTAGGGCATGGCCGTTGGACCATTATCGGCTACTTAGGTGTCCTTGCTTGTTTCTTGTTACTTTCCTTCTATAGTGTCATTGGAGGATGGGTCCTCATCTATATTGGACTCGGTTTAAGTGGGACGCTCAGTGGACGTTCGGCTGACGAATTTGGTGAGGTGTTCGGGAACGTCGTATCGACACCTGAAATTGCCGTGCTCGGACAATTCTTGTTCCTCTTAATCACACTCTTAATTGTCTTACGTGGCGTTGAAGCAGGGATTGAACGAATGAGTAAAATTTTGATGCCACTCTTGTTCATCAGTTTCTTAGTTCTCGTGGTCCGCTCGTTGACGCTTGACGGAGCGATGGAAGGCGTTCGTTTCTTCTTACAGCCTGACTTTTCTGCATTGACTGGCGAATCGGTATTGTTTGCCCTCGGACAGGCGTTCTTCTCCTTATCGTTAGGGGTGGCAGCGATGCTGACATATGCGTCCTATATAAAGACGAAAGGAACATTGAACCGGTCGGCTAACATGATTGTCTTGTTGAACATTGCGGTTTCACTTTTAGCAGGTCTAGCCATCTTCCCGGCAGTCTTTGCATCAGGTCTTGATCCGGCTGAAGGTCCGGCGTTACTCTTCGTCGTTCTACCGGCAGTCTTCAATCAAGTACCGCTCGGTGGATTCTTCATGGTCTTGTTCTTCCTATTGTTCGCTTTTGCATCGATTACATCATCGATTGCCATGTTAGAAGTCGTCGTCGCAGGTGTGACCGATCGTCTAAATGAAAAGAAATCATCATGGACGAAAAAGAAAGTGACGGTGACAGCCGCTCTTCTCGTCTTCATCGTGGGAGTACCATCCGCGCTGTCATTCGGACTCTTAAGTGATGTACAGATTTGGAACGGTCGGACGTTCTTCGATACGATGGACTATCTCGTCAGCTATATTTTAATGCCGACGGGTGCACTCTTGACTTCCATCTTTGTCGGTTACATCGTTGACCAACGCGTCTTAAAGGATGAAATCGAAACATCAAAACCTGGTGTGAAGCTGTACCCAATCTGGCATGCACTCATTCGCTATGTCATTCCTGTAACTGTCGCGATCGTTATGGTTTCAACATGGATGACCACGTAACAAACGAACTGTAGACTCTATGAGTCTACGGTTTTTTTCGTCTCGCAACGGGAAAGTAGTCGATATAGGTAGTTGATTCTACACCTGTGGACGGAGGTATCGACGAATTTTATTATGCTAAAATGATAGGGATGACGAAACTTTTGTTGAATGGTTTCGTAATGTACAATAGAAGTAACATGAGATGAGGTGAAAAGAATGAAAACATGGATGAAATGGGCCCTGACAGGGGCAGTCATATACTTTGCCATTAACGTATTCGATTTCTCCTGGTTATTCATTATTGTAGGGGCGCTCGTCTTGAATGAAGTATGGTCGACGAACAAGCGCAAACATCGTCAACGTACACCGACAACGGTGGCAAAACGTGCTAAGAAGAAACTGTTACTCGATGAGGAAGAATCGTTTTCTGGATCGAGGATTTTAAAACCGATCGAAGAGCCGATGCCTACGCGACAGTTCGAGGCGACAGACGATTTAGAGCTTCAATTTTTGCAACGGACGATTGAGCAAGGATATGAGAAGTTACAACAAATCGACCGTGTTCTTCCAGATATTAAAGATGTAGAAGTGAGGCGTGAAATGAAGGCCGTCTCGAAAGAAGCGCACGAATTGTTCGAAGAATTATTCGAAAATCCACAAGACGCAAAGCATGTTCGAGACCTGTTCACATTCTATTTAGATTCCCTCGTCTCGGTCGTCTTGAAATTTAAAGAGCTTGAAGGAAAACGAGTCGTCATTCAAGAAGAGACTCGGGAACAATTAATCACAAATATGCGACTAATTGTCGATAAATTTAAAGAACAACGCGGACGTCTCCTTGAAGATGACGCCGTAGACTTTGAACGTGAACTGATCATGATGGAGCGCGTCTTGTCTGATCAGCCGGAAGGGAGAAAGAAACATGACTTCATCGAATGAAACGAACTGGCAGTCATGGCCGGAAGAAGAACTGACTTCTGATACGAAAACAAAAACGGAGACGGAGGGGTTCAGTGATCCATCTGTCGAATGGTCATCCGTTACACAGTCACATGAAGTGCCAGCTATTCAAGCGAAACCAGACGTGCCTCAAGAGCATCGCGAGCGCATCACACGATTGGCTGAATCCATTGATATTAAGAAGACAGACTCTGTTATGTTGTTCGGGTCGAATGTCCAGCGCGAACTTTCCCAATTCTCTGATCAAATTTTGACGGAAGTGCGGATGAAAGATGGCGGCGATGCCGGTAAACTGTTGTCTGACTTGATGCAAAACGTCCGTAAGATGGACCCAGATATGCTTCAACCGGAAAAAAAGAGTTTCATGGATAACATTCCGCTCATCGGTCGTGCGAAGAAGAAGGCTGAAAACTATAAGCTTCAGTTCGAAAAAATGAACGTCTATTTGGAAGAGGTCATCCATAACCTCGATCGTGCGAAGTTCGGTCTCATGAAAGACATCACGATGCTCGATCAAATGTATGATAAGAACAAGCGATATTTCGAAGAGTTGAACGTCTATATCGCCGCGGGTGAGACAAAACTTGACCATGTACGGGAACACGAGATTGCCCCGTTACGTCAAGAAGTAGAAATTTCTAAAGATCAATCGAAGCTTCAACAATTGAACGATATGATTCAATTAGCGGACCGTTTTGAGAAAAAGTTGCACGATTTAAAATTGAGTCGTACCATCAGCCTTCAAATGGCACCTCAAATTCGAGTCATTCAGCAGAATAACCAAATCCTTGCTGAAAAGATCGAGTCAGCGGTCGTCAACACGATTCCGCTTTGGAAAAACCAAGTCGTTCTTGCACTCAGCTTGACGCGCCAGAAAACGGCACTTCGTATGCAGCAGGATGTGACGAAGACAACGAATCAACTGCTTGAGCAAAACTCGAAGATGCTCAAAGATTCATCGATTGAAATCGCTCAAGAAAATGAAAAAGGGATTGTCTCTGTTGAATCACTGAAAGTCGCTCACGAGAACTTACTCTCTACGTTGGATGAAACGTTACGCATCCAGCAAGAAGGGAAGCAAAAACGTCGTGACGCCGAGCGCGAACTTGACCGTATGGAGCACGAATTGAAGGAGAAGGTCATCGAAATCGCTTCGAAAAATAAAGAACTACCAAAGGACACTGGATACTAAGGGGGAAGTCTGAGCAATCAGACTTTCCTTTTCTACGAGGAGGGACTTGAGTGGAGAAGCAACGATTGTGGGATGAGACGTGGTTATTATTCGCTGATATGATGGCCGAGCGGCACTCGAAGTGTGCATCGAAGAGTGTAGCCTGTGTCATTGTAAAAGACGAAAAACCGATTTCAATTGGCCTGAATGGTACACCATCTGGTCATACGAACTGTAATGAAATCTATATCAAGCAAGAAGATGGGTTCTATAAGCATGCCGACTATGTTGCATCGACGGATCTCGATATGATCAACGAACCGGCACGACTCATCCGAGATGGTGTGACATATATCAAGTGTACAGACCCATATGATCACCATCACTGGTCGAAGCAACATGAAATCCATGCGGAAATCAACGCGATTGGAAAACTCGCTGCCGATTCAACGAATGCATTTGGTGCGACAGCGTATGTCACGCATTCACCATGTCATGCCTGTTCACTCGCCTTAATTGCGGCACGTGTCGCACGAGTCGTATATGCCGTCGGTTATGAGCATGGGGATGGGTTAGAATTGATGCGTGAAAGCGGGATTGAAGTGTTACATATGCCACTTGAAAAAATGTACAAAAATACATTGTAAACGTTTTCATTAGGTGATATATTATTAATGTACTGCCAATGGTGTTTTACTCTTCCATTATTCGCCCCTCCTCGGAGGGGCCTTTTTTTGTTCAAAATAAGGTGAGACAAACTTTACACATAATGTTCAATATTTCACAATATACACTTTAAAATCTCTTATATAATAAAAGTAGATTCAAGAGAGGGGAATTTACACATGGAAAAACTCGTTCGCTTTACAGATGGTGCATATGAAGTAGAGGCGTTGATCACACTCGAAGAAGTGTGGGAAGATAAATTTGCGATTGGCATGCACAAGGAGCTTGCCGTCAAATCATTAACCATTAACGGAAATGAAGTATCAGAGATTAAACATGTTCGTGCACTCCTTCGATACTATCCGACGCTTGGTGTATCAGGAATCTTGTTGGCATTAGATAAGGCGGCTGCTGAGATTGTCGCATTGTCGAAAGATCAAGATCCAGCGCTCCAATACGTTGAACTCGTGGCCATTCAAATGGACGAGGAAGCGACAAACGACTTGAAAACATTATATGCGGCAATGTGATCTCAATTGGGTGAACCATTTCACCCAATTTTTTATTGCATCTTTTATTCGTTATGGTATGATGTTTACAGATGAAGAAATGGAACGCCATATCGTTGTCAACCATAAGCATGTGGATCTAGATAGCTAGATCGCTGTCAAAAAGCCACGTTCATAGGAACGTGGCTTTTTTTTGTGCAATGAAGTCGAATCCAGCCGCCACATCTTGAGCGAGGTGCGCATCCGAACCCATCGTGAACGGGATGTGCAGGTCGTTCGCGGATTTTGCAAGTCCGGCGACGTAAGGTACCCCACAATCCGGTTTTCTGAGTCCGGCCGTGTTGAAGTCAAGTCCGAATCCCCTGTCGGCAATCATCTGTAACAGACGTACTTCTTCCTCTTTTACTTTTGAGCGGTCCCATTCATAGTTTCTTTGATACTTAATCGGGAGATCGAGGTGTCCGATACGAGCGACACGGATGTCTTCCCACGAAAATGAGAGACCCTGTTCAATCGACTCATAATAAGCTCTCATGACGTCTTCGAATGAGCCAAGTGCTTTGACGAGTTCATCAAACGTCTCGGCAGAATAATCAATCGGCATATACGTGCCATCTACATATAGGAAATGCTGCGATAAAATGACTTCATCAATCAATGGTGCGAAAGGCTTGAGTAAAGCAATGGTCTCTTTCTCTAAATGAGGCAATAAGTCGACTTCTAATCCAACTTTAATGTCGATAACCGCTTGATACTGCTGTTTCATCTGATGCAACGTATCGAGGTATTCTGGAAGTAGATCAATCGACATCGCCGAGTCTTGATTCGGGACCGGGTCGGTGAACGATGGGGGGAAAGGCGCATGTTCTGTGAACGTCATCGTTTGCAAGCCTTTTTCGATTCCGACTTGAATATAGTGTTCAATCGGGTCATTTGTACCGTGTGGACAAAAAGGGGTATGCACATGGCCATCGTGGGTAAAGTTAAACATCGATTACACGTCCTTTTCAGTTCATTTGGTTGACAGGTGTTTATCTGTTTGATAAATTTAACACAATACTTTAGTTTGGTAAAGTGATAATAAGATAAAGGGTGGTTATGATGATTTGGTCAAATTCAAAAGGTTCGATTCCAGAAGGCTGGTATGAACTTCAATCAGGAGATGTCATCCGTCCGAAACGATGGATGTTGTCATTTTTAGAGAAGGCAGAGTCGAGTGGCTATGCAGTCATCGATCCACCGCTTCTCGAATACTATTCACATTATCAAAACTTGGCGCTCTTTGACGAGTCAGCCTATTATCGATTGTTCGGGAACGACGGGGAACTTCTCGTCATGCGCCCTGACTATACACTACAAATCGCAAGAAAGTTAGCAGACGGGCATGAACCGATGCGTGTCGCTTACGCTGGTGCCGTCTATCGTCGGACGGTCAAACATTCCGGACAACCCCACGAACGGCAACAGCTTGGACTCGAATGGGTCGACGGCGAAGAGAAGGACAGTCATCTGATTGAATCCTTTCTCGATATGACGGAAGGAGTCCTGCCTACAGACCGTTTGACAATCAAAATCGGGTCAGCAGCTGTCATCTCGCTCATCGCGAAAGAGACAGGGATTCAGGAACGAACATTCCGAAAAATCTTAGCACTTCGAAACTTAGAATCATTACGTGAATTAGCAGAGACGTATCGCTATCCGTTGATTGCGAAGCTGCCCTTTTTAATCGGGAATTCTGCACTCGAAGAATTACGGTCTGAGGCACCAGAGTCTTTAAAAGAAGCCATCGGTGAAGTGGACGAGGCGGTGCAACACTTACGTACTATCGGATTAGAGGTGTCTTACGATTTTGGTCAAACGGGAGACTTTGATTACTATTCAGGATTGACCGTGACGGGAAGTGTGGAAGGCAAGCGTGTCCTTTCAGGAGGACGATATGATTCACTGTATGGACATTTTGGACACTCGAGACGAGCGTTCGGCATGTCGCTCGATTTAGAACAGTTAGATGAGGTGATCAAATGAAAGTAGCGGTCGCGAAAGGTCGGATTGAAAAAGCAGCCCGTCAATTTTTTGTCGAACGTGACTTACCCGTATGGCCAGAGAAGCGGGGACGTGAGTTGACGGTACAAGCAGGAAATCATGAATTCATTTTCGTCAAAGGGGACGACGTCTATAAATATGTGATGCATGGAGCGGCAGATGTTGGCATTGTCGGCGGTGATATTTTACGAGAAAAAACGCCAGGCGTACTCGAAGTCGTCGATTTACCGTTCGGTCGCTGTCGAATGGCCGTCTGTGGTCCAAAAGTTCGACGCAACGGCACAAAGAAATTGAAAGTGGCGAGTAAATATCCGAATATCGCCATATCTCACTTTGCATCGAAGCGACAAAACGTAGAAGTCATCGCGTTGAACGGGTCGGTCGAACTGGCTCCGTTAACGGGACTCGCTGATTGCATCGTTGACATCGTCGAGACAGGCGCGACGTTGGCTGCAAACGACTTGGAAGAATACGAGACGATTTTTTCAATCAATGCAAAATTCATCACGAGTGAGACAGCTTTAGCGGAACAGCCTGACGAATTGAAGGCGTGGATTCGAAAGCTGAGTCAGGAGGAGAACGCATGAGTACAGAAACGAATCGCTCAAGGCGCGAAGCTTGGGCCGAAGCCGTGAAACCGATCGTGGAATCGATCGAGGCCCGCGGAGACGAAGCGCTGCTTGAGTGGACGAAACAATTCGACGGGGTCGATCGAATCGAATCGGTCGATTTGGCAAGCTTTAATCCTCCAGTCGCGTATGCTGAATTGACAGAGGCGCTGTCGTTAGCAGCAGAACGGATTCGTGCATTTCACGCGCGCCAAGTCCGACAAGACGATGTGTTCGAAGATACGATGTTCCGACTTGGGAGACGTTATATGCCGCTGGATTCGGTAGGGGTTTATGTACCAGGTGGGACAGCCGTCTATCCGTCGAGCGTCCTGATGAATATCATTCCGGCGAAAGTGGCCGGTGTCAAACGAGTCGTCATGGTCACCCCACCAAAAGCAGATGGGATCGACATTTCCCTCTTGATTGCAGCAAAAATCGCAGGTGCCGATGAATGTTTTCTAATCGGAGGTGCCCAAGCCGTTGCCGCACTCGCATATGGGACAGAAACGATTCGTCCGGTCGATAAGATTGTAGGACCCGGAAATGCGTATGTTGCGACGGCAAAGGCGCTCGTCTCACACATCGTCGGGATCGACTCCGTCGCCGGACCGTCCGAAGTGTTGATCATTGCCGATGAAACGGCGAACCCGAAGTGGGTTGCCGCCGACCTGCTCGCCCAAGCGGAACATGACGTCGAGGCGACGGCGATCGCGCTCGTCACGTCAGAAACCCTCCGCGATCAAATCGAGCAGGAGCTTGAGCAACAATTAGCGCAATTACCACGCCAGGACATTGCGAGAGAATCATTGAAACGTGGCGGCGTCTTGTATCGGACAATCAAGGATGCAATCGAATACGCGAACACGATGGCCGCGGAGCACGTCCAGTTGGCCGTAAAAGATCCTGAGGTGTTGATGCGTGCGATTCGTCACGGTGGTTCGTTCTTTCTCGGACATGAGGCGGCCGAAGCATTTGGAGACTATATCGCTGGACCGAACCACGTCTTGCCTACGAGCGGGACGGCCCGCTTCTCTAGTGGACTATCGGTCGATGACTTTTATCGCCGTCAGACATTCCTTGAGATGACAGAACTGGATGAGACGATTACAAAGGCCGCGATTCGAATCGCCAAACAAGAACAATTAGAAGGACACGCCCGTGCGATGGCTGTTCGGATGGAGGACGTATGAGACGAAATTATCAGAACATCCCACGCTATGTACCTCATGCCGCTTCGGGATATGCGCTCAATCAAAATGAAAGTCAATATCCGTTACCAGAACGTCTCGAACGAGCTATTCGAGACGTATCACTCGAGGCACTCAGCCGTTATCCAGTCGAAGAATTGCTCGCTTTAAAAGCGAGCTATGCTGACTATGCGGGAGTCGAGCCGACGCAACTCATGGTCGGCAGCGGGAGCGATGAGCTATTGGCCATCTTGAGTCAGGCGATTTTGGATACGGAAGACCGTGTGGTCGCACCGGCCCCAGACTTTTCGATGTATGGCATCTATACACAAATTGCCAGAGGGCATTTCACACAACCGGACGAACAGGGTTTGCGTTACGAGACGTTGACTGAGGTCATTCGAACAACCGACCCTAAACTCGTCTTGATCTCGAATCCGAACAACCCGACCGGAAAGATGTGGACACTAGACGAATTGTCTGACATTGCGACACGTGTACCGTACCTCGTTGTGGATGAAGCGTATATTGATTTCACAATGAAGGACTCATTTGTGTCTCGCTTGAACGAATATTCGAACGTCATCATCTTACGGACGTTATCGAAGGCGTTCGGTCTAGCAAACCTCCGGATTGGTTTCATGATTGCATCTGAAGAAATCATCGAACAGATCGACCGGTTTCGTTCACCGTTCAACGTGAGTGGACTCAGTGCCGCTGTCGCCAACGTTGTCTTACGAGATGAATCTTATATTCAAGAGTCGATTCAGTTCCATATGGCGCAACGTGAGAAGTTAACGGAGTTGTTACGACCAGTCGGTGAGATTTTACCGAGCCGTGCCAACTTTATCTATGTCAAAACGGATGATAGTGAAGGATGGGCATCCCGCTTCCTTGATAAAGGGGTCCATGTACGTGCTTTTCCCGATGGACTACGTGTCAGTGCAGGGACAGACGAGGCGTATGCCTTGATCCGACAAACGATTGAAGAGGTGAATTCTGTTGAGAACAGCTGAACTAAAACGTGAAACGAAAGAAACGAAAATTGACATTCGATTAAATCTAGACGGAACGGGTGAAAGCTCCATTCAAACGGGGGTCGGCTTCTTCGATCACATGTTGACGTTGCTCGCTTTTCATAGTCAGATGGATTTAGACGTGAAAGTCGAAGGCGATACGTGGGTCGATGCCCACCATACGGTCGAGGATGTCGGGATCGCACTCGGTCAGCTCATCGCCAAGTCACTCGGGGATAAAGTCGGAATTCGCCGCTACGGGTCGAGTTACATGCCAATGGATGAGACGTTAGCGCGAGCGGTCATTGATGTGTCAGGACGCCCATTTCTCGTCTATCAAGCGGATATTCACAATCCGAAGCTTGGTGACTTTGATACCGAACTCGCTGAGGAATTTTTCCGTGCCGTTGCCATGAATGGTCGACTCACACTTCACCTTTCTGTTCTGTACGGGTCGAACTCACATCACATGATTGAAGGGTTGTTCAAAGCGTTCGGACGAGCGCTTGCCGAAGCGGTCTCTAGCGATGGGACGAACCGTCTCCCTTCTACGAAAGGATGGATCGAAGGATGAAAGTAGCGGTCATCGATTATGGTATGGGAAACGTATTTAACGTCGAACGTGCGTTACAAGCCATCGGTTGCTACGTCGTGATCACGAACGATGCAAATCAAATTGAAGAGGCGGATGCCGTTTTACTTCCTGGGGTCGGTGCCTTCCCGCAAGCGATGCAATCGCTCGAACAGACGGGTCTTATCCCACTCTTGCAACAGATGGCGACGGAAAAGCCATTTTTAGGGATCTGTCTTGGGATGCAGCTCTTGTTTGATTCGAGCACGGAAGGTATGCCGACAAAAGGTCTCGGGTTGATTCCGGGAACGGTCGAACGGATGCGAGCGAAGCGTCTCCCACACGTCGGATGGAACTCGATCCTTCGCGATGAGGATGTCTATTTTGTCCACTCTTACCATGCCGTGACGGCGGACGACTACATTGTGGCGGCAGCTGATTATATGGGTGAGAAAGTTCCGGCAATCGTTCAAAAAGGGCTCGTGACGGGCATGCAGTTCCACCCGGAAAAGAGCGGGACATTTGGTCTCAGCTTACTTCAAGAATGGAAGGAGGCGGTCGAGCGTGAGATTACTACCCGCCATTGATTTGATTGGAGGTAAGATCGTCCGTTTGACGGAAGGTGATTTTTCTACGGAAGAACAATACGGAGATCCGTATGAATTATTAAAAGCGTGGCAAGGGAAGGTCCCGATGATTCACTTGATTGATTTAGAAGGGGCCAAGGCAGGTGAGCCGCGTCATTTAGACGTTGTCCGTTATGCGAAGTCTCTAGGGTTCCTTGTCCAGACAGGAGGAGGAATTCGTTCAGAAGCCGCACTTGATGCGGTCATGGAAACCGGTGCGGATCGCGTCCTTTTAGGGACGAAGGCGTTTACGGATCCTGACTTTCTAGACATGGCGATTGAAAAGTATGGCAAGCGAATCGCTGTGGCACTCGATGCCTATGACGGGAAGGTCGCCATTAACGGATGGCAGGAAGCGACAAAACTCGATGACATCTCGGTCGCTCAAGACCTTGTCGAACGGGGGATCGAAACGATTCTATATACCGATATCGGATCCGATGGGAAACTGAATGGACCGAACGTTTCTCGCATGAAGGCGTTACGTCAAATCGTCAACGTCACATTGATTGCCTCAGGCGGTGTGACGACTGAAGAGGACGTGAAGGAACTGAAGATGGCGAAAATTGATGAGGCTGTCGTCGGGAAAGCACTTCTGTCCGGTAAGGTGAGCATCGAAGAACTGATTGAATGGGAGGCGCGTTATGCTTAAACGCAGAATTATTCCATGTCTTGACGTGAAAGAAGGTCGTGTCGTCAAAGGGATTGAGTTCGTACAATTACGAGACATCGGTGATCCGGTCGAAATCGCGAAATATTACGATGAGTCCGGAGCCGATGAACTTGTCTTTCTCGATATCACGGCAAGTACGGAGCGTCGCCAGACGATGCTCGATGTCGTCAGTGCGGTAGCGCGGAAAGTATTCATCCCGCTGACGGTCGGAGGTGGGATTCGTTCACTCGAGGATATCTCGTCACTATTAAAAGCAGGGGCGGACAAAGTATCGTTGAACACGCTCGCTGTAGAATCCCCAAGTCTCATTCGTGAAGCGGCCGATCGTTTCGGTTCACAATGTATCGTCGTCGCAATCGACGTAAAGTTTGAAGATGGCGAATATTATGTGTACACATATGGTGGAAAACAGAAGACGGACCTGTTGGCGGTCGAATGGGCGAAACAAGTGGCCGCGCTCGGGGCGGGTGAACTTCTTGTCACGTCCATGAACCAAGATGGAAAGCAGAGCGGTTATGACCTTGCGATTTTAGAACAACTTCGTGAAGTCGTCGACATTCCGATTATCGCATCCGGTGGGGCAGGCAATGCCGAGCACGTAGTCGAAGCGCTTGAGAAAGTCGATGCCGCATTACTTGCATCCATCTTACATGACCGAAAAACGACAGTAGAAGAGGTGAAGCACGTATGCACGAGTCACAACTTGCCGATGCGGTTCGTTTCGACGAAAATGGACTGATTCCCGCCATCATCGTCTCAGACGACGACGGGGCGGTCCTCATGCTCGGATATATGAATGATGAGGCAATCCGACAGACGCTTCGTGAACGGGTCGTCACGTTCTGGTCTCGTTCAAAAGGTCGGCTTTGGATGAAAGGGGAGACGAGCGGAAATACACTGGACGTCGTCAGCATCCATATCGACTGTGACCAGGATGCGCTTCTCGTTCGTGTTCATGCGAATGGCCCGACGTGTCATACCGGTAATCGAAGCTGTTTCTTTACGGAGGTGAACGTATGATTCATGAATTGGAACAATTGATTCAATCTAGAAAAAATGAACCGAAAGAAGGTTCGTATACGACTTATTTATTGGAACAAGGCGTTGAAAAAATCGCGAAAAAGTTCGGGGAAGAAGCGTTTGAGGTCGTCATTGCTGCTATGACGGATGAAGACTTGGTTGAAGAGTCAGCCGACCTTCTGTATCACTTACTCGTCTTGTTAGCAGCCAAAGGTGTTCGTTTAGAGGATGTGGAAGCGTTACTCGCCAAGCGTCACGGTACTACCACACCGGCGAAACCACGTCGCGACGTCACGGAATGGTAAATAAAAGAGGAAGGAGACGCGCTCCTTCCTCTTTTGTGTTACCGATTGACCGAGGCGGCCATGCGAATGTACGTATGGCGTCGTCCGCGAATCGCAATGGATAGTGCCTGAATGTTCTCTGGTACGGCAATTCCGGACAGTCCGGCGTCACCTATATGCACGATATCTGCTCCGCCTCGTTTTGAAGAGAGTGCGATTTCCCGAACGGTCTCGACATCTGCGCCTTCTTGTGACGTTCCAATCGCCGCTAACGTGAGAGCGCCGAGCACTTGCAATTCCTGAACGAGTTCGTGAAACGATTCTTCACGGACGCCAGGTACAGTGCCTGGAGCCGGAAGGAGGATGATATCTGCGCCAGCTTCGACGAAGCGGATATACGCGTCGCGGTCTAACACATTGCCTGCACCGGCTTGATGCATTTTCCCGGCAATGATGACCCCTGCGAATTCACGACGTGCTTGGATGATTGCTTGTTCGATTGCTTCATTCGTGACCCCGGTATTCGGATTGCCTGTCAAACAGACGAAGTCAAACCCGAGCTCCGATGCTTTTTGGAACGCTTCGATTGAAGCGAGTCTGCCTCGTTTTACTTCATTCATCTCGGACGACTTCTCTGAAAAATCAACAGGTTCCAAGTTGACTCCAATTGGCAATCCAATCAGTCGTTTTAGTTCGAGAATCGGATGATCGCTCATCTCATCACCCGGCATCTCCCCGAATAATGCATGACTTTCAAGTCCTTTAATGTAAGGATGAAACACATCGATCATGTTCAATAAAATCAAGTCGACACCGAATGCTCGTGCTAGTTCTGCGTTTGTCACTTCTGGATACAACGGCTGCACCGTCGGGATGACCTCGGCCATGACCGTTCGACCTTCTGCTTTTCGAATCGAATCGATTAAATCTTGACGATTAAACGTGATAAAATCACTTGCTCGACATTCCAGTATTCGTTTCATGTGATCTGCCTCCTTCTGCTCATCCTTGTCTCTATTCCCTAAACCCTTGAAAAATCCTCTATACTAATTTTAAGGAGGGATTATGATGACGGAAAAAGAAAAGATGATTCGTGGTGAACTGTATTTAGCTGGTGATGAAACGCTCGTTGCAGATCGGAAGCATGCCCGGAGATTAACTGAACAATTCAATCGTTCTGGAATCGATGATTTGGAAGAACGAAAAGAGATTCTTGGTGCGTTACTCGGATCGACGAAAGGGTCATATTATATCGAGCCGAACTTCAAATGTGATTATGGGTATAACATCCACTTAGGAGATCGATTCTATGCGAATTTTGACTGTGTCTTCCTAGACATTTGCCCCATCACGTTTGGGGATGACTGCATGCTCGCACCGGGTGTACATATTTATACGGCGACACATCCGATCGATCCGATCGATCGGATCTCAGGATATGAGTTCGGGAAGCCGGTGACCATCGGCGACCGCGTGTGGATCGGTGGAGGGGCGATTATCAATCCCGGTGTGACGATTGGGGATGAGGCCGTCGTCGCATCCGGTGCGGTCGTCACAAAAGATGTGCCATCTCGAACAGTCGTCGGAGGAAATCCGGCACGTGTGATCAAGACGATCTACTGACAAAAACTCCTGAACGCGTGGTTCAGGAGTTTTTGACATGACTTGATTGCTTGTATTTCTGAATAGCTGTATATGCAAGATGAAGCGCCGTCTCATCACCAATCGTCACCCGAATCCCCGTAGGTTGTTTCGACGTGTGTATGTTCAAGTCGGTCAAATGGGCCCACACTGCTTCAGGTTGTTCTAACTCGATATACAAGAAGTTTGTCGATGCAGGGAGGACATGACCGATGGATTCAAAGGCTAGTGCCCACTTTTGCCGCATCTGGTCATGCCATTTGATTGATTCTTGAAGATAAGTCGCATCTTTTAAGAAGATGTTGCAAATTTTTGCACTCACCCCGCTGATATTAAATGGTGGGATGAATTGACGGAAATAGTGTGCGAGTTCGGTGTTTGTCACCATGAATCCAATTCGTACGTTTGCCAATCCAAAAGCTTTTGACATCGTGCGAAGGACGATGAGATTTGGATGGTTTGCAATGAACGGAATATTGCTGTCATTCGGTGTGAAGTCCATGTACGCCTCATCCACCACGAGGTACGGTACGAGTGAGGCGAGATGCGTCAACTCTTCTACGGTCCACAGCTTTCCGGTTGGATTGTTCGGATTCGATAGGAGAAGAAGTTTTGGATGATGCGTCTCAATCGCCTCTAAAATTCCCTCATACGATAAATCAACGGCTTGAACATGATGACCGTGTGCGATGGTCGTGAAGATTGGATACATCGAAAAGTCAGGTGCCGGAGACAAGACGATGTCATGTGGTGCGAGCAATGCTTGCGTCACGACATGAATCATCTCATCACTCCCACAACCGACTAGTAATTGCTCGGGTGTGACGCCAACGTACGCAGCGTAGCGTTCGAACAATTCATTGATCGGTTCGACCGGATATTCGTGTAAGTCATGATACGTCAACGAATCAAGCTGATTCTTGATACGGTCAGGTAACGGGAATTGACTTTCATTTTGGTTTAACCGATGTCCCGTCGGATAAACGACGGGATAAATCGGTAGCTCGACTTGTCTCATTCAGTTGGCTCCATCGAGAACCATTTTTTCACCAATTCATCGATTTCGCCAGACTCCATCATCTTGTTCAACTCTTCGTTGAACTGGTCGCGTAACTCATCATCTAATTTGAAGGCAGCAGCTGATCCTTTTTCGCCATCCTCTTTCAAAGCGAATGTATAGAAGCTGTCATCTTGGTCTAAATACTTTTGTGCGACCGTGTCTTCGATGACCATTGCATCGATTCGACCTGTGTTCAACTCTTGAACGATTTCAGGGATCTTGTTCAAGGATACGAGTTCAGCGTCAGGTGCTTGTTCTTTAGCGATATTTTCTTGAATCGAAGCCGTTTGGACACCGATTTTCTTACTAGACAAATCTTCGATTGCCTGAAGGGACTCGTCTTTTGTCATGATCAAGTTTGTCGCGGATAGATAGATGTCTGAGAAATCGGCATTCTCTTTACGCTCTTCTGTTGGCGTCATCCCGGCCATGATGAAGTCGACACGCCCGCTATTGAGGGCTCCGAGTAAGCTACCGAAGTCCATATCTTCAATCTTCAATTCGTAACCGAGGCGTTCTGTAATCGTCTCCGCGATTTCAATATCAAATCCGACAATCGCATCTCCGTTTGCCGTATCGACAAATTCATATGGGAAGTAATCGGCGCTCGTCCCCATGACGAGCGTTTTTTGTTCTGTCGCTTTACCTTCTGTCTCTTGACTACATGCACCGAGTAATACTGCGCTCATCATAAGTGTACCTGCTAATAACCATTTTTTCATATGTGTATAATGCCTCCCTGTTGTAGATGAGACTAAGTGTATATGTATGATTATTAATTGTAAAGCATAAATATACAAAATTATTAAAAAGAGAAGCACTTTCTATCTGAAAGCGTTCTCTTCTTAGTTTTTCAACAGATACGACATAATTCGCTCAATCGGAATTTCTCGATTGTCCATCGTATAGGTTTGTAAGTAAGAATGGTTAGTAGGCCGTTTGCAGTGTTCATTCATCTTAGACCAATTCTCATATGAAACTTGATCAATTTGACTCGGTCGTCTGACACGGTTTCGAAGTCGTGTGTTAATTTCTTCGTAATTTTCATGACGACACTCGATATAACGGTAAGTCGCTCCGTACTTGGTGGAAATCGCTATCCCTTTATCGAGCATTTCATCATAGAGACATGGACTGTCGAGAATGACGTTTTGTCCAAGTGATAGGTGATACTCGACGAGCGACCAATCGACATCATAAGCCATCTTCCCGATTTCTCCATCCGAGAAGTTGCCAATATGAAGCGTATGGAGTAGGGCGGTCTTTGAAACATCATGATCGATGATGACTGCGGGTACGTGTTGGATGATACGCTTAGCCAATGTGGATTTTCCTGATCCAGGTGTTCCAGACATTTGAAGAAAAAACAGATGATCACCTCACATCTAAGTAGGAGCAAATCTTATTACTTATACAACTTGATTTACTTGTTAAAATGGCTCATTTCCTTAAGATAGTCTTCGATACAATCGACCTGAATAACCTGATAAGGTTAGTTAAAGGTTTGATCCGATGTTAGCATTTGCATACCATGATGACGTTCCCGTCAAGATCTTTGAAATTGAACCAATGTTCGTGCTCAATGGGTGTAATGACCTCAATGTCGTGTTGAGTCATATAAGAATAAGCTTGATGAATATCGTGTGTATTTAAGTGAAATAGTGGTGTCTGGATGATGTTATCTTTTGAGTAGATTTTGCTATCTAAAACAAGGTTAGTACCCTCTAATGGAATGACATATAAATGGTCGAATAAGATTTCTCCTTTTGTTGAAAGATCGAATAAATCACAATACCAGTCACGCGCTTTTTGAATATCACTTACCGGAATAAAGATGGTGCCGATTTTGTGAAGGATAGGGTTCATAGAAATTCCTGCCTTTTCATTTGATGAATGAAGTTTGTAACATCTTTCTGAGATTTTAAGACGATGATCTGTTTCTCGTGAGAATATTGTTTGATTCGTTTGAGCATCTCTGGCTTTTGAACGTCAGGAAAATTCCAAACCCACTTCAGGAATGCGAAATCGAGTTTTTCCTCACAGGATGCACCCATATCCGGTCGTGTCGTACCACGATATCGGACAACTCGCTTGAGGACGTGATATATACAGACGATGCGTGGAAGATCGATTAAAATGACAGTGTCCGCTGCCTGTAGTCGTAAATCAAGGGTATTCCCGAAATTTCCATCGATAATCCATTCATCCTTCTTCACGAGTTGTTGTTGGATGTCGATTCGTTCTTCTCTCGGTGCCATCACCCATCCCGGTCTCCACATGAGAGCGTCCAAATGATAGACATCGAGATGTAATCGTTCACCGAGTTGACGGGCGAGTGTGGATTTCCCCGCACCGCCAGAACCGATGATCATGATGCGTTTCATATTTAGATTGCTATCAATCGTTAAGCTGCTCATCTACTCTTATTCATCCTCCAATACAATCCATTTCTTCAATTGACCGTCCTCTTCGTAAATGACCCGGACATCCATCTGTCCGATAACAAGACGTTGTTCCGAACTGAACACGACAATTGGATAGTCTGTCGATACCGGTTTACCCGTCTCAAAGATTGGGCTATGGGCCTGCATCGCGTAATAGCCGTCCGATCTCGTGTTGGCCGCTCCTGCATCAATCTGTGTCACATGGTCAAATCCTCTCAGTCTGAGCACATAACTATAAGACGTTCTCGCTCCTTGCTCGAGACGCCATTCTTCGATGGTGGCTGATTTGTCGTCCAGGGTTCGTTCTTCTAGCACTTTCTGTGCCGTATACTCTTTTTCGTAAGGAATCATCTCCTGAATGCTGACGACGGTCATCGTCGCGAGCTTGAGTGATTCCTCGGAAGGTGGGGTAATCAGTATACCAATAAAAATGAGGATGGGAATCAATAAATAAACCATGACACGACTACGCATTTTCATCACCTTACCTTTTCAGACTGTAAACTATTTCTGCATAAGAGAATCAGTTCCCTTCAAAAGAACGCTGGAATCTCAAAAACCGATTCATTTCTTCAAGTTTTTGAATGAGCAGGTATGATATAGAGAGGAGGGATGTACATGAAAATCGGGGTCATAGGTGGAGGCGTTGCGGGTTTGACTGCAGCTGCGCTTGCGCAACAGAAAGGGCATGATGTGATTGTATTAGAAGCATCGCGTGAATGGGGTGGGTGTGCCGGCAAGTTTCAACGGGGTGACTACTTGTTTCCTGCAGGTGCAACGCTCGGTATGGGATTCGAACGAGGAGGGGTCCATCAGCGGGTTCTTCAGAAATTGGGCGAATCGGTCGAGGTGACGTTACTGGACGAGGTGATGGACATTCATCTTCATGACGTCACCGTCACTTACTTTCGCGACCGAAAGCGTCTTCTTGAGGAGCTCAGTCGCGTGTTCTCAGAGCATTATAAGGCAATCCATGCGTTTTACCGTGAAGTGTGGGGCGATTTTGAGAAGATTCGTCCGTTGTTTCAGCAGTTGCCCGCTCTTCCACTTCGGACGACATCAGACATAGTTTACGCGCTTAAAGGTTTTCGACCGAATCAAATCACAACGCTTCTCAAACTCCAGCGGCCACTCGGTGACACGTTAGCTCGTCATGGACTAAACGGTACGATGTTCGAGCGATTTATCGATGGCGTTCTGCTCGACAGTTTGCAAACCGGTGCGAAAGAAGCGAGTCATTTACTCGGTGCAGTGGCGCTGTCGGTCTATCACGAAGGGGCGTACTATGTGGAAGGTGGACTGTATCAATTGGCTCATGCATTAGAGCGCGCCGTTCGGACGTTTGGTGGGGAGACGAAAGTAGGGAGAGACGTCCAGTCCATCGAACGAGTGACAGATGGATGGCTCATCACCGATCGAAGAGGACGACTTGAACTAGTCGATGTCATTGTTTCCGCCATCCCGATTGAGCGGACGAGCGAACTTCTGAGAGGACAAGAACAACGATGCTTCAAACGACAATACCGCAGACAATTGAAGCAGTCGCAATGGGGCACGTTCAGTTTCTATCTCGTCTTGCCTGAGGATGTGTGTCGACAGAAACCGCTGTTTCAACAAATCTATCACGAGCGATTACCGAGTGGGCATGCGTTCATTTCCATGTCCGCGCCGGATGACGTGTTGCGCACAGAAAAACCGGAACGGACCATCACGGTATCCACACATATCGATTTATCAGAATGGCAACATTGGAAAGACCGGGCGGCATATGAGAAACTAGAGCAAGATTGGACCAATCGTCTCGTCGACGTCGTCGCAACTGCTTTTCCCGCTTGGGACCGCGAGTCGTCACTACTTCTTCCTGGTGGACCCGGGGCATGGGTGAAGTATACGAAGCGACCGCATGGGGCAGTCGGAGGTTATGCGCAGACTCCTAACCAGGCGCTCTTTCGCGCTGCGAGTTATCGCACCGACTTGCCGAACTTTTTTGTGTGCGGGGATACCGTATTTCCAGGAGCGGGGACGATTGGCGCGATGACGAGCGGATTACATGTCGCCCGGGCACTCGGGGTGACGATTGATTAGGGGGATACTGATGAAGAAAAAAGCGTTTGATGAACTGACAACGATGGAATTGTATCGCTTACTGGCATTACGAACTGAGATATTCGTGGTCGAACAGAACTGTCCGTACCAAGAGGTAGATGGTAAGGACGTAGCAGCCATCCATTATTGGATAGAAGAAGATGGAGAGATCGTGTCTGCGCTTCGCGTGCTGACGGAAGCATCTCCGGTCGCCATTGGACGTGTCGTCACGAAAGCGACGCATCGAGGGAAAGGGTATTCCCGCCTCTTGATGGATGCAGCGATCAAGGACTTCGGTCATGAGACATTATATCTGCAAGCGCAGACGTATGTGGAACCTTTTTATGCATCGTTTGGCTTCAAACGGACGAGTGATGTGTATCAAGAAGACAGTATTCCACACGTCAATATGTTACGTGAATCCACAAATTCCGCTAGTACCGTTTCCGAATCGTTCATGTTAGAATGAGAAAGAACATTCACGTGCCATTGAGCACGATTACATTATAGACATAAAGGGGTTTACAATGGTGACCGATCAACAAGTAATTGCAAAAGCAAGAGAATTGGCAGATGTATTAGCACAAACACCAGAAGTGGCGCGTTTCAAGGAAGCGGAAGCGAAAGTGAACGGAAGTGACCGCGTACAGACGTTGATTAAACGAATCAAGTTCTTACAAAAAGAAGCCGTCAACTGTAAGCACTATGGCAAGACGGAAGCACTTGCGAAAGTCGAGCGAAAGATTGATAAAGCGATGGAAGAACTGGACTCGATTCCAGTCGTTCAAGCTTTCCAAGAAACACAAGTCGAAGTGAACGATTTACTTCAATACGTGACGGTCACGCTCGCGAACTCCGTGACGGACCGTATCATCGAATCGACGGACGGCGACGTCCTTGCAGGAAAGACAGGGAGCGGCATGGCGGCTGAACAAGCACGCGGCGGCTGCGGATACTAAAACGACACAGCTGGCCGATGGTCAGCTGTTGTACTTTCTAGAGGTGAATTAACATGCAAGAAGTCCATCAGACACCAATGATGAAACAATATTTCTCCATCAAGGCAGACTATCCGGACGCCTTTTTATTCTATCGACTCGGCGACTTTTACGAGTTGTTTTTTGAAGATGCGCAAATTGTCGCAAAGGAGTTAGAGCTCACGCTTACTTCTAAAAATGGGAAACAGGCTGAGCATCCGATTCCAATGTGCGGCGTCCCGCACCATTCCGCGGCAATCTACATCGAACAGTTGATCGAAAAAGGTTTTAACGTCGCCATCTGTGAACAGACGGAGGATCCGAAGGCAACTAAAGGGCTCGTGAAACGGGAAGTCATCCAAGTGATCACGCCAGGTACATATATGGCGTCACTCAGTGAAAAAGAGAACCGATATCTCGTCGCCATCTCGGACGTCGCAGGCCGATTCGGAATTGCTCGCGGTGACGTCACGACGGGGGAATCGTGGTTGACGACGCTCTCGTCAGAAGAGGCCGTCTTACGGGAAATCGAAGGATTGCTCCCGAACGAGGTCATCGTCGAGGATGAACGGTTGGCCGACTTGTTACGTCAGACCGGGATCCCTCTCTCGATTCAAGTGGACAAGCGGGAGAGTCCGCTCGCACAAGGTGCGAAAGATGAGCCACAGCGTTCGGCGTTTGAGTTGTTGTTCGCTTATCTCACGAAAACACAGAAACGTTCGCTCGATCACTTGCAACCAGCTGTCGCCTATGAGGTTGAACAGCATATGCAACTTGACGCCAACACGGCCCGAAATCTTGAGTTGTTCCGTTCGGCTCGTTCAGGGGAACGGAAAGGGTCACTCCTTTCACTCCTTGATGAGACGACGACGGCGATGGGCGGTCGATTGTTGAAACGTTGGCTCGAACAGCCACTCTATACAGAGCAAGGCATCAGAGAGCGACAGGATGCCGTCGAGAACTTGGTGGACGACTTCATGTTGCGCGATCAACTACAAGAAGAGCTGAAGCGAGTCTACGATATCGAACGCCTTGTCGCAAAAGTCGGGTACGGGACGGCGAATGCGCGAGATCTCGTCCAACTACGCGACACACTTGAAGGGATGCCAGCCGTCCGGTCACTCTTACAAACGGTGAAAGCCGATCGCTTGCAGCAAATCGAACAGAATCTTGACTCGTTCGAGACGTTGAGTGAACAGCTACGGGCTGCCCTTGTCGATTCACCCCCGATTTCGACGAAAGAGGGCGGGATGATTCGTCACGGGTATTCGGATGAGCTCGATGAACTGTTAGAAGCGAAAGCGAACGGAAAATCGTGGATTGCCAACCTCGAACAACAGGAACGCATCGCTACCGGCATCAAATCGTTAAAGGTCGGGTATAACCGCGTATTCGGTTACTACTTAGAAGTGACGAAAGCGAATGCGAAGTTGCTTGAAGAAGGACGATATGAGCGGAAACAGACGTTGACGAATGCGGAACGATACATCACTCCAGAGCTGAAAGAGAAGGAAGCCCTCATCTTAGGTGCGGAAGAGAAGAGCTGTACGCTCGAATATGACTTGTTTGTCGCACTTCGCGAAGAAGTGAAGACGTATACGAAGGACCTTCAACAATTGGCCCGTTCACTCAGTGAGTTGGATGTTCTCCTCGCCCTTGCCGTCGTGGCGGAGAAGCGGGAATACGTTCGCCCAGTTACGACATCTCACGTCCAAATTGAACGTGGGCGTCACCCTGTGATTGAGACGGTCTTGCCGCGAGGCGAATATGTCGCCAATGACTTGACGCTTGACGACACGCGTCAAATGTTACTCATCACCGGACCGAACATGTCCGGTAAATCGACGTACATGCGTCAATTTGCCTTGATTGCAATCCTTCATCAAATCGGTTCATTCGTCCCGGCCGAAGCGGCGGAACTCCCGCTCTTTGACCGTATCTTTACACGAATCGGTGCGGCTGACGATTTGGTGAGCGGACAGTCGACGTTCATGGTCGAGATGACCGAGACGCGCCAAGCCGTCACTGAGGCGACGGAACATAGTTTGATTTTATTAGATGAAATCGGTCGCGGGACGTCGACGTATGACGGGATGGCGCTCGCACAGGCAATCGTTGAATATATCGCCTCGTCAATCGGTGCGAAGACACTCTTCTCGACGCACTATCATGAACTGACAGTGCTCGAAGATTCGATTCCGACACTTGAGAATGTTCATGTTCGGGCGATTGAACGAGATGGACGAGTCGTCTTCCTCCACGAAGTGCATCCGGGACGTGCCGATAAATCGTATGGGATTCATGTGGCGGAATTGGCTGAACTTCCGGATTCATTGATTGACCGGGCCCGGACGATTCTGTCAGAACTCGAATCGGAAGCAACGAAACCAGCTTTGAACGAGCAATCTGCTCCACCTCAAGTGGAAGAAGTCAGCCAGTTGTCATTGTTCGAGTCGCATGACGCTGTTCGAGAACAGCTGCTCAAACTCGATCTATTGGCAATGAATCCAATCGAAGCGATGCAGGCGCTCTACGAACTGCAACAGACCGCAAAGAAAGGGTGAGTCGATGGGAATCATTCGAGAGTTACCTGAACAGCTCGCGAACCGAATCGCAGCCGGGGAGGTCGTCGAGCGACCTGCTTCCGTCGTGAAAGAATTAGTCGAAAATGCGATTGACGCGGGAGCGACGAAAGTAGACGTCGACTTACAAGAGGCGGGCATCCGTCTAATCAAAGTGCGAGATAACGGGCATGGGTTCCATGAAGAAGATGCGGCGCGAGCCTTCTTGCGGCATGCGACGAGTAAGATCCGGGACGAGCATGACTTGTTTCGGATTCGGACGCTCGGCTTCCGCGGTGAGGCGCTCGCCTCGATTGCGTCGGTCAGCCACGTCTCATTGAAGTCAAAGCGAGCAGATGAGGATGGTTTTGAGATGACGCTTGAAGGTGGAGTCGTCAAGGCGACGAATCCGACGGCGACGAACGTCGGGACCGAAATTGCGGTCAGTCAGCTCTTCTTCAACACACCGGCACGGCTGAAATATTTGAAGACGTCAGCAACGGAACTTGCGAGTATTACGGATACGTTGAACCGTTTAGCGCTGTCTCATCCGGAGATTCGATTCACCGTCTTTCATGAAGAGAAAGAATTGTTGCGTACGAACGGGAATGGAGACTTGAAACAAGTCATGCTTGCCATCTATGGTCGCCAAGTCGCCGCACAAATCGTCACGGCGTCGAGCAAGACGAACGATTATACGCTGAGCGCCCATCTCGTGCGACCGGAAGTGACCCGTTCGAACAAACAGTACGTGACTCTCATCTTAAACGGTCGAAGCATCAAGAACTTTGCACTGACCCAAAGCGTGCTTGAGGGCTACCATACGCTCTTACCGATCGGTCGCTATCCAATTGCCGTGCTCGAAGTAAAGATGGACCCGATGTTGATTGACGTGAACGTCCATCCGACGAAACGTGAAGTGCGTTTGTCGAAAGAAAAAGAACTATGCCAGCTCATCCGAGAGACCGTTCAATTGACACTCCGGGAACAACGTCTCATTCCGTCTGTGAAACAAGAACCGAAGCCGAAACGTGTGACACCTTCTGAACAGTCGAAACTCGACTTTTCGATGGAGCCCCAACCTAAACAGGCAGATCCGGTCGAATGGAACTATCCGATTCCTCGCGAGCGAAAAGAGTCGATCACGTCTCCTTCCCAGTGGAACCCGGCGCCGCTCGTTCATGAACCGGAACCAGAGATGATTGAACCAAAACAGGTCGAAGAGCCTGTACGTCAGTCGGAGCGTCTTCCGGCGTTAGACGTCATCGGGCAACTGCATTCGAGTTATATCATCTGTGGAGCGGAAGACGGGATGTACGTGATGGACCAACATGCCGCTCAGGAACGCATCAAGTATGAGTTGTTCTATGAGCAGTTAGGACGTCCGGAAAAAGAGTATCAGCTTCTATTGATTCCGCTGACGTTAGAGTTCACGCAAGAAGAGACGCTCGCTATCGAAGAAGTGCTCCCGCTTCTAGCGGATGCAGGCATCACGTTAGAGCCGTTTGGGGGTAACACGTTCCTTGTCCGTGAGATTCCGACATGGTATCCGCAACATGACTTAGAGGGCACGATTCGTGATCTGGTGGAGATGGCCATTCAACAGCGGTCAATCGACATCGCGAAATATCGCGAAGAAGCATCAATCCTCATGGCGTGTAAACGATCGATCAAAGCGAACCATCCACTCAATATGGAGATGATGCGACAATTGATTGATGATTTGAGTCGTACGACGTCTCCGTTTACCTGTCCGCACGGGCGACCGATTCTCGTGAAATGGAGCACGTATGAGCTTGAGAAGTTATTTAAACGCGTCATGTAATCGTCTTGTTACCTTGTTTTAACACGATGTAACGTTTATTCAGCCTTCCTCATGGGAAAACTATACACATGTCACTCAACGCATCGAGGTTGAGAGGTGGCTTTTTCACTGCCTCACCCTCAAGATGTCGACATGAAATGTATATCCATGTAGGAGGAAAAGAAAATGACGAACAAACTTCAAGTATCAAAACGAGAATTACGCCCACGGTCACTGCGCACGAAGTTGCGTAAGGAAGGTAAAGCGTTAGGCGTCGTCTACGGCTACAAAGTAGACAGCACGCCAATCGTATTTGACGAGATGGACCTTCGTAAAATTCTTCGAGACCACGGTGACAATGCCTTGATTGAACTCCATTACGATGGAAATAAAATCAACACGCTCGTGCACGGATCGGAAACGGACCCGTTCACAAACTTTTATCAGCACGTCGAATTCATGGCCGTGAAGATGGATGAAGAGACAGAAGTTGAAGCGGATATCGTCCTTGTTGGTGACGCGAAAGGCGTCAAAGAAGGCGGATATCTTGCCCAGTCACTTTATAAAGTGACGGTCGCTGCGACACCGGCCAACATCCCTGAACGCATCGAACTTGATGTGTCAGACCTCGAAATCGGTGACTCGGTGACGGTAGCAGATCTTCCAGAAGACAAATCGTACACGATCGTCTCGGAACCAGATATGCACATCGCCTCTGTGAATGAGCCGGTTGCAGAAGTTGAAGAGGAAGAGTCGGAAGAAGGTTCAACTCAAGAGGAAGCATCAGAAGCTTCATCGGAAGAAGCTGAAGAATCGTCTGAGGATAAAGAATAAGAGTTACACAAGTGCTTCGAGAAATCGGAGCACTTTTTTGTTTGTCACAAATCCGCCACATGTAAACGATTACGATGTGAACACTCTGTCAATTCCTTCTAGAGGTGATTGCCAACAGAGACTGTACAGTTTATATTGTTAATGATTTCACATATTCGAACTGATACTTTCCTATTTAATTATTCAGAAAGAAGGGTTTGTGACATGGCATCAATGGAAATCCATGCACTCGAATCATTACGGAAAAAAGCACAGGCTTCCTCGCAAATGATTCATTATCGTCCAATGGAATACTTTTTACGGGCGATGTTAGCCGGGATCTTTATCGGCTTTGCTTCAATCTTCACGTTGAAAGTCGTCAACGGTATGTATTTAGCGGAATCTCCGTTCACGACACTCATTGGGGGCTTCTCGTTCGGGATCGCGCTCGTCATGATCATCTATGGGGGAGCGGAATTGTTCACGGGGAATACGATGTATTTCACAACGTCGACACTTCGTGGCTATACAACGCTCAGTGATACGATGCTCGTCTGGTTGCTCTGCTTCGTCGGGAACGCACTCGGGGGAATCCTATTTGCGTTACTACTTGCACCGACTGGCGTCATCCAAGAACTCGGGATGAACAACTGGTTGTTCTCCGTTGTTGAGGGGAAAATGCACCATACGACGGTCGAAATTTTCTTCCGCGCTATCTTCTGTAACTGGATGGTCTGTCTCGCTATTTTCTTACCGAAACAAATGAAAAATGAGTTCGCTCAAATCTTCTCGATGATCTTCCTTGTCGCGGTCTTCTTCGCTTCAGGATTCGACCACGTCATCGCCAACTTCGTATTGTTCGCCTTGACGCTCGTCGTCCCACACCCGGAGACGATCAGCATGGCAGGTGCAATCCACAACTTGATTCCTGCAACGTTCGGTAACATTATCGGTGGAGCGCTCTTCATGGGAGCCATATATACGTGGCTCAACTCGAAGGGTCTTCGTGAAGCACAAGAATTAGAGGAAGAAGTCGAATTAAAAGTTGTAAAAGCTGTTAAATAAATGATGTTTGTCACATATAACGTAGAGCCTTGTCTTACCGAAGACGAGGCTCTTTTTTATCGTATGATCACACATAAACTGTCACAATATCGACTCGTGACCATTGAGAAAAACACATGCCATAATCTATATATAGGATTTTTAAAACGATTAATATTGTTTTGAATCCATATATAGTGAGGTGATGGGTTTTGAAATTACTGCAGTTGTATGAGGACGTCTGCATCTTACCAGATCAAGACTTAGTACAAGAGAATGCGAACGTGGACGGTAAATCCCCGCTCGGGAAACTAGCACGACTCTCTTCGGAAGTGTCGAAAGAACTATCGCAGACGTATTTGATGTCGGAGCGACCAAAACAGGCCGTCACTGATAACTATTTATATGTGCACGACGCCGACTATTACATCACAGGCTCGACGACATGTTGTCAAATTCCACTCGGTCAATTATTAAAAGATGGATTCCATACGGGGCATGGAACAATCAGGTCACCAAAGGACATTCGCTCCGCCATGGCACTCGCATCGATCATCCTTCAAGCGAATCAAAATATGCAGCATGGGGGGCAGGCCTTCCCGATGTTTGACGTCGACTTGGCACCGTATGTCGAGAAGACATATGAGCGTCAACTGAGCCGACTCCAATCCTTACCCGTTGACTGGGAAGAAACGCAATTGGAGATACTCGCGGAAGAAGAGACGATTTCGGCGACGTATCAGGCGTGTGAGGCGTTCATCCACAATGCGAACTCCATGCACTCACGAGGTGGCGGGCAAGTGCCTTTCGTTTCGATCAATTATGGAACGGACACATCAAAGTGGGGACGTATCCTCATTCGAGAGTTACTTCGTGCCACGGAACGAGGGTTAGGGAACGGAGAGACTCCTATTTTTCCTATTCAAATCTTTAAAGTGAAGGAAGGAATCAACTTTCGGGAGGACGATCCGAACGTCGATCTTTTCCGTGAAGCATGTCGGGTCACAGGAAAACGGCTATTTCCGAATTTCTCCTTCATCGATGCCCCGTTCAATGCCGCTTACTATGATGGGACGCATGCATCTGAAGTGGCGTATATGGGTTGCCGCACTCGGGTCATGGGAAACCGACACGGAGAAGAGACGTCGATCGGTCGTGGCAATCTTTCATTTTCCACACTCAACTTGGTGAAGATGGCACTTGTCTCGGAGTCGATCTCGGATTTTTACAGCATTCTCAACCGATATGTCGACATCGGGATCGAACAGTTAGTCGAGCGTTTCGAATATCAATGTACGCGTCGCGCTGAAGAATTTCGTTTCCTCTACACACAAGGTGTCTGGCGTGGAAGTGAGCAGTTACATATTCATGATGAAGTCCGAGACGTATTGAAACAAGGAACGCTTTCACTCGGTTTCATCGGACTCGCTGAAACGTTGAAGGTGTTGACGGGAGGTACACATGCTGAGTTCCGTGAAGCGGAGCGACTCGGTCTTGACATCGTCACGCATTTGGCCAATCGCATGCGTGCGGCAGCCGAAACGTACGACTTGAACTTTTCGTTGCTCGCGACACCGGCAGAAGGATTGTCAGGTAAATTTGTGACGCGAGACCAGGAAACGTTTGGGATGATTGAAGGTGTCACTAATCGTGCCTTTTATACAAATTCATTCCACGTGCCGGTCTATCAGTCTGTATCAATTCGTGAGAAAATCCGAATCGAGGCACCGTATCACGCATTGTGTGACGCGGGACATATTTCATATGTCGAAGTCGATGGGTCACTTGCCCACAATGCGGAAGCGGTGGAATCGATTGTCCGCTTGATGCGACAGCATGATATCGGCTACGGTTCCATCAATCATCCGGTCGATCGTTGCGGAAATTGTGGGTTAGAAGGACTGATTGACGATGCCTGTCCGACGTGTGGCGAGGATACAAACATTGAACGAATCCGCCGCATCACCGGTTATTTGGTCGGGACGATGGACCGTTGGAATACGGCGAAGCGAGAAGAAGAGCGGGCGAGGGTGAAACACGATGCGCATTCTATCCGTCGTTGAAGAATCCGTCGTTGACGGACCGGGGATTCGGACGGTCATCTTTACTGCTGGCTGTCCGCATCACTGTAAAGGGTGTCACAATCCTTCCTCGTGGAATCCAACCGGGGGTGAGGATGTCGAAGTAGAGGAACTTGTTCAGCGCGTCAAGCTCAGTGGTTGGGACGGGGTGACCATTTCTGGAGGCGAACCGTTTCTTCAATCGTCAGCGTTAGCAAAACTCGTCACGGCATGTAAGTCGCTCGGTAAAAATGTGTGGGTGTATACGGGTTATACGCTCGAACAGTTGGAAGCGATGCATGACGAAGCGATTCAAACCGTGTTGGACTACGCCGATGTGCTCGTCGACGGTCGTTACGAGCAGTCGCTACGAGATATGGGACTTCGTTTTCGAGGATCGAGTAATCAACGAATCATCTTTTTGAATAAAGTATAATCGAGGCAGAGATGTCTCGATTTTTTGTATAATGTTGAAAAAGGGGGAGTTTTCAATGAAATGGTGCAGTTTTGAGATGCAAGAAGAGCAACGAGTGGGGATTGTCAAAGGCGATTTCGTCTACGATGTCAGCAATCAAGTACATACGACAAATTTATTAGAAGTGATCGCGCGTGAGTTCGAACCAGATATCGATTTGGACGTGGCGCCCTCATACCGAATGACGGATGTGAAACTACTCGCCCCGTACCGTCCATTGAAAAACGTAATTTGTATCGGCAAGAACTACGAAGAACACGTGAAAGAGATGGATACAGCAGGAGCAGGGAAACTCGTCATCTTCACGAAAGCACCGACCTCGGTCGTCGGTCCGGAAGCGGTCATTGAGCGTCATCCTGAATTGACGGACAAACTTGACTATGAAGGTGAGCTCGCCGTCATCATCGGCAAGTCTGGACGAGACATCGAAGCGGTCGAGGAGCACATTTTCGGTTACACCATTCTAAACGATGTGACGGCTCGAGACGTGCAAAAAGAACATGTCCAATTCTTCCGTGGCAAGTCGTTCGATACGTTTTGTCCGATGGGACCGTTCGTCGTCACAGCGGACGAGCTCCAGTTCCCTCTCCAAATCAAAACAAGTGTCAATGGGGAGACGCGTCAAGATGGGACGACAGCCGATATGATTCGTCCGATTGATGAACTCATTCGTACACTGTCGAAAGGCATGATGCTCGAAGCGGGTGACATCATCGCGACAGGTACACCAGCCGGAGTTGGGCACGGGATGACGCCACCGACGTATCTACAAACGGGAGACACGGTCGAAGTGACGATTGAAGGTATCGGTACATTAAGAAATGTGATTGTCTGAATGAAATGACGTAAAATGTGAAGAATCTTGTAATTCATTTATTATTTTATAAATGAGTGTTCCTCTTCGTTATAGTAAGGGTAGAAGATAACACAGAGGAGATGAATCATTATGGATCGTCACGATCAATCAAATGAACGCGATCAATTACATGAATCAGAGCAACAAAAAGATTGGTTAGATACAGAACTCGGTTCATCCAACCGAGAAGAGACAAAAGTACGAACACAATCAAAACCGTCATTCGTCAGCCGTATGTTCCCGGGACTTGTCGGTGGAGTCATCGGAGCGTTGTTGACGGGCGCAATCGCATATCCGTTCATCGACCAACCCGCGACGAGTGTGAGTGACACGAACGTGACCTCGCAAGGGACTCCGGTCCAAACGTCATCGAACGTATCCGATTCTTCGGTCACAAATGCCGTCGCGACCGCTCAACCGGCCGTCGTGACTGTAAACAACTTCGCCCAAACTGGCTTCTCGAGTGAGGCGGTCGAGGCTGGAGTCGGATCAGGTGTCATCTATAAAAAAGAAGGTGACTCGGCATTTATCGCGACGAACCATCACGTTGTCAACGGAGCGGACAAGCTGACGGTCACCTTTAATGACGGAACGACTGCGGAAGCGACACTCATGGGAAGTGACGCGACGTATGACTTGGCCGTCTTGAAAGTGGACGCTGACAAAGTACCGGCCGTCATCTCAATCGGCAAATCGAGCGAGTTGAAACCGGGTCAAACGGTCATCGCCATCGGGAATCCGCTTGGACAATTCGAGAACTCCGTGACACGCGGTGTCGTCTCATCGACGTCACGCCTCGTACCCGTCGATACGGATGAGAACGGACAGGCCGACTTCAATGCCGAGGTCATTCAAACGGATGCGGCCATCAACCCAGGTAACTCAGGTGGTGCGTTAATCAACGAAGAAGGACAACTCGTCGGAATCAACTCGATGAAAATTGCGACAGCAGAAGTCGAGGGAGTCGGATTCTCAATCCCAGTCGACATCGCCCTTCCGCTCATCAATCAAATCGAACAGACGGGAGAAGTGAATCATCCGTCACTCGGCGTCTCACTTCGTGACGTATCAGAGTTCCCTCAAGGTTACTTGACGGAACAAATCAACTTGCCTGAATCGGTGACGGCGGGAACAATCATCGTGGAAGTGCAACAAAATAGTTCAGCTGCGAAAGCGGGTCTTAAGGCACGTGACGTCATCGTGAAAATCAATGACAAAGACGTCAGCTCGTTCATCGACCTCCGTAGTGAATTGATTCGCGATACGGACGGAACGGTCGACATCGAATATATCCGGGACGGAAAAACGGAGACGGTTCAAGTCGAGATTCAAAATGCGAACGGTTCTGCATTGTAAAAGGTGGGCAATATGCCCGCCTTTTTTGCTATGCTTATACAAAAGGAGGATGAGTTATGGTACGAAATTTATATGGGGTGTTACTATTCGGGGCAGGAATTTTACATTTTGTAAGAGAGAAGGCGTTCATGTCGATTATTCCGAAATCTTGGCCGTTCCGCCGACTGATGGTGCAACTAAGCGGAGTCGTTGAAGTCGTGTTCGGGGCGATGCTCTTACTCAACAAGGGAACATCGTTCGTGAAACGGACGCTACCGGCATTCTTTATCGCCGTCTTCCCGGCAAATATCAACATGGCCGTCAAGCCATCTAGAATCGGTGGGAAGGTCATTCCGAAATGGATTACATGGGGACGACTCCCGCTTCAATGGGTTTTGATCAAAGGTGTCAAAAAAATATAAAGGTGTGGAGATACATATGACAAGCGTACTCATGTGGTTTGAGCATTTCCATGCTCATCCAGAAATCAGTTGGAAAGAAGTCGAGACGACTCGAACAATCGCATCCATCTTATCAGACTGGTCGATTCCCCATCGAACGTTTGAGGACGTGACCGGAGTAATCGCGGAGATTGGATCGGGAGAAGAAGTGATTGCGGTCCGCGCCGATATCGACGCGTTATGGCAACAAGTGGACGGTACGTTTCGAGCGAACCATTCATGTGGGCACGACGCGAACATCAGCATGGTACTCGGTGCGCTCGAACAGTTGAAAGACGAAACGTTACAAAAGCGAATCCGTTTCATCTTCCAACCTGCCGAAGAGCAAGGGAATGGTTCGCTCGCCATGATCGAACGAGGGGCGTTAGAGGACGTGACGCAACTATTCGGAATCCATTTACGTCCACAAGAAGAGTTGAAAAGGGGACAATATGCGGCGGCGATTCAACATGGTGCTGCCTTCTTCTTAAAGGGAGAGGTCATTGGGGATGATGCGCATGGTGCGAGACCACATCAAGGACAAAACGCACTCGATGTCATCTTCACGATTCAACACATGCTTAAAAGCATTTACTTGTCACCGTTTGAGCCGCACTCTGTCAAGTTGACGAAGGTACACGCCGGGAGTGACAACATGAACATCATTCCAGGAAATGCGACGTTCTCGATTGACGTCCGTGCCCAACAAAATGAAGAATTGCTCGAACTGCGCAATCGTGTCGAAGACATGTTACTCCAGGTCGGTCAGCTTCATCGTGTGAAACTTGAATGGGAGTGGCAAGACTTCACACCGGGAGCCGTCGTTGGGGAAGAGTCTAGCCAAATCGCCAAGCGAGCGATTGAGAAACGCTTCGGTGAATCGTCTCTCGTTGAACGGATCGTCACGTCAGGTAGCGATGATTTTCATTTCTATACTGTCGAGAAACCGTCACTTGATGCAACGATGATTGGCATCGGCGCTGATTTAGGTCCAGGCCTTCATCATCCGCATATGACGTTTGACCGTGACGCGTTAGAAGATGGGGCACGCCTGCTCGCGGATGCGCTGTGGATTGCAGCAACATAAATCAAGATGGGTGAGATAGACAGATGTCTGTCCACTCATTTTTTTATTGCGTCCACTCCTTGTAAGCGCTATCATAACGTTATTAGCGACAATATAACGACAATTCTGAATTTTCGCTATAGGGGAGGAAGTTAGATGGAAACAACGGGGAACAAGCAAGACATGAAGTTAGGGTGGGCGCTCTTGCCACTCGGGGTGATGATCGTCGTCATGCTCATCTCGATTGTTAAGCTCGGTCAAGGTCCACACATTCCGCTCATCGTCGGAACGGCAGTCGCTTCAATCGTCGCCTGGCGTCACGGGTTCAAGTGGAAAGAGATTGAAGAGATGATGTATAAAGGGATTCGTCTCGCCTTACCGGCAGTCGTCATCATCATTTTGGTCGGGTTGACGATTGGGGCATGGATTGGTGGAGGGATTGTTGCCACGATGATCTATTTCGGACTGAAGATCATCTCACCGGCATACTTTTTGTTAACGATTTGTCTCATCTGTGCCGTCGTCGCGCTCTCAATCGGGAGTTCATGGTCGACGATGGGGACGATCGGTGTAGCGGGGATGGGCATCGGGCTGAGTATGGGGATACCGGCGCCGATGGTAGCGGGGGCGGTCATCTCAGGAGCTTACTTCGGGGATAAGATGTCGCCTTTGTCAGACACGACAAACTTGGCGGCAGGATTAACTCATACGAATTTATTCGTACATATTCGACACATGCTCTATACGACAATTCCAGGACTCATCATTGCACTCGGGGTATACGCATGGCTCGGTAGACGATTTGCAGATTCTTCGACAGACTCGTCTGAAATCACACAGACATTGACGATTTTAGAGGACAGTTTTGTCATCTCACCATGGTTACTCCTCGTTCCACTCGCCGTCATTTTGCTCGTCGCAAAGAAGGTGCCGGCGATTCCAGCACTCGTCGTCGGGATTGCCCTAGGTTTCTTGGCTCAAGTGTTCATTCAAGGCGGAACGCTTGCAGACAGCGTAGGCGCTCTTCAAAGTGGCTATGTCATTGATACGGGTAATGAACTGGTCGATAACCTCTTCAGCCGAGGTGGTCTTGATGCGATGATGTACACGGTCTCGATGACCATCGTCGCGATGACGTTCGGTGGGATTTTAGAATATTCGGGGATGCTACAATCCATTATGAACCAAATTTTGAAGTTGGCGAAAACGGCAGGTTCGTTGATTGCTTCAACGATTTTAGCGGGAGTTGCGACGAATGCGACGTGCTCGGAGCAGTACATCTCAATCGTCGTCCCGTCACGCATGTTTGCTGGAGCGTATGAAAAAATAGGATTACAGTCGAAAAACTTATCTCGTGCCCTCGAGGATGGAGGAACGTTGACATCCGTGTTTATCCCGTGGAACACGTGTGGGGTATTCATCCTCGGCACACTCGGGGTCGGAGCATTCGAATATGCACCGTACGCCGTCTTGAACTTCATTGTACCGGTCATTTCGATTGTATATGCCTTCACGGGATATACGATTGAGCGCATCGCGGTCATTCAACAGGAAGAACCTGTCGCGGAACAAGCGGCTCAATAAAACGATTCCCGGTCGTCAATCGACCGGGAATTGAAATTTATAGACGGTGCGCGGACGACCTTGGCTGTAGCTCATCTCTTCGCCAATCGGATGAACGAGTTTTGCATCAACCAATTTTTTAATGAGTCGCTCTGTCGTGCGACGTGTCACGTTTAAATGGTCGGTCAGCTCTTTCGCTGTAAACTCGAGATGGTCCATTGAAAAATGAATGAGCTTTTCGATATTGGTCGGACTCATACCCGTCTGTTTCATCATGTCATAGACACGCGTTTGCGTGACGCGGAAATGAATCGGTGCCGGTTGGTCGGTGAACGTCATTCGTTTTGAATCGTCGACGATGCGTATAGCGGCATTGTTTGTCGTATGAAGGGCAAGTTCGGCATGCTCAACGGCGCGTTGATAATCGGAACCATACCCGATCCCTACATGACCAGAAATGTTCTCTGACAAGATGGAACCGTTTGACATGGCGGAGTCAATCCTTCCTTTACTCGATAATAGGACGATACCGTCTTGAGTGGTCTCCATCAATTTACCACCGAAATAATGATGTTTTGTCGTATGGTTGAGCGTATCTTCACTTGCATCCGAGTAGAAGAGCACGGCGAGTTGTGACTGGTCTGATTTGTTCAATCGAATCTGTTGAATAAAATCATGGAAGTGGTGGAAAATTCTCTCTTCTGGCTCAATCATGAGCTGACTAGCAAAACCATTTTCCACTAAGTGTCGATGGACTCGTTCGACACTCGTTAAGGCGAATCGAGTCGTCCCAGTTCGTTGAAGTTGCTCATGAAACGAAATCAACTCTTCGAAATTCATATACGGACTGAGTTCTTTCACTTGCGGTGGCGACATGTGGCTTGGAAACGATGCTAAAATCGAATCAAGTCGTGACGCATCAACGAGATCGATAGAGAGATGTTCGAGTCGGAGCTGTTGTGTCAATGTCACATATAAGAGTGACGTCAATAACACGACATCATCTTGAACGACGTGATGGGCAAATGGAAGGGTCATTTCCTCCGTCGCATACGTATAAGGGAATGAACCGGAAAAGAACACTCCGTCGAAAAATAGGAGATGCGTAGCGATGTCTTTCGCTTCTCGCGGGTCATCATAAGGAAATCCCTCGATTCGAACATCGGGTAAGGAAGAACCGTTCTGTACCTGTTGTATAAACGATGGTGAGCCGACAACGGCGATATGGATGGACATGTAAAATCCCCCTTGCAATTTAGCGACTATATAACGACAATATAGAGGAAAGGACAGTTGAAGTAAAGGAGTGATGAACATGAATATTCAAAAAATAGAAATTTTCTCGGTTCGCTTTCCATTAAAGGTACCATTCATCGTCAGTTATCACCGTTATGATGATATGCCTTCTGTCATCGTCAAAATGACAACCGCATGTGGACTTGTCGGTTATGGAGAAGCCGTGGCGGATGAGCATGTGACGGGTGAGTCCGCTGAGAGCACGGTCAGTGTACTCCGTCATCTATTGGCTCCGCTCTTAATCGGAAAAAATCCGATGCACCTAGAGCATATTCATGACGAGATGGACCGTGCGATTCGTGGTGTTCCGGCTGCCAAAGCAGCACTTGATATCGCGTGTCATGATGTGATCGGGAAAAAGCTGAATCAACCAATCTACGAATGGATTGGCGGTCGGTACCATGAATCATTCCCAGTCACTCACGTCTTGAGTATCGGAGAGCCGAGCCATATGGCACAAGAGGCACTCGAACAAATGAAACGAGGCTATACAGCAGTGAAGATGAAGGTCGGAGTCGATGTGCAAACGGACGTGGCGCGTGTCAAGGCGGTACGGGAAGCGGTAGGAAATGACGTGCCGATTCGAGTCGACGTTAACCAGGGATGGATCAACGCGGCCAATACGGTTCAAGCCATGCGTCTACTCGAACCGTATGGAATCGACTGGGTCGAACAACCGGTCAAGGCGGATGATTTTGAAGGCATGCTCGAAGTGAAACAAAAAATCTCAGTCCCGCTCATGATGGATGAAGGGTTGAAAGATATTCACGATATGAGACGCTTGACGATGATGCAGGCAGCCCATAAAGCGAACATCAAGCTGATGAAGTGCGGTGGCATCTATCCAGCGAAGAAGTTGGTCCATATGGCGGAGATGTCCGGAATCGAAAGCCAGATTGGTTCTATGGTCGAATCCTCCATTGCATCGAGTGCAGGATTCCATGTCGCTTTCTCGAGTAAAATCGTGAAGACGGTCGAGTTGACGGGTCCGCTCCGGTTCGGGAAAGATGTAGGAAACTTATCATATGATTTACCAATCATCTCGCTGAACGATCGTCCGGGACTAGGTATTGACGTCGATGAGGACGTGTTACGTGAATTGACGACGGAATCTTACGTGGTTGGAGATGAGTCGCATGTGGCAAGGTGAGATCAAAGACCTTTCACTTCATGTATGCGTCCTAGGCTTGTCGGATTTACCGGAACTGTTAGCCGTTCAAGATACGGTCATTCAGGCGTTGGCTGAACCGGAGCACTATCAATCGTTATCGGTTGAAGAGTTCACGAAACTGTTGACGGATCAGACGTTGATTGGGGCAAAAGCAGATGGTCGGATTATCGCGTTCCGAGCGATGCTCATCCCACCGATTGATGCGGAGCATCTAGGGCGAGATATCGGATGGCCGGAGGATTCGCTTGAACGTGTCCTGTATCAGGAAGTGACGAACGTCCATCCAGACTTCCGTGGATATGGACTACAGACACATTTAGGCAAACTGTTGATGGCACAAGTGGAATCGGAGGATCGATTCGATGTCGTCTGTGCGACTGTCGCACCGTTCAATATTCCAAGCATGAAAGACAAGTTCACGCTTGGACTCCGAATCGGGGCGTTGAAAGAAAAGTATGGCGGGAAACTCCGCTATATCTTTTACAAAGAGATGCATCGTTCGTGGCATCCCACATCAGTTGCGCAAGATGTACCGATGGAAAATCGTGGGCGACAAGTTGAGTTGCTTCAAGCCGGTTGGGTCGGGACGGGCATGATGAAACAAGGGGAACAGTGGATTGTTCGATATGAGAAGTAAAAAATCCTCGTCAAGCTGACGAGGATTTTGTTTATTCGAGAACGAAGAGTACATCATTCGCGAATTTCTCATACGTACGGTCACTCGGGTGGAACTGATCGGACGCTAAATCTCTTGATAAGTCAGAGATGTAGGCGAACGGATCGATCACATCGATATTCTGCGTATTCGCCAATTGCTTCGCGGATGCGTTCCAATCAAGGATGAGCTGATTGAATGCTTGTCCATTCTCATCATTTTGAAACGGATTGTATAGACCGATATACACGATGGTTGCTGAATCGTTGAGTGATCGAATTTCAGTGAAAATCGTTTCTAAATTCGTCTTCGCATCCGTGACCACTTGTTGAATATCGACGGATTCGAAGTTATCGACGTTTTCCCCACGGTTGAACAAATCGTTTCCACCGATGGTCAACGTGATATATCGTGCGTTCTCAATCGTTCGACGCACTTCAGGTTGCTCGAGTTGTGTGAGTAAATCTTCTGTTCGTGCCCCAGACACGGCAAGGTTTTGCGTACGTACGCCTTCTTCTTCAAGAGCAGTGCTGACAGGCTGTACATATCCTGCGCCTGATGTTGACCCCACACCGCGTGTCAACGAATCGCCTAATGCGACGTAGACGTCTCCTTCTGGCTCGGGACGTTCATCTTCGGAGACGGAAAGTGTTCGCTCCGGCGGATTGACGATATCTTGATAGCCGATCCATAGACCGTAGACGGCGATTCCCGTTAAAAGAACGGCGCCACTTAAAAATGCATACCATTTCGACTGTTTCATGGGCTGACCTCGCTTTCTATATAAACATCATATCAAATATAAATGGATGTGCCCTATGTGAATGTTCGAATAGGACAGATTCGCTTTTGTCCGATAGAATAAAGAAAGAGGTGAGACAATGGAACCGACGTTAAAGCTACATCAACTAACTAAAGTGATTGGGAAAAAGACGATTATCGATAACATTTCGTTAAACGTCTACCCGGGTGAGGTCTTCGGATTTTTAGGGCCGAACGGCGCCGGGAAGACGACGACGATTCGAATGATTGTTGGCTTGATCAAACCGACGAAAGGAAATGTATCGATTTGTGGGTATCGTGTCGACAAACAATTCGTCCAAGCAATGAATCAAATCGGCGCAATCGTCGAGAATCCAGAGCTGTATAAGTTTCTATCCGGACGTGAGAACTTAGAAGCGTTCGCACGCATGTTACCTGGCGTCGATGATAAGCGAATCCAAGAAGTCATTGACCTCGTCGATTTGACTGCTCGAATCGATGATAAAGTGAAGACGTACTCTCTCGGGATGCGTCAGCGGCTCGGGATTGCCCAAGCGTTATTAAACAATCCACGGGTGCTCATCTTGGATGAGCCGACGAACGGGCTCGATCCGATGGGGATTCGGGATTTACGACTTTTCATCCGTCGTCTCGTAGAAGAAACGGGGCTGAGTGTTCTTGTGTCGAGCCACATCCTAGCTGAAATTGAGCTATTAGCGGACCGAGTCGCCATCATGTCGCGAGGCAAGATTGTCAAGGTGGGGACGGTCCATGCTTTGATTGAAGAACTCGCGTCAACGGTCGACTTACATGTGACGAATAGCTTCGAAGTATTGCCGATCGTTCAAGGGTACGAAGGAATCGACCAAGCGGACGTGGTGGACGAACGAACGATTCGTATTTCCATGAACGTGGAAGAGACGGCGAAGTTGAATCGATATTTGATGGAAAGAGATGTCGAGGTGTTCGGACTCGAGCGCCGAGTCCAAACGTTAGAGGACCTCTTCATCACGTTGACAGGCGGTGATCACATTGCCTAATCCATCTATGCTCGGCCTCATTCGTAATGAAGTGCTCAAGATTCATCGGAAACGCAGATTGATGGTCGTCTCTATCATCTTGATCGTACTTGTTTCGATGTTCACGTATGCGAACTATCGTCAAATCGAGAAACAACGCGAAGAACAAGGAACGATTGATTGGCGTGTCGATCTCCAGCAAGAAATCATCGATACACAAAACCGACTCGCCTCCGCGAACGTCCAAGACGAGTTTCGGCAGATTCTTGAGTTCCAAGTCCAACAGAATCAGTATTATCTTGATAATGATATCAATCCGAATTATCCGGGAGCTCCGACGTTTATGCGCGTCTTCTTCTCCCAAGGGACTACGCTTGTCCTACCGCTGTTCATTATTGTATTGATGGCAGATATCGTGAGCGGAGAACATAACGATGGAACGATCAAGACATTGTTATCGCGACCGGTCCGGCGATATAAGATCTTGCTCGCCAAATGGCTGACGACGCTCTTTTATACTTCGATCTTAATATTTGTGACCGCCGTCGTCAGTTACGCCATATCCGGTATTGTTCTCGGCTGGGACGGATGGAATGCTCCGATTTTGACCGGTTTCCAAGCTTCGCCGACCGGAACCTTCTCGACCGACTTTGTGCATACGTTGCCGATGTGGGAGTACCTGCTTATGTCGATGGGTCTTTCATGGCTCGTCGTGGCTGCGGTCGGGACAATTTCTCTCATGATTTCTGTCTTGGTGAAAAATACGGCGACTGGAATCGGAATCATGATGGCTGTCCTCATCTCGGGGCCACTCTTGACATCGCTTGGCTCAAACTGGGATAGCTCGAAATACCTGGTGAACGTCAACTTCGGTCTTCATACCTATTTGGAAGGGCAGGCTCCTCCGATTGATGGGATGACGTTACCGTTTTCGCTACTCGTCATTCTCATTTGGTCGATGGTCGCTTTGGCGTATGCGTTTTACCACTTTACCCAAAAAGATGTGTATTAATTATTCGTGCTCCTTTCCTAAAGGAGCACGAATTTTTTTTGGATAAAATTAGGTCGTAAATAGAATGAATGGTTCTAAATACTCAATATTATGAATTATCAAAATAATTAAAAAGATGGATACAGCCTTTGTGGGAAAGTGTGTAAAGTAAGAATCATCACAAAGGAGGTAAACACATGAAAAAAGTTGTTTCTACATCACTAATCGCAGGCGTCTTGCTCGTCCCACAATTGGTCGGTGCGGCAGAATTGAAGTCAGGCACTCTGACGAAACCATCAGAGAGTGCACCGACAACGATTGTAAAAGAGTACGTCAAATCAAAAGGTGAGTTCAAGACGATCGAGTCGAAGTCAGACAAAGTCGGGAAAGTGGTTAAACTCCAACAGACAGTTGATGGCGTGCCAGTATTCGGTGGTGTGGTAGTCGGTGTCGTAGATGAAGCGGGTCAATTGAAGACAGTCGTGGATGATGCGAAATCGGTCAAGAACCTACATAAGTCGATCAAGTTAACTGAAAAGAAAGCCATCGCGAGTTACAAAAAGCTTGTCGGTCATAAAGGGGCCTACGAGCTCGAACCGGAAGCAGAATTGATTGTCTATCCAAAAGGTGACAAGTCGGTCTATGCATATCAAGTGACCGGAACGATCCTTGAAGCGGAAGAGCCATCACGTTGGACATACTTCATCGATGCGGGAACGGGTGAGGTACTCAATAAATTCGACCAGTTGGCTCACGCGAGACCGACGAACGGTGTGACAGGTACGACCTATACGGGAACGGGAATCGATGTGCTCGGCTACAGCCAAACGTTCAAGACAACGAAGAGCGGTTCTTACTATTACCTTCAAGACTCAACGCGTGGAAAGGGAATCTATACGTACGATGCGAAAAACCGTACGACACTCCCAGGTTCGCTATGGGCTGACGTGGATAACGTCTTGAACACGACTTACGACCGTGCCGCTGTCTCTGCACACGTCAACGCGACAAAGACATATGATTTCTACAAAAACACTTACGGACGGAACAGCTATGACAACGCCGGAGCTGCATTAAACTCTACGGTTCACTATAGCCGCAGCTACAACAATGCGTTCTGGGATGGAAGTAAGATGGTATACGGAGACGGAGACGGTCAAACGTTCACGTATCTTTCAGGTGCACTTGATGTAGTCGCTCACGAATTGACTCACGCGGTCACGGAGTACACGGCAGGATTAATCTATCAAAACGAGTCTGGGGCGATCAACGAAGCAGTATCGGATATCCTAGGTACAGTGGCGGAATATAGCGTCGGCACTAACTTCGACTGGTTGGTAGGGGAAGACATCTACACACCAGGTGTAGCGGGCGACGGACTTCGTTCGATGGCGAACCCGGCTGCATACGGTGACCCAGATCACTACTCGAAACGTTACACAGGCACACAAGATAATGGTGGGGTTCACATCAACTCAGGTATCGTCAACAAAGCGGCATACCTCTTAGGTAATGGTGGATCACACTACGGCGTATCGGTACAAGGTGTAGGAGTCATGGCGATGGGGGATATCTACTACCGTGCCCTCAATGTTTACTTGACACCAACATCTAACTTCTCAAGCCTTCGTCAAGCGGTCGTGCAATCTGCGAAAGACCTTTACGGTGCGACAAGTCCGCAAGCCGTATCAGCTGCGAAATCATTTGACGCTGTCGGAATCTACTAAGTTCTCAACATCTCTTCCGAAATTTTCGGAAGGGATTTTCTTATGCAGTTTTTGGGTAAATCAAGGTTGAACGTCGAGCGAAAAGGAGAACGAGTATGAACACGAAGGATTTTATTGTGTCACCGAACAGCAAGATTCAATTAGATGATTATCCGACGACTGTTTCAGACAAACCAGAGGATGAGACGTTGACGACTGAACTCATTCCGAACAGTGTCGAGCGATTGAAAGAACTACATTGGCGATTGTATGCCGAGAGCAAGAAAGGGATTATCGTCGTCTTGCAGGCGCTTGATGCGGGTGGGAAAGACGAAGCGATCAGCTATATCTTTTCAAATTTGAACGCCCAAGGACTGAAGACGAATGCGTTTCAAAAACCTTCCGATACGGAGAAAAAGCACGACTATCTGTGGCGAATGCATGATTTGTTACCTGAAAGAGGACAGGTCGGAATTTTAAACCGATCCCATTATGAAGAGGTCATTGCGCCTCGTGTCCATGATTTGTTGGGGGACGAAGTACTTCCGGAAGAAATGGACCAGGAAGAGGTCTGGCAGATGCGCTATCGTCAAATCAACGATTATGAACGCTATTTACATGAAAACGGATTCGAAGTCATCAAGTTCTTTTTCAATGTATCTAAGGATAAACAACGAGATCGCTTGCTTGAACGGTTAAAGGACCCGAAAAAGAATTGGGAATTCTCCTTCAGTGACGTCGAAGAACGACAGCATTGGGAAGAATATCAAGAAATCTTTGCCGAGATGTTGTCGCACACATCAACAGAAGTTTCACCGTGGTATGTGTTGCCGGCAGATGATGAGTGGTACAGTCGTTTTGTCATTTCGTCAGTCATGATTGATGTGCTTGAACGGATTGATCCACAGTATCCGACTTTCACGGATGAGGAACAAGAACGAATCGACGAGGCCATCCAAACCCTTGAGAACGAGTAAGGCGTGGCGTTCTCGTGAACACGTAAAAATCCCCTTGCACTGAAAGCGAATTCAAGCTAAAGTGATACAGTAGAACAAAGGTCAGACATCTGTACAAAGGGGTAATGAGTGTGGGTAATGTAAGTTTATTATTCGGTGGCGTCGCACTGTTTTTAAATAGTCTCGTTCTTCTCGGGAAAGTGGATAGCAAGAGCGCAGGGTTCTTTAGTTTGTTTACGGGACTCTTACAAACGTTTATCGCCACATGGTTATTGATTGGGGCGAGTCCAGAAGAGCAGTTCGGTTTTGCGAGCATCTATCTATTTGCGTTCACTTATTTATATGTAGGGGTAACGTTTATTTTGAATTTAGACGGCCGTGGCGTAGGCTGGTTCTCGCTATTCGTTTCGATTGCAGCCGCTTTTTACGGTGTGATGGCGATTGCAGGAAGTGATCCGATGGGGGCATTAACGTGGTTCTTCTGGTCATTCCTTTGGGCGTTGTTCTTCTTTGGAATGGGACTCGAAAAACCGAATAAGGCCATCACAGCACGTGTCGCCCTCGTATTATCATGGTTGACGCTGATTGTCCCGGCGATGGTTGGGATGGCTGGACTGATGAACGGATGGTATGACATGGTTTGGTGGGCGGCGAGCGGTACGGCAATCCTGTACTTCATCGTTTCTGTCAAACGTACGAAACAGACGATTGAAATTGCTTCATGATGAATTGAAAATGATCCGAGGTCATCGAGCGCGATCAAGTCGTGCCTGACGACCTTTTTTTATTGAACGATGAAAGATCGATATATGCAATACTTAGAAAAATGGAAATGAATGATACGGTACGAATGTCGTTAATTTCAAAAAGTGGGGTTGAGTTGATGATTGCACTTGAAACGTTGAAAAGTAGGCTCGTCAGTAATCAGATTGAAATACAAAATGAAGAGGGATATGTAGACACGTTACACTTTCTATTCAGTGAGCCTGCGATGGAAGTTGAAATTAAGCGATTGAAGCAAATGATGCCAAACGACATTATTCAATTCTTGAAGACCCATAATGGCGCTGACCTATTTGTTCACCCGACATACGGTGGAGGAATCCGACTTTTTAATGTAGATGAAATGATCGAGTATCGGGAAATATGGGAGTGCCCTGAACAATTCATCCCCGTCGGTGTCGGGAGAGATGGGAAATGGATTGTTTGCGAGGTCGTCAATGAACATGAAAACTACATTTGGGTTGGAGAATTTTTGACTTACACAGATGACACCGAAAAACTTCCGATGGATTATACACGCTGGTTCGACTATTTGATTGTCGCCCAAGGTGCTCATTTTTGGGATTGGTTCAGAGGTTAATAGATGATGACTAAATATTTGATTTGAATGATGACTTTGAAATGCGCACTCTTTATTGAGTGTGCTTTTTTACAGTTATTTTGTGTCTAAAATGTGAAAAGTGGGAATGAGGAAGCTAAAGGAGGCGAAAGCAGATGAGTGATGGTCTCGTGTTATTACTCGGATTACTTTTATGTGGTTGGATGCTGTTTGCCGTCGTATTTGATGATAGAATAAAAAGAAGAATTTGATGGCCCGTCTCGTGAGGAGACGGGTTTTTAATTGAGGAGTGAGATGTATGAAAAAAACACCTGTCGTCGTCATCGTCGGTCCGACCGCTGTTGGCAAAACGAAGACGGGCATCGAACTAGCGAAAGCGTTCGACGGCGAGATCGTCTCGGGTGACTCGGTTCAAGTGTACCGGGGCATGGACATCGGTTCAGCAAAAGTGACGAAAGAAGAGGCCGAAGGGATCCCGCATCATTTGATCGATATTTGTGACCCGGATGATGCCATGAGTGTCGCGATGTTTCAACAATTGGCGCGTGCCGCCATCGATGATATTTATGCCCGTGGCAAGTTACCGATTATCGTCGGTGGCACGGGGCTATACATTCGCTCCATCTTATACGATTATGAATTTGTGGAGCGACCTGTCGATGAAGCGTTGCGGGAAGAACTCGAACGGTTGGCGGAAGTCGAAGGGCGAGAGGCGTTACATCAACGATTGGTCCAACTTGACCCAGAGCGTGCGGCTACGATTCACCCGAATAACGTGCGTCGCGTCGTGCGGGCGCTCGAGGTAGCGATGCAAGGGGATACACAGACGACGGACAGTGCGCCATCCGAACATTATGATTATCGATTGTTCGTCCTCCACGCAGATCGTGAGATATTATACGACCGAATCAATCAACGCGTCGATGCGATGATGAAAGCAGGACTGGTCGAGGAAGTCGAACGACTTTTGGCACAAGGATATCGTGATACGCAGGCGATGCGAGCCATCGGGTATAAAGAAATGATTCCATTCATCGATGGAAACATCTCGAAAGAGAAAGCGACAGATTTGCTTAAACAGCACACAAGACAGTTCGCGAAACGGCAATTAACTTGGTTCCGTCATCAATTTGATGGAATTTGGGTGGATATGGGTCGAAAATCATTTGAACTATCATATAAAAATATTTATGATGATGTAGAGGGGTTTTTTCGAAAATTCCGATTATTTTAAAGAGATAAAGACTAGGGGGAATCCAGCATGAAAGCGAGCTACAACATCCAAGACCATTTTTTGAATCAACTTCGAAAAGAAATGGTACCAACGACCGTATTTTTAGTGAGCGGGTTTCAAATTCGAGGTGTCATCAAGTCATTTGATAACTTTACCGTCATCGTCGAGTCGGAAGGTCGTCAACAATTGATCTATAAACATGCGATTTCGACTTTCTCTCCGGCACGTAACGTGACGCTATATGAGCCGGATGCAGTTGAAGTAACAGAAGGATGAGCATAAGAAAAGGAGCGGCCCGGGGACCGCTCCTTTTCTTATGCTGTTTTTGTCGTTCCCGGTTGTTTGATTGCCTCAAGAACGCGTTGAATGGCGCATCCACCGAGGAGTGAATCCATTTGACCACAAATCTGAGTCGGCGTCGAACGGTGTAACAATGTGTATGTCCGCTTCCAAGCGCGCTCTGCCGATTGAATTCGGACGAGAAGGTCGGCGTGGCTCAGTTCTTTTAGCTTATCAATATTGAGTCGGTTCGTTCGAGCGAACGCAGACAAGATGACTGCTTTCGCTAGCGGTGTCTGAAGTGGGTAACCAGAAAGCTCAAGCGCCGCCATGGCCCCTTTCATCTCATGTTCGACAATTTTGTCGAGTGATGCATCTTTAGCATATGGATTACCGGAAAGATGCGTGAGTGACAGTTCTAAGTCCTGCATGCCCACCGGACAAGTTGACGCTTTTAGAATATGTTCAATGGATTGTTGCTCTTGTGCATAACGTGTCGCTTCCCCCGAGGCGATGAAACGCTCATACGTATCGATTAATGAAATCATTCTCGTTTCCCCCTTTATCGAACTACCTTTATCGTATCAATAATCGTAAGCGCTTTCAATATAATGAATGTGAAATCATGACCCTACTAGAAAGTATGTTCGCCTAATGAGCGGAAACACGATACAATGTCAGAAGATGCGAGGAGGGAATGATTATGAACTATTATCAACAAATTGATCCAGTCATCGGATCATCGATGAACCATGATCGATTTCAAATACCACAAATAGACAAATCAAAGGACCGTTTAGACCAGTTAGCCGATGGGACCCCTGTCCAAACAAAAGCGCTCGTCAGTACAGTCGAGGTTAGAGAAGGAAAGAATGGTGCGAAATGGCTTCAACTAAGTGTTACGACGGCGAACGGGATGATGCGTGCGAAGCATTGGCTACGTGGAAATGAGAGTGAACTACTTCCAATCTATGAATCGGGTGTCATCGAATTGTCCGGGAAAATCGATGTCTATCCAAAACCGGATGGCGCCAAATCGATTACGATTGACCGCGTCCATCCTATCTCAAAAGATGAGGCAATCTCGTTATTACCAGGCTTGCCAGGGGATGAGACGATGGAGCAGTTTGCGGATGAATTGTTCAGTTTGATTGATACGTTGTCACCGACCTATCAACAGATCGCCTACGGCCTCCTTGATTTCGTTTGGGATGATTTCGTACTATCGCCAGCGGCACTCTACCACCATCATAACTATGCGGGAGGTCTATTGAAGCATACCGTGTGTATGCTTCGTCTCGGCTATCGGATTCAAGAGCAAGATGACTATTTGGCGATGGTGTTTCGTGTAATCAAAGAAGCCGAGCAGTTGCACAAAGTCGACCTTTGGAATACGATGAACGGTGTTAAAATCGAACAGGCATATAAAGGAACGTTTGAATCGCTGTATGCCGCCTGTGAAGCGATGGCCGAGCGGAAAGAACCGTTGAATTGGGATGAACTCGCACTTGGAATCCTCTTCCACGACATCGGAAAAATATATGAATACAGTCATCTGTTATCTAGTCCGAATCGTTTTGAGAAGTTATCTCCTGTTGAGGGCACAAGTGAAACGACCGGCATCTCCATCAACCCGATGGGCACACTAATCGGGCATATGCCATACGGTGGGCTATTGTTTGAAGAAACGTTACGCCAGACGTCGACGCGACTGCCATTGGATGTCCACCATCGAATCTGGCACATGATTTTATCACATCATGGGAAACGTGAGTGGGGATCGAGTGTCCTCCCGATGACGACGGAGGCTTGGATGCTTCACTTGATTGATTTATTGGATGCGCGTTATGAGAAATGGGCTCGCGCGCACGAAGATTTGTAAGAAAAGGGTGGTATCATGATTCCCGTACAATTAGTGACCGGGTTTTTAGGAGCAGGCAAGACAACGTATATGAACCGCTTACTCGCGGCGACGGATGAAAAGATTTGTCTGATCGTCAACGAGCTCGGCGCGATAAATATCGATGAACAATTGATCGTCAAGATGGACCAAGAGCAAATCGAACTCTCAAACGGATGTATTTGCTGTTCCATCCAAAATGATTTGAATAAGACGTTCTATCAACTGGCTGCAAAGCAAGAAACATTCGACCGAGTCATCATCGAGACGACCGGTGTCGCCGATCCCGCACCGATCATTCAGACGATTTATTATGACGAGTACTTACGTCAACACTTTAAAATGAACGCCATCTTGACGGTTGTGGATGCCAGTCAAATGGACCGTGAACTGTTCAAAGAAGGGATTCATCAAATCGCTTATGCCGATCTCATTTTGTTAAATAAAACCGATTTAGTGTCGTCGGATGAACTCGATCAAGCACGCCGCCGAATCGAACAACTCAATCCGACGGTAAGGATTGTAGAGACGATTCAAACAGAAGGCGATTACGAATTACTTGAAAATACGTTCCAACTGTCACGTGTCGATGAACAGAAGTTGAGTCAACTGACAGAGACGAGTGAATCGGTCTCCTCCCTTCGTGCCATCACGTTGAGTGCCGAGCGTCCATTGTCTCGGGAGCGCGTGACCCGTTACGTTCGTGAAGTCTTGATGCACTACGAGGATGAGATGTATCGGATGAAGGCGATTGTCCGCTTACAGGATGAGGAGCGCAAGTTTGTCATTCAAGCGACGAATCAGTTGATGGGCGCGACATTTGCAAATGAGGTGCATGAAGGGGACCGTTCCGTATTTGTTTGGATTGGGAAGGAACTAGACCAAGATGCACTAGCACGGGGATTAAAAGCATGTGAGGTGGAGCAAGATGAAGCTTATTCTAGTTGACGGATTTAATTTGTTGTCCCGTTATTATTTTGCGACGGAGCGAAGACGAGCACAAGATCCGGAAGTGACTGTGAAAGGATTACTTCGAAAGGTGGATTCCTGGACGACAGACTTTTCCCATATCGCTTTCTTTTGGGACGGGACACGAGAGTCTACCCACCGTTATGCGATGTATCCTGAATATAAAGCAACGCGTAATGGACTCCCGGAACCACTTTTCGAAGACTATTTGAAATTGAGGGCCGCTTTGGATGAACGAGGTATCTTACAATCCGAGTTGACGGGATATGAAGCGGATGATTTGATGGGCGCAGTCGCGACAGCGTTCCCTGGTGAATCATATCTCTATTCCTCGGACCGCGATTTACTTCAGTTGTTGTCTCCGAACGTGTTTCAAATCATGCCAAAAAAAGGTGAGGAGCAGCTCGTCAATGAAGCTTCTTTTGAATTGATGTATGGCGTGAAACCATATCAGTTTGTCGACGTGAAGGCATTGCAGGGAGACTCTTCGGATAACATCCCAGGTGTACGTGGCATCGGTCCGAAGACGGCGACGATTTTAATTCAGCATTACGATACGATTGAGACGCTTTATGTGCATGTTCAAAATGAAACACTCGAAGCGCCCCATCAAAAATATGCAAAAAAACTAGACGGTCATGAAGAGATCGCGCTCTTGTCGAAACGACTGTCACAAATTGATATCCATGCACCTGTCAACACGGATTGGGAGGCGTACCGATTTGGTTCACATCTATTTTGACGCGGCCACTAATCAGACGACTGGAGAGAACGGAATCGGAGTGTGGATCAAGTCGTCCGACGGTACCGTATCGACGTTTAAACGTCGAATGCAAGGATTGACAAGCGTTCACGCGGAATTGGCTGCATGTGCTTATGCGCTGGAACAAGCGCATGTATTGGAAGGCGAAACCTCATTCATGCTGTATTCCGACGCCGAAGTGATTGTTCGCGCACTAGAGCAACGTTTCATGAAAGATGCTTCTGCGAAGCCTCTGTTTCTAAAAGCACTGATTGCCTATGATGAATTGCCAACCGTGTTCTTGAAATGGGTCCCACGAGCGGAAAATCGGGCAGACGTGATTGCACGTGACGCATTGAATGGAATGAATTGAGCGACCGAGATCATTCTTGGTCGCTTTTTTGACGGAGTCATTTCTTTTTAGATGGTTTTTCGCTAAAATGAAAGCGTAGTCAACTATAGAGGGGGAAATTATACATGGATTATCGGATCGAACGGGACACAATGGGGGAAATTAAAGTTCCAGCTACGGCGAAATGGGGAGCACAAACGCAACGTAGTCTCGAAAACTTTAAAATTGGAGCGGAGAAAATGCCGCTTGAAATCGTATACGCATTTGCCATTTTGAAAAAAGGTGCAGCTTTAGCAAACGCTGAACTCGGTGTACTCGAGGAAGAAAAAGCAGCAATCATCGCAGAGGTGGCAGATGAGATTATAGCAGGGCGACATGACGCGGAATTCCCGCTTGTAGTCTGGCAGACAGGATCGGGCACGCAGTCAAACATGAACGTCAACGAGGTCATTGCGCATCTTGCGAATGAAAAATTACAGGCTCGTGGAGCATCTATTTCGATTCATCCGAATGATGACGTCAACAAATCGCAAAGCTCGAACGATACGTATCCGACCGCGATGCACATCGCCGCCATCCTTTCTGTACAAGATGATGTCCTTCCAGCAATCGACTCGCTTTATCAAACCCTTTCACAAAAAGCGGAGGCGTTTATGGATATCGTCAAAATTGGTCGGACGCACCTTCAAGACGCGACGCCGGTCACACTCGGTCAAGAAATCAGTGGGTGGGTCCGGATGCTTGAATTGTCAAAACAGATGATCGAGCGCACGATTGAACCACTCACGGAGCTTGCACTTGGAGGAACGGCTGTCGGAACAGGGATCAACGCACACCCTGAGTTCGGTGAAGTTGTAGCGAAGAAAATCTCAGAAGAGACGGGCAAACCGTTTGTAACAGCCGTCAACAAGTTCCACGCCCTCACGAGTCACGATCAACTCGTCTTCACGCATGGTGCATTAAAAGCCTTAGCGATGGACGCGATGAAGATTGCGAACGATGTGCGATGGTTGGCTTCTGGACCACGTGCAGGAATCGGAGAAATCACCATTCCGGAGAATGAACCAGGAAGTTCAATCATGCCGGGTAAAGTTAACCCGACTCAAAGTGAGGCGCTCACGATGGTTGCCGCACAAGTACTCGGAAATGATGCGACGATCGGTTTCGGGGCGAGTCAAGGGAACTTTGAATTGAACGTCTTCAAACCAGTCATTATGTATAATTTCCTACAGACTTGTCGTCTATTAACGGACAGCTTACATTCGTTCAATGATCATTGTGCTGTTGGAATCGAACCAAATCATGAAGTGATCTCACATAATGTGGAACAGTCACTCATGCTCGTTACAGCACTTAACCCGCATATCGGATACGAGAATGCGGCAAAAATTGCGAAATTGGCACATAAAAACGGTACTTCTTTGAAAGAAGCAGCCTTAGAAACTGGTTTATTAACGGAAGAGCAATTTGATCAATGGATTCGTCCGGAGGAAATGACGTCACCAAACTTAAAAGTGGAAAAATAACACAAAGCGGTCGCAAGACCGCTTTTAGTATGTCTTTTTTAGGACGTAGGTCCTAGTGATATGTAAAACAATAGAAAATAAATAAGGAAATAGTTGTATTTTATCTTGAGAAGTCGCATAATCGAAACATAAGAGAATTCGGGGAGTACGAACATAGGGGGGGACGGGAATGGAGCAAGGTCAACTCACTGAGCGTATACATATGATTTTGAAAAAGATATCGGAGTCGAGACGAATTCCAAAAAGCGATATCGAGTTTCTACTCGATTGGATGAAGAAGGAAGTTCGGCAACGACGGTTGATGCATTTATTAGAAATTTTTAGTCGTGTCGAGTCTGACGCGAAGGAGTTGCCAAGCGTCCTTACACAAGCGGAAGCTTTGACCTTGATCTCTCCTGTGAAACGTTATATCCATACCGTCTTGGGGATTGAACAAGAGGACGAGGATCTCGTCCTTATCTTATCCGCAAGCTTTTCCACATTTAGTCGTTACAAGTCGCGCGTTGAGAAGCTTGGGGCACGTCCGGTATTTTTGCAGACCCTTGAAGAAGCCGTGGAATACGATTATGAGGATGTGCCAAAAGCCATCATCATGGATGTTGAATTATGGCCACAATTTAAAGAGCGAGATATCCAATCGTTCGTTAGCAAGATGAGAAAGCTCTACGTTCCCCTCATTGTCATCGGAACGAATGAACACTATCGTCTTGCTGCCTATTCATATGGATTCGACGATTATTGGGAATCGTGGGTGCCGATGGAGGAACGATTGGTGCGTCTCGGACTACATATCGAAAAATCACGTCTCGTATCAAAAGCGTTACTCGTGGATGAATTAACGGGTGCTTTCAACCGTAAGTATTTAAAGGCGACCTTTTCTCGGTTCATCTCGAGATTGGAGCGGTCTGGTGAGAGTTTTGCTGTCGCACTTCTCGATATCGATCACTTCAAACAATTGAATGATACGTTCGGTCACTCGTATGGCGATGACGTTCTTCATCGCGTTTCTGAAGAAATCCGTCATGCCATTCGTTCTAGTGATGAGCTCATCCGATACGGAGGAGAAGAATTCTTAATCCTCTTGAATGTCTCAGACCGTGCGATCGTCGAATCGGTACTTGAGCGAGTCCGAACACGTATCGAAGAAATGGAATTTCCATACGACCATCAGGTGACGGTGTCGATTGGATACACCCGAGTCTGCCAGACAGGCTATACACTCGGTGAATGGTGTGCCTACGCAGATGAGGCGCTGTATAAGGCGAAACGAGATGGTCGAAATCGTGTCGTCCGATACACTTCTGCTGTTCGTGAGGAGAAGCGAATCGCCTATGTGACGATGTCTGCCAATACCTATACATCGCTTGCTGATCGACTCCCCAAAGAGCATCGCCGATATGAAGTCGTATACCGTCCTTACGAGGCGTATTCTTGTAATGACAATATCGAGATGTTCGTCTTGGATGATGCGCGTGCGCAAGAAGCGAAAGGGACGTTGTCTGCTGTGAAAGAGCAACGAGGCAAATATAGTCACATTCTTGCTGTATCGAAACGAACGGCGTCTGAACTCGGAGCAATCTATGACGATTATGCGGATGGAGAACAGGACGAAGTCATCACGAGAAAAATTGAACAGTGGCTGGAAAAATTGCCAGACTAAAAAACAGACATCATGATGCGATGTCTGTTTTATCGTATTGTTTGAATGAAAAGGCATATGCATGTGTTTCGTCTTGCGGATGGTCGATTGTACTCGTAATTGACCATTCCCCAATCCGTTCGGGATAATACGTATCGGCCTCGAACGATGCAGCGACTTCCGTTGCATAGATCCGGCTCGTCATCAGCATCGTCTGCTCATATAACGTGGCGCCACCGATGACAAACCATTCTTCATCTTGACTCATTTCGACGAGACGGTCTAAATCATGCCAGACTTCGACTTGATCTGCTGAAAAGGAAACATCTGATGTGACGACGATATTGCGTCGGTTCGGTAACGCTTTACCGATGGACTCAAACGTCTTTCTTCCCATCACGACCGTTCCGCCAGACGTGATGGTCTTGAAATGTTTCAAGTCATCTGGCAAACGCCATAATAAGTCATTATCTTTTCCGATTTCACGACCTAATCCATATGCGACGACGTGTGAAATCATACGCTCACTTCTCCTTTGATGTGCGGATGCGGATCATATCCTAGAATTTCGAAGTCTTCAAAACGGAATGATTCGATTGAAGGGACGTCTCGGACAATGTTGAGTTTTGGTAGCGGACGTGGGTCACGCGACAACTGAAGTTCCACTTGTTCGAGATGGTTGTGGTAGATGTGTGCATCACCAAGGGTATGGACAAAGTCGCCGACTTTGAGTCCGGTCACGTGTGCGACCATATGCGTGAGTAGTGCGTATGAGGCGATATTGAACGGTACCCCTAAAAACGTATCAGCGCTCCGTTGATACAATTGACACGAAAGCTTTCCGTCAGCGACATAGAATTGGAACAATAGGTGACACGGCGGCAGGGCCATCTCCTCTAGCTGTCCTGGGTTCCATGCCGAGACGATCAACCTTCTTGAATCTGGGTTCGTCTTGATTTGGTCAATCACTTGAGCCAACTGATCGACAGAAGAACCGTCCGGGCGTGGGAAAGAACGCCACTGTGAACCGTATACTGGACCAAGATTGCCTTCTTCGTCTGCCCATTCGTTCCAAATGCGGACCCCGTTATCTTGAAGGTATCGGACGTTCGTCTCTCCTGAGATGAACCATAATAGTTCGTGAATGATGGAACGAATATGTAATTTCTTCGTCGTGATAAGGGGGAACCCTTCTTGCAGATTGAAACGCATTTGGTAACCAAATACACTCGTTGTCCCGGTCCCAGTCCGGTCTTCTTTTACGACACCTTGGTCGAGGATGTGTCGACATAAGTCATGATATTGTTTCATACGTAGTGTGCCTCCTTCTCAATCTCCTACCACTAAAGGTATCAATTGTAGGGAGGAAACACAAGATATAGTGGTGAGAATCATCCATAATCAATATCCTGGAAAAACAATCATGATTCTTCGTTTTCGTGACTGTCGCTTTCGGGTATAATGGGGAATGAACAAAAGGAGGGGTTTGATGAAATTACAAGGGAAGAAAGTCCTTCAACTTGTCAGTAATGACTTCGAGGATTTAGAGCTTTGGTACCCGGTGCATCGCCTTCGTGAAGAGGGAGCACACGTGATCCTCGCTGGGGAGAAGGCCGATCACGCATATATCGGTAAATACGGTGTGCCTGCAAAATCTGACGTGGCGTTTGATGATGTCGACATCACATCGTTCGATGCGATTCTCGTGCCAGGCGGATGGTCACCTGACTTATTGCGTCGTTTCGATTCGGTGAAAGGATTCGTCCGTTATATGGATGAACAAAAACGACCAATCGGTCAAATCTGTCACGCCGGTTGGGTGTTGATTTCTGCGAACATTTTAGACGGGGTGAACGTGACGAGCACGCCGGGAATCAAAGATGACATGGAAAATGCGGGAGCGATTTGGTATGATGAGCCGGTCGTCGTCGACGGACATATCGTCTCAAGTCGTCGTCCGCCAGACTTACCAGATTATATGCGCGCGTTCATCGACGTGTTCGCAAAACAGTAACTGAACCATAAAGGAGCTATTCAACGTTGAACTTAAAATCGAATCCATTACTTCGTAAATCAATGACGTCCACAGCTTACAGTGCCGAACCGATGACGAAAGCAGGTACATGGTCTAAAGTGTTCACCTTGCTTTTACTCGTGACAGCGGCAGCCGGTACGACATGGCTTGTCGTACCGACAATCGGAGAAGGGCTCTTGTTCCCGCTCATGATCGGGTCACTCATCCTCGGCTTTATCTTTGCGTTGCTCATCACGTTTAAACCGAATACAGCACCGGTCGTTGCGCCACTATACGGCATTATCGAAGGTGTCTTCGTCGGTTCGATTTCGTATTTCTTTGAAGCGATGGTCCCTGGTATTGTGGGACGTGCCGTATTAACGACGTTTGTCGTCGCCTTTGCGATGTGGTTTGTCTATACGACAGGGCTTGTCAAAGTGACACAGAAGTTTAAAGCCGGTGTCATGGCAGCCATGTTCACAGTCATGTTGTTATATCTTGTGCAACTCGTTATGAGTTTGTTCGGTTCAGGCTTGGCATTCATGACCGGTTCAAGCCCACTTGCGATCGGTGTTCAATTCGTGATTGTCATCGTCGCTTCACTCGCTCTCGTCTTAGATTTCGACTTCATCGCAAGTCAAGTCGAAGCTCGGGCTCCGAAACAGTTGGAATGGGTCGCGGCATTCGGATTAATCGTCACGCTCGTGTGGCTCTACATCGAGTTGTTAGATTTACTTTATCGTCTAGCGATGAGAGAATAAGAATCAATCATCGATCCGTTGGGTCGATGATTTTTTTACGAAAGGATGTGTCCATCTGTCTGAGCAAGACAGATTTATGATGAAGAAAATAGTGATTATCGGGTCAGGGATCGTCGGTGTTTCGGCTGCCTATCATTTAGCTGGTAAAGCGGATGTAACGGTCATTGACCGGAAAGAAGAAGGAAGAGCAACGGATGCCGCGGCTGGAATCGTATGTCCGTGGATTGCGCAGCGACGCAACAAAGCTTGGTATGCACTGGCGAAAGGCGGAGCAAGCTATTATCCTAAGGTCGTCAAAGAGCTGGAGGCTGAAGGGGAGACGGACACCGGATACAAACGTGTCGGGACGCTTGCGCTCCATGAAGAAACAAAGCTCGACCAGATGATGGAGCGAACTTTGCTTCGTCGAGAAGAAGCGCCAGAAATCGGTGAACTCGAACGACTGACTGCTGAAGAGGCACAACATCGTTTCCCACCGTTATCCGATGAATACGATGCACTCTTCGTGACAGGAGGGGCTAGAGTCGACGGCGGACGCTTTCGCGCTGCACTTGAGAGAGTCGCTATCAAGCGTGGCGTCACATTTGTCAACGGTTCTGCACGGTTGACGAGCGGAGATGAGATTGGTGTGGAGTGTGACGGAGTGAGATATGAAGCGGATGAAATCATCCTTGCGACGGGTGCTTGGTTACCGGAGCTGTTACAGCCTCTTGGATATACGGTACGAGTCGAAGGGGAAAAGGCCCAGCTCGTCCACGTCCAGTTGAAGGATACAGATGCATCTGACTGGCCGGTCGTCATGCCGCCACGACGCCGCTATTTACTCGGATTTGACGACGGGAAAGTGGTCATCGGTTCGACACATGAGAAAGGAAAAGCGTTCGACGTTCGTCCGACTGCAATCGGAGTACACGAAGTACTGACGAAAGGTTTAGAGTCGGCACCTGGACTTTCCGAGGCAGAACTCGTGGGGACGAAAGTCGGCTTCCGTCCGGTCACACCGAATTCAATTCCCGTACTCGGAAGGGTGCCTGGGGCAGAAAAACTGTTGGTCGCGAACGGTCTCGGATCATCCGGTTTGACGGTCGGCCCGTTCATCGGAAAAGTGTTGAGTGACCTCGTTCTGACAGGAGACGCGGAAGTGGATCTATCGCTCTATCCAATTGAAGACTTTATCTATCACACGTAAAGAAAGGTGACTGTCTGCTTGCTTGAGACAGTCACCTTTTAGCGTTTCATGACCCCATTCAAAAAGAAATGAAAGTAGACGTCCATCGTTTCCTTCATATCCCCGATTGAGAACTGAGGATCGGACAGGATGGCCTGTTGCATGAATTGTACATAGCGTAAATAAGAAGAAGTGGATAACGTCGAATCGATTGACCCTTGGGCCTTCCCGTATTCAATCAACCGGGCGAAAGCAGTATATCCTCGAGTCGCAAGCTGTTCCCAGTTCGGGTCTTGTTGAATCATTGCTGTGATGGTCTCGTCAAAGAGAACCGCCGACTGGATTTTTCGTGTTAGGATCTCGACGAGTAACGCATCGAATGGAGCGTTCGATTCAATCGCATGTTCAATCCAACTCATCTGCTCTTCTGTCATCTGTTTTAGGACTTGCACGATAACCTGGTCTTTTGACCCAAAGTAATTATAGATAGATACGGGGGAGACGTGCGCTCGACTCGCTAACTCACTGATTGTGAATCGGGATTGCTTCTCTGTCATCAAGTCATAAGCGGCACGTAATATCGCTTGTTGTTTTTCTTCGGTGCGTTTCGCAAATCCATCCATTGATTTAAGCGCTCCTCTCTCTAGTTTTGTAATCAATATACCATTTCCATTTCAAAAAAGAACGTGATATACTAGTTTTGTAATCATATCGTTCAGATATTACAAAAAAGGAGGGTTCGAGATGATTCGGATTCAGCGATTGACGAAACGATTTGATGCCACACATGGTATTTTTGACGTTTCACTACATGTATCACCAGGTACAATCTTCGGATTCATCGGACCGAACGGCGCTGGGAAATCCACAACGATTCGACATTTGATGGGTCTTTTGAAGCCGAGTGAAGGCAAGGCGACCATCAACGGATTCGACTGTTGGCAGGAGACGGAGCAAGTGAAACGGAGTGTCGGCTATTTGCCAGGAGAAATCAATTATCCCCAGAACATGACGGGAGAAGAAATCATTCGATTGACGCGCCATTTGCACAAAACGAATTCGGATCGTGAACGGCAATTACGTGAACGGTTTTCATTCGATGAGGCGACGAAAGTACGGAAGATGTCAAAGGGGATGAAGCAAAAACTCGCCATCATCACCTGTTTCATGAAAGATGTGCCCGTCTATATATTGGATGAACCGACGAGCGGATTAGACCCGCTCATGCAAGATCGTCTAATCGATTGGTTAATTGAAGAAAAGCAATCTGGGAAAGCGATTCTCATGAGTTCTCACCATTTCCCTGAGATGGAACGGACGTGCGACCGTGCCGCGTTGATTAAAGATGGACGCATCATCATCGAAGAGGACATGGAACAATTACGACAACATAGCGTGAAACGGTACCGAGTCGAATTTTCAACGGAAGCGGAAGCCGTTCGATTCGCGGCCGATTCTGGTGAACGGGACGGCATGCATGTTGAGGTCACCATCTCGACACCGATAGAGCTGAACCACCTCATCCGAACATTGGCGGAGTTTCAGGTTCAATCACTGACAAGTGGCACAGACGAGCTCGAACATCTATTCATGCAGTATTACGGGGAGGCGACATGACATGTTAATTCGCTCCATGTTGAAACAGAATCGCAGTTGGATTCTAGGATATTCAGTCGGGACTAGCATATATCTCTTTTTCTTAGCCGCAATCTTCCCATCTATTCAAGAAACAGGATTGATTGAGGCAAAATTAGAGTCGTTGCCACCTGAGCTTCTCGATGTCTTCCAAATCGATGCGTCGATGGCGATGGACAACGTCCTCAATCTATTGTCGAGTAACTATTATGGCTTGATTTTCTACGTCCTCGCAGTTTTATTCGCATTGACTTTCGCCTCGAAACTGTTGGCCAAACCGGTCGATTCTGGAGAAATCATGCTGTATATGGCGGCCCCGATTTCTCGAGTCACGTATGTGATGTCAAGCTTTGTTGTGTTGATTGTGGCAGTCGGGCTATTTGTCGGTCTAAATGGGTTGAGTTTAATGGCAGCGGACCTTCTGTTCGATTTACAAATCGACTATGCGGTATTGTGGATGCTTCAATTGAATGGAGCGCTCATGTTGCTCGTCCTAGGCGTAGCCGCTTATGTGATTGCGAGTCTGTTCGATGATAGTAGTAAATCCTATATGGTGACGGGTGGAATCTTCACGTTCTTTCTCATGGTGAACATCATCCAAGGAGTGAGCGATCAATTCGATTGGATGTCAAACCTCTCATTCTTCTCTCTCTTTGACGCCGGTGCCATCATGCGTGAGGAATATTGGGGCATCCATTTCATCTGGTTACTCGGTCTCCTGACCATCTTTTCAGCACTCTCGTTCATCCGATTCACCCGAAAAGATTTGACGATTTAGTTTTCCGAAATAAATTGTCGGGTATGATACAATCAGCTCGTTAGAATGAAAAGGGGATGAATGAGATGCTTTACGCAACATTACGAAATAAGGTCGAAATTCCGATGATCGGCTTTGGGGTCTGGAAGGTCGATAATGAAACCGAGGCACCAGCTGCTGTCGTTGAAGCCATCAAAACAGGCTATCGTCACATCGATACGGCTGCAATCTATAAAAATGAAGAGGGCGTTGCGAAGGGAATTCATCTCTCAGGTGTAGACCGCTCTAAATTGTTCATCACGTCGAAGATTTGGAATGATGACATTCGTGAAGGCAAAACGAAAGAGGCATTCGAAGGCTCGTTAAAACGACTCCAGACAGATTATTTGGACCTTTGTCTGTTGCATTGGCCGGTAGATGGGTTCGTCGATGCGTGGAAGGACCTCATCGATTTATATGAAGCCGGAAAAATCAAGGCAATCGGTGTATCTAACTTTAAAGAACACCATTTAGAAACATTGAAAGAAGCCGGTCTGATGGCGCCACTCATCAATCAAGTTGAACTTCATCCACAGCTCCCGCAACCTGATTTGTTGGACTACTGTCAAGATGAAGGGATTCAGATCGAGGCGTGGAGTCCACTCATGCAAGGTAAGTTTTTAGACATCCCTGCCTTTTCTGAAATTGCAGAAAAACATGGGAAGACGCCGGCACAGATAGTTCTCCGTTGGCATCTTGAGTCTGGTCATGTCGCGTTACCGAAATCGGTGACACCACATCGAATCCGTGAGAACTTTGATGTTTTCGACTTCTCACTCGATGCGGACGATTTGGCGAAGATCGATCAAGTGGCGACAGGAGAACGTCTCGGACCAGATCCAGACGAAATCGACTTTTAATGGAGAAGGGGTTCGCATATGCGAGCCCCTTTGTACGTGTAGAGTCACATGGATGCGGGTATTGAATATTATGTTACAAAAGGAGGTGTTTGATCTTCATTTAGAAGATCGTGCTTATGGACTTATCAAAATGGCCGATTGTAAACTGGGTTGCTTTTTTAGCGACCGTCGTCATCAACTATTTCGCGAGCGGCGACAACGCGGCGGTTTCGGACCGCATCGATATCTACTTTAAGCCGGCAGGGTACGCCTTCTCGATTTGGGGTGTCATCTATGTCGCGTTACTTGTCTGGCTGGTGCTCCAGTTGAAGAAAGGGACGACGGCGAATCGTCAAGCCGAGCGGATGAAAGCCGGATTTTTAGTCTCTTGCGTGCTGAATGGTTTATGGCTATTGGCATTCACGAACGAATGGTTCGTCGTCTCACTTGTCATCATGGTGTTGTTCCTGGCTACGCTGTGCTGGTTGTATTATATCGCTTTTCGGACGTCTACGAGCTGGCTCGATCGGTTCCCGTTCTCCATCTACATCGGCTGGGTATCAGTCGCGACCATCGTCAACACGTTCGTTGTGATGAAGACGGAACAGATCACGTCGCTGTTAGGTCTTGATGAACTCGCCTGGACCTCTCTTATGCTGATGGTCGGTGTGATTCTTGCCCTTCTCTTTATGTGGTGGCATCATGATTTCATCTATCCACTCGTATTCGTCTGGGCGTATATCGGAATCTTTGCGAGAATCGAAGAAGGCACACTCTATGTTGTGATTGTCAGCGCCCTCGCATTGCTTGCGATTGGGTATATCGGTTTGATTTTGTGGAAACGTCCGAAATCGTTTTTACATCATCCGCGTAAAACAGTAGAACAATAATCAAGAAAAGGGTATCTTCAGGATATCCTTTTTTTATGTTCTGAAGAACCTATAAATAAATAATATTTATGGATATTTATTCTTTATCGAACATAACTAAAAACGATAAATCCATTGATAACAGTAATGTATACGCTTTCAATAAGACTAAATGAGATTCCTATTATGCAAAAATGCATGCAACTCACTTGATTTTTCAGAATATTTAGAACAGAATGTTAATTACGAAACTGTGAGTGAAAGGGGTCGATGATATGAGTCGAGTTGGTTTGTATGACTCAAAATTTGAGAAAGATGCGTGTGGGATTGGACTTTACGTCAATCTACATGGGCTAAAGAAACATGAAATCGTCCAAAAATCGCTCTCCATGTTATGTAATTTAGAGCACCGAGGAGGACAAGGTGTCATCGATGCTGGTGATGGGGCGGGTATCATGACTGAGATTCCACACGAATTGTTTACGCAAACCATGAACCTTCCGTCACTCGGTCGTTACGCTGTCGGAATGGTTTTTTTTCAGCCGTCTGAGAATCAGCTACATGAAAAAATCACGTTGATGGAACGGATGGCGGATGAACTGGATTGTTCGACGATCGAATGGCGCGAAGTACCTGTCGACCCGATGCAAATCGGGGAACATGCGCGGGTCACACAACCGGTCATCTATCAATGGTTTATCTCATGTCCATTCCTAGACGAGGATGCGAATGAACGCGTCTTTTATGAACTACGTCGGAAAATCGAAAAAATCGAATCATTACGCCTATATATCGCAAGCCTGTCAACGAGAACGATCGTATATAAAGGGATGTTGACGCCAAATCAAATCGCAGCATTTTATTTGGATTTGCAATCCCCTCATTACAAAAGTACGTTCGGCATCGTTCATTCTCGTTTCTCGACGAACACGTTCCCTTCTTGGGAACGAGCACATCCGAACCGCATGATAGTCCATAACGGGGAAATCAACACGCTTCGCGGAAATATCGATGCGATGCGAGCACGGGAAGGGGTCACGTCAACAGACTTATTCGAAGACGTCCAACACTTGTTCCCTGTGCTTCAAGAGGATGGGAGCGACTCGTCCATGCTCGATAACGCTTTTGAATTCTTCACACGAACAGGTCGTTCGATCGCCCACACGGCGATGATGTTGATTCCTGAACCATTTGTCGAAGGAAAGATGGAACCGTTCAAGCGCGACTTTTATCAGTATCATTCATCCATCATGGAGCCGTGGGATGGACCGACTGGAGTCGTCTTCACAGATGGAAGGCAAATCGGAGCAATTTTAGATCGTAACGGCTTGCGTCCGATGCGTTATGTCGAAACATTGGACGGGGAATTGATTCTCTCCTCTGAAACAGGAGTCATTCCGGTTGACGCAGAGAACGTCAAATCTAAACAACGTCTAAGACCAGGACAGTTGTTGTTGATCGATTTGATTGAAAAGCGATTGATTCCTGATCATGAGATTAAAGAGACGATTGCGAAGTCAGAGCCTTATCACAAATGGCTTAAGCAGATGATGACAATTGAGGATCGAGGGATCGTTGAAGAAGAACTACTTGAACTCGGACGTGTGCAACGTGCGTTTGGATATACGAAAGAAGACATTGAACAGTACATGGTTCCGTTAATCAAAGACGAAAAAGATCCAATCGGCTCGATGGGGCATGACCAACCAATTGCGGTGCTCTCGACGCGGCCCCGTTCCTTGTTCCATTATTTCAAACAACACTTCGCGCAAGTGACCAACCCGCCAATCGACGCGTTACGGGAGAAAATTGTCACGGCTACGTTTACTTGGATTGGTCCGCAAGGAGATCCGGTCCATACCGGACGAGGTCACGCGAAACGTGTGTGGTTGAATCATCCGATGATTGATGGGGCAACCCTCAAGCAACTTGCCGAGAAGCTCAAGGTTGAACGAGTCGATACAACGTTTACGAATGATTTAGAGGCGTCGCTTGAAGCCCTTTTGCAACAGGTCAGCCAGATTGTACGAAATGGTGCGAACGTGATCGTCCTATCTGACCGTTTCGTCAGTAATGAACGGATTGCGATGCCGTCTCTCCTCGTACTGAGTGCGATTCATCAACACTTGATTCGAGAGAACTTGCGCTCGAACTGTAGTCTCATTTGTGAGAGCGGTGAAGTCCGAGAAGTGCATCAGGCAGCGACCTTGATTGGGTATGGGGCAGATGCGGTATATCCATACGTAGCCTATGCGACGATACGAGACTTAGTCGAACGTAAACAAATTGCGCATTCATTTGAAGAGGCCATTCGCTCGTATCAAAAAGCAGTTGTCGAGGGCATCGTCAAAATCATGTCGAAAATGGGTATCTCGACCATTCAAAGCTACCGTGGGGCCCAAATTTTCGAAGCCGTCGGATTAGATCGCAATTTGATTGAGACGCATTTCAGGGGAACGACGTCCCAACTGTCTGGAATCGGATTTGAAGAACTTGAAGACGAAGCGAGAACACTCCATACGTCCGCCTATGCGACGAATCGTCCGCTCGAGGCGGGAAGTGATTTCCAATGGCGTGCAGACGGAGAAGAACATGCATTCAATCCGAAGACGATTCATTTGTTGCAACGTGCCTGTCGTGAGAATGAACGTAAATATTATGATGCTTATGTGAAATTGCATGAATCATCAGGACAGTTCATTCGACAGTTGTTTGCATTTAAAACACAACGTCCTGTCCCGCTCGAAGAAGTAGAGCCAGTCACGTCGATCGTTCGCCGTTTTAAGACAGGCGCGATGTCATTTGGGTCCTTGTCAAAAGAGGCGCATGAAACGCTCGCTATCGCCATGAATCAGATCGGTGCGAAAAGTAACTCTGGAGAAGGCGGGGAAGACCGGGCCCGCTTCGTCCCGGATGAGTTTGGAAACGAACGCATCAGCCGCATCAAGCAAGTCGCAAGCGGACGATTCGGGGTGACGGCAGAATATCTTTACCATGCCGATGAAATTCAAATCAAGATGGCGCAAGGGGCAAAACCGGGTGAGGGTGGCCAACTTCCTGGAAATAAGGTGTACCCATGGGTCGCCGAAGTGCGTGGATCCGTTCCGGGGGTTGGACTCATCTCACCGCCTCCACATCACGACATTTATTCGATTGAGGACTTGGCCCAACTCATCTTTGACTTAAAGCATGTGAATCCTAAGGCGAAAATCAGTGTCAAACTTGTCTCGAAGTCAGGTGTCGGGACGATTGCAGCCGGTGTCGCGAAAGCGAATGCCGATACGATTGTCATCAGTGGATATGATGGTGGAACCGGTGCTTCTCCAAAGACATCAATCAAGCACACAGGTCTTCCTTGGGAGCTTGGACTCTTAGAGACGCATCAAACGCTCGCATTGAACGGGTTACGGGGGAGAGTCACACTTGAGACGGACGGAAAGCTCATGACGGGGCGAGACATCGTCCTAGCTGCCATCTTCGGGGCGGAAGAGTTTGCGTTTGCTACAGCGCCACTCGTCGTCCTTGGATGTATTATGATGCGTGCATGCCATTTAGATACGTGTCCGGTCGGTGTGGCGACACAGGACCCTGTGCTTCGTCAGAAATTTATGGGGAAACCAGAACACGTCGTCAACCTGATGACGTTCTTGGCAGAAGAAGTACGAGAAATTTTAGCATCACTCGGTGTGACATCATTAGACGACGTGATTGGTCGAACGGATCTTCTCGAAGAAAGTGAATGGAAAACGAAACATCCGAAAGCAAAACGGTTAGATTTAGCACCGATGCTCTCGATGCCGACACCACTTCCTGAGCGTGAAGAAGTCGCTCACCCGGCATACCGTTCCTACGATCACCGAAAATTGATTCCGGCAGTCTCACGGTCAATCAGCTCGTTGCAACCGACATTCTTCGTTGGTCGCATCCGAAACACCGATCGTGCCGTCGGGACACAGTTGGGGTTTGAAGTGACGAAAGTTCACGGTCAGGTCGGTTTAGCGGACGATACCATCTCGCTGCGCCTCAGTGGGTCAGCCGGACAAAGTTTAGGAGCATTTTTACCACGAGGAATCACCATTTCCGTCATCGGGGATGCCAATGATTATATCGGGAAAGGCTTGAGCGGTGGGAAATTAGCATTGATCTCTGAAAAACATGCACCGTTTGATGAAAGTAAACAAATGATTGCCGGAAACGTCTGCTTGTACGGAGCGACGATCGGACAAGCTTTCTTTAACGGTCACGTCGGCGAGCGTTTTGCCGTTCGAAATTCTGGGGCGACGGCAGTCGTCGAAGGAGTCGGCGATCATGGATGTGAGTATATGACCGGGGGAACGGTTCTCGTCCTCGGTGATGTCGGACGGAACTTTGCAGCCGGCATGTCAGGTGGCGTCGCATATATTTATGGGGATCAAGCGTATGATCGACTCGTCAACGAGGAGCTCGTCTCCGTCGTAAAAGAATTGAACGATGAAGATATGGAACAAATTTATGCACTTCTCGAAGCGCATCAGTTTCATACAGACAGTGTCAAAGCACGGACTATTTTAGAGTCATTCGAACAAGCTCGCCCTCACTTTGTAAAGGTCGTTCCACGAGATTATGCGAATGTATTGGACGTTATGCGTCAAATCGAGGCGAATCGACCGGAATTGAGCGAAGCGGACCGAGCACTTGAATTGTTCCGGGTTGTGACTGAGGGGGGTAACGCATGAAACATAACTTTTTAAACATCGCACGGTCCACATTACCTGAGCGTCTTGTGGATGAGCGAGTGAAGGATTATGAAGAATATGCGACACGAATGGATGACGAATCGGTCAAACAGCAGGCTGCACGTTGTATGGACTGTGGCACTCCATTCTGTCATGTCGGGGATATGATTGGACAAGAGACGATTGGGTGCCCGATTCACAACTATATCCCGGAGTGGAACAAGCTTGTGACCAAATCGGACTGGATGGGAGCGTATCACCGATTGATGGAGACGAATAACTTCCCGGAGTTTACGGGTCGAGTTTGTCCCGCACCGTGTGAGGGGTCTTGTACACTCGGAATCAGTGAAGATCCGGTTGCGATCAAATCGATTGAACGAACCATCATCGATCGGGCGTTTGAAGAAGGTTGGGTGAAACCAAGGCCGGTACATCGAAGAAGCGGGATGACAGTCGCCATCATCGGAAGTGGGCCGGCTGGATTGGCGGCTGCCGACCAACTGAACCAGCTCGGACATTCGGTCACCATCATCGAGAAGGCTGATGAACCGGGAGGTCTACTCATGTACGGAATCCCGAACATGAAACTGGATAAGGATGTCGTGAGACGTCGCATTCGGTTGCTCGAACAAGAGGGAATTGTCATCCAGACGAACATTGAGGTTGGTACGGATGTGACAGTGGAGGCGCTTCGGAACCAATACGATGCGGTGATTTTCGCGACTGGCGCTCAGAAACAGCGCACGCTCGGGATTGATGGCGATGATGCACGTGGTGTTGAAATGGCGATGGATTATTTGACAGCATCGATGTACGAGCGAAAAGGAACGACCCGATCACCAGAACATGACGCCAAAGACAAAAATGTCATCGTCATCGGGGGTGGAGATACAGGAGCCGACTGTGTGGCGACGGCAATCCGTCAAGGTGCAAAATCAGTCGTTCAATTTGGGAAACACCCGTCAAAAGGGTTGCTTCGTGCACCAGAGAAACCTTGGCCACTTCAACCGGACACGCTTACGACGGATTATGCGTATGCGGAATCACTCGCGGTCTATGAGAAAGACCCGAGAACGTATTTGATTCGCTCCAACCAAATCGTCACGAAAGAAGGACGTGTCACAGGGATTGAAACGGAACGGATGACGAAAGTCGTCAACCCGGATGGTCAGGCAACCTTCTTCGTGGAGGAAGATTCGATAGAGACGTATCCGGCGGACTTGATCCTCGTCGCCATTGGATTTGAACGACCAGAGCACGAGTTGCGGAAAATCGGTGTCGAGAAGACGACAGATTTCCAGACGGCAACGGAAAACGTCTTTGTCGCGGGGGATGCCAAGCGAGGGCAAAGCCTGATTGTATGGGCGATTCGGGAAGGACGAGAAGTAGCAGAGGTCGTCGATGCGTATCTCGATACTTGCAAGACCGAATTAAAAACCTCATCATAAAAAGGAGCGACAGCCGTCGCTCCTTATCTTTTGTTTAGGAGGAGTTTTATGTTCACCGAAATCCTCATGTATACGGGAATCTGGTTTATTCTCATCCTCATTTTATTAGGAACCATTTATTCACGACGGAAAAAATGATCAAAGCACCATCGCCGCAATCACACCGAAGATGATGAGTGAAATATTGTAGTGTAAGAACGTTGGCCAAACCGTTTCACGTAGGTGATCGTGTTGACCGTCAGCGTTCAATCCACTCGTAGGTCCGAGTGTCGAGTCACTCGCTGGGCTACCTGCATCCCCAAGCGCTCCTGCAGTCCCGATGATGGCAATCGTTGCCTCGACTGAGAAGCCGTATTGTACACAGAGCGGGACGAAAATTGCTGCAATGATTGGAACAGTCGAGAAACTTGAACCGATTCCGAGCGTGATGACAAGGCCGACGAGCAACATAACGAGAGCGGCAATGAGTTTAGAGTCACCCATCAAATCGCTCGCTCCGTTGACGAGCGGTTCGATCGCACCTGTCTCGCGGATGACGGCAGCGAATCCACTTGCGGCGATCATGACGAACCCGATGAATGCCATCATGCGCATGCCGCTTGTGAAGATATCATCTGCCTCAGACCATGGAATCAGGCGGAAGATTGAAAGCAAGATCAAACCAGTCACCGCAGAGGCGATCATCGACTCGGTCTGCAACTGAACAATCAACACGATGAGAACGACTGCGAGTGTCATGATCATCTTCAAACCACTCATTTGACGTACTTCATAATCAGTTGGTCCGAGTGCAATCGTGTCATACGTTCTCGGTTTCCGGTAGTGAATGAACGCCGCTATCAATCCGACGACCATCCCTAATGCCGGGATGCCCATGATCGAGATGATGTTGACGTCTCCGACAGTCAAGCCGTTCGCTTCAACGTTCGCGATGAGAATCTCATTCAAGTAAATCCCACCAAACCCGACAGGTAACAACATATATGGTGTCACAAGACCGAACGTCAAAATGGTCGCTACGAGACGACGGTCTACATTCAACTCATTGAACAGTACGAGTAACGGCGGAATCACAATCGGGATAAAGGCGATGTGTATCGGAAGCACGTTTTGAGAGCTGATGGATAACAATAAGATGAGTGACAACAGGAATGCTTTGACAACCATCACACGCTTGCCTGACACGTCACGACCTGACATCGCAATCAATTTTTCAGCTAAGACATCCGGAAGCCCCGTCTTCGATAACCCGACAGCGAATGCGCCGAGGAGCGCGTAGCTGAGTGCGATGCTCGCTCCACCACCAAGACCGTCACTGAAGGCGGTCAACGTATCGTTGAACCCAAGTCCTCCAACAAGCCCCCCGACAAGCGCCGCTAAGATTAATGATAATACAATGTGCACTCGGCTGATGGCGAGCGCAAATAAGACGATGACTGCAAGTAATACTGCGTTCATATCGATCCAACACCTTTCGCGTTTTCTTTCTCTTGGTATCACTTTAATATGATAAAGACTTTTTGAAATTTAACATATGATGTGACCCTTGTCAAATCGAATATGAAAAAAAGCGATAACTCGTGAAAGTTATCGCTTACGTGTTACATCTCGACGTTATGATACACTTGGCGCACATCTTCCAAGTCTTCGAGCACATCGATTAGTTTTTCAAACTGTTCTTGCGAAGCGTCATCGAGTGACACTTCGTTCTGCGGGAGCATCGTCAATTCCGCAACGGCAAACTCTTCTACACCGGCAGCCTTGAATGCAGTTTGAACGGCGTGGAACGCTTCTGGCTCGGCATAGACGATGACCGTCTCGTCTTCCTCGATAACATCACGCACATCAAGGTCATGTTCCATCATGAGTTCGAGGACGTCATCTGCCGACATTTCATTGACACCGATGACGGCAGTTGCATCGAACATATATGCGACCGAGCCACTGACTCCCATGTTGCCTCCGTTTTTACCGAACGCGGCACGGACTTCTGAAGCCGTACGGTTGACGTTATTCGTCAATGTATCGACGATGACCATCGAACCATTCGGACCAAACCCTTCATATCGAAGCTCATCGAAATTTTCCTCATCGCCACCTTTGGCTTTGTCGATGGCACGATCGATGATCGCCCGGGGCACGTTATACGTCTTCGCACGCTCCACAACGAATTTTAATGACTGGTTCAACTCAGGATCAGGTTCCCCTTGACGGGCGGCCACATAAATCTCGCGACCGAACTTCGCATAGACGCGACTCGTGTTCGCATCTTTTGACGCCTTCTTCTCTTTAATGTTGTTCCATTTACGACCCATTACATGTCATCTCTCTTTCCATTTGTACGTAGATTCATTACAGATTATATAAGAAGTTGTGGGAATTGACGAGAAAAGTTTTACTCGTCACCTTTGTCCATCTTCTCGACAATCTCTGTAAGTGTCTTCAAACTCTCAAAGAGTCGGTCAGTTTCGTCCTCATTCAAAAAGGCGAGACGTTCCTCGAATAGTCTACGGAATGAGTCTCTGCGCTCAAGTAAGATCCGTTCACCTTTCTCGGTCAGTTGATTCCAAATCACGCGGCGATCCCGCTCGTCTGGCACCCGCGTGATATACCCCTCGTTCAATAATTTCGTGATGAGCGGGGTAACGTTCGGTGGCGCGATGGAGAGTGTCTCGCTGATTCGTCCATTCGTGACAGCCCCCTCGTCCTCAATCAACATCAATAGATGGAAATGAGAGAAGTTCAGGTTTGGAATTTGAGGAAAATCAGATCGACGTAACAATTTACGACGAATTAAAGGAATCAGTTTGACAAACTGGTCCGCTGCATCTTGTTTCGGCATAATAGATTCACTTCCTAGTTAGGTTCTATTTTCATTATACACGAGTTAGGTGCAGTTGAACCTAAAAACGGGTTGATGTGATGATTGATACATCATAGTAGAGATTGAATCGACACAAAACATGTAAGCGTTTACATTAAAGGTTTGATATATTTTCATGAAAACGCATTCGATTTTACTGAGGACGCATACAAAAATCAAGAGCTGTCAACAATAGATAAAAAAATATTGTGAAAGAGTTCACATTGTTGTCACCCACAAAACCTGAAAAACATTGTATTCTATGAATGTGAAGGAAAGCACAATCTCTAAAAAACAGTCATCATATTGTGCTTCCATCAAGTCAATATGTTCATTAAAAGCTCTCACTTATGAGGAGGAACCTAACATGGCAGTCAAAGAGAAAGCAAAAGTGGAAACAACGGCAGAACAAATGGTGGACACGCTCGTAGCCAGTGCGCATAAAGCACTCGATACGTTGATGACGTTCGACCAGGAGAAAATCGACCATATTGTACAGGCGATGGCGCTTGCAGGACTTGAGCAACACGTCGCACTCGCGAAATTAGCACATACAGAAACAGGTCGCGGTGTCTTTGAAGACAAGATGATCAAAAACATCTTTGCGACAGAATATATCTATAACTCACTCCGTGGTGAGAAAACGGTCGGCGTCCTTGAAGATGACGTTCAAAACGGAATCACATACATCGCGGAGCCAGTTGGTGTCGTCGCTGGTGTCACACCGGTCACAAATCCGACATCGACAACGATGTTCAAAGCAATCATCGCTATCAAGACACGTAACCCGATCATCTTCGCGTTCCATCCATCAGCGCAACAATGTTCAAGTGAAGCGGCCCGTGTCCTTCGTGACGCAGCAGTGGCGGCAGGTGCTCCTGAAAACTTAATTCAATGGGTTGAAGTTCCATCACTCGATGCGACGAAAGCACTCATGAACCACCCTGGCGTGGCGATGGTCCTTGCGACGGGTGGGGCGGCAATGGTCAAATCCGCTTACTCGACTGGTAAACCGGCTCTCGGTGTCGGACCTGGTAACGTACCAGCCTATATCGATAAGACTGCAAAAGTGAAACGCGCCATCTCAGACGTCATCCTTTCAAAAACGTTTGACAACGGTATGATCTGTGCGTCTGAACAAGCGATCATCGTCGACCAAGAAGTATATGAAGAAGTGAAAGCAGAGATGACGGCACTCGGTTGCTACTTCTGCTCACCAGAAGAAAAAGCAAAACTTGAAACGCTCGTCATTCGGACGGATACATGTGCTGTCAACCCTGAAATCGTCGGGAAGCCGGCAGCATGGATCGCTGAACAGGCAGGTCTCAAAGTACCGGCTGATACGAAAATCTTGATTGCAGAACTCGAAACAGTTGGCGCAACAGAACTTCTCTCTCACGAAAAATTAAGCCCGGTTCTCGGTGCGTATAAAGTTCAATCACGTGAAGAAGGATTCGCAATCGCTGAAAAAATGCTTGAGATTGGTGGTCTCGGTCACACAGCGGTCATCCACTCAACAGATGACGATGCCATCCTTGAATTCGGTCTCCGTATGAAAGCTTGCCGTATCATCGTCAACTCGCCTTCAGCACACGGTGGAATCGGTGACCTTTACAACGAAATGACACCATCCCTCACGCTCGGTTGTGGGTCTTACGGTAAAAACTCCGTCTCAGAAAACGTGACGGCGAAACATCTACTCAACGTGAAAAAGGTGGCGAGACGTCGCGTGAATATGCAATGGTTCAAAGTACCTGAAAAAATCTATTTCGAGAAAAACTCAGTACAATACCTTCAATCGCTCACAACGAAGAAACGGGCGATGATCGTCACAGATGAAATGATGGTCAAACTCGGATTCGCTGACAAAGTCATCAAAAACTTGCCTGCTGGCGTCGAGTACCGCATCTTTGACCAGGTCGAACCTGATCCATCTGTTGAAACAGTCATGAGCGGTGCCGAAGCGATGCGTCACTTCCAACCAGACATGATCATCGCACTTGGTGGTGGTTCACCGATGGATGCTGCGAAAGGCATGTGGCTCTTCTACGAACGTCCAGAAGAGAAATTCTCTAACCTACGCCAGAAATTCATGGATATCCGTAAACGGACGTACAAGTTCCCGACATTAGGTAACAAGTCAATGTTTATCGCCATCCCGACAACGTCTGGTACAGGTTCTGAAGTGACACCGTTCACTGTCATCACTGACAAAAAACGTAACGTGAAGTATCCGATTGCTGACTATGCAATCACACCAGACGTCGCCATCGTCGACCCAGAGTTCGTCATGACCGTCCCAGCTTCAATCACGGCTGATACAGGAATGGACGTCATGACACACGCAATCGAAGCATATGTTTCTGTCATGGCGAATGATTACACAGACGGACTTTGCCTCCGCGCCATTAAGATGATTTTCGATTATCTACCAAAAGCGTATGAAAACGGTAGCGACGCGGAAGCTCGTCAGAAAGTACACAATGCTTCAACGATGGCGGGTATGGCATTTGCGAACGCGTTCCTCGGTATCAACCACTCGATCGCTCACAAAATCGGTGGAGAGTTCCACGTACCACACGGTCGTACGAACGCAATCCTCATGCCACACGTCATCCGTTACAACGCGACACGCCCATCGAAACTTGCGGCGTTCCCGAAATATGAGTCATTCATCGCTGACGAACGTTACGCAGAAATCGCACGTTACCTCGGTCTTCCAGCAAGCACGACAGCTGAAGGTGTCGAGTCACTCGTCCAGGCGATCATCGAGCTCGGTCAACGCTTGAACATCAAACTTTCGTTCAAGGCGCAAGGCATCAAGAAAGCAGAACTCGATGCGAAGATTGACAAGATGGCGGTCGACGCATTCGAAGACCAATGTACAACGGCGAATCCGAAAATGCCGCTTGTTGAAGAATTGAAAGAGATCATGTACGCAGCATACGAAGGCGTATAAGGATCAACATTTACAAGTGGGCCCGTTCAACTCGAACGGGCTTTTCTTGTGATCGGAATATGATATTCGGATTCTAAAATTATATTTAAATTGATAAAAAATTGAATAGTCAGACGATAAATAGCTGTATATAATAAAAAATGGTATGTATAGTAATTTATTGATGAATGGGGATCGTGTAATGTTCATATTGATTAGTTTGTTGCGTTCAATCGCGACAGTTTTTCTTTTCTTCAATCCAATCCATCCGACGCCGCTCGAGACCGCTGAATATATTTCATCAGTCGATCGAAATGCGGATAGTTGGGAGAGTGCCGACTTTTTTGAATCATTCGGAACCGAATTACCCATCGACATGGACCGAAACCTCCTTTACACAGAACGGATAACCGGCTGGACTGAGATTGAAATGGGGGATAAAACGTATGAGGGGTTTTCATCGATGACGTTTGATCAACCGTTCAAAGGTACGATTTTACATATGACGTGGGGACAAGATATTCCGGACGTGAAAGAGAAAGTGATTGTCTTACCGACGACAAAATTTTCATATGACAACATCGAAGATGCGTATACCGTCGATTACGCAGGTGAGGTTTTGAATGACCAGGAAGCGAACGCGTACTTGTCAGAGCTCGCATCTAAGGGAGCTGCAGGATACCTGATCACCCCTTTTGAAGACGACCCATATGAGACGGGTTTCGTTTTCACGTCATCTTATATGCCGTTAAATGGTACAGGGGTAGACTTGGATACGGCTGAACAACTGAAGGACGGGGAAACGATTCAAGTCAAGCCCTATAATGAAGAAATTCCGTATGTCGAATTTGTCCAAAAAGGCAAGACGGATCAAGAGATTGTTCTCATGTCACGACTCGATTCTTCCTGGCACGGGGCCCATTATTTGTCTGCCGTCGGTCCGTCTACGGTCTTATATCATCTGATGCAGGTGATGAACGAGGAAATGCCAGACTATACGATTCGATATGTCTTTTTGAATGGAAACGGCGACTCTAGAGAAGCGAGTGACGATTTCCTTGAACGGCTAGGGGAACAAAAAGAAAAAGTGGAAACGATCGTCATGCTCGATATTCTTGGGACTGGTGATGGTCCACTATACGTTCGGACGAAAGGGATGAAATCTTATCCAGTTCTAGAACGGGCGCCATTCGCTGAACTAGAAGTGCGTTCGTTGGCAAGTTCACCGGGTGACGCTTACGATGAAGCAGGAATCCCTTATTTGATGTTGAGTGACTCATTAGAAGGAAGCTGGCATGTGTTCACGGAGAAAGATACGTTCGAACGGCTGTCGGAAGATGGATTAACGGGTGCGGTCGATTGGCTGCACGATTGGCTAACTGACTGACCTAATCATTGTCGCTGTCTGAGAAGACGGCGACATATTTTTTTAGATGTCGGTTTCGGGTATGATAGTAATGGAGGCGATACGATGAAACAAGAGATGACGATTACGACAGCATATGGAACGATTGCAGGAACTTTTCTTTCCCATGAGGAGCCCCGGGCGACAATCGTCATGTTGAGCGGAAGTGGGCCGAGTGACCGTGACGGCAATATGGGTGGTGTCGGTTTTAATACGTATGCCAAGTTGGCAGAAGCGTTGTACGACCGCGGATACAACGTGTTCCGATATGACAAACAAGGGATTGGCAAGTCCGATGGGGACTTCAATAAAGTCGGTTTACATGATTTGATTAACGATGCGATTCTTGTCGTGCGCACCATTCGACAACTGGCCGATGTGAATCGCTTATATCTACTTGGTCATAGTGAAGGGGCCGTTCTTGCTCCTGCCGTTCAACTTGAGACGAAGGCTGATGGACTGATTTTACTTTCCGGTTTCCATGAATCGTCCAAGCGGATGTTCTTATACCAAGCAGATGCACTCGCTAAAGACATCGAACATGTGAAAGGGATAAAAGGTCTCTTCTACCGGTTGACGGGCGTTGCCAAAAAAGTTAGGCAGCGACAGGACGATTTGTTAGAGCGTTCTTTACGGACGAACGTCTCGTCTTTCAAATATCGAGGTCAAGTCGTAAATGCGAAATGGATTCGTGAACATGCATCCTATGACGTCCGGGAACGATTGGAGCATGTGACCGTCCCGGTTCTTGCGATTACCGGGGGGCGTGATGTGCAAGTCCCACCAGAGCACGTCCATATGATTCAAACAAAAGGTGAGGTCACCTCGTCAATCATCGAAGATATGAATCATCTGCTCGTGACACGGGAGTCACCCCATTCGCTTCTCATGCTGCACAAAGAGTATCGTGAAGCAATCGATGCGCCGATTCATCCAAAACTCGTTCAAGAATTGGATGAATGGTTAAAAAAACAGTCATAAACTCGAAAAACGGTCATTTATTGACCGTTTTTTATGTTATAATTGTGACAAATTGAATGAAAATGAATGTTTTTGAATGATTTTAGTTGTTTTTATAATGAAAACGCTTTATATTAGACGTATGGAGGGAACAAGATGTTAACGAAACAACGACATCAGTTGATTTTGCAACGCTTATCTGAACAGAAGGTCGTCAAATTAAAAGAATTGGTTGATTTGACGGATTCATCCGAGTCGACGATTCGTCGAGATTTGACGGACCTCGAAGCGGAAGGGTATCTGGCAAGGGTTCACGGAGGCGCAACACTCATTGCGACTCCAGATGAGGAACCGACATTCGAAGAAAAGCGAGACCGGTTCGTAGATGAAAAAGTTGCGATTGCACGGAAGGCCGCAACGTTCATCGAAGACGGGATGTCGATTTATTTAGATGCCGGTACAACCACTCAGGCGATGGTTCCGTTTTTACAAGGCAAAAAGATTGTCGTCGTCACAAACAGTTTACCGATTGCGAATGAATTATTTGATCTTGATATTAAGACGTTTGTGATTGGCGGAGAATTAAAGCGTTCCACTCAGGCATTGGTTGGGTATAACGCACGGGAGAGCATGATGAATTATCGCGTCGACCTCGCCTTTCTCGGAATGAATGGAATCGACCTTGAAGCGGGTTACACGACCCCGGACCCAGAAGAAGCGCTTGTCAAAAAAACGGCAATCGAATTGGCACAAACCTCGTTCGTACTCGCGGACGCATCGAAGATCGGGAAACGAACGTTCAGCCGAGTCGCGACGTTAGATGCCGCACAGTTGATCACATCAAGCAGTGAGTCAATGAGTTCCATCCAAACAATCACAAAGGTGGTGAATGCGAAATGATTTACACGTTAACACTCAACCCTTCTATTGATTACTACGTAACATTACCTGAAGTACATCTAGGAGAAGTGAACCGAATCGAAGAGACGACGGAGCGCGCAGGCGGTAAAGGAATCAACGTCTCCATCGTTCTTCGGGAATATGCACAAGAGACGAAAGCGCTTGGTTTCATCGGTGGGACGACCGGTGACTTCATTAAAAAGTCACTCGTCGATCACGGTGTACACACCGATTTCGTAGAGGTGAATGGGAACACCCGGATCAACGTCAAGATTCGGGCGAAAGAGGAAACAGAACTGAATGCGAGCGGACCGAATATCACAGAGCGCGAGCTCGAACTGTTGACGGCCAAGTTCGATCAAGTTCAAGAAGGCGATATCGTCGTCCTCGCGGGTAGTATCCCGAGCAACCTACCAGACTCGCTATATCGGACCATTGCTGAATCGATTCGCGAAAAAGGTGCCGACTTTGTCGTCGATACAACGAAAGATGCCATGCTCGAGGTGCTCGCCCTCGAACCACTCATGATCAAACCGAACCACCATGAATTAGGTGAATTGTTTGATACCGAGATTGAAACGTTTGAAGAAGCTCTACCTTATGCCGAACAGCTCGTCAAACGCGGGGCGAAAAACGTCATCATCTCCTTTGCGGGAGACGGGGCACTACTCGTTAACAAGGACGGAGCCGTCACAGCGAACACACCGGTCGGGAAACTTGTGAACTCGGTTGGTGCAGGAGATTCACTCGTCGCCGGATTTGTCGCGAATGTGAAAGGAAAAGGTGAACAAGAAGCATTTCGATACGCGGTCACGACAGGAAGCGCATCTGCTTATACGTTCGGCCTATGTTCAAAACAAGAGATCGATCGCTTGATCGATCAAGTACAACTTACGCCACTTAAACGAATGGAGGAAACAACATGAAAATCACGGACTTGCTCCAACGCGACACGATTCAATTGAATCTACGCGCGAGTTCTAAGCGTGAGGTCATCGAAGAACTTGTCGATGTCCTCGATCGCGCTGGTAAACTATCCGATCGCAACGGTTATCGCGATGCGATTCTAAAACGTGAAAGCGAGAGCACGACCGGCCTCGGAGAAGGGATTGCCATTCCTCACGCGAAAACGAGTGCGGTCAAAACGCCAGCAATCGCATTCGGTCGCTCGGAAGGCGTCGACTACGAAGCGTTAGACGGACAACCGAGCCGCCTCTTCTTCATGATTGCGGCAGGAGAAAACGCGAATAATGAACACCTTGAAACACTCTCTAAACTTTCAGTTTACTTGATGGACCCTGCATTCCAAGAGCGTCTCTATGCAGCCACTTCTGAAAGCGATGTCATCCGTGCCATCGAAGAAAAAGAAGCGGCAGAAGCGAAGCCGGAAGTCGTCAAACAGACGAATGAAGATGCACCGTTCATTTTAGCGGTCACGGCATGCCCGACAGGAATCGCTCATACGTATATGGCAGCAGATAGCTTGAAGCAAAAAGCGGAAGCGATGGGCGTCGATATTAAAGTCGAAACGAACGGATCGACTGGTGTAAAAAATGAATTGACGCGCGCGGATATCGACCGGGCGACAGCGATCATCGTCGCAGCGGACAAGGCTGTTGAAATGGATCGTTTCGCTGGTAAACGAGTCATCGAAGTTCCGGTCGCACAAGGGATTCGGAAACCTGAAGAACTTATCAATCGTGCGGTGAAACAAGATGCGCCGGTATATGAGGCTTCGAAAACATCAGGTGGCGCTTCGAAAGAACAACGTACAGGCGTGTACAAGCACTTGATGAGCGGTGTATCTGCGATGCTTCCACTCGTTGTCGCAGGTGGACTCTTGATTGCCATCAGCTTCTTCTGGGGCATCAACTCTGCTAACCCGGATGACCCGTCTTACAATGAATTTGCTGCACAATTGATGACAATCGGTGGAGCTGCATTCGGCTTCCTCGTTCCGATTCTCGCCGGTTTTATCGCGATGTCGATTGCCGATCGCCCAGGTCTCGCACCAGGTCTTGTGGCAGGGGTACTTGCAAGTCAAGGGAACGCCGGATTCCTCGGTGGTCTCATCGCTGGTTTCTTGGCAGGTTATGTCGTCCTCTTCTTGAAAAAGGCACTTGCGAAGTTGCCAGCTTCACTTGAAGGAATCAAACCGGTCCTCTTATATCCTTTACTTGGATCATTTATCTCAGGTATGGTCATGTTGCTCGTCGTCAATGAACCGATTGCTGCACTTATGACATGGTTGATGGATACGTTGAACAGTATGAGCGGCGCAAACGCTATCCTTTTAGGAGTCATCGTCGGTGGGATGATGGCAGTCGATATGGGTGGTCCGATCAACAAGACAGCATACGTCTTCGGAACGGCAGCACTCACAGCGGGTAACCAAGAAGTCATGGCAGCCGTCATGGCTGGAGGGATGGTACCACCACTCCTCGTCGCACTCGCATCAACTGTCTTCGCTCGTCAAAAGTTCTCGAAACAAGAGCGCGAAGCAGGAAAAACAGCATATATCATGGGAGCTTCGTTCATCACGGAAGCGGCAATCCCATTCGCAGCTGCGGACCCGATTCGCGTTCTTCCATCAGCGATTCTCGGTTCTGCCATCGCAGGAGGATTATCCGCATTCTTCACGATTCAATTACCAGCGCCACACGGAGGAATCTTCGTCTTCCCACTTCTTGAAGGAGCTGGAAACGTCGCGGTGAGTATGGGCCTCTATGCACTCGCCATCTTGGCAGGTGCGGTGGTCGGAGCATTGCTCCTCTCGTTCTTGAAAAAACCGTTAACAACTTCTACACCAGTCCAATCTAAAGAAGTTGCATAACGTGATAAAAGACGTCGCCTTTATCTAAAGGTGACGTCTTTTTTGTTGTGGATGTCCGTTCAATTTTCACATAATCTCGGATTGCAAGTTGGGGATTTGTGGTAAACTATTTGTAAAGCTTCGGGTGAGGAGGGGGTCACATTGGACATTCGGGTCGCCAAACCAGATGATGTGTATGGGATTGCGAGAGTGCGTGTGAACGGGTGGCGTACGACCTATCGGGGGATCGTACCGACCGAGTATTTGCTAAAAGTATCATCCGGCTCCATCGAATGGGCGGAATGCTTGCGGACCGCCCTTCGTCGGCAAGAAGTAGCCGGCTTTGTGGCGATTGTCGAGGACGAAATCGTGGGCTTCGTTCTTTACGGAGAAGAGCGGACAGGAGAGTATCCAGACCACACGAATGAAGTGTATGCCATTTATATTTTAGAGAATCATCAAGGGAACGGAATCGGGTCCGCTCTCCTTGAACATGCCGTGCAATCGATGTGTGAGGCAGGACTCTTGATCTGGGCACTTGAGATGAATCCGTTTCGTACTTTTTATGAGCGAAAACAAGGGCAGGTCATCGACCAGAAAGATCGAGAGTTTGGTGAATTGATGCTTCGAGAAGTGGCGTATGGATGGGAAACGACCCGTCATGACTCCATCATGGGAGCCTGAGCTTTAAGACTGTAGAATGTTCTACGGTCTTTTTTTGTTGAGTGAAATGGATGCTAAATCAAAAGGGACCCTCTACTATTCGATGGCCAATCTACATGGTTATGAACGTCCAGATCAGTATGAAGCGTATCTGTTAAAGGCGATTGCAGAGTACCCAGAATTCCCTCGTGACCACCTTGATCTTGGACGGTACTATATCTCAAACGAGAATACCGAAAAGGGAAAGCTGTATATAAGAGAAGGGTTACTTAGAGTAAAAGAGTGTTTCACCGAAAGACAACCTTCAGACTTTGAAATGTCTTTGTATACGTTTATCGATGAAGAGATCGGTGGACTTTATATGTTTGAGGAGACTTACAAAGAATACGAAAAAATGTCCCATTGAATCAAAATGGAATACTGTTGTTCAATCAAACAATCTCTTCTATACTGAATTGAACAAAAAATTCCAAATGAAGGGTTGGGAGACATTGAAGCACCGAAAAATTTGTATCAAGTTAAGTGGAGCCGCTCTAGCCGGTGATGGAACGAATAATTTTGACGAAATGAGTCTCAGCCTGATAGCTGAAGAAATATTGTCACTCCCAAAAAGCGGGGTTGAAGTATGTATCATGGTCGGCGGGGGAAATCTTTTTCGCGGGAATCAAGCAGAAGTGTGGGGGATCAATCGAGTGGAGGCTGACAGTATCGGGACGCTCGGGACGGTCATGAATTCATTGATGCTACGTGGAATCTTGAAACGAGATACGACTCGAGAAGTGCGCGTCATGACATCGATTCCAATGCCGAGCGTAGCCGAACCGTACATTCAACTTCGAGCCATCAATCATTTGAAAAAAGGATATATCGTCATTTTTGCAGGCGGTAACGGTCAACCGTTCGTCTCTTCAGACTATCCTGCTGTTCAGCGTGCCATCGAAGTGGGATGTGATGCCTTGTTCGTGGCAAAGAACGGTGTCTCCGGCGTATATGACCGCGATCCTCGTTTGGATTCGGACGCTCGTCAATTTGAAACCCTTCACTATAACGATGTCATTTCGAATGATTTGAAAGTGATGGATCAATCGGCATTGCTTCTCGCGAGAGATCACGGTTTGCCGATTCACTTGTTCGACTTCAAGGAGCGGAACGCCATTCATCGTATTCTCGAAGGAGAGAGCATTGGAACGATGATTCATCACCATGAAACGCAGCTCTTGCAGAATTGAGGAGACAGCATGTATGAAGTAACAGATGGTCACGTCATTGGGAAAAACGGAATAGCCGTCCCGTATTCGTACCTGCAGCCTGATTCGTCATCCGACACACTCGTGATTTTGTTGCCCGGATACGGATATACAAATGATTCTCCAATGTTTCGCTATACGACTGGATTGTGCATAGAGAATGGGTTGAACGTTCTCGAAGTCAACTATAACTATCGCGACGAGCGGTACGATTCAGTCGATGTAAATAAGGCAATTGTTGATGATGTTCGACTCGTCATCGATCAAATCCTACATACTGATTCCGTTCAACAATACATCATCGTCGGAAAATCGCTCGGTACGGTTGCGATGGCAAGTGAACTCACCCGAAACGTGTTTCATGATGCCAAACTCGTTTGGTTGACACCTTTGTTGAAACAAGACGACATATATGAATCGATCCAGTCTCATAAAGGACAACAGATGATTCTCATAGGAACGGCGGACCAACATTATGTAGATGAGAGAATGAAGCGTCTTGAACATCTGGCCTTGACCGAACTCGAGATTGTCAAGGAGATGAATCATAGCCTCGAGTACACAGGAGAGACATACCGGTCACTACGGTTACTTGAAACACTTCTCAAGCGAGTGGAGCAATTTATCATGTCCTCATAGGTCGTGAACCGGAGGAGAGTTGCGCGATCAAATGAAAGGGAGGAGTCGACTTGAAATTTACCACTGAGCGTTTAGAAATCAGACCATTTATGGAGAAAGACTTGCATGCTACATTCGAAATGTATACAAAACCAGAAGTATGCAGATATCTTTTGCATGAGCCATGGACGTCTGAAAACAGGAAGAAAGAATTTGATAAAAAACTAACAAATTCTATTCTTACCGAGACTAGTACGTTGAATTTAGCAGTCGTACATCAAGATGAAGTGATTGGGGATCTCACAGTTTGGTACACGGGTATGAAAGATACGGTAGAGATTGGGTATTGTTTTTCTGATTCACATTCAGGAAAAGGATATGCGACGGAGGCAGTGAGCGGATTGCTAGGGGAGTTGTTCACAAAGCTCAATCTACATAGGGTACAAGCTAATCTCGACGCCAGAAATGTAGCTTCCCAGAAATTATGCGAACGGGTTGGAATGAGAAAAGAAGCTCATTTCTTGAGAGACTATTGGAATAAGAATGAATGGACCGATAGCATGGTGTACGCGATATTGCACGAGGAGTTTATAAGACAATAAACGAAATAAGTGAATAGAAAAGGAGATGATGCGCGTCATCTCCTTTAATTTACAATTTTTCAATAACCGTTTTCGGGTCGACACGTTCTGTATAGTCAGCAGGCACATCACTGAACGAAATCGTTCCATCAGATTGGATGATGAACGTGGCCGGTTTCGGCAACTGCCAATCTTCGTTCCCGTTATGTGCATCGACATTTAGTCCAGATGCTTTATAAATATCAATCAAGTAATCTGGCATGTCAAAGACGAGGTCGAATTGACGTGCGACAATATTATCAACATCACTCAATACATAAAAATCAAGTTCATTCTTTTCTTTCGTCGAAAGGGAATAATCCGGCGTTTCCGGACTGATCGCGACAAGAGTCGCGCCTTTTTCTTGAATCGTTGCCAATTCGCGCAGGTAAGCGCGGAGCTCGAGGTTACAGTATGGGCACCATCCATCTCGGTAAAATGTGACGATGACTGGTCCATTTTCAAGGAGCGTTTTCAAATTGACGGTTGTCCCGTCCGCGTGAGGCAATTCAAACGACGGCGCTTGATCTACAACTGTTAACCCTGTTGCGATGCCTGAATCTTTCAATTCTTGAGTCGCCTGAGCCATCAATCGTTGCTTCTCGGCAGGTGCATTTTGTTTGAACTGATCTTTATAGGATTTGATTTCTTCCAATAATGAATTCATCATGTGACTCCCTCTTCCGATTTGGTAACTCAAATTTTAACTAAATACGAATAGTATGATTTGTTCAATCGAACACAACGGTGAAACTCCATTTCAGTTTCCGAAAAATAATTTTCGAATAATTCAATCAATTCTTCAGATTTAATGATTTTTGACCGATATGATGAATAACCCAAGGGGGATTCGACTCATCGAACTCGCTTGAACATTTTATTCGGGTTAGGAGATGTTTTATGAAACAGAAGCGCACCATTAGTATCAAGCAAAAATTGATTGTCTTATCCGTTCTATTATTACTTATTCCAGCCACATTGATTGGAATCGTCGCCTATTCGCAGGCGAAAGGTAAAATCGAATCTCAAATGATCCAGTCCGCCAATTCGGGGGTAGACCGGATGAACAACGAGGTCACAAACCTCATCGAACCGATTCAAACGGACATCTCATTTTTTGCGAATCGGATTGATAGTTCCATTTATGAAGAGGGAGAAGCGAATCAAGCGTTAGCAGAGAAGTTTACCGAGTATTTGGAGACACATCCAAAAGTGACGAACATCTACTTTGCTTCAACGGAAGGCGCGATGACGATCTATCCTGAACAGGAATTGCCAGAAGGATATGACCCACGAACTCGTCCATGGTATGAAGCGGCTGAAGCAAGTGGACAAGATGTTGCCATCACGAATCCGTACGTCGATGCCGCCTCTCAAAAAATGATGATCACGGTTTCGAAGAAGACTTCAGACGGTAGTGGTGTGGTCGCCGTTGACGTCGATGTGAACGATATCGCTGAAGTGGCATCCACAATTCAAATCGGGAAAGAAGGATACGTTGCCATCTTCGACCAGGCAGAACAAGTCGTCATTCATCCGTCGACGGCTGTCGGTGAAAAGATTGATGAATCTTGGACAGATTCGCTCTTTTCCAAGGAAGAAGGGACTCTGTCTGTATCGGAGAATGGGGAAGGCGTGGAGAAAGCATTCGTGACGAACCCAATCACCGGATGGAAAATTGCCGGAACGTTATATGACGGTGAGATTCAAGACGAGACAGTCGGGATTCTTTGGACAACTGGATTCGTCATCATCGGGATGTTCGGGATTGCAGCCATTCTTCTCTACTTTGTCCTCCGTTCCATCTTACGTCCGTTGCGTTTATTGACAGAGGGAGCAGAACGGATCAAATCAGGTGATTTAACAGAGCCAATCACCGTCTTATCGAACGACGAAATCGGGCGTGTTTCAGAGAGTTTTAACGAAATGAGCGATTCACTTCGTATGGTATTACTCCGTCTCGATGATTCAATCAGTCAAGTGGCCGCATCGTCACAAGAATTGATGGCCAATTCGGCTCACAATACGGCCTCGTCGGAACAGATTGCCCGTGCAGTTGATCAAATGGCAGTCAGCGCCGATGGCTCGAAGCGACAACTCGACGACAATGCGACATCGCTCCAAGCGATCACATCGGGCATCATGCGAATCTCAGAGAGTTCAATGGACGTTTCTGAACTTTCACGCGAAACCTCGAATGAGGCGGAAGACGGTTCGACGACCGTGAAAGAGAACGTGAAGCAGATGCAGGCGATCGATGCGTCTGTCGTGACATTCGAGGGTGTCATTCACTCATTGGCACGTCGCTCAAACGAGATTGGAGAAATCGTCACGGTCATCAATGGAATCGCTGAACAGACGAACCTGTTAGCCTTGAACGCTGCCATTGAAGCAGCACGTGCGGGTGAGAACGGCAAAGGATTCGCGGTCGTTGCGAGCGAGGTGCGTAAACTAGCAGAACAGTCACAACAGTCGACGAAACAAATTGCGGCGTTGATTGATCGAATCAAGCATGAGACGGAACAGTCTGTACAGTTGATGCAGGAAGTATCTACTCATACGAAAGCAGGGTTGGCGTCATCTGAGATGACAGCAGACCGATTCGAGAAAATCAAGGAGCGGACAGTGGCGATGACGCCACGGATTGAAGACGTGACCGCAACCGTCGAGGAGATTGCAGCAAACGTTCAGGAAGTGGCAGCGACGGCATCACAAATCGCCGACATCGCCGATGAGAATTCGAGCGTCTCGAAGCAAGTGGCGGCAACGACCGATAATCAATTGAAATCGATTGAAGAAGTATCGCAGTCAGCAAAAGCACTCGCGACCATGGCCGAGGAGTTACAAGACCTCGTCTCGCGGTTCAAACTGTAAAATGAAAAAGAAGCAGAGCGCCGAGCTCTGCTTCTTTCGTTATAAAATCGGACTGAGGAGTCGTGAGACACCCTCCCGAGCACGTACTGTCCATTTCCGCTTTTCATAGTCTTCCATCGTATACGTGCGACTGACCGCCGTATCGGTCTCGAATAAAGAAACGAGTTCGAGTGCGACCCGCTCATCATAGATAAGTGCGTTCACTTCAAAATTGAGACGGAAGCTTCGAGCGTCCAAGTTCGTCGTCCCGACGGTCGCAATCTCATCATCGACGACGAGCGTCTTCGCGTGGAGAAACCCTTCATCATACAGATAGACGTTTGCCCCGTAGTCGAGGAGTTCCCCAAGGAACGAGAGGGACGCCCACATGACGAATGGATGGTCCGGTTTTCCAGGGATCATGATGTCCATCTGGACGCCAGAATGGAGGGCCATTTTGCAAGCGTCCATAAAGCTTGTGTCTGGAATGAAATAAGGCGTTTGAATGACGACCCGTCGCTTGGCAGACATGATCATCTTGATCATCATATTCTTCAAATGTTCCGTATCCGAGTTTGGACCACTCGTGACGATTTGCATCGGAGAATTTTCTTTAATGTCATGTCGCGCAAAGCAGAAGGCATTTTCAGGATCATGTTTACGGTGACCAGAATAATTCCAGTCCAATATGAATCGGTGTTGTAGATTGTAGACGACATCTCCTTCGACACGCAGGTGCGTGTCACGCCAATAGCCAAATTTTTCGACTAAACCTAAATACTCGGTACCGACATTGAATCCACCGACATAGCCGATTTTCCCATCGATGATGACGACCTTTCGGTGATTTCGGTTGTTCAACTTGAAGTTGATGATCCCGAGTGTCGGTGGGAAGAAGACACGCACCTCGCCATCGTTCGCAATCAACTCTTTAAAGTCCGAGTTCCGAAGACTACGTGAGCCGACCGCATCGTAGAGGAGTCGAACTTTGACACCGGCTTTCGCACGCTCGATCAACTCTTTCAACAGTGCCTGACCGAGAGCGTCACGCTGGATGATGTAATATTGAATATTGATCTCCGTCTCGGCCGAGCGAATGTCATCCATCAGCGCTTTGAACTTTTGTTCGCCGTCGTGCAAGATGAGGGAACGGTTATGTACACTGATCAACGATTTAGAAGATCGTAAGTTCATTTGAAGCAGTTGGTCATACTTTTCAAACAGCGGCTGCGCAAGCTGGGTTTGGCGCGTATGAATTTGTTCAAGTTGCGCTTCGACTTGAAGCGAATGGAAGGAACGTTCTTCTACACTTAAATTATAGAAGTTATCCTTTTTAAGTTGTCGCCCTAGGAAGAGATAGACGATAAAGCCGAGCACTGGTAAGAAAAACAGGACAAGAAGCCAGGCCCAGGTCGCGCCAACATCACGTCTTTCGGCGAAGATGACGGCGAGTGCGAACAACATGTTTAACCCGAGGACGATATAAAGTCCCCAACTGAAAATCATAGACCAATCCAACGACATACACCCCTTTATAATCGATTCATAGCTTAATCATACATCAAATGAGGGAATAGGATGCTATCAAATGAAATAGGGGGAGAAGATGATGAACATGGAAGTCGTATGGAAGAAAGGGATGGCGTTTGAAACACATACGCCATCAGGACACACGGTGATCCTTGATGCGGCGGATGATGTCGGTGGGCTCGATACAGGACCTCGTCCGACAGAAATGTTGCTTCACGCGACCGCATCCTGCACAGGAATCGATATCGTGTCGATTCTGCATAAGATGCGCCAGCCAATTGAAGCATTCGAAATGAAAATCGATGGGGTGCGGGCGACCGATCACCCGAAACGCTTTACAGCCATTCACATCTTGTATATCCTGAAAGGCGAGTTATCGGAAGAACGAGTTCGGCGTGCCATCGAATTGTCCGTTGAGCGTTATTGTTCTGTATCGCATAGCCTCAATGCGACGTTGACGTATAGTTATCAATTGAACGATGGAGACGTCACTCCATTTGATTTTGGCGAGTGAGCAAGATGGTTGAAAGGCATGCGGTTCTCCGTTATATTTGTATTTCAAATACTGTATAACTAAAGGAGGACGTTATGATTCGACTCGCGACGAAGCGCGATGCCCAACACATCGCGAACCTAATCGAACAACGAGCCGTAGCGCTAAATGAACAAGGAAGCGACCAATGGACCGAATATTTGGAACAGGACCTCGTAAAGCGTGTGCGCACTGACATTGTAGAAGGCAGTGTATATGTCTTTGAAGATGGCGAACAAATTTTAGCTTCAATCGCATTGTTACCTCCAGATGAGTGGGATGATAACTTATGGGATGACAGTGAGCGAGGGCAATATATCCATCGAATCGTCGTCAGCGAAAAGCTAAAAGGGCAAGGCGTCGGACAGCAGCTCATGGAGCATGTCTTAGAGGAAGCCGATGAAGATGAACCAATTCGTCTTGATTGTGTCGCTGACAATGAATTTCTAAATGATTATTATCCACGTTTCGGTTTCGTCTTTGTCGATTCACGAAACGGGTACAATACGTTCGAATACAGATTGGATGAGAGCATGAGTGCATAAGGGTCATTTGACCCTTTTTTTGTTATACTATCAACAGCGAAAAGGAGGGGTTTTATATGACTAAAACCATTTTGGTGGGATTCGGATTCTCGGCGAACACGTTCCATCTACCGTTTTTAAAGGTCATTGACTCATTTGAAGTGAGTGGCGTCGTGTCATCACGTCCGGACGAAGTGCATGCTGAATTACCTGGTGTCACGGTATATGCGACATTAGACGAGGCGCTTCAATCGGATGCTTCTCTCTATGTCATTACGACACCATCGCATTTACATAAAGAGATGATCGTCGCATGTCTTGAGGCAGGAAAAGATGTGCTCGTCGAAAAACCCGCATTCCTGACAACGGAAGAAGGATATGAGTTGATGGAACTTGAAGCGAAATCGAAGGGCATCGTCAACGTTTATCAGAATCGTCGTTATGATGGAGACTTCTTGACGGTTAAGTCGTTACTTGATTCGAACGAGTTAGGAGACTGGAAGGTCGTTGAATCTCGATTTGATCGTTTCCGTCCGAATGTACGTGACCGGTGGCGTGAAAATGGAGGACCAGGTTCCGGTATTTTATTCGACTTAGGAAGTCATCTGATTGACCAGACTCTAGCCTTGTTTGGAAAGCCAGATCGTATTCAAGCAGATGTGATGATTCAACGAGATGGTGGCCAATCCGATGATGGGTTTCATCTGACATTCTATTACGGTGAGAAGCGAGTATACCTTCGTTCGAACCCATTCATCGCCGGAGAAACACCTCGGTTTGAAGTGCATGGTACGCAAGGAAGTTTCTTGAAATATGGACTTGATCCTCAAGAAGATGCTCTGAAGCAAGGAAAGTTAGAAAGTGACCTTATAGAGACTGGCGTATTATCCAATGAAGAGGTTTCGTCCATTCAAATCGAGAAAGGTAGTTATTTGGCGTATTATCAACAGTTAGCTTATAGTTATGAGGTACGGCAACCCGTCGTTTCATTAAAAGATGCAACATTGACAACCTACTTGATTGAACTTGCTCGTCAATCCAGTGATTCGGGTAGAGTCATTTCAGTAAATTGACATGGATTTGTATGGAATCGCTAATTTCGACAATCAAATTCACAATTGATAAGAACGTGCGATGATTTCTTTGTGAACCGATTGATGCTTTTGAATTGTAAGGATAATCCCACGTGTGAAAATGAAAAATCGATGCCGCCGAACATTTTGTTCGAACGTGCATCGATTTTTTGATTAGGCTGCATCTTCTTCTGTCGATTCGACTTTTTCCGTATGACGGACAATCGGGAAATTTTTGAACAAACGACTTCCGATCAAGCCAAAACCGATTCCGAGGATGAACAGTACAACGGCTGTGAAGGTGACTGTTTGCCAATCGTTGAAACCATACATGACAAGAAGTCCCGGAATCCCGGCTGCCGAACCCGGTGCATCGTTGATCATACCGGTCATGGCGACAATCAACCCGGCGATGGCTCCACCGACAAAGTTGACACTGTAAATTGGAATTGGGTTAGCGGAAATGAGGTCAGCTTGCGTCAACGGTTCGATGGCGACAGAAAGCTGATCTTTCTTTGTTCCGATTTTCAATTGACGGAATAACAAGTAATTCATTGAAATGGACGCAGTCAACGCAAGCGCGGCAATTGCCATCGGTACACCTGTCAAACCAAGCATCGCCGTCAAGGCCATCGAACTGAGAGGCGACGTCGATACGACCGTGACGATCCCTCCTAAGACGAGACCCATGACAACCGGATTTTGTGTTGCTGCCAGTTCGATGACAGCTCCAATCTGTTCAAGTGTGTTTGTCACGAGTGGGTCTACCCCTGTCGCGACGAGACGGGCGAGCGGTGCCATTACGATGACGTAAAAAATCATATCGACGCCGGTCGGCAGATAGCGATTGATTCGAGTGCCAGCCAAAGCCAAAAGATATCCTGCAAAAAAGCCAGGAAGGATTCCGAATCCCGATACAGACAACCCGATCATCAAACTATAGACGGGGTTGATTCCAAGTGCGATGGCGACAAGAGCCGCAGCGGCAGGACCTGACAAAGCGCCAGCCGCTTGACCTACTTCTTCATAAAGAGGAAGTGGCAGCAATCCGCCGATTGCATACGCGTTGAACGCTTCGACGAGGAAACTCGCGATTGCAGCACCGGCCAATGCTCCCATCGCCTTCATTCCAAAAGGCGCCTTATAACTAAATAATGTGAACAAGGCGAGGATGAGCAGTAAAAGTGCGATTCCTTGAATAATGACCATAAACTCTTCCTTCTTTCTATCTCTATTTATTCATAATTTATTCTATATTCATGCATAGAAAGACTTCTGTAAAGCCATATTCAAAAGAAAAATTAAAATTGAACAATGATACCGATTACAATTAGAAATTCCAAATCAAGAAAGCGTTTTCTTCAAAAAATGACATCAATTCTACAAGTTTGCACGTGTCGAGCCGCATGAGATTGGGAACAGATAGGGGAAAGACTTTTCAAAAAGTATTGGTCGAGGAGGATGAATTATGCAGAAGGAAGACAGACCGTGGCATGCGCTCGAAGTAGATGAGGTGCGAACCCATGTGGAGACTGATCTTGAATCAGGTCTTACAACAGAAAGTGTCACAAGTCGTCAAGACGAATTCGGCAAAAACGTATTGCCGGAGAAAGAGAAAACCCCTGAAATTATAAAATTTCTAAGACAATTCAATGATGTTCTCGTGTACGTCTTGTTAGCGGCTGCCGTCGTCACAGGATTCTTAGGGGAGTACATCGATACGATCGTCATCGTTTTAGTCGTCACGATTATCGGCGTCGTCGGATATCTTCAAGAGAATAAGGCCGAAGAGGCGCTAGAAGGAATCAAAAAATTGTTAGAAACAAAGGCGACCGTCGTTCGAAACGGCAAGCAATCCGAAATCGACTCGAGTGACCTGGTCGTCGGGGATGTGCTTGTGCTTGCTGCCGGTGATAAAGTGCCGGCCGATGCCCGTGTCGTGCAAGCCGAAAAGTTTAAGGTCGAGGAATCGGCCTTAACGGGAGAGGCGACGACTGTCGAGAAAAAATCAGACGTCGTGAAAGAAGAATCGGTGTTGGCCGACCGGAAAAACATGGTGTACTCAGGAACGAGTGTCGCGACGGGAAGTGCAAAAGCTATCGTGACAGCCATCGGTGAAGGGACGGAGCTCGGCCAAATCAACGCTTCAATCTCAGAAGTGCAGACCGTTAAAACTCCTCTGATTCGACAGACGACCAAGTTTGGTCAAACGGTGTCCATCGCCATCTTGATCATCTCCGTCGTGATTTATGCGTTCGGCTACTTTTTACGGGATTATGAGCCGGTCGAATTGATGCTGACGACAATCGGTCTTGCCGTTGCGGCAATTCCTGAAGGATTGCCTGCCGTCATCTCCATCATTTTGGCGCTCGGTGTACGAAATATGGCCGAACAAAAAGCGATTGTGCGAAGTCTACCATCTGTCGAAACGCTTGGTGCTGTATCTGTCATTTGTACGGATAAAACAGGTACATTGACAAAGAATGAGATGACCGTCAAACAAATCGTGACAGCGAACCATGATATCGAAGTCTCGGGTAGCGGATATGCTCCGAATGGAGATCTCGAATTGAATGGTCAACCGTTTGACTTGGACGATGACGAGTCGATGATCGACCTGTTAACCGTTGGGAAAACATGTAACGATGCGCAGTTGAATGAAGAAGACGGGGACTGGGTCATTAACGGTGATCCAACCGAGGCTTGTCTGTTGACCGTCGCTGAGAAGGCTGAGCGCCCGATCGAACGTTTAAAAGTCATTTCGAAGATCCCGTTCGATTCTGAATATAAATACATGGCGACGCTCGTCGATTACAAAGGAGAGCGAATGATTTTCGTCAAAGGTGCCCCGGACCGACTCTTTGATATGGCATCGTCTGAAGACTTTAAACAAGACTATTGGGATGAAAAACGAAAAGAGATCGCAGACCGCGGTCAACGCGTTCTCGGTGCAGGCTTGAAACGTGTCGACAGTTCAAAAGCGTCAATCGACCATGAAGATGTTGAAGATGGTCTAACTTTCCTCGGATTGTTCGGAATCGTCGATCCACCTCGACAAGAAGCCATCGATGCGGTCGCCGCGTGTCGTGATGCTGGGATTCGAATTAAAATGATCACGGGAGACCATAAAGATACCGCTGTCGCGATTGCAAAAGAACTGGGCATGGAAGTGGAAGGCGCCCTCGAAGGTCGTGAATTGACAGATATGACAGATGAAGAAATCAAAGAGGCTTCCGTTCATAACGATGTATTCGCACGGACCAGCCCTAACGACAAGCTTCGTCTCGTCAAAGGATTGCAAGAGAACGGTCTGATTACATCGATGACAGGAGATGGTGTGAACGACGCACCTGCCTTAAAACGTGCTGACATTGGTGTGGCAATGGGGATTAAAGGGACGGAAGTAGCGAAAGAAGCATCTCAGATGGTTCTTGTCGATGACAACTTCAAAACGATCTATAACGCCGTACGAGAAGGACGACGGGTGTACGATAACCTGAAGAAAACCATTCTCTTCTTGCTTCCGACAAACGGAGGTCAAGCGTTGCTTGTGGCAATGAGTATCTTGCTCGGAGCGGCTGCACCGCTCAGTCCTGTGCAGATTTTATGGGTCAACATGGTTGTCGCGATTACTCTCTCTTTAGCAATCGCTTTCGAACCACTCGAAGAGAGTACGATGAAACGACCGCCACGTCCGGCCAATGTGCCGCTACTCAGCCGATACTATATTTTCCGCGTCACCTTCGTTTCAATTATTATCGGGGGCGGTAGTTTATGGATCAACTATATGCTCGGAGATTTCGACTACTCGACCGAGAAATTACAAACGATTACCTTGAATGCCATCGTCATGGCCCAGCTCTTCCACTTGTACAACTGCCGTACGGAGTTGGCACCTGCATTCAACCGACATTTCTTTGACAATAAGATTGCGTTTCTCGTATCGGCCTTACTCATTGCCCTACAATTGTTCATCACGTACGTACCGTTTATGCACACGTTATTCGGTACCGCTCCATTAACGTGGGAAGATTGGATTTATCCAGTGGCATTTGGTGCCGTCGTCTTTATCATTGTTGAAATTGAGAAGGCGATCTCCAGACGTGTCATCGGCAACCGGAATATACACTGATACGTTTCATTCATGTGAAAAAAGGTTAAACAAGTGGAGTAAACATGAAGGAGGGATACGATGAAGCGTGACGAATCACAACCAGGGGTTCACCCGGATCCGCTACCGGATGATGAATCGAACCCGGCGAAAAAACCGGCTCCGACACAGCATCCTGACCCTGATCCAGAGGAAGAATCGAACGAATAAAGCGTGTAACAGGTAAAAGATCCTCCTAGCTGAAATAAGCTAGGAGGATCTTTTTGAGTTGGTTTATGATGTTGACTTTACAGAGCGGCTATTTTGTAGCCGATTGAATGATTTCTCGTTCATATGTTCCGTGATGACAAAATCACCGACTGGGCATTCCCATTTCCCTTTTTCGACAACACATTCGCGCAATGTCACTTGGTCATCGTATAAATCTAGTTCCAATGTGTCTTTCAAAAATTGATCGACTTTTTGGTTTGGAACTTTTACATATTCATTGAATTCGAGCTCTTCATTCTTGACAGTCACGTAAGAAGTGACTTGGAAATAACGCATGTGATGGTCTCCTTCATTAAAAACTAACTTCTAGTATAGCCGTTTCTGATGAAAACGGGTACTCAATGTTTCATTTCAGCACGTTCACGCTTCGGAGGTGCTTCGTTGAACGGTTTTTGATGACGAATCATGAGCCAAAAAATGAGACCGAACAACGGGATGTAAGGGAGCGGCCATAAACTCATTTTATAGCGTTTCGCGTCCCGATTCATTAACGTGATTTGAATGAATGCCAACAAGAAGAAATCAACGGTCATCGTTCGAACAAATTGATTGTTCTCCACATATGACCAGTATTCAGCAACATTTCCGGTATTGGCTGCAGCGATGAACAACCCGATTGTCACCAGTAAAAGCACAACGCCGAGGATACGGGTCGGCAGCGGTTTGACCGGGGTCGGATAAGGTGACTGTCTCGCAAAAGCCAAATAAGGAGCGAGTAGAAATCCCCCAACGAAAAAACTGGTGACAGCGGCGATGAGTGGATTCGGTTTGAGCTGATTCACTTCTGACCAAAGAAGTGGAAACATCGCCAGGGGAAACACCCCTAAGATACTAAAGAGCGATAGAGAATAGCCTTCGTACGCCTCGGTATTATAAGTCACAAAATCGAGAAGAAAGCGTCCGTCGAACGGGACATTTGGACCGATGACGGCGAATGCAATTGCCAGTCCCCAAGGAATCAATAAGAATTTTCTTGTCATACGAACACCTCGTCAATGATTGATAGTTGTAGTATACCCTCTTTTGGAGACACGAAAAAATGAGAAGATGCCTGACGCATGTTCTCATTTATTTTCACGTGCATACGTTTTAATCATCGTGACGAGTTGCTGAGTTTCGTCAGCCTTCACATCAAGCATGATTCCATAATCATACAGCGAGCCCGTTTGGCCACGGTGTCTGACATGTCCCATGAGTTCGATCGGTTGAAGCGTCGGAACGAGGTCGAAAAGAAAATGGACCTGTAAATCATCAGAGAGCGGGAAGAGGTAGTCCGATCGCAATTTTAATCCATGAGAACTCACATTGAGGAGCAATCCTTCCCCATCATAGAGTTCTTTTTCTTCCCATACAAGTCGATAAGGGATGGTACGGGGATTCGGTAGGATATAGCGGAACGTCTCCTGTCGGCGATAACGCATCAATTCACCCCATTTCTTTACTTCTTTTATCGGCAAAATTGAATTTAAAATGAAGTGGAAGATTGTATAAAATTATAGTGTACTCGCTTTACAAATTTGAAAGCGCTTTCTATAATGGATGTACGATTTGAATAGGGAGGAGATCAGATGAATGTCCATGATTTACTCCGACGTTACTCGATTCAAACACCAGTCATCTATGAAAAAAAACGTAACGGGGAGTGGGTTAAACTCGAGCGCTTACCTGCTTATACCATTCTTGAAGTCGAAACGAACGATCATACCATCGAGGCGGTCGCGATTGATGCATTCAAAGCGATTACCGTCTGTCGAGAGTCGGCGTCGATTGAAGAAGCCCGTCCGTATGCTGTGCGTATCCTGATTGAACGACCATAAGAAAAGCCGTAACTTCATGTTGAAGTTACGGCTTTTCTTTATGCTGCATCCTGTTCGGTTTCGTCTTGTGGATTTGTTCGTTTTGCGTAATACATAAACGGTGTCGCCATCCACGCGATCACAAACTTTGCCACGTATGTCGTGATAAAGATGTTCCACCAAATGTCCCATTCCATTCCCCAGAATGCGATGATGCAGAACGTGAAAGTATCAATCAGTTGAGATAAGACGGTCGAACCTGTCGTACGAAGCCAAAGCTTCTTCTCGCCCGTTTTTGAACGGATCTTCGAATAGACGAAGACATCGAACAATTGAGAGACCAAATAGGCGGCAAGGCTACCGAGTGTGATCAATGGCAGCATCGAGAAGAGTGCCTCGAAGCTTTCATGCATGAACAGTGCCTCTTCAAACGGCTCATATAAAAGTGCATATTGCATGAGTACCGTTGAGACGATCAAGATGAAAAATCCGAGCCATACGCCTTTACGGGCAGCCGCTCGCCCATGTTTTTCGTTCAGAATATCGGTTGCCAAGTAGAGCGAACCGTAAACGATGTTACCGAGCGTGAAAATATATCCGCCAATTACAATCTGTTGCGTGACTTGGATGTTTGCTACGACCGAAGCCATCGCAATCCAAGCATATAAGCCGACTCGTCCGAATAACTTGTAACTGAGGACGAGTAGTCCGAGTGTAAGGATGGCAGAAGGAATCCATAACCATTCGTTTAGCATGAATCATGCTCCTTCCTCTAACTATTCAATGATTTCAACTTTTCAAGTTTATAGAGGAACGGAAATGATGTCAAGGTGAGGGGGGAGGGAGAGGGTCCACTTAAGTAAACACTGTAAATTATAAAACCTTCTTGTATATCAAAAAAGTGCTAGTGGAAATACCCTGTGAAGTGCAATCGTTCGACAAATTGAAAATCGATTCGACAAAGCGGTGTTCGTGACATGAAAATTAGGAAAGTGGGAACAAAGTGGGAACGGACAAAAAGAAAGCACCTCCTGTCATAAACAGGAAGTGCTTATCACCGCTCAATTGAGCGGTATTCTTGATGCCTCCGACGAGAATCGAACTCGTGCTGCAGCATTACCATTGCTGAGGTCTGCCACTAACCTACAGAGGCGTTACACCAACTATGTTACACAGATTATTCGTCGTTTTCAAGCTTTTTTAGAATAATAAGACCTCCAATCTTCGATAAAGGAAGACTGGAGGTCGAATGCTACATGTTTATTTTGTACGGATCCAAACGGCACCTGCAGAGTTGTCTTTCGCTTCACCGACTACGTCAATGACGAGACCGTATTGCGGAAGTTTGCGTCCTGCATCTGGAATGAGCGAGTTGATGTAAGAGTTTGCATCATTGAACTGCTTCACGCCAGACTGTGCTTTGTAATCGTACACGCCACGACTCGGTGAATCGATATACCAAGCGAGCGTCTTATCGAGACTGAACGCCGCATCAGCAATTTGGTAACGTGTGCTACCTGCGACTGTCTGTTGACCGTTCAAGTTACCGATGAGCGCTTCAGGATGTGAATCGACGACACCGAGGAACCCTTCTCCAGGGTGGACACCGACCCAGTTGTCTGTGTACGAGTCATCACCATACCAAACGACGAGACCTGTGTTGTATTTTACGCCACGGCCGTTGAGAAGTCCCATATCCGACCCAGCGTGGTTACGCCATTCAAGGTAGTAATAGTGTGGTTTTGAATCGTATCCGTCTGAAGAGACGAATCCATCGAGCGTCACGGCTTCAGCGCCTTCCGCATCATCTGCGAAGAGTGTTGCGGATTCTGATTTGATTGACAAGTTGTCGACTGCGAAGCCTTTCATGGCGACGCCGCCGTCTGTCACGTATTCAAAGACGATTTGAACATCTTGTCCAGCGAATTGTGAGAGGTCGTATGATTTGTTGACCCATGCACCGTTCGTCGTCTCAGCAGGGTAGCCTGCTTCGTTCGCACCGTTGACGTCGTCACCGAATACATCGAGAACGACTTCTTGACCACCGCTAAGGGCTTTGATGTACAAGTAATCATAGTCCGATTCGACTTCATAGAATGAATCGAATGCGAGGACTCCGTCCGCACCAAGTTTCACAGCTGGTGTTGCCATCTCAGTATGGATGTCGTCACCTTTTGTCGAGTAATAGTAGCGATCGCCATAAGCTGGTTCGATTCCTTTAATCTTCTTATCAGGAAGGTTGACTTTGACGATGCCTGGGTTGTTTGATTTCGTCACAGATTGGTCGAGTTGTGCGACGAACCCTTGAGAGTTGATGTCTTCAAGGTCGACTTCTGTGATGTTTGCCCAGTTTCCACCCATGATTTTTTGGAAGTATTCTTTGTTTTGTGGTGAGAAGCTTGTTGGCTCCGTACCAGCCACTTTACCAGCCCAGCTACCGCCACTCATGATCGACCATGATTGTACCGGTTCGCCTTGACCTGTGTACTGCGTATCGTACTCATCGGGAAGACCGAGGTCATGTCCGAACTCGTGTGCGAAAACGCCGACCGCACCATCTTCAGGTTGAATCGTGTAATCATATGCAGCCATTTTCCCGCCCCAGTAAGGAACTGCAGCTTCTGTGTTGGCTACTGGATAAACACCATCAAGAACCCAGCGATGTGACCATACCGCATCGTCACCGAGCGCACCGCCACCTGCTTCTTGACCAGTCCCAGCGTGGATGATCATCAAGTGGTCAACGAGACCGTCCGGCTCATTGAAGTCACCGTCTCCATCCAAATCGTAAAGGTCGTATTGATCATGTTCTTTCAAATCGATTCCAGATGCGACCGCAGCATTCAACGCATCTTTGACGAGTTGACGAGGTCCCGGTCCGACGTTATCATGTCCGCCATCACCTTTGTCAGCTCCATAGTCTTTCGCGGTTCCCGGAACGGTCAACCACTCCGAAACCTCACCATCGACCGTATAACTTCCGCCTGATTGTTCTTCATAGTATTGTTTGAACGTTTGGACCTTTTCACCGTTAAAGAGTTCAAATTGTTGATCACCGAACATATACTTTTCGTAATGTTCTTTACTGAAGTTATCGCTGTACATATAGCCCGGCTCTTGGATGATGTTATTGTGTTTGAAGTCGCTGTACTCGACGAGGAGAACGAGGACTTTATCTTCACGTACCGAACCGTTGTATGCAGATTGCTGGGCAGGAGATACTTTTACTTGACCGTTCGGTTTCCCTTTACGGTAATTCCCTTGCCCTTTTTTCGCTTTATCAAGAATTCGTTTTGATTCCTTTTCGAATTGAGTATGTATCTTCTCTTTTGCTTTCGAAGCCTTCTCGTTCACTTTGTCGTCGTGCTTATGTGGATCTTTCGCTTCACCTTGCTTTTTCGCGATATACGCATCGACTGCTTTCATGCGTTCAGATGCGGACAATCCTTTTTTGATGACGCCACGTTTCTCGAGAGCTTTCGCGAGACGCTCTTCATCGATGATGTTGTGGTCGAACGGAGCGAACTCGCTCGTTGTCGGAACCGATGGTGCAACCGAGAGGGGTGCAGCACCAGCTGCCGGAACGATACTGACTGTCATGGCAGATGTCATGAGAGCCGCGAGTGTCGTTCGACGGATGGAACGTTTTTTCATTTGTGTGAACCTCCTGTTAAAAAATAATGGGAAAATGTGTGAGCTTGTTGTAAATGTACTCTTTGTGTCTGATTAATGTCAATATTCAGAAAATAATAAACAAAAAAGGAGTCTAAAGACCTATTTAGTTCAATTTGACTAAATAGACTTAGACTCTAGGTCGATATATCCGTAATGGAACTTCGACGTTTTACGTTTTATGTGAGTGAAACCGTACCGTTCAAAGGTATCGCTCTCAAAATGCGCCTTCAAGACAATTCGTTTCATAGCTACTCGTGTTGCTTCGGTAATCAATTCTTGCGTGAGAGGGGAGGTGTCGGCGATTGTGCGAAGTGGGTTCAGATGAACCGATTCTGAAATCGTCTTTTCAAACATCGGATCAAAGTAAATACAATCAAACGAATTTTCCGCACACGATTTTAAATAGTCGAGAGAGTTGGAGTGAACGACCTCAATGCGTCGCATCGCCTCATTGACCTGCTCATCTTTTTCGACCCATACGGACATGCCTTCCCGGACGAGCTGTGCCGTAATGAATTGACTCTCAAGGCCAATTACTTTACCGGTTGAACCGACGACATGGCTCATGACGATACTGTCCGAGCCGAGTCCGAGTGTACAATCTAGAACATGATCACCTGGATTTGCTTGCATGGCATTAATGAGTGGATCTGATCCACCTCGGCTCAGTTGCTTTACCCGAAAGACGGAGCTCGATGGGTGAAAAAAGAACGGCTCTGTACTATGCAAAGGTGTGAACTCGACACGTCGTTTATCAAAGATAAGTACACCTTGTTGATGACGTTTCTTCAACTCATCAATGGAAAGTTTGCGTCGGTCGACAAATTTCATCTTGTATTCTGTGGCATGCGTATGCGCTCGAGACAAGACATCATCTGTAGGGCGCAAACAAGTAGTGACAATATACATAATCCGGGCTCCTTCATAAAAAATGAGACGCAGTTGCGTCTCATTTTTTCTTACTGAGTAAGTCTGATAATTCATCGATAAGTGCTTTATGAGAAGCGAGTTCTTTCTTCTTCTCATCGTTCACGTTCATCGGACGTTTTGAACGGCTTTGAAGCGCTTCAAGCGTTTCATCGATTGACGACTTCAACGTATCACGTTCTTCAGGTTTCAGAGATACTTCGTGCGGATTTTCGCCAGAAGCATCTAATTCGCGGAGACGTGCCATCAATTGCTTTGCCTCGCGATTCAAATCGATTAACAATCTGTCAATTTGTTCCAATCGTAATTTAATCCCATCACGTTCTGTAAACATCTGTTTCACCTCTTTTTGCGGTTTAACCCTAAGGTCTCTTCCTGTTTACTTTACCATAAAATTAGTTAAACGAAACTACCGGGAATATATTCCATTTATTTTGGCTGTAAGAAACATTGTTTCTCTATCCCCACACGAATGTCACCTGCTATACTAACTGAGCTAATAAGGAGGTGGGCGGATGGAAACGACAAATCATCCACCAAAAGCGCTCAAAGGAGCGATTGTGTCGATTACGGCATATTTGATCTTATCTATACTAAAAGTATTCTTCGGGTACTTATATGAATCTGAAGCGGTCCTAGCCGATGGATTCAACAATACGACGGATATCATTGCATCGGTCGCGGTCTATATTGGCATTCGGGTGGCTGCATTGCCACGGGATGCCGAGCATAAATATGGTCATGCGAAAATGGAGACAATCTCTGCTCTCATCGCTTCATTAATCATGATTGCGGTCGGTATTTTCGTCTTCTTAAACAGTCTATCGAACTTAATTGGGGGCGAGTATACCGAACCGAACCCGTTGGCAGCGGTCGTCGCCTTCGTCAGTGCGCTCGTCATGTTCGGGGTGTATCGGTTCAACTTGAACCTCGCGAGAAAAACAAAGTCATTGGCACTTAAAGCGGCGGCGAAAGACAACTTGGCCGATGCGATGATTTCAGTCGGAGCCACGCTTGGTGTGCTATTCGCTTATTTTCAACTGCCTTGGATGGACACGGTCTTAGCAATTGTGATTGCCGGCATGATCATCCGGACAGCGATTCAAATCTTTTTAGATGCCACCCATCAGCTTTCTGACGGATTCCCTCCACATCTCGTCGAGTCCTATGAGGAAACAATTGAACAATTTGAGCGTGTGAAAGAAGTTCGGGAAATCAAAGGGCGTCATCTTGGGAATCACGTGATGCTCGATGTGACGATTGCAGTCGATGGCGATTTGACTGTGGACGCGGCCCATGAATTGTGTGACGATATCGAACGGAAACTAGATGAAGAGCATGCGGTCGATTCGGTGCATATTCATATCGAACCGGTTTGATGTTCGGTTATCTTTTGCGCTTCATGAAGGGATTCGTTTATAATAAGCGCAGACAGATATTGAACTACTAGTTAAGGAGGGCACGGGATGAACATCGTGCGTCAACCTATTCGCCAGATTGATGAGATTGAATATGAACACTTTCAAAAATATGGAGAAAGTGCATATGGCGTTTCTGCTGAAGAGTTGAAAGGGATCCTCGAGGAAATGGGGGCGGAGCAACTTTATCACGCAGAAGAGCATAGTTATGGAGAAGACTTCTATTACGACTTGATGGTCGATGACAAACTGGTCGGTAAAGTCTTGTTACTCAAGCTTGCCCGCGTATACCAACTCGACCTGATGGTGTTCGATGCGTACAAAAACAAAGGATATGCGACGGAAGGTTTGCGTCTTGCCTTACTGGACTCAAAATTGATGGATGGACAAACAGTCCGGGCTGGCATCCCACCGACGAGCCCACATCAACAAGAGATGCATCATGTTCTTATTCAGAACGGGTTCGAAAAGCGGAACGGTTTGTATTATTTAAATTTTAAGAAACGATATGTGGTAAACCATTAAGCTGACGGCGTCTCGCACGTCAGCTTTTTTCATATGGAGGGGTAAGGATGAAGCAAGTCACCATTAAAGACATTGCGGAGCTCGCTGGTGTCGCCAAAAGTACGGTCTCACGCTATCTGAACGGTGGATCGGTTGGAAAGGCAACAAGGGAAAAACTCGACCGGGTCATTCGAGATACGAACTATGAGCCGAATCAGTTCGCTCAAAGTCTCAAGTCGAAACAGACGAAGATGATTGGGGTCATCGTTCCACGGCTCGATTCGTATGCCGCCTCACGGACGATGATGGGGATTGATGAACAGCTCACGGAACGAGGATATCAAATGCTCGTCGTCAATACAGCACAACAGACGGAACGAGAAATCGAACAGCTATACAATTTAGCCAAACAAAAAGTCGCCGGAATCATCTGGCTTGGAACGACGGTCACGGAACGTCATCTTGAGGCGATTGAGGCGATTCAAATCCCGGTCTTGTTGATTGGTCAGCAACATGACAATGTCCATAGTCTCGTCTATCCTGACTATGATGCGGCCTATGCGCTCGGTAAACAGTTCACGGAGTGGGGTCATCGAAACGTGGTCTATGTCGGGGTGTATGAATCGGATATCGCGGTCGGTCAAGCACGCCGTGACGGATTTTTGAAGGCGTTTCAAGAATCGGAGGCAAATGTCAAAGTCATTCAAACGACGTTTAAGATTGAGGACGCCATTCCAATCGGTGAACAGTTGGCGAATGATGTCGGCACTGTTTCGTTGATTGTTTGTGCGACCGACAACATTGCGTTAGGCGTCTTGAAAGGATTAGCGAATCAAGGGGTCTCTGTCCCGAGAGATGTCTCTGTCAGTGGATTTGGAGGATATGATTTCACGGAAGTCCTGCATCCATCCATCACGACGGTACACCTTCCTTATCGCCGAACTGGTGCGAAAGCTGCCGACATGATGCTACAGCTCTTACACGGTGAACACGTCCCAATGAAAACGTTCACAATTTTTGAATTAAAAGTGCGCGAGAGCGTTGACAAGTTGAATTAAATCGTTTACATTTGTGTTGCGGAACCGGTTCCGCAACATTTTTTATTCTAAAATGGAACCGGTACCAATCGTATAAAGAACTCATATGATTTTTGGAGGTGGACGATATGAACACCGTACATTGTATCGGCGAATTGTTGATTGACTGGGTATGCGAGGATGCGTCTAGCGATCTCGTGAACGGGACGACGTTCGTCAAGAAAGCGGGAGGCGCACCTGCGAATGTCGCGGCAGTCGTCAGTAAGCACGGGGGACAATCCAGTTTCCTCGGACAGGTTGGAGATGACCCGTTTGGTCTCTTCTTGAAACAGACGTTGGTCGAGAACGGCGTCCGAACAGAAAACCTTGTGGAGTCTGGAGATACGACATTCGCATTCGTATCGATTCAAGAGGACGGAGAGCGGGACTTCACATTCCGTCGCGGAAGTGACGGGGAGTATGCCTTCGAGTCGATCGACTTATCGGTGATCGAGTCAAGAGACATCATTCATTTTGGTTCAGCGACAGCACTACTTGAAGGAAAACTGAAAGATGCGTACTTCAAATTATTGCAATTTGCAAAACGAGACGGTTTGTTCATTTCATTTGACCCAAACTATCGTGATGCACTGATCACTGACCTCGAACAGTTTAAACAAGACGCGAGACATTTCATCGCAGAAGCAGACTTCGTCAAACTAAGTGAAGAAGAAGCGCACTTGTTAACCGGAGAAGAACAACTAGAAGACGCTGTTCGTGCACTGCTTGAATTAGGTGCAAAACAGATTGCCATTACACTAGGGTCTCGTGGGACGTTGATTGCGACAAGCACGCATCATGAAATCGTTCCTTCAATCTCAATCGACAGTATCGATTCGACGGGAGCGGGAGATGCGTTCGTCGGAGCTTACTTATATCGGTTGTCAACACTCGGGTTTGACCCGGAGCGCTTACGTTCCGACATTGAATATGCGAACGTAACGGGTGCATTGACATGTACAGCTTATGGCGCAATTCCAGCAATTCCATCACGACAACTTGTGAATGAAACGTTAGGAGGGAAATGAAGATGGATTACAAAAAAGAAGCAGCATCGATATTAGAGGCAATCGGCGGTAAAGAGAACGTTGCGGCAGCCGCGCACTGTGCGACTCGCCTTCGACTCGTATTGAACGATGAGTCGAAGGTCGATGAGAAAGCACTCGAACAACTTGATGTGGTTAAGGGAACATTCTCTACAGGCGGACAATACCAAATCATCATCGGACAAGGTACGGTCAACAAGGTCTATGCGGAATTTTCACAATTGACTGGTCTTGGAGACATGTCGACGACAGACGTGAAGTCAGCCGGAGCGAAAAAAATGAACCCGCTCCAACAGTTCGTCAAAATGTTATCGGATATCTTCGTTCCAATCATCCCGGCCATCGTCGCCGGTGGTCTCTTGATGGGGATCAACAACTTATTGACGGCACCGGATTTGTTCTTTGATGGTCGTTCGTTGATTGACCAGTATCCAGGCATGGCCGACCTCGCAGCGATGATCAATACGTTCGCAAACGCCGCCTTCGTCTTCCTTCCTGTACTCATAGGGTTCTCCGCAGCCAAACGGTTCGGTGGTAACCCGTACCTAGGTGCAGCGCTCGGGATGATCATGGTTCACCCGGACTTGATCAATGCATACGCTCAGGCAAGTGTTGAAGAGATTCCGGTTTGGAACATTTTCGGACTCGAGATTGAGAAGTTAGGATACCAAGGACAAGTCTTACCAGTCCTCGTCTCGACGTACATTTTATCGAAACTTGAAATCAACATTCGGAAGTTCATGCCGGCATCACTTGATATTTTGCTCACGCCATTGCTTTCACTTCTCTTCACAGCATTCATCACGTTCGCCTTCGTGGGTCCAATCACACGCGAAGCAGGGAACTTGATCATTGATGGATTAGTATGGACGTACGATTCACTCGGGTTCGTCGGTGGCTTGATCATGGGTCTTCTCTACGCTCCAATCGTTATCACGGGGATGCACCATAGCTTCATCGCAATTGAGACACAGCTTCTCGCCGATATCGCTGAAACAGGGGGATCGTTCATCTTCCCAATCGCTGCAATGTCAAACGTCGCACAAGGGGCAGCTACCCTTGCCGTCTTCTTCTTGACTGCTGATAAGAAGATGAAAGGTGTCGCCTCAGCATCAGGAATCTCTGCATTACTTGGGATCACAGAGCCTGCCATGTTCGGGGTCAACTTAAAACTTCGTTATCCATTCATCGCAGCCATCGTTGGTTCAGCCGTTGCGTCTGCATTCATCGTTGGAAACGACGTATTGGCAGTAGCGCTCGGTGCTGCCGGATTACCAGGAATTATCTCAATCGCACCGGGTTCGATCATCTCGTATATCATTGGTATGGTCATCGCCTTTGCCGTGACATTCGGATTGACATTCATCCTTGCGAAACGACAAGCAAAAAAAGAAGCGGTCAAACAAGCCGCGTAACGAAAAAGGAAGTGACACTATGAATTGGACGAAGGCCGAACGTTATCGTTCACTCCGTGACGTGAGCGCCCTCGAGATGGAGGTGCTCCGTGCAAAGACGGCCGCATCCCCGTGGCGGTTTGGGTACCACATCCAGCCGCCGACGGGCCTCCTCAATGACCCGAACGGCTTCGCATATTACGATGGAGAGTACCATCTATTCTATCAATGGTTCCCGCTCGGGCCAGTTCACGGTCTCAAACATTGGTATCATGTCAGTTCGAAAGATCTTGTCCATTGGACCGACCGCGGGGTGGCGTTAGTCCCTGAAACGAAAGAAGATTCCCATGGTGCCTATTCAGGAAGTGGTTTCGTTGTGGACGACACCCTTCACGTGATGTATACAGGGAATCATCGTACGGACGATTGGACGCGTCACGCCTCGCAAATCATCGGTGTACTGCGTGAAGGGATGATCGAGCGCCGTAACGTGGCCATCCCGGATATCCCGGCAGGCTATACGGAACACTTCCGAGATCCAAAGGTATGGGAAGCAGATGGCACATATTATGCGATTGTCGGAGCGCAGCGCACTGATGAGACAGGTTGTGTCGTCTTATATCGTTCAACTGACTTAAATGATTGGACATTTTTAGGTGAAGTGAAGACGGGGCTCACCCCATTTGGTTACATGTGGGAGTGTCCTGACGTCTTTGAAATTGAAGGAAAACACGTGCTCATTTTTTCTCCGCAAGGGATTGAGCCGGAAGGTCACCGCTACCACAACATCTACCAATCTGGATATGTCACAGGCACGCTTGATTTGGAGACACTCGTCTTCAAACATGAGTCGTTTGAAGAGCTCGACTTCGGGTTTGACTTTTATGCACCGCAATCGACGGAGCATGACGGGCGTCGTATTCTAGTCGGTTGGATGGGCCTACCGGAAATCGAATATCCGACAGACCGGTACGGCTGGGCACATGCGTTAACACTGCCACGTGAACTATCAGTGGAAGATGGTGTATTGAAACAACGACCTGTCCCAGAAATGAAGCAACTACGACAAGACCAGTTTATTAAAGAATCGAGTACGCTGATCGACATGGTCACTCCTGAACGTTATGAATTGGAACTGTCGACTTCTGGGGAAGACTTCAAACTTGAACTGTTGAAGACAGAAGATGAGTCGCTTGTGATTCGATACGAGAAAGAAACATCCGAATTGACCATCGACCGGACGAATGCAGGTGAACCGTTCGCAACCGAGTTCGGGACGACTCGGACCAAGGTGATCAACGTCACATCCCTTCGGCTGTATGTCGACTCATCGAGTGTCGAGTGTTTCGTCAACGATGGTGACGCTGTGGCCACGCTTCGCGTTTTCCCAAACGATGAAGAGAAACGAGTTCGCTATGTCGGGGACAATGCAAGTGTAGTCGGTTGGAAGTATGAATGAGTGAAAAAGCTGAGCGAACGCTCGGCTTTATTTATTTCCATATTTTGAAACCGTTTTGATTGGATCTACGTATTGAGATAGAGAAGAAAGAGGTGAAAGAATGGAAAAAATGATGAAGTGGGTTGATGCGATTCGAACGATTACCGCACCATTCGGGGATCCAGTGGGAGAAATTGAGAATGAAGAAGTTGAACGTGTGGTGGTGGCAGAATCGGTAGGACTGGGTTCGTTTAATGAAAAAATAGCACTAGAGTTCCACTCGTTGGATCAAGTGAGAGTGTTCGCGGAAATGCTACGAAGTTCAGAAGTAATCGAAGACATCGAAATCGAAGTAGCACCCGATTTTGACCTCATCGTACAATTTAAAGGTGGAGAGCAAGAGCGCTATCAGCTTTGGCTCGGACAACCGGACCATCCAAGTGTGATCACAGAATTTGAACGAACAGACGTTATCTGGAGAATCCCGGAACATACAACGAATCAATTGATTGATGCCCTCGGATTAGAGGCGTAAAAAAGCACCTCTTTTTGAGATGCTTTAGGAGTTAAAACGGATAAATCGTTCGATTTGTCGCTCTGATTTTCTTGCTTGCCGTCCGACCCAAATCAAGTGACCGGGACTGTTCAGAATCGTAAGCTGCGCATGTGGGATCAAGCGCTTCGCGTAATGGGCATGTCGAACAGGAACTGCTTTGTCGTTTTTCGAGTGAATGATATAGGTTGGGCACGACACACCGAGTAACACCTCACTCGAGACACGTTGTTTCAAATCGAACTGTGCGCCAAGTCCAAACGCCATCTGATTCGCGACGCGTTTCAGGAGGAAAATATCATAAGGAGACACCTCTTCTCGAATCGTCTCGAGTGCCAACACGCTCGTCGATTGAATCATACGGGCCGTCGCTTCGAATGGATGTTTATGAATGGCACGAGCAATAAACTGTTTCATGATGTATTGAAGTGCGATAAATGCGGGTTGGACGACATTTTGGCTGACCGTGTCCCGATACGGGAAATCAACGACACTCGTCACGGCGGCAGCGAGGGTCAAACTAAGGACACACTGATTCTGTGAAGCGAGCTCGATCGCGGTCGGTCCTCCGGCAGAGATGCCATAGACATGATATCGATCAATATCTAGCATTTGCATCAAGTGAGAGAGTCGGGATGCAAACAATTGAGGAGATGCTGAAAAAGAGTATGGTGTTTCTCCATATCCGGGTCTAGATGGGACAATGACCCGGAAACCGGATAAAACGAGTTGGTCCACATGGTATGGTTCTAAACTCGATGACTGGGTCCCATGGATCAGTACGATGACGGGACCGTGACCGCGGTCTATATATTCGATTTTTGAGCCGTCGACGTGTGCATAATATTTCAACTTAGATGGCGCCTCCTTAAACGTTTTGTAATGGAAAATACCTTTATTTCGTGGAAATAAAATGATAATGTCTGTTTATACATAATTTAGACAGAGAGACGAAAGGGGATAGAACCGTGAATAACCGAGAGCGGTTACTTGAAGTTCGACGTTTCTTCGAACGTTACACGGACGAAGCGAATCCAAAGACACTAGAAGATTTGCTCGAGTACTTGTCAACGATAGGAGATACTTCTAAGTTAGCAAAAAAATCGGTGAAAGACGATATCCAGGCACTGAATAATTCGGGGTTTGAAGTGCAGGATGAATTGGAGAAGAATGGTCTCGCTAAAAAGTATTGGCATTCGGCCCGCTTATTTGAGATTCATGAACTCCGGATGATGGTCGATGCGATTGTCGCAGCGAAATTTATCTCGGAAGACGTGACCGAGGAAATTGTAGAGAAACTTCAAATGCTGACGAGTATCCCTGAAGCGAAGACGCTACAATCGATCATCAAGACGCCGAAGAAAAAACACGGACACATTCCTTACCATATCGATCGTATCCAACGGGCCATTCATGAACGAAAAGCTATCTCGTTCCAATATACAGACGTCGTCGGATTTGATGTGACGAAACGAACGTTCCCGCTCCGCCGTGACGGAGAGCGATACGTCGTTAATCCAATCGATTTGCATTGGAATCACGAGCAGTACTACTTGATCGGGATCGACGAATCAATCGGAGAAGTGCGGAACTACCGGGTTGACCGCATCGTCAATTCGGAGATTGTGGAAGATGGCACCATTCGTCCGAAGCATCATTTACCTGATGATTACTATCAAAAATCATTCAATATGTATAACGGATCTGATGAACAAATCGTTTTGTCCGTCGACGAACGCGTTCTCCCGGTCATCTTTGACAAGTTAGGGGAAGACGTTTCTGTTTCTGAACATGGAGAACGATTCCTCATCCGTTTCGATGCGGCCGTTTCTGACGGATTTATTTACTGGTTGCTATCTTTGGGTTCACAAGTAGAAGTGGTTGAACCACTCACGCTTCGTGATCATATGAAAGCAACGATTGAGAAGATGGCAATTACTTATGAACATACAAGCATTCATTCCTCCATCGAGTAAGCAGATGTGCTATACTGCTTGCGACACTAGATGAAGGGGGACAGGCGGATGTTGAATTGGATGCCATTGATCATTCCGATTGTCGCTGTCATTTTCGTAACGATCGTCGCAAGACGCGCCATGAAAATGGATAAAGAGAACTAATAGGAAGAGACATCGTCCAGGATTGGGAGATGTCTCTTTCGCTATGGAGGTAGAACGTGGATACGATTACACATACGTTATTCGGTTTGACGTTATATGGTGCAGCCGATAAGCGTGAGTTACAACAACATGAAAAACGAGCCTTATTCGTCACGACACTCGTCGGGAGCCAAATCCCTGACAGTGATGTAATTTCACGGCTGTGGGACACGGAAGGCATGTATCAGATGTGGCATCGCGGCATCACTCACTCGATCTTCCTCGTTCCGCTCTTTGCACTGCTCATCTACATACTGGTTCGCCTTCTCTTTCGAGTGACGGACATCCGCTATTTTTGGTGGGCATTATTGTCTGTCTTCGTACACAATACATCCGATTTGTTCAATGCATGGGGGACAGGGTATTTCGAACCGATCTCGGACGTGAGGATCACATTCGGTGTGATCCCGATTGTCGATTTTGTCTATTGGGGAATCTTCTTGGTCGCCTGGCTCGTCGCACGTAAAAAAGAAGTCCGTTATAAGACGTATCGGTATGCATGGGCTGCCCTCGTTCTTTATGTCGCGCTTCAAAGTGCGCAGGGCGCCTATTTATATCAGTCTTATTCAAAGGAATATGACGAAGTGGCGCTCTCGGCTTCATTTATCCCGACTCAGTTCACGGTCATTACGAAGACTGACGAGGACGTATCGCTCTTTCAAGATTCGATATATCAAGAAGCGACCTTGCAATACGAATTGACGAGTGCCGAAAAGGCGAGTCTTGAACCATTGTTTGAAGCGAATCATGAGGCGCGCACATTGACCAAATGGTCGCCGTTCGTCGTCATCGTAGCAAACGAAGAACGGCTCGGCGTCTTTGACCCGCGGTTTTATGATGGCGAATCCTCATTTTTATATGAATACATCGAAAGGTAGGACAACGGATGGGACGTATACGTTATCTCTTTATCTTCGCTTACGAACAGGCACTTAGTTGTATCTTTCCGGTCGCCATCTTCGGAGCGCTTGCCGTCACAAAGTTTGTAGAGTTACCACTCCCACGATATGACGTTTTACTCATCTGGTGTTTGTTCGTTCAAGTCGTCCTTGTGAAGACGGGGCTCGAAACGATGGAAGAAGTGAAGGTCATCAGCTGGTTCCATGTCATCGGTCTTGGACTTGAATTATTCAAGGTGCAGATGGGGTCATGGAGTTATCCGGATGAGGCGTTCACAAAAGTGTGGGGCGTCCCGCTCTATGCCGGATTTATGTATGCGAGCGTTGGTAGTTACGTCGTCCAGGCATGGCGTCGTCTCGATTTACGATTTACGAAGATGCCGCACCCAATCATCGCCTTCGGACTTGGCATCGCCATTTACTTCAACTTTTTTTGGCACCATGTTTGGTTAGACCTACGGTGGCTGTTGATCGCATTCATCTTTTTGGCGTTCGGTCGCTCGGTTGTCTCGTATAAACTCGACGATCGACGATTTGAGATGCCGGTCGTCCTGTCATTCTTCTTGATTGCCTGCTTTATCTGGCTCGCTGAAAATATTGTCACGTTCTACAACGGCTGGGCGTATCCGGACCAATTGAACGGTTGGGCCATCGTTGATTTAGGAAAACTGTCGTCCTGGTTCCTACTCGTCATCATCAGTATCCTCCTTGTCGCTTGGCAAAAGCGAAAATTGGAGTATGAATTACCTTAAACTCGACATGTGTCGAGTTTTTTTGTGAGGGGACACGAATCCTTTTTTGAAGAAAGTCGTATTGTAAAACGAGGTGATTCGGTTGTTGGAAATTGTACTTACTTGGTTGATTGGATTATTGTGTCTAGGATCTCTTGTCATCTATTGGAGAGAGTGGCGAAAGACTCGGAATCGAGTCAAACTAGGACAAGCTTGTCTCGCAATGTTTTGTTCGTTTCTTGTACTTGGAATGGCAGGCATGGAAACGTACGACCGCATGACGACGAATCACATCGTCGAGACGGGAGAATGTTATGTCGTCGGATCATCGAAGGGCTCATCGAACGTGACGCTATGGTTCGGAGAGCGGTCATACGGCTTCAAGGAAATTCCGGACGTTGCATATGGTCCAGGATATGTGTTTACGTGTCGCGCAATAATGACAAAGCAGATGCAATCAGGAATCGATTATGAGTTGCGATCACTTGACGGTGAGCTATTATATTCAACTCGTTCAGATGATTGATTGCGTGAAACTCAAAAACAAAACGTGTTCAAAGCTAATTTTATAGCTTCGAACACGTTTTACTATGATTGACTCCTGTACGTATGCCATAAAAGCAACATCATGACGATAAAACCCAGTCCTCCGACTAAATTGGTTATGAACAAGATGTGCTGAGACGATAAGAGACGGAGTATGGCCTGCCATATCAAAGACAGTGAAATTACGACAAAAATGAAAACACCAAATGGATTAGCGAGAATCGCAATAAGTTTATGATTCATTGTCATTCACTAAATGACCGGAATTTCTTGAACGCCATACCGATCATTTCGATTCCTTCATCTTGTTTCGTTTTCTCTCTAAAAAGATCGGAAGGATATTCAAAAAGATTGCCGCAACCGTCAAGAACCATAGCGCACGCGACATACCGGGTACGACATCTGTTATGGCACCCCAGTCCTTAGCTTCGACCCACATGTTGAGCAAGCTATATTCGGCGCATAACGTGAGAGCAACTAATGATAGGGCAATCGCCATCGGTAGCTTATAGTCCTTCTCCATCATAAATACGGTCAAATTGATGAGCGTCGCCCCGATCGCCGCCAATCCAAAAATAAACCACATCCTTTAACCCCCTAAATATTTCTATCTATACATTGTATCATACAAATTAACCCAGATAAATTTCAGAAAATTGTTTCTATTTACATAATAAATATGCTAGAATCAGTGGAAAGTGTCTTTGGATATTATTCCCTTTAGAAAATGAACAATCAACCGGACATCCTTTCACACTTTTGATTGAGAGATTTGCATTCAAAAGGAGATAGAACTATGACGAATATTGCTCGGAAATCAGTTCATCTGATAATCGCATTTTTCATCTTGATTGCGATTAGTGCGCTACCGTCGCTCGTCGTTCAGACGGATTTTAGTCTGACGAATTATTGGAACGGCATTCAACAACAGATGGACCAATTACAGAAACTAGAGGACATTACATATTACAACATCACCGCGCAACGTTACTTGCCACTCTTGCCGGCACTTGGACCGCTCGTCAAAGAATCGGTCATCATTTTTACCACGGCACTCGCGGTATCGACCTCGCTAGGATTAATGTATGCGTACTTCTACTATCGGAGCGGGAGACGCGTTCGTACCGTTTTACACCAAACGAGTCAGACGCTCGAGATGGTACCAGATTTATTCTGGTTAATTTTTTCTCAATTTCTTGCGATTACAATCCATAAATCGACAGGGTTCGATCGCATTGAAGTTGCCGGAGGATTCGCAGAGTATATACGGTTTCTCCCAATCGTCACATTGACGCTGACGACATTATTCTTCTTTATCAAATGGTTGACAATTCATATTCATGAACAAGAAGCCATTCCGTATCTCGAACTCGTACAAGCGAAAGGGATTCGACCGAGTGGACTGTTTTGGAAACACTTATTACCAAATATCATCTATCGGTTTTACCTCTTTTTCCGTTCGAACATCATTACCATCTTATCGACACTTTTGATTGTCGAATACTTATTTAACGTTCAAGGGTTATTTCGATTCGCCGTCTACAACCCGCAGATGGAAATCTTACTGGTTATCTTATTCGTCATCTATATCCCGATTTTTCTATTGGATTTACTGATTGAATGGATTATTCCGAATGCATGGAAAGGAGGGATTTGATGCGCCGAGTATTAATACGTGACCCGATTTTCATCTTCTGCTTTGTTATCGTAGCGGGGCTATTGTTGATGAGTTTTGGAAATACCGTGTTTCGTGATGGGAATGTTGATCAAACCCTCATGCTCTACTCTGATGAAGGGAGACTCATTGGAATACCACCATTAGAACCGTCAAAATATCAATGGCTCGGGACGGACAATGCTGGATATGATTTATTCCAAATGCTCGTGGAAGGATTTAAGTGGACCGTTGGCATCTGTGCGCTCGTCGCATTCGGACGGATGGTCATCGGTCTATTGATTGGCATCCCTCTTGCTTTCAGGGGAGCTCGCTTAAATCAATTCTTTAAAACGCTATTGGACGGCTTTTTGATTCTACCGATATCATTGATCGCATTGATGATGTTGGTAGGAACACTGACCTTCTATGATTCGACACAGGTGCCTCCATTATGGGATCGAGTAAAGATTGAACTAATCGTCTTAGTCGTTCTCGGATTACCTGCCGTCACGTTATATCTCATCACAGAGATTCGACAATTGCTTCAACAAGAGTTCATGATCGTGGCTCAGACGCTTGGTGGCAGTGTCTGGCATCGTGTGAGATTGCACCTTTTCCCGCATCTCGTCCCAACCCTCGTGATCGTCTTCATGCAACAGTTTGTTCAGACGCTCATGTTGCTCATTCATCTCTCACTGTTTGGGATTTTCTTCGGAGGAACGGTCATGTTACATGAAGGGATCATGCCGACCGTTTATGAATGGTCTTCGATGTTCGGGTATTATTTCAGACAGTTCACTGCGATGACATGGATGACGAATCATCTATTTCTCGTCCCGGCCATGTCACTTGCTGCGCTCATCTTTATTTTCAACTTGTTGACGAGCCGTCTCGAGCGAGCATTTAAGCTCAGACGTCAAGAACCGGTGGTGACCGAGGCAAGTCTAGCACAATCGGAAGCGGCAGCTGCTTCCCTTTCGAATCCGTTCACCCTTGTTGATTCGACTGTGTCATTAAGGAAGGAACCGGATGATATCGTATGATATGATCCGGTTTTTCTATGTCGAATGGACTGAACGGTCTTGTTTGAAGGAACGTGTATAACAGATTGAGGTGACAATTCATGAATGGAGTGAATCGATATGAAAGCTGCGATTTGTACCACGTATGGGCCACCGGAAGTACTCGTCATTCAAGAAGTGCATCAACCGAAGCCGAAAAGCAATGAGTTACTGATTCAAGTCCATGCATCGGCCGTCCACTCGGGAGACCGACGCCTCCGCGCACTAGACGTTCCAGCATTAGGAAAACTACCGATTCGATTAGTTGTTGGGTTTAAGGCGCCACGTCAACCGATTCTCGGTGTCGTGTTGGCAGGTACCGTCGTAGAAACAGGAAACAGTGTGAAAAACTTTCAGGTCGGAGACAACGTCTATGCCCTCACTGGGATGCGTTTTGGTGGTTATGCGGAGTTTGCATGTGTGAACGAATCGAAATGTGTGTTTCAGATGCCCGCGCATGCCAGCTTTATCGAGGCAGCGGCGCTACCATTTGGTGGGACGACTGCACTACATTTTTTACGGAAGGCACATATCGACCGGGCGAACAACGTTCTCATTTATGGTGGCACAGGTGCTGTCGGTTCGACTGCCGTACAGATTGCGAAGCATTACGGCGTGCATGTCACAGCAGTTTGCCACGAGCGAAACGTTGAACTTGTGAAGCGACTTGGGGCTGATGTGGTCGTCGATTACACGAAAGAGGGGTACGATCTTGAATTAAATACGTATGATGTGGTCTTTGATGCCTCAGGGAAAATCGATAAACGATTAGCGAAAGCCCATGTGAGCGATAACGGGGCCTTCAGTTCTGTCGCGGGGCAAGGACCAGCCAGTGAACGTAAAGAGGATTTGATATTTTTGAACGAATTGTTTGAGTCAGGAGCATTGCAACCCGTCATTGATACGGTATATCCACTCGATAAGATTGTCGAAGCGCACCGATATGTGGACCAAGGGAAAAAGGTTGGAAATGTGATGGTGAGCATTAATGCAGAATAAATTAAATGATAGTATAAAGAGAAGTATCAAATTCTTGCTTTATCGTGGGGTTTGGTCGACAACCTCACTTACATATGAATGGATTCACCAACTAGACAAATCATGAGAGCGGGCGAATAGTCATGAATATATTGATTGGGCAACCGAAGATAGAGCGAAATCTCGAGCAACTGAAGCGAGAGATTGAGTCGAACCCGACGGTGGACTTGATTCTCTATCCAGAGGGATATTGTACATATAGAGAATTAGATGGGCTAAGTGACTTAGCGATCAAATTCAACACATCGATTGTTTTAGGGTATCGAGATGACACGAATAAAGATCGGGTCCTCATCATAAACAAGCAAGGTGACACGTTGTTAACGCGACGGAAAACACCAGAGAATGAGCTCTTGTTCATGCCATCAAGTGTCACGGATGGAGCGGAAGAATACGGTTATTTACTTTGCAGGGAGATTTTTATGGGGTGTGAGGGCTTGAAAACGCATGAGCATCTGTCGATCATATTCAATCCAATCGGAGTCGGGATGTTTAGTGAGGAGCAATTCATGGAGTGGTCGGAAGAAGCGAGAAAAATTGCGATGGAACGAAAAGCGATGATCATCGGAACGAGTCATGCAGATGGGTCGTATCGAAATTGTGGAATCTCCATTCCGATCGCATATTGCTTCGATGAAAAGGGGGAAGAGGTGTTTCTATCGAAAAATGATACGAGAACGCGAGTGCTAGAGACTGTTTCAAGAGTTACAATATTCGTCTAATAAACTGTGACATCCTTAAATTAAAATGAAATGCGTGTAGAATGTATATTTATTTCACATACCACAATTTGAATTTGAACTAGAAAGCGAGTACTTATGAGATATCTTTTCAAACGAAAGCACAACAGTGATTACAACTGCTCAACATGTGGCACGAGAACCGAAAGTAAAGTCGGTTTTGGATCAATCATGCCAGCAATATTAGAAGGGCTGTCGAAACGGGAGATGAAGAAACGCGTCGTCTTGACAGATGATTATGCGTCCTCGATGAAGCTCATTTCTTTATCAGCGGATGCCTCGAAATTCCAATCATTGGAGAAGACGATCCTTTCATCTGGAATGTCTGGGTATCACTCAGTCCGAATAACTTTTCAAAGTCATCGATTTATGGGATGAACCAACGCGTATTGACCTCGATTCGATGTTCGGCTGGCTATCGACGGAACTTCCTATCTATCCAGATACCATCAATCTAAAGACAAATGTACATATGCGTGCAGTCGGAATACGTCCATTGATTGAACTCTTACCAACGAATCATCCTCTTGCAATGGAGCAACGTAATGGTATCACCAGGTTGCGGGTCGATGATATATTCCGACTCGTTGAACGTAATGGATAAAGGAGGAGATCAGGGTGAGTCAATTGAAGTCATCTTTGATTTTCGATTTGTACACAGGAAATCAAGTGCTCACTTCGATTCAGCAGAAGATGTTGGAGCGAATCGAGTTACTTGTTCACGACAAACGATTCAAAGAACTTGGACACTTCATGCGCGACACTCCGGACATCGAGCAGCTGTTAATTGACTATGTGCTACTTGATCCGACCGATTCATATCGCTGGGATCTGCTTATTGGTTATGAACGGTTGGATCGGATTGAAGATTATGATCGAGTGAACGCGTTTAGCCGAACAGCTTTTTCATACCATCCAGATAAACCCTTCTATTTTGCCTTGGCGTTATATGATATAGGATGGAATGATTTCGAGATGGACGAGGAAGTCATTGAGGTGGCGAATCGATTGATCGAAGCAGCAACACCTGAAATTTCTGCATTGATTTGTCTAAGCATGTCAAAAGTGCTACGACATAAAGAGCGCGAGTATCTTCAAATGGCAATCGAGCGATGTCCGTGGGCAGTGCAGCCAACCTTTTCTTTAGGTGAGCATTACAGCCGGTTTAATCAGAGATTGGCTAAAACCTATATGGAAAAAGGTGTGGCTCAATTGGTTCTGACTTTTGATGATTCAGGTGAAAAGTCAAAGCCAGTGATTGGTTTCAATCCACACACTTGGCAGAGGGATGTTTGTAACGAGCTGTTAGGGATGGATATGAGTTGGACAGAATATAAAAAGTACAAGCGAATAATCAAATGAAAGAATCAAGAATAGTGATAAGGAATGAGAGGGAAGATATCATGAGAATCACAGAAGCCACACTCTACACGAACCGACTTGACGAAATGAAACGTTTCTATACGGAACGACTTGGATTGTCAGTCAGTGAAGAAGACCTGACCAGTTTTCGAATCAATCTAGGTGAAGATGCGTTGGTATTTCAAGAGGCTAAAACGGAGCAAGAGCGACAATACCATTTCGCTATCAATATTCCGGCTAATCGATTCAAAGAAGCGAAAGAATGGCTGATGTCACGTGTCCCGCTTTTGACTGAAGACGGGGAGGACGAAATCTATTTTGAAGGAATCGATGCATCATCGCTTTATTTTTACGATACGGACGAGAATGTCGTCGAGTTGATTGCTCGACATTCGATTAATCCAGAAAGTAACATCGAGTCCTTTTCGTCAAATGAGTTTCTTGGAATCGGCGAGATGAGTTTGACGGTAGAAGACCCGTCTCTCGTCGCGAAGGCGCTTGAGACAATTGGAGTTAGACGGCGAGATGGGAACTCAATTGACCCCCGTCATTTAAATTTCATGGGTCCTCCAAATCACAATACATACATGCTGCTTGTACCTCAAGGGCGCGTTTGGCTCTTTTCACCAAAATTGTCGATTCCGAGCCCGATTCAGATGGTACTTGATCAACAATACATCGTCGAAATGGATGAGAAACTCGAATTTCATATTCACTCCATCAAAAAATGAGTTCACGAATGAACTCATTTTTTAGTCTTTAGATTCTATATACCGATGAATTTCTTCTAATCGAATGGATGCGTTCTCTAAGTTCACTTCAAACGATTTGTCTGAGCATTCAACTGTGAGCGAATCTCCGCTCTGACGTGAATACTCTAGGAGTAGTGGTCTGATTCGTTCATGTACAATTTGTGCATTTTCGATTGACGTTTGAGGGAAAATCATAGCGAATGTGTCTTGCGCAACTCGATATTTCTTGTCTGTTCGTCGAGTCGCTTCGTGAAGTTCATCACTAAAGTAGTTCAAGAACCATTCATACTCGGATGAACCATACCGTTTTTCAAAATCATCAAGAATCGGTAATGTGATGAATGACACCACAAACGTTTCCCCGTGGCGAATCAACCGATTCCGTTCAGCCTCTATATCCATCAAAAAACGATCTCGGTTATCAAAACCGGTCTCCGGGTCGACCGCAATCAACTGACTGACTCTCGCTTCCGCAACCTTTAGTGCAAACTGGGCATGAAACAGCTTGACTTGGAGCCAGTAAGACAACCCCGTCAAAATCGCTAATAGTAATAAAATGTATAGTTGCGCAGTAGCGGCAGTCTCATACACAGGCATCGTGATTAAAAAGTAAGCAGCGAATCCTAACAGAATGAGTACACCAGACCCGCGATAAATGAGCAACGTTGAAAGATAAAGAATCGGAATACAGATCATCCACCAAACAGGTAGATGATTCATGATCAGCAGAGAGGAAAATAGAATACTACATGCCAACGATACAACAATGAGTGCAATCAGTTGTAGTGAACTCGTTGTCCAATGTCTCATAGGTATCCTCCTCTTAAAAGAAATAAATTGAAATCGTTACACTATTATCCATTTTCCAAAATAGTGATTGTTCAAACCGATTTGAACACTTGATTCATTATAAGTGATTCACTCGATTATGAAAGGTATATTTTTGAAAAGACGTGAATATTTCCGAACACATCTATAGGAAAAGAAGAATGAATGATTGGTGTATAATGGAAAATGAGGTGGTGGTATGAATCTAAAACATATTTTGATTGTCGGAGGGACAGGGATGTTGGCCGAACCTACATCTTATTTAGCAATTGAACAGGATGTCACAATCATTGGACGAGATAAAAAAAAAATGGCAAGCATCGTACAACGAAATCCTGAAACATGTCATCCACTGATTGTTGATTATCGCGAGGAAGAAGCACTTTCAAGCGCACTGCAGCATGCAGTTCAACAAAACAGTCCGTTTGATCGAGTTATCGCCTGGGTGCATCGCGGCTCAGGGAAAGCGATGCAAATCAGTTTGGAACATTCGGAGACTGCAGAGGTGATACATATTTTAGGTAGCCGGGCGAATTCGGAATATGAGAAGAGGTGTCTATGTTTCAATGAACAACAAACGTATCGACAAGTTCAATTAGGTGAAATTCATGAGATGGCATCTGTCCGTTGGTTGACACACGACGAGATTGTAGAAGAGGTTCTCGATGCCATTCAGAATCAAGACGACTATCGATTGATTGGGACACGAAAGGATGACGTAGATGTTCACTCGAGAAATGATTAGTGAATGGATGGGGATGTACCACGAATTTCATTTTCAGATTAGGATGAAGGGATTCATCAGTTCAAAAGATATTCATACATACACGTCATATGTAGTTAGGAGGGTCAAAAATTGACCAGACACTATTCAACGGGAGAGGTCGCGAGAAAACTGAACGTGTCTGTGCGTACGCTTCGATACTATGACCAAATCAATTTGGTCACCCCCTCGTATACGAACGATGTGCAGAAACGATTTTATAGTGATGACGAAATGTTTCGACTTCAAAAAATCATGCTTTTAAAATCGATGACCGTCCCGCTCGATGAGATTCGGAGAATCTTAGATGAAGAATCCCTTACAAGCATCTTGTCCGCTCATCTGTCCTCGTTAGAAGAAAAGATAGAGGAATTGAAGCAGGCGCAGAACTATACGGTCACGCTCCTTCAATCCATGAAGCTTGAAAATGAAAAAATCGATTGGACGAAACTACAAACTATTCAAGCTAAATCAAATGACCGGAAACAATGGACGGACTATTTTACGGAAGAAGAGTCTGATTCATTGCAATCAAGTTTACCTAAATTAGAAGACGGTGAGCATGATACGAAAAAGTGGATCAACTTGATTCGGAGAACCGAAATTCTAATCGAACGTGGGGTCGCCCCTTCCTCAAAAGAAGCCCAAATTCTTAAAGAAGATTTGACTTGGTTAACAGACGAGACATTTGGAGACAATCAACAATTGATTGAATCATTTTGGAAGATTCGAAAATCAACTGACGCATCGAATGAATTAGGACTGTATCCAATCGATGCATCGATTCTTGCCTATATTGATTCACTATATCAAGAAATAGCAGACTGATTCCCTCATGCCAATGCAGTCAATAGAACGGCTAGCCCATTAAAGGTGCCATGGATGAGCATGCTGGAATAGATAGAGTTAGTCCGTTCATATACCCAAGCGAACACTAGTCCCGATACAAAATTGACGAGTAACGTGTTTGTCGTCGGTAAATGAGCGAGAGTGAATATTCCAGCACTTACGATCATCCCGATCCCAACCCCAAACCGTTCTTGAAAGAAGCGGTACAAGAACCCACGATAAAAGATTTCTTCATAGATCGGTGAAACGATAGCCGCCGATCCAAACGCAATCAGTATGGAGATAATCGACAAGTCACTTTGTAAACTCTCTGTTTTTGTATTCGACGTACCGATACCGAAATATGATTGGACTATGACGATGATAATACTGAGTACAATTAGCACAATTGTCCATAGAAAGATGATGCCCGAATCTTTCAATGGAAAACGGCGAAGTCCTAACGTTTCCAGCGATAGGGTTTGAGGACGTATTGCGACGAGATAGAGGACAGTCATAAACATTATGGCTAATAACAGGCCGATACTTGTTCCTGAATAGAGGGTGTTTCCCCATGACTGTTCTAGAAAGTTGTGTAATTGTCGCTCGATAAGTAGGGGCGTCACTCCGAATAGAAGAACCATCGTAATTGCGAACTGATTCCATGTCCAAATGGGAGTTGTTTTCTTTTGCATTTGATTCAACATCGTATTTCCTCCTTATGTAGTTGTAGACCCATCATATCGGGTGACGTAACGTCACCTGCAAGCAGAAAATTGAAAAAGGAGTAATAAGACTATGGAACAATGGATTGGATCAGCTGCTTTATGCATCAACGAAGAGCAGGAAGTCCTACTCGTAAAGAATCGTGACATACAACAATGGAGTTTGCCATCAGGTGGTCTAGAAGACGGAGAAACTCCGGAACAGTGTTGTCGGCGCGAAGTGTTAGAAGAGACGGGCTATCGCACTTCTGTTGATCAACGACTACATATCAAACGAGCCATCATATCAAACTTTCAGGTCGAGACACATTATTTCTTGGCAACGTGTAAGGAGCGGTTGGCGACCGCAACTATCGACTCGGACATCGATAAAGTCAATTGGTGGTCGATTCATGAATTGGAGCGATTGGAACTTGCATTTCCAGAGGATCTTGAGCTGATTAAACGGTGGAGTGTATGAATAGAGTGATTGAAGTCAATGGATATCACATGGAATATCGATTATTCGGTTCCGGGGAACGCCTCATCGTGGTGATGACAGGAATGGGAGGTTCATTCGAAGAGTGGGTTTCTCTTTCTGAACAATTAAGCGAGTCGTATCAAGTATTGCTTTATCATCGCTCAGGTTATGGTGAGAGCGAGATAAATATGCGCTCGAGTCGAACGTCATCTCATCTTCTTGAATGTACAGAATTGTTGGATGCCCTTCAGCTAAAACAACCAATCATATTAGTCGGTCATTCTTACGGAGGTCTGTGCGCGCAACACATGGCCAAACTTATTTTGGATAGAGTAATAGGAGTCCTACTCGTTGATTCCACTTCCCATAACCTTTCAATATTAGATGAGTTAGAAACGCCTATAATGGATGGTCAGTATTCAGATGAAGATTGGCGGACGATGTGTCGTTCTTATTCAAATCTATCGAAAGAAGAATTAGAGCGACTCCATCAGCCAGAACTTTCACTCGAACAACAAGGCTTATCATCAGATGTACTCGCACGTCTCAAGCGTTTTTATCAATCTCCTCAGTTGTATAAAACGATGTTGGAAGAAGAATCGTTTTGGCATGACGATGCCTCAATCATCAAACAAATGGGTACCTTTTCATCAATCCCGTTAATTGTCATCGGTCGAGATTCTGAAGCGATGATTGAAGAAGGGATAAATGGAGGGTTACCTGAGGCTGAAATTCGCTTGCTAGAAGAGACGTGGCATGATCTGATCCATCAACAGTTGAGATTATCAAATCAATCGGAACTCATCATCGCAGAAAAGGCAGGACACCAAATTCATTTACAACGACCAGACACAATCATCGAAGCGATTCATCGAATCGAACAAGCCGGTCGCATAAAAACGACCGGCTCATGACTTAAGACACTTCTTCGATTTGATTGTGATTGAAATACTCCCGTTTCGAACGGTCGCGCATGACATGTATGGTGTAACAACCAACAAGAAAGAAGATAATCGAGAATGCGAGATAGACCGGGCGAATCCCAATCATTTCGGCAAGGAGTCCAATCCCAAATGTGAGTAGGATGACGAGTAGCGACTCTGCCACATTGATAGCGCCAGAGAACCTACCCATGATTTCGACCGGGACATGGTGTTGATAGAATGATAAGAATCCTGTATTTGCAAAGGCAAGCGCGAATGTCAGGACAAAAAATCCGATGGAAGCCATTGTGAACGAGGATGAACTTGCGAATAGGAGATAGCCGACTGGTGTCATGATCGCCCCGAATCCGATACAAAACGATAAGGACAAGCGGTGACTCCATCTTGAATTGATGAGTGATCCAAAGATGATCCCAATCCCAGCGATACTGACGAGAAACCCATATCGGCTCTCAGACAAGTGAAGAACTTGGGTCGCGAATGACGCCTCCAAGGAATCGAGCCCAGACATGAAGATGGTCATGACACAGAACAATCCATAGATGAGCGTCACGTATTTGGCATTTGATGCAAATCGTACGACCATTTTCCAATCCTCGATAATTATTCTTACAGAGAATGGTTCAATCGACGCTTCTGTTCGATGATGAGACGGAAGTCGCGACAACATACTGACCGAGACGATGAGTGCGAACGCATTCACGAAAATCGCAAATGTTGGGCTCCCGACTAGAAAGAGCAGTCCTGCAATCGTCGGACCTAGAATAAACCCGGATGACTGTACAAAGTTCTTCATCGCATTGAACTTTTGTCGGTTCGAGGCAGGTACGAGTTGCGTCATGTAGACCAGACTCGATGATTCGAATAACGAGCTCATCACATTGAGAAGAAAGACGATCCCGTAGATGAGCCACAGTGAATCAATCCAGCCTAAGCTGAATACGAGAAACGCACGCAGACCATCCAGTAACATCATCAGTCGTCTCGTATCGACCCGGTCAATCAGGCTACCGGACCAAAGATTCGAGACGAGCGAGGCGAGCGGGACTAATACATAGAGAATCGAGACGGCGAAAGGGGATCCAGTCATCTCTAAGATAATCAAGTTGAGCGCAATGAAGTATATCCAGGCACCAAGGTTTGAGATTCCGACACTAACGAGCAGTAGCGTAGAGGTTTTTCGAAACGAGTTCAAGTCAATCACTCCTTCTATTTTTTAATCACTTTCGGAACGCAAAAAAATCCCACCCCCAAGAACGAAGTCTTGGGGACGAGATTCTCATCGTGGTGCCACCCCTGTTCGTCCGTACGTCACCGCACGAACCTTATTCGGTACTGCCGAATGAATCGGACTATACCTCAACTCTATAACGGGAGTTCCCGTCGCCACATCCCTCGGGGTGAGTTCCATAGCGCTGCTCAGAGGTTTGTTTCGATCAACGTTCTTTACTCCTTTTCACCAGACGGAGCTCTCTACGAAAGATTCATTGATGTACTGTTCTCTTCATCGCGTTTGTCAGATCATTTTTAAAAGGATAGCACATTGTGAAAAAATTGGAAACAACAATTCATCCATAACTATAATATAGAATGCTAACGAAGAATTGAGGTGCAGTGTTGATCGACTATAAAGAGATAAAAGAGACGAACCAAGTACTTGCGACTTTTCATACAATTGATTCCAATCAGTTAGATGGCTTCATATCGAAACATTTGATATTGATCGGGAGATATGATGAATACGTCACAAAGAGTTACATTGACGTACAGCGACACAGCGATTGTGAAGAAGCAAATCAAAGACAACATCATGTTCAAACCGTGATAAAACCTGCACTCAATGAGCTGAAAAGACATGTTTCACGAATTATATTACAGTCTATTAAGGATGAGGATCACGTGACGCGCCTAATGCGAAATCGGATGAATCTTTATCATGAAGAGAATGTTGATTTATTGATCGAAGAGGATCAACTTATACAGAAGTATTTGCAAATAATCGGTCAATTGACTGACCCGACAGATCATTCTAAGTCGATTGCGGAACTTCATGGAGACCTATACGATGCTGACGAATCCATCCGTAAACAGGCTTTTACGCTCATTTATAGAGCGTATGTCTCAACAGAAGGTGACATCACTGAATGCTTGAGAATTCTTATTCAAAATCGGGAACATCAGGCACAACGATTAAACGCTAAGAGTTATCGTGAACTAGCCTTTATGAAGCTAGGCCGTCTAGATTATGATGCCGAGGATTGTATACGATTTGCGAATCAAGTGAGTAAACATTTTGAGCCACTTCGCCGCTCGTTCCAGCAACTACAGACAAAGGAATTGAAGAAATCGAAACTTTCGCCATGGGATTCATTCATTTCTCCCTTTTCGAATCATCACGATTTATCCGTTTCGTTGCATGACTTAATCGGTGGGACGGAACGAATCTTGAATGAACTCGATCCTTACTTTGGAAAACTCTTTTTTGACATGTGTGCGAAGGGCCATCTCGATCTAACGCCTCGACCGAATAAAGCGGAAGGTGGATTTTGTGAATCTTTACCCGACTCAAAATCATCTTTCATTTTTATGAACCGATTCGGCGGATTTGATGACTACGTTGTGTTATTGCATGAAATGGGTCACGCCATCCACCATGATCTCTCACAACAACACCTATTTTTCGAAGCGCAGACCATTTCGTTTGAAGTCGGCGAATTCGCAGCCATGTCACTAGAGCTATTTTCGATGGACCATTGGACAAACATCTTTTCCGATGAACGAGCTTTCATTCAAGCTAAACTAGAACAGTTTCGATTAATCATCGAATTTTTACCAAGTGTTTTCATCGTGGACCAATTTCAACATAATCTATATGATTCAGAAAAGAACGTGGACACATTTGATGAAATATTCAAACGCTTAGTCGATCAATATGAGACTGATTTGATTGATTGGAGCGATGTGAGTGATTTGAAAGGAAAAGAGTGGCTGCGCGTGATTCATCTTTTTGAAACACCTTTCTATTACATAGAATATGCGCTTGCTCAGATTGCTGCACTTCGCATGTATATGCAGTATAGGCAACATCCAGTCGACACTCTGAACCAATATAAGAATGCATTAGCTTTAGGTGGTACTGCTTCGATTCCTGATACTTATCGAGTAGCAGGCGTATCCTTGTTTCCATCTGAGGAAGAATTAGTCGAGTTGACTGATTTCTTAAATGCTGAAATTCAACATTTGGTGATGCAATTGGGTAGAATTGAATAATCTAAGTACCTATTAAATATAGATTAACGCAACAAGCATTTCACGGAATGGGTAGGATGCACCCCAGCTCGATTCCGTGAGAATAAAGGGCATCAGCTCAAACGTGATTAGAGAGCTTCAATCGATCTTGAATTTGGTAGGGGAGGGCGTTGAACGGTCCCTCCAAGCGTTGTACCGCATTCACATGATAAAACGTGCTCGTCTCCTTCATATTCATCATCTGATCACCCAAATCGTATAAAAAGACCGATTTGTTCATTCCGAGTGCAATCCCGAGTTCAACATGTGCGCCTTTACCTCCAGGCAATAGGATGACGACAAAGTCCGCTGATTGAATTCCAGAAACCTCCTCTTCGCCAATCGAGCGTAATGCATCAATCGATGTGGCGCGTTCGTTTTGAGTCCAATCATATGTATGGGTGTGACCGAGCGCAATCAGCTCATTACGCATGAACCGTACTTCTTCGATGTTTGAAAAGCTTGAACCGACATAAAATCGCATACAAAGACCTCCAATTCGTCACAAATGGATCATCTGGTAAAGCGCTACGACATAAAATAGGATAATCAACAGACAACAGAGTACAAGGAAAAAAATCACGCTAATCAGGACGAATTTCATCAAAGAAAGTGGAACGTATGATTGAATCAAGCGCGTGATTGATAAAGACGAGAGTACGAGTAAAATGATTGTGCCAACGAACCAAATGTAGTCATACGCGATGTTTGGGATCAGCCAAAAGTAGACGATTGTTATGACGATTAGACAGAAAGCCATCATCAAATCTTTATGCTTTCGTGTCATCTGATTCCTCACGATGAAGTTCCAACTTCAACCGCACCTGTTCGGCATCTTCCGCATCAAACGTGCTGTACCATCTCACATGATCGAGATCGATGATGCGGTAATGTCCGCTGATGATGTTCTGTTGAAGAATGAAGTGGGACCCCTCTTTGATCGCATGCCAAAAGACACGTCCGCCGAGTGTTTTTTCTTTCGGCTCGTATGTGTTCTCGGTTGCAATCAGTTTGACGAATTCAACGGGGTCGTCGCCAATCAAGTGTACGAGTATCTCACTTTCATTGAACAGCGCGCATAGCGTCACAATCGTCGACCAGCTTGCTTCATTTCTCTCCTTCTCGATTTGGATGAGTGTTTTTTTTGAAATCCCAAGTAAGTTCGCCATCTCTTCCTGTGAATACTGGGATTCGATGCGAATCAATTTCATTTTTCGAGAGACTTGTCCAATAAATTCGGATTTTTTCATAATCGGTTCTTCCTTCCTGTTTGTTCGACTCAGAGCGTCGCCGAGCTTATGAAAATCAGTAACCATGAGATTCCGAGAAACACGGTGAATAAAAAGAGACAGACGACAACATAACAGCAAATGTATTGCCAATAGGACAACCGTTTTGATTGATAATAATGGTATGTAAAACTGAATGTCGCAATCCCGATCACTAAGAAAGCGACCATATCCCAGATGATTCCGACTTTCAAAAATGATGGGGTAAGAAATGAAGCGACGAGTGCAAGCGCGACGGTCACGATCCCAGTAGAGATGGCAGCGGATGGTGTTGAAGTGTTTTCCAACAGATCACCTCCTAGTATATTACAAGTGTAATTTTACACTTAAAGTAGTCGATGTCAATTCCCGAATAAAAAAATCCTCCGGAAGAAGGATTTTTTCACGTGTCATCTTTATTCGTTAAATAGGTAGTGAGCGGATAAACACCAATACTCTGTAAGACAAGAGAGAGGAGGATGACGGCAAAGGCGAGAGAAATCATTTCGCTCGACCCGTCAATGTTCTCTGCCTCTAGCCAGAGGACGAGCGCAATCGACATTGTTCCTTTAATCCCGGACCAAGTAAGGAGAGAAGTCGCTGTCAAATCGTCTTTAAATTCCTTTCGCCAGACAGGGACGGAATAGACGAGACCGCCGACAACGATGAACCGGGTCAGGATGGAAAGGAAGAATAAAAGGGCTGCGAACGTCCAGAGCGATATAGACAGGTAGCTGGTCGCTTCGATTCCAATCAACAAGAACAAGAGAGCGAGTAGCATGGGAATCACAATGTCCCAAAATCCATCCAAGTGACGTTGGACCGATTCATAATTTTCTTTCATGCCAAGCTCATGGGAGAGCATCATGCCTGCTGTCACGGTCGCAAGGACACCCGATACTTCTAGTGCGTCGGCAAGATAGAAAGCCCCGTACGCGACAACGATCGTCAACATGACGAGTTCATGCTTTTTAAAACTGACAATCATCAATTTTTTAAGTACAAATCCAAAGACGAAGCCGATCCCGATTCCTCCAGCAGACACTATCAAAAATTCACTTAAAAAGCTAAGCGTGGAGAACCGCTCTCCCGTTGCGAACATACTAAGAAAAATCGTGAAGATGACGACACTCGTCCCGTCGTTCACCATCGATTCACCTTCGACGACGTCCGCAATCCGCTTCTCTCCTTTACTCCGCTTTAAGATCGCGGTTACGGAAACAGGGTCGGTCGGAATCAAGATGGACGCCAATAAGAAAGAGGCGGTCAAACTGAGTGGTGTAAACAACTCACTGATCCAAAACGTGCCATATCCCATCAAGATGGCAGTCAAGACAAGACCGACCGTACTCAATATCGTGATGATCCCGATATTGTCTTTCAAATCTTTGTATTTGAACTGATAAGCCGATGTAAACAGAAGTGCCGGTAGGAACACCTCGAAGATCATATCTTTTGAAATGAATACCGAATCAAAAAAAGCGATATATGAGAGCGCTATTCCGATCAATACCAAGATGACCGGAACAGGGAAATAATTTCGTTTGGAATCAATCAAATAAATGAAATAGCCAATCAGTAGTAATGTGATGATTTGCTGCGCAATCATGACGATGCCCTCCTCTACAATCAACATGCTATACATTATCTTCCCATTCGAGGTCTAATCAAACGAAAAATGTGGAATATAGGTGGTAGTACATGTCATTTATTCAGGGAGGAATCAATATGGGAAACCCGATTGGAGAGTTATCTTGGACGTTTTATTCCGAATGTGAGGTGCCGAGTGATATCACGGAGTCATTCATCGATGGGGAGCGGGCGGTCGCGGCTTATAAGACTGTCCGTGACGTCGCCGTCTTCACGAACAAACGTCTGATTGTCCGTGACGCACAAGGACTGACGGGTAAAAAAATTGAGGTCTACTCGCTTCCGTACGACTCGATCAATATGTACTCGACGGAGAATGCGGGGAGGATGTTCGACTTTAATTCCGAAGTCCAGCTGTTCACTCGCGCCGGTACAATTAAAATCAATTTGAACAAGAAAGTGGACGTGCGTAAGTTCGACCGTCTGCTCGCAGAAGCAATTTTGTAAAATAGTGGACCGAAAATCTTTCGGTCCTTTTATTTGGATTTTTCTGACAATTCATTGTATGTCGTGATACGATAGTACATAATGTGTGACGGAGGTTACGATGCGATATACAATCCGACTATTGATGGTCATGTTAGGTAGTTTGATGTTGGTGACTGGATTCATCTATTTGGCTCGACTGTTTTGGGATTGGTTTCACGACCCGACAAAAGGTGGGATCGTGCTTCTCTTTTCTGGAGAGGACGGAACCAGCAGAGGTGAATATGGAGGGAAGTTTCGTCTGAAAGATGATGAGGATTTTCAATTCTTGAAGAATGACTTTTTAGACTATACGTTCGAAACAGGAGGGACAGTAACCGAGTCCGGAAATTCATACTGGTTATGGTTCCTTATTGGGGGTTTGATTGTTCTCCTGATTTTGACGCTCAGCATGCTACGGAAAAGAAAGCGTGTCATCTCGACTATTGATTTCTCGAGTGACGCCGTAAAACGAAGAGAGCGTAAGGCTAAAGCAAATGGATTTGTGGAATCCAAAGAGGTTCAATGGACCGATAGCGCGATTCGGAATGCGCTCATCCAGTTCAATCTGGACTTGCCGATTGCCTCAAGACATCAACCGAATGAGACGGTGTTGGATTGGTTCAAGCGAATCGGTGTGGACGAGTTGGACCTCTACCCATATTGGAAATCAAGATATATGGATGTAGTGGTGAGTGATGAAGAATCTAGACGATTTCGAGCAGCGTTGGAGTTTAAGCGATTCGAAGACGGTGAGGGGTGATAGTGTATGAACGATGAAATAGAGGAGGTTGATTCCGATGCGCGCAAGTCAATGGGTTCCGCTCGTTTGGTCAAGACCAATCATCAATTCTACATCCATTGGAATGGGTTGATTATGGACTTCAAACGTCATGAATATGTGGCGGGTATTCGAATCATTGACGAGAATCACTTGTTCATCTGGGCGTTTACGTTAGAAGGAGAACCAATCAATGCGTGGGTGCTAGATGCAGACGGACATATCAAACATTCCTTTCAAGCAGGTAACGCGATTGCAGCGGTTGTGATAAATGCAACAGGAATCTGAATCGGGTACGGGGACGAGGGCATCTTTGGAGAAGGGCTCTCGTCCAAAGCACTCGTCTGCTTATCAACAGAGGGAGCCGTACGTTTTCGCTATAATCAAGAGATCAGAAAGGCCCCGGTCCTTCATAATTGTGACGTGATGTGTGCATCAGAGAAGGGGGTGTGGGTCATCTCTTCAATAGACGGTCGTCTCGTCCATGTCCAAATGAACGGACGGATTGACTCCTATCCGATGCCACGTCATCTCCTTGGTTGTTCGTCGTTGATGATAGAAGACGGTGTTGCCTATGTGGATAAAGAGGAAAAGGTTTATCGTTGGCGGTTTAAAGAGAGAGAGCGTGCCGAAGTCCTTCAGAATCCAACCAATTGATATGAGAATAATTAGGCTTACCATATTTCAAATACCGCAATTAATATTTAATAATATATAGACAGGGATGAACTAAATGATTGTACCAATCAATACTAGTATGCAAGAAGACATTCGCAATTTTTTTGTTAAACATTGGGGTTCAACTCAAATGGTCGTTTCTTCGGGAACATACGATTGTGCAGAGCTCGAAGGATTTGTCTACATGAAAACAAATCAAATTCACGGTCTTGTTACGTATGTTATTCGGGATGAAGAAGTAGAAATCATATCTCTTGATAGTCTGATCGAGAATAGTGGGATCGGCTCTCACTTACTCCATGCTGTTGAAGAAATTGGTATGCAGCACGGAGTTAAGCAATTAATCGTCATCACAACCAATGATAATTTGAGAGCGCTTGGCTTTTATCAACGTCGTGGCTATCGTCTAGAACGAATCATTCATGATGCGGTGACGCGGGCAAGAAAACTGAAAGCGACAATCCCACATGTCGGATATGATAAGATTCCTTTATTGGATGAAATTTTACTCATCAAAAAACTGAAAGAACAGAAATGAGGAATTCACATGATCCGTTTTGGCATTATTGGTACAAACTTCATCACAGACTGGTTTATTGACACAATCAATCAGTTGGATGACGTAGAAGTGACAGCTCTCTATTCGCGCACAGAATCACGTGCTAACGAATATGCAGCGAGTCACTCCATCTTACATACGTTTACGTCACTTGAAGAGATGGCGCAGAGTGATGTCATCGATGCCGTCTATATTGCGAGCCCGAATTCACTTCACGCCGAACAGAGCATCTTGTTCATGCAGCATGGGAAGCACGTCCTCTGTGAAAAACCACTCGCCTCGAACGTCCAGGAAGTCACTCGTATGATCGAAGTGGCGAAGGAGAACCAGGTCGTCTTACTTGAAGCGCTTCGAAACTTGTTCATGCCGAATTTTGAACGGATTCAACAGGCGATGGAGCGAATTGCTCCGGTGCGTCGGGCCGTCTTCAATAAATCACAGTATTCTTCACGATACGACCTCTATAAACAAGGGGAGAATCCGAACACATTCAACCCTGATTTTTCGAACGGCTCGTTGATGGACCTCGGTGTCTATCTCCTCGGGCCTGCTTTGAAACTGTTCGGTCAGCCGAATGAGATCCAGGCGAGCGGGGTGAAGCTGGAATCGGGAGTGGACGGGAGCGGAACGGTCATTCTCTCTTATGACGATTTGGATGTGATCATCATGCATTCAAAGATCCATGCGACATCGACTCCTTCTGAGATCATCGGGGAAAAAGGACGCATCGTCATCGACGATATTGCGACGTGTGATGAAGTCCGTCTAGAGTTGCGAGATGGCACGTCAGAAATCGTATCAGAATCACAGAATGCTCCGATGTCATATGAGATCGAAGCGTTCGTCCGTGCGATCGAAGCTAGTGCTTCGGAAACAGTTGTACATACAGTAAATGACATGATTCGTCTTGCTGATGTGATGACGAACGTTCGAACACAGCTTGGCGTGGCCTATCCAGCAGACAAATAAATACAAACTTAAAACGGTCCTCGATGTCATGTGCGCATCGAGGACCGTTCCCGTTATTCTTTGTTCAAATAGAGATATCTCAGAAACAGCCCCAGAACAATCGTCATAACGACAGCGGGAATGAGTCCGATGAGCAGTAATGTGTTCATACCGTTTCCTTTCTGAGCGATTCGAGACGTTCATGCATCTCATCAAAGGAATGGTTGTCCGTCAACATGCTGAGCTCTGCATCGGTAAGTTCTTTCAATTGAGTCGACCACTCTCGTTCAATCTCGACTTCAGCTTTACTGATTTCCGTGTTGGCCCGTTCGATTTGCTTCGTATGAATCGTTTCAAGACGCGACCGAATCATATCGCGAAGAAGTGAGGTCAACTCATCCTTCAGTTGCGTCCGTCCGTCTCCCTCGAAAAATTGACTCGCATTCTTATAGCGCTTCAACACCGACTGATAAGGTGATGTCTCGAGATGAATCGGTTCGACAGCCTCTCGTAGCCATGCCACGTCGAGTTCTCGGTCGAATTCAAGCGTCGGAAGGAGAGACGCTTGACGTTCTGTCAACCGTTCGACCAAGGCGACGAACTCGCGTTTAACGTATCGCTCCAACCGATACTGGAACACTTGGAGCTCTTGTTGGATGTCATAGGCATACTTATCGAGTGTCCGTCCGAGGGCACGCTCCAAGCTCTTCCTTGACCCATCGACCTCGACCGGATGGAACGTCTCCTTGACGAAGTCCGAGAGACGGAGGAGTGATCGCGTCTCGAGGTGTGCGAGGAGTTCTTTCGCTTCCCGGTCAAACAAATCGATGAGTGCTGACACATCGAGTGCCGGTGGGTTCTCGAGTAAAGCGATCAACTGTTGGCGACGATGTTCTTTCGCCGACGCGTCTTCTTTCGCTTCATTCAAAACACGATTAAATGCAGCGAGTAGCGCTGTCGTTTCTTCCTGTATACGCATCGCGTTGGCGAGACGAAGGTCTTTGTCGACATAGCGTTCAAGTGTCGAGACGAATCGATCGAATCCTTCGTCATCCCCATGCATGGCGTTTCGGCTTGAGATGGGGAGAACGCTTGGTCTGCGGACACCGAGCGCGGTCAACTGTTGTGAGACATAGCTTGTGACCGCATCCCGCTCCTCGTCATCTGTCGCAAGATCAGAGGCGTTCACGAGGAAGAACATCTCGTGATCTCCCGTCCCTTGGACCCGTCCGAGCTGAATGACGAGCTCCCGGTCCGCTTCCGTGAACGCATGATTATAGTACGTGACGAACAAGACGGCGTCCGCGTCACGCATGTAGCCGAACTGTACCTCGCTATGTCGGTTGAACTGTGAATCGGCACCTGGCGTATCGACGAAGACGATACCACGTCGTGCCCAAGGGGAGTCGAGATATAGTTCGATTTCTTTCACGATACAGCTTTTCTCTTCTTGTGCGACGAACGCGCAGAACGTGTCATAGTCGACGATTTCCGTTTGTCCGAGATAATCGAGCGGTGCCGCTTTTACCGCATTGACGAACGGGTGGTCGACATCGAGCGAGGTGAGGGAAGTCCCGTAACCTTGTAGCTCATCTTCAAGTTCATCCCGTGATTTGAAGGTGATCATCGCCGTTCGATTCGTCCGACCATCTGGCGGTACGATTTTTGTGATCGAAGCCGTCAATGGGTTCGGTGAGGTCGGTAGAACCGTCTCCCCGAGAAGGGCATTGAGGGTCGATGATTTTCCGGCCGAAAACGCACCGAAGATGGCGAACGTATATTGCTCATGCTTCGCGCGCTCGATTTTCTTACGTAATGTCGAGACACGGGAGCGGAACAATGGATGATTCTCTAATATTTCACATACCGCATTTTCATAAGAAAAATTAAAATCAAACAAGTCCTCATCATCATCTAAAATCGACGTCGATGCAACCTCTGATTCAACAACATTCGACTGTTTTTCAGGAAGGTACGTCGCGTCGACATAGTTTCGAACGGCCAACTGATCTAACTGATTTGAATCAAGTTGCAACACTTCATATTGACCGATAGCATTCAGACGGTTCGAAAGACGAATCCGTAACGCTTCCGTATCGAGCGCTTCATACAACGCTTCCTCTTCAGTCGTAAATTGTTCCAAGCGCATGTCGACTTCCGCTTTCATGTACGTATCCGTCGAATGGACCCAAGGTTCAGATACTTTCGTCACCCATGACGCAAGGGCCGTCTCGATGTCACGACTGAACTGTAACACCGTGTCACCACTTAGGGATGCGCCGGATTTCACTTGTTCGGTGATGAGTGAGCTCGGTGCAATCGGGAGGACATCGCCTTTCGGTAGCAAGGTCTCTGGAAGTTTCAAATCTCGGATGATGTCTTCCGCGTACTTCACGAGGTGCGGTCGTAAGTTCATATCAATCAGACGGTTGAACTCTTTGGCGGCCACTTCCTCACGACGAGCTCGTTCCTGCTTCGTCTTCTCTTTCGAGAACAATAGTCCGACCTTGAAAGAAGGAGAACAACTCTCGAGATAAGAGTGTAATAACTCACGGAACTCATAAGTCATGATCGGTGCACTTTCGACGATTGGTGCCTGATGTTTGAAAAATTCGCGACGGAATGATGTCCACCATGCCCGTTTCTTCTCAAGGCGATGTAGACGTGACTGCATTTCCTTCGGACTCTTTTCATAAGTTGGCAATTGATTCAACGTCGATTGAATCGATGTTTCGTTGCGGCGGACTAGCGTATGAATCAATGCATCCGCATGCTTGACTTGCTGCTGTCTCGAGTCCGTGATGACTTGTCGCACATACGACCGCAAGCGCTCGACTTCGTTATGTGGATGCTTCAAATCACGAAGTGAGATATAGAACGTGTCATTTGGAACGATGTCATGATGACGGAATGCTTTCGTCAATGACGCCTTGAAGCCCACAAAGGAAAGCTCATCCTCATCATGCTTGTCGATTTGGTTAATGATGATGGAATAGGGACGACCTTCCCGGCTAAATTGTTTCATTAGTCCGATGTTTTGTTCCGATTGGACATGGTTGTAGTCCATCATGAAGAACAAGTGATCGGCCAAGAAGAGCGAGCGCTCCGTCGCTTGGCGATGTCGTTCATCCGTTGAGTCAATCCCTGGCGTATCCATCAACACGACGTGTTCATCAAACGGGAATCGGTCAATCGTATACTCGACTTCCTTAATTTCCTCGACTTTGCAATAGTCACTGATGTTTGATAGGGAAGAAGCGTCTAATGAAATCCAATCCGTATCATTGATCGCGACGGCTGCCGCTGATTCTCCACCCCGCAACGTGACAATATTGGCACTTGTCGGAATCGGACTTGTCGGAAGGAATCCGTCCTCTAGCCAGTCGTTGAGCAATGTCGACTTCCCGGCTGAGAAGTGACCACAGACGGCAATCCAGACTTCTTCATTCGTTACTTTTTGTAGGGCTGTCCGAGCGAGTCGTGCAGCGTCCGTCATCTCCTCTTGTTCAAACGTTAAAGCGAGTCGTGCTAATTGTTCTCGTTGTTCGTGCATGTTTCCCATCCCCTAATTATGATTCCGTCGTGATGCCGACACGGTGTCCGACATATGCATCATTCGTTAAACAATCCATTGCTAAATCGGCGACATCGTTCCTCGAGATTGGACCTGATTGTTTCGTGCCTAATACCTTTTTTGAGATGATGATGTCTCCGTCCGATTGCTCATCGATCAGTTGAGTCGGACATATGATTGTGAAGGCTAAACCTGAATCCCGTAATAACTCATAAGCACGGGCATGATCTTCGGCTGCGGTTGTCATCGTACGCTTCGATTCTTTCGTTTCAAAGCGATAGTTGTCGCTATCATGAGCCTGTAAGATGCCGGCGGTCCCGACCGTGATGATACGTGTTACGTTAAATTGTTTCATCGCTTCGATCACGAGTGGTGTGAATGTAGACAATACGTTCTGTTTGTCCGTCCCTAACGCCGAGATGACGACGTCTGCAGATTGAACCGTTTCTCGTACTGCTGCTTGGTCCGTCGCGTCTCCGATGATTTGGTTGACACCCTCCTTAGAATCCATCGAATGTCTTGTTAAAAGTTTGACGTCATGTCCTTGATTTAATAAACGCTCAAGTATCCGTTCCCCTGTACGGCCACTTCCGCCGAATAAAGCAATTGTTGACAAGTAAACCCCTCCCCATCAAGATGAAAGAAATATCCAACGCCATCATAACACGGAAGCGTTCACAAAACTGCCTGAAATGGTTCATTTCCACTTGAAAAGAATATGGTACGTTTTAGAATTGAAGAAGAAGGCAAAAAATACATATGACAGGTGTAAGAGAGGAAGGCACCACTACATGAAATTTGGGGCTAGAACTATTAAGACCGGACTATCGGTCGCAATCGTCTTGCTGATTGCCGAGGCATTTCAATTCCAACAAATCGTCGTCCCGGCACTGGCCGCATCGCTCGCACTGCTTCCGTCTGTCTATCAGACCGGACTACGATTAATTGAAGAGATGAAAGGGAACCTGATTGGAGCATTACTCTCCGTCTTATTTCTGCTACTCACTCCGAATCCGACACCAATCGCTATCGGATTCGTCATCATCATCGCGATCTCCATTCTTCTCTTTTTAAATTTAGAATCGACGACACGGACCGTCATCTTGACGACGATTCTCATCATGGAAGGGGCGAGCCAGTCGGATATGCCGGTGTGGGTGTTTGCGGGCGAACGTTACCTACTCATTATGATGGGGATTACGGTCGCATTGATTGTGAATGCACTATTGTTCCCACCTCGCTACGAGCGGAAACTCGAAGCACAAATCACCGACACATTTCAAATGGTTGTTCGGATCGCACGCTTGTTTGCGGAGACGGAAGGCGGCCGTTCCTCATTCGACTCGTTACCAGAGACAAAGAAGTTGCATAGCGACTCAAAACAAACGTACGCCTATTTTGAAGAAGAAATTAAAGCGAATCGATGGCTTGAGAAGAAGACACCGATCTTTCGTCGAGCTGTCCTGAAGTCTAAAATGATTGAGACGAACCGTGCCGCGCTCCACGTCATCGAGAAGCTCGATCATGATTTTCATACGATTGAACAACTACCTCCCCAATTGAGCAAAGAGCTGTATCGCCACATTCGTCACTTGTTGCGTCGACATGAGCGTCTGTTTTCAGCCTACGAGCTCGAGAACGAGCATCTCATCGACCGGGAAGAGGATCTCATCCATGAGAACTTTGACTTTGCGAAACTGATGATTGAGCGCATGCGAGAAGAAGAGGAAGAACTCATTCTCATTGTCGTGCCACTCGTGGCGACGATGACTGATTGGGTCAAGGCAATGAATGAACTCGAACGCTACCTTGTCACTGAAATGAAGAAACATGGAGACAACCTAAAAGTGGAACCACGTAAGAAATGGTTTTTTGAAGACTGAGAATCGGGCCGATATTCGGCTCGTTTCTTGTTTTCGTTCAATACGAAACCTTTTTGTGGCTTCAGCGTATAAAATAAAGACAGATACATAAGAACGATAGGGGGATTCACCATGTCAGAAACAACACCGACACCTGAAGAAGGTGTCACACCACAACGAATCAGCGGCACACTTCCAATCGAGGCACGTGCCGTCTTCCGGTTATCAAGTGCGATTTTTTATCTCATCGGACTTCTTGTCACAGGTGCTCTCGTGGCGGCCGCTTACTGGTTCGACTGGCCGACTTGGATACAGATTGGTTTGATCGTGCTAGTCGTCATCGATGTCGTCTATAGCTTGATTGATCTCATCTGGTTCCAAAAGTGGAAACAAGAACGATTCACGTATGACGTTCAGCCTCTCGAGATTCGGATTCATCATGGGATCATCACGACACACGATGTGCTCATCCCGATGACGAAGGTCCAATATGTTCATGCGGAGCAAGGACCGATTCTCCGTAAATACGGGTTACAGACCATCACCATCGGGACAGCGGCCGGTTCACACGAAATCTATGCGATTGAAGAATCATTCGCAAAAACACTCCGTGAACAGATTGCCATCTATGCACGCATTGAAGAGGAGGATGTCGTATGACCAAGACCGCGTTAACATGGCATCGACTCCCGAGTCGCGTTTTGGTGCTGCGTATTCTCGAAGTCATCAAGTCGTTCGCCATTCCAATCGTCTTACTCTTTGTGCTCAATAACGACTGGGACTCGACATTCGGTATCATCATCCGAGTCGGGATTTTACTCTTCCTATTACTCGACATTGTTCAAAAGTTCTTCGGATGGTTAAACTTCCGATATGCCCTCGATGAAAAGACTGTCTATGTCATCGAAGGGAATTGGTTGAAAAAAGAAAAATCGCTTCCACTCTATAAGATTCAAAGTGTTCATTCGAACAGTCCATTCCTCTATCGGTTGCTTGGTGTCGTCGAATTGACGTTCGATACGAATGCCAACAGTGACGATGCTTCTTTCAAATTAGCGGGTGTCTTCCCGACTGAAGCCAAACGACTGGAAGAGATTCTCGAACAGGTCCGTCATCGGAAACAAAGCGGAGTAGCGGTAGATGACTCAGAAGAGTCGGATGAGACACCTGCACAGGCAGCACCGGTACCAAGTCGTCTATTGTACGCCTTATCTACGCGCGAAATCGTATTGGCATCCATCACGTCGCTCTCTGTCTTCGCCATCTTCCCGGTCGCCTCGACGGTTATCTCGTCAATCGACGACTTCATCAACTTGGATGGGGCGTTTAATCAAGTCGAAGATTATGTCGTCCATGCGTCCATCATCGCCATCGGTCTTCTCGTCATCGGAGTGTTGATGGTATCAATCGTGATCGGCATGGTCATCAATTTCTTGAAGTATGGGAACTTCCGACTTGAGCGGAGAGGGGAACGCATTCGCGTCGAGAAGGGATTGTTGAACCGAAGTGCCAAAGAGATCCCATATGAGAAGATTCAAGCGATTCGCATCAAAGAGACGTTCATTCGTCGCTGGTTCCACATCGTCGGGGTCGAACTCGTCGCAGCAGGGACGATGGATGAATTGAAAGATGAATCGTCGACGATTCTCCCGTTCGTCCGTCGTGACCGGGCGATGCAAGTACTCCGTGAACACTTCACGCACTTCACATGGTCGGACGAACTACATCGACTCCCTAGACGTGCCTTAGGAATCAAACTACTCCGAATCAGCTGGTTCGGCTTCATCATCTCAGGACTCGTGCTTTATTTCTTCCGAGATTATGCCTGGTGGCTCCTGCTCTTATGGGCCATCATCATCGGGGGACGCGTCCTCAGTTTTGTTACCACAAAATATGTCCGCGCGGATCAATTCATCCAATTACGAACGGGAGCGTTTAACGTCCGCTCATTCTTGACGGACAAACCACGGATCGAACAGATTCAAGTGAAGCAATCGCTCTTGCAGCGCCGTTTCGGGTTATGTACGGTGCAGTTCTCGACACGTGGAGGATTCTTATCAGTCGAGACCATCGATGATATCCCGAAAGAAGAGGCGGACGCCATGCTGAACTGGTTCTCTCGCTATACGGTACAGGAAGATATGAAAACACCGGGCTAACGGATAACCCAGTCAGGTGATCGACGAGCCCCCTCGTGTTGCGAGTGGCTCGTCTTTTTTAATCGGCTTAAGGGGCTCGCTCCGACATAAGCTTGAAGTTGATTCTCTTTTGTGTTCATGAAAAATCATGGCGCGTGTAGGTCACACGAGCCATGATTTTTCATGAACAGCATTGGAAGAGACTTTAGGGAGAATGATTGTGAACGTCGTTTCTCTTGGTTGGCTCGTTACGTGAATCTCGCCCTCGTGTAAATCGATGATGGACTTGGCGATGGCAAGACCGAGACCTGATCCACCGGTGTAATGCGCACGTGACTGTTCCACTCTAAAAAATCGCTCAAACACGTAAGGGATGTCACGGGAGGGGATGGCCTCCTCGCCATAGTTCGTCATGTTGATGAGGACCGCTTCATCCGTATCATCGATGAACATATCGATATACGTTCCGTCACGCCCGTAACGAATCGCATTCTCGAGTATATTCTCAAACACACGGACGAGCTTCAACGCATCCCCTTCCACGATGGGACGTTCGGCTGAGGAGCTGAATCGAGCTTCCATTCCAACTTCCGAGAGACGTAACGTCGACTGCATGATGAGCTGATTGAGCAATTCATCGAGACGGACCTCGCTTGTCTGGAGGGCGATCCGGTCGTTTTGCAGAAATGTATAGTCAAAGATATCGTTAATCAAGCCTTTCAGATGGGTCGCGTTCTCATGGATGACTTGGATGTAATGACGCAACTCCACCTCGTCCCGGTAACGGTCGCTGTGAATCAAGTCAAGATAACCCGTGATTGACGTGAGGGGGGAGCGCAAGTCGTGGGCGACGTTCGTCACGAGCTCATGTTTCAACCGATCCGCTTGAAGCACTTCCTGCTCCGCTTTTGCTGCACTGTCTGAGATGGCGCGAACAGTCGCCATCAACTGCTCTAGCTCTGGCGGGACAGATGGTTCAACCAAATCACGATTGGCATGGAGTTCTTCGACAAGTGAAGTCATCCGCTCAATGTGAAACTGTAAATACCGTTTACGCTCATATTGATAAATCAACACGAGACAAACGATGACCATCAGACTGTAAAACATGACGATGACACCTTCCCGGAAATACGACAACACGATGATCAGACTCTCCATAAATCGTGATGACTCCTCGAAGTACCAGACGGCAGGCAGTAACAGAGCACCGCTCAGTGTGGCGACCCCAAACGCAATCAATACATACAGCAGACGTTTCCACATCGGGATGAACGTGATGACGCGCCATATATTATGTCTCAATTTTATATCCCACTCCCCACACCGTATGAATGATGACCTCATGTGGCACGACGGCATGTAATTTCTCACGGATGTTACTGATATGAACCATCACCGTCTGATTCGACCCGACGCCATGCTCTTGCCAGACAGCCTCAAATATTTCTTCAGAGCTATACACCCGGCCTTTATGTTTCGCTAGTAAATACAAAATCTCAAATTCACGTGCTGTCAATCGAATCGTCTGCTCTTGCATCATGACGGTGTGGCTGGCTCGATCGATGAGGAAGGGGCCAGCTTGTACACTTGAGGACTTGCTTGGTCGGTTATAGTTTGAACGGCGCAGCAATGCTTTAATACGTGCCATCAACTCGAGCGGATTGAACGGTTTGATGATGTAGTCATCGACTCCCGTCGTCAATCCCAATATCTTATCCATATCACCCACTTTGGCACTGACCATTAAGATCGGAATTTGGCTCGTCTGGCGCACACGCTTACAAAATTCAAGCCCATCCATCCGAGGCATCATCCAATCTAAAATGATTAAGTCAAACGATTCTTGGTTGAACAAGTCAAGCGCCATTTCCCCATCGGTTGCCATCGTCGTGTGATACCCGTCATTTTTTACATACACATCAATCAGTTCTACGATTTGGACATCATCATCCACTAACAAGATTTTTGTCATGCTTGAAACTCCCTCGCGAATTAAAGTTGGAAATTCTGATACAAACGTCGGAACGGAGCGTATTGGACGACGAAGCGAACGAGTAAGAACCCTAAGAGCGCGCCGAACGCATTTGCCAATAAATCATTCACATCCGTGCTTCGTCCACTGCCTAGTGTCGTACGCACCAATAATTGAATCAGTTCAAGAATCAGACTAAACTGAAATCCTAATTTAAGTACTTCTTTTTTCGTGATCGACGGTTTCAAAAATGGAAGATAACAGCCTAACGGGAGGAGCATCACGATATTCAACACAAACGAATACAAGTCGATGGTCAAAATCGGAATAAAATTAATCGTTTTCCACCATGGTACTTGGTTCGCATATTTTCCTAAGTTAACGTCAATCGGGAAAAAAACGAAGTGAAGGACACCTAATAAGTATATCCCGAATGATAGAAGCAAAATGGTTTGTGTGACTTTTACATGTTTCTTGCGAAACGACCAGACGAGTAACGTGATGAGTCCGAGGATGGCGAGTGGGATGAGAACGACTCCTGATTCGATTGTGAACATAACTGAATAATTCTGATTATACATGGGAATAAACCTCCTAAGAATTTGAACTGTCTTCATTGTAGATGGCAGATTTAAAGAATTCTTAAAGGAGTCATAAATGAAATCTAAAAAAGGCAAAGCGCTTTGCTCTGCCTCGAACTGTTGAACAACGGGCTTAGAAACGTGGTCTCTGAATGATGTCGGACGGACAGCTATCATTCGTCACGTCAACTTCACCGTTTTTGTGTTTCTGTTACTGAAAAAAGGGAACAAGTATGGTATGATGCAAGTAGAAAGAGACCGGTGCTGGACACACCGGCCTCTGGCTTACAGGCTACCACTTTAAGAGTGGTCCCAGCCGCCACAATGGTTAGTGAATCAGAAAGTGACCCATCTCATTGCGCCGAGGGGGTCATTTTTTTGTGCGTTCAGACGTTGCACGATCGGATGTTCGGTGAATCACCAAGTGAACGATGATCGGAGCGAGGATTGGGATCATCACATAATCCCCGACCCAGGTCCAAAGTTGTTCCATCCGCACCACCGCCTTCCTCCATTGTGGACTTGGCGGCTGACCCCACTATTGCTGCGTTAACCTGCCCCTTCATTATAACAGATTTGTTCGCAAAAATGCGCCAAAAATAAGAACAAACGTTCTTGTTTCATAAAATGAATCTTTTGATGGAATCGGTCTCATGAATGGGTCCAAAGAAGGAATTGAGTCGAATCGCTCTTGCTTGTTAGATGTCTGACAGGATATAATCAATCTCGTGTGTATACACGGGTGGGTGAGGGTGCCAATAAAGGATTGATTCCTATGGCAAAACAAACAGAATGGAAAACAGAAACATACGGGGGCGTGCTGAATTTTCTGGCGACAGCATACATCCCGGCCGTGCATGCGGCAATCTTGACACAAGCCGGACTCCCGTTCGAGGGGGCGCTCGTCGGAGCGATTTTGACAAGCATCATCGGGACGTTGATTGCGGGATTCTTCAATCTACCGCTGCTCTTGTTACCGGGAATGGGGATTAATGCGCTCTTCACGTACACGCTCGTCTTACAGATGGGATTGAGCTGGCAAAGCGCGCTCGCCGTCTCCTTCGTCTCAGGTGTACTCGTCGTACTATTGACGGTCACCAAAGTCGCGAGGAAATTGGCGAACGCGTTCCCACCGATCATTCATGACGGATTGACGGTCGGTCTCGGCCTTTTCCTCATCTTGATTGGGCTCGAGGCGGCTGGAATTGTCTCAGGTGGGGGTGGGGCATTGCTTCACATCGGTGATCTCGGGGAGCGTGACGTCCAAGTCGCATTCCTGTCACTCTTCGTCGCCATCCTGTTGTTCTTGAAGATGGGACCGAGCAGCTTCCTATGGACGATCGGTTTCGGTGTCGGTCTCAGCGCCGTGATGGGAACGCTGGAGTGGACGGGAAGCTTCTCATTGGCACCGTTCTTCGTGTCGTTCGGCACGGTGTTTGGGAACATCTCGTTCGCGGAATCTGCGTCTCCGCTCTTCTTAGTCGCGGTCGGTGTACTGACGCTCGTCTTGTTGATTGAAAACATCAGCTTGATCCAGAATCAGACACGTGCAATCGACAAAGAAAAGGATGCGCCGAAAGGTCTCGTTGCACAAGGCCTCTCGACGATGGCCGGGGCCATGTTCGGGTCAAGCCCGACCGTCTCGACGGTCGAAGTGGCTGCCGGAATATCGGTCGGGGCGCGAGGCGGGATCGCTTCGTTCGTCACGTCTGGATTGTATGTGGTGTCGCTCTTATTGCTACCGCTCTTTGCAATTATCCCTGTGACGGCGATTGCACCGGTGTTGATTATCATCGGCATGATGATGTTCCAGAACGTGAAGCATTTGCCGCTCGATAACTGGGAGCATGCCTTCCCGGCAATCCTTGTCATCATCATGATCCCGTTCACGTATTCCATCGTCGATGGGATCGGGCTCGGATTCATCGCGTACACGATGATTGTCTTGTTCAAGAAGGGCTACCGGTCACTCAGTCCGGTCGTCGGTGTCTTGACCGTATTGTTCTTAGTTTTCTTCTCATTACCAGTCTGGTTATAGAGACACGCACGGCATCGTTCATCTCGAACGATGCCGTTTTTTGATTTAAAAAGACTCCTTCGTGCTATAATCGCAGTAATTTAAAGCGAACGTGGAGGGGATTGGATGCAAGTTATTCAAGAATTCGCATCGTACACAGAATGGCTCAAGACGTTAGAAAAGCTGAGTGAATCTGATTGGAACAAACAGAGCGACTCGGAGAAGTGGTCCATAAAGCAAATCGTCTTACATATCGCCCATTGGGACAATCATCTGTTGAATGTCATCATCCCATCGGTGAAGAACGGCGAAGGGATGATATTCCCTGACGTTGACTCGTTCAACGCGCGGGCGACGAAAAGGGCCGAGAAGTTGACAGGTGAGACCGTACTAAAGGAATCCATCAATAGTCGGCGAACACTCGTCACGATGCTTGACTCCTTAAGCGAAGAAGCGCTGACTTACAAAACGACAGCGAATGGTGTCTCGCATGATCCGCATCAAGGTGTCCCCTACTCGTTACATGTAATCATCGGGGAGTTCATCGAGCATGACCGACACCATATGAAGCAAGTCGAGTCGATCCTGAAATGAGACATCGGAAAGTGCGTGGTCTAAAACGAAAATTAAGTTGTCTTCAGCGAAATATACAAGAAAATCATGAGGATTTTCCAACGGAGTTTCATAATGGGTATTGGTATGCCAAGATTCCGGTCGGACAAACTTTTTTAATGGATATTCAACACAATGACCAAATCAAACAGTCACTCATCCATACTCTGCTCGATGAAGCGAAACGACTAGTAGAGTTGCGTGTGGATGAGCGAATGCGAGTTGCCGTGCTGCTAGATTTTCCTACACTCTGGAACTCTGAGCTTCTCGTGTTCAAGATGAAGAGGTGTTATAATCGTTTATGCGGCGTGATTCACCCCACCAAAAATGGATTCCGATTCCTCATGAAAAAATGTCTTTGAACAAATGGGTCATCCGTAGTGACCGAGATATTCGCGTGTACGGATTTGAAGAGTGGATATTCGATGAAGAGAGTGAAGGTAGAGAAGTGTGGATGCTCATTCAATGAACGGGCATTTTTCTTTTGTCTAAAAATAACTGAATATTCCGTAAAAGTTCATGGTATAATCCATTTAATCCTATTTCCAAAAAAAGGATTTAGACTATGAGAGGAGCCGTCACGTCAGATGAAAACGATCAAACTGAATATACATAAGCGGAAACACCGATGAAACAAGCCAAAACGATTTTTGTGTCAGGAATTCTTTTCTCCTTGCTACTTGTCGCCCTCATCTCCTATTCCGGTCAACTGGGATACCGTTACTACCAATCATTAGATATCTCAGGGAGCGAGATTACAAGTTGGATCACCGACTGTCATGACAAACGAAAGTTTTTAGGGATTTTCGAAGTGATGGATGTTGATTTTTGGTGTGGGGAAGACAAAATTATTGAAGAAGACTGGCGAGGGGTTGAGCTTGGCTCTTCTAGTGAAGCTCCAGACGATAAAGGTGGAACTCCAAGAGAAAAGATTAATGACGAGTCACCTTCTTACGGCAATCCCTCATCAGAAGAGTCGAACAGAGTCTCCTACCTCCCGTTCATTATTACCGGAATGATTATCTTGCTCGGATGGTGGCTCTGGAAAAGACGACGCCATTCGAAGAAACAAAGCGAGGCGGGAGAGTTAGATATCGAGGATCACTCGCTAGTAACTTCTGACAACGCGTCGATGCAGATAAACCGAACGGTTCATCCATTACCAGCATCGGCTATCCGAAAGCAGTTGATTCAATTCGAAGCAGCGTTACCTCCATATAAACGTCGTCGCCCAACTGAGACGTTGTCGACTTGGGCGAAACGAATCGAGCTCGATGCATCCCTACTTACCTATTTAGAGACACGTTATGACGAAGGTGACATCTCACCACAACGTGAGCGAGCGTTCACCCAACAACTTGATGAATACCTACTACGCACACAAAAGGAGTCGAACTCATGACCATCCGACACGTATTGGACCAATTAGACCGCATTTACCTCGGTAAACCAGAAATCACAAAATTATGTTGCACAGCCCTATTGGCGAACGGCCATATCTTGCTAGAGGATGTACCTGGGACCGGGAAGACGTTACTCGCAAAAAGCATCGCCAAAAGCTTTGAGGCAGACTTCGCCCGAATTCAATTCACAGCCGACCTGCTGCCTTCTGACATCATCGGTTCAGACTTCTTCAATATGCAGACCCAGACGTTCGAGAATCGCACCGGACCAATCTTCACGAATATTTTACTCATCGATGAAGTGAACCGCGCCGTTCCGAGAACGCAATCCGCCTTGCTTGAAGCGATGGAAGAACGCCAAGTCTCTATCGGTGGCGTCACCTATCAACTACCGAGACCATTCTTCGTCATCGCGACGCAAAACCCAATCGAGTCAGCGGGAACGTTCGCCCTACCAGACGCCCAACTCGACCGCTTCCTCATGTCCCTTCAAGTCGGATATCCTGGGGCTGATGAAGAGCGGAACTTGATTCTACAGACGATTTCAAAGACGAGACAGACAGTGCATGCCTTGATGACGAATGAAGCTTTTTTAGTAGCACAAGAGGAAGTCGAGAATATCCGGATTCATGAAGATGTCGTCACGTACTTGCTCGCACTCATCCAGGAGACGAGACAACACCCGTTAGTCGAAGTCGGGGCGAGCCCACGGGCGACGCTCGCGCTCGTCAAGGCCTCACAAGCCTATGCGTACTTGAACGACCGTCAGTTTGTCACGCCTGAAGATGTTCAAGCCGTTGCGCCACATGTCCTCTCGCACCGATTGACCCTCACCCTTGAAGGGGATATCAAATCGACGAAGCGACAAGTGTTGGTGGACGTACTCGAGTCCGTAACTGTCCCCGTCGAAAAGGTGTAACGATGAGACAGGTCGAAATCAGTACACCGTCCATCTTACAAGACCAACTTTGGCCGGCTTATGTCAGTCTCGGTCTCCTCACGATGTGGATGCCCTATGTATGGCCAGTTTCTTATATCTGTGGAGCATTGCTAATCATCATGATTATTCGGAAACGAATCATTCGAGTGCTTTCAAACGAAGTCTCATTCTCCATCCGACAGAAAGAAGACCTCTTGTTCATTGACGATGAGACATCATGTATCGTCCGTATCGATGGGTATGAGCGAATCATTGCCCTTGCCGTCCCGCTATTGATTCGACTAGAGGGTAATGAACGGATGATATTCGAGGACGGGTCACAGGCATACGACACCAGGATCGAACAGGACATACATCATGTGAGCGTCTCGTCTGTGAAGCGTGGACCTGCTTCGATTCATACGTGTGTGATGCGTGTCACCTTACCGTTTTATTTAGGTACTCTTTTTTTCACGGATGAGGAGATGGATATGCCCTCATGGATTGTGTTACCTACCATCACGAAGTCACCAATCACCGAATCTCGCATGATTCGGATAGGTGACCGTATCGTCAAGCACTCCCCGTTGAACGATCCGTTGATGATTCAAAGTGCAAAACGATATGAGAAGGAACCGGCTAAACAGATTGACTGGGTCGCCACTTCAAAGGTCGGTCATGTACAGGCAAAAGTGTTCGAACGACAAAATCTCGACACGTTCACGATTTCCCTTGATTTGAGCGGTCCGCTCGGCAATGGGCTCCATGCGCAATATGAAGACTTGATTCAACAGACGGCGTATTGGGTCTCTTACTTGATTAAAGAAGATTGTAAAGTGGAGCTGTTAATCAACCGACTCGACAAAAACAACCAAGTCGACCGTGTTACACTGGGAGAAGGAAGAAAACAATTACGGCTCATTCTCGTCCGACTGGCGATGATTCATGAATCGAACGCGTTTGTTGCGTCATCGCGATTCACGTCATATGTCAGTCGTCACAAACAGCCGCACGCCGAATTGATTCACATCAATCACGCGATGTTGTTGAAATCTTCAGGGTAATGAAAGGAGAAACACATGCGACGAATGACGGGCTTACTCATATGTTGTGTCGGACTGCTTGCAAGCACGACAATCGAATCCGCCGAAATGACCGAATCTTCGGCGGAACGTTTTGCAGATGCATATTTTTATGACATTGTGATGGATCATATTCAGGGAGATGATCCGGCTAATTATCATATGACGGACAGTGAGAACATCACGTTCGGTCCGTTGTTGGAGACGTATATCTCGTCATCCTCTTGCTACAAAACGGGGGAAACGTGTACGTTCGTCCCAACAAAAGAATTTGTGGCGACCGTCTTTCAAGATGGTGAACCGGTCAACGTGATCGGAACATATGAACAATCAGCGGGTACATATGCGTTCTCAACGTTCGGTTCTGACAAAGAAACTCCGAAAGTGTTGATGAACGTAAAAGGCAATCTCGTAAAGTACATAGAAGAATCGGCATGGTTTGATTATGATGGGAACATGTTGACAGCGTTGACATCTAATTCAAAACAGATGATTAGCGGAGATGCGATTTCAACTGAGGCGTTTCAAACCTTATTGATTGAAGAGCATGAAAGTATTGAAGGGAATGCCGAAGAAGGGATGATGGATGGAGCGGATGGCTATTCGGATGAGGAAGAGTCAAACAAGCCAACATCGAGCACCAATCGATTGATTGGCTTTGCGGTGTTAGCGATGTTGCCATTCGGATATTGGACGTATCGACTGACTAAAAAGAGGCATAGTAAATGATTAAACAACCCCTCATGCGCGCATGAGGGGTTGTCTTTACATATAGGGCCCGTTCGCCTGAATGACGAACTGGGAATGTGCGTAATGATAGGTAATCCGTGAATAGTCGAAAGGTTTTCCATTCGTCAGATGAAAGATGGTTTCGATGCGAAGTGTCGGATCATTCTCTTGCAATCCGAGGTGTTCCGCTTCACTTTCCGTCAATCGCCCGACCTGTAGATACATGTCAGAAAATCCAATCGTGACGCCGAGCGCGCTTTGGACATAATCGAAAATAGAGTTTGCCACAATTTCGCGATTCAAATAGGGCACGACGGCTTTCACATAATAGGATTCTTCGTGACAGAGCACCTCTCCATCCACATACCTTACCCGTTCGACCCGATACACATCGCAAGACAGATCAATCCCGAGATTCTCCGCAACCGTCGCGTCTGGCTTCACGACAGACACATCAATCACATAAGATGTCAAGACACGGTCTCCGAGATTGCTCTTGAACCCTTGGGTCGAGAAGAGGCTCATATAGCCAGGTCGATTATGTCGTCTGACGAAAATGCCGCTTCCCCGCAGTTGAAAAATGACACCCTTTCGTTCGAGCAGCTCTAAAGCTTTCGTGATGGTACTCTTGCTCACCGCATATTGATTCATCATCTGCTCAAGGACAGGGAGCTTATCGCCTTGTTTTAAGTTTTGTTCATGGATATATTGTTCGATTTCATTCGCGATTTGTTGATATTTTAGCATGGTCATTCCTCACTTTTTCGTCACTGGTTCTATTATATCATGTAAAAAGCAAAAGTGATTCAATGTACCGTCCTTGTATAATTGTACCGGTACAATTATACTTAACGTGTACGATTCATGTGAAGGAGGACTTACAATGAAGACATTACCGAACGATTTCCTATGGGGAGGCGCACTCGCCGCCCATCAATTCGAGGGTGGTTGGGACGCTGACGGAAAAGGGCCGAGCGTCGTCGATGTCTTGACAGCAGGCGCACACGGCGTCGCTCGCCGGATCAGAGACAAGGTCGAACCGAATGAGTTCTATCCGAACCATGAGGCGATTGACTTTTACCATCGTTATAAAGAAGATGTGGCCCTCTTTGCTGAGATGGGATTGAAATGCTTGCGTACCTCGATTGGGTGGAGTCGCATCTTCCCGAACGGGGATGACGCAGAACCGAACGAGGCAGGTCTTCAATTTTATGACGACTTGTTCGACGAGCTGTTAAAGTACGACATCGAGCCGATCATCACGCTCTCGCATTTCGAGATGCCGCTCCATCTTGCCCGTGAATACGGTGGCTTCCAAAATCGTGAGGTCGTCGACCACTTCGTCCGCTTTGCGGAGGTCTGCTTCGACCGCTACAAAAACAAGGTCAAGTATTGGATGACGTTTAACGAAATCAACAACAAGATGGACGTCAACAATCCACTCTTCTTATGGACGAATTCTGGAGTCCTCTTAGAAGAAGGGGAGAACGCCCGCGAAGTCATGTATCAGACTGGGCACCATGAACTGATTGCGAGCGCTCTCGCCGTTGCCAAAGGGAAAGCCATCAATCCTGACTTCGAGATTGGAGCGATGGTCTCTCACGTACCGATTTATCCGTATTCATCAAACCCAGATGACGTCATGCTCGCCGAAGAGATGATGCGTCAACGCTATTTCTTCCCGGACGTACAAGTACGAGGCTTCTATCCGAGCTACGCCTTGAACGAGTTCGAGCGGGAAGGGTATAACATCCCAATCCTTGAAGGGGACGAAGAAATCCTACAGAACGGAAAGGTCGATTATCTCGGTTTCAGTTACTATATGTCGACGACCGTGAAGAGTGACGTCGTCGCGGACAATAGTGGCGATATCGTCAATGGTGGTCTGCCGAATGGGGTCGAGAACCCGTATATCCAGTCGAGTGACTGGGGATGGGCGATTGACCCGGTCGGACTCCGTTATGTGCTCAACCGACTCTATGACCGGTACCAAATTCCGCTCTTCATCGTCGAGAATGGATTCGGTGCCGTCGATGAGATTGTCGACGGAAAGATTCATGACAAAGCCCGAATCGATTACTTGAAGGCCCATATCGAACAATTGAAGCAAGCCGTCATTTATGACGGGGTCGACTTGATTGGTTACACACCTTGGGGCATCATCGACATCGTCTCGTTCACGACGGGAGAAATGAAGAAGCGGTACGGGATGATTTACGTCGACCGTGACAATGAAGGGAACGGATCGATGGAGCGGATGAAGAAAGACTCGTTCGATTGGTACAAACAGGTCATTGCGACGAACGGGGAAGAACTATAAGTGAGACAGGGGAGCAAAGAACTGTGAAATGTCTGCAGGTCTTTGCTCTTTTTCGTTATAATGAAGAAAAGTGAAAAATAGGAGGGACGCCTGATGCAAATAAAGAACTATGGACCAGTGACGGCTGTTTGTGCCAACGTAAAGAACGGTCCATTCGAGATGTCGATGTACGTCTATTATATCGACGGCATGATCATCGATACGGGGACACGCACGATGCTACCCGCTCTCCAACCCTTTTATGAGTCGGTCCCAATCGACCTTGTCAGCATCACCCACCCGCATGAAGATCACATTGGAACGGCGGCCTGGCTTGAGCGGACATACGGTGTCCCGATTTACATACGAGAGTCCGCCAGGGACATGTGCCGGACGGGGCTAGACATCCCAGATTATCGGGCACGCTTTTCGGGAGACCCGGAACCGTTTCAGCCGATTGCCTATCATGACCATCAGATCACATCAGAACATCATACCTATCAGGTGATCCATACACCCGGTCATGAACCGAATCACGTCGTCTTATATGATGAGGAGAACGGTCGGCTGTTCTCAGGTGATTTGTTCGTCCATCCGTATCCGAAGGTGATGATTCCAGAGGAGTCTGTCCCTGAACAGATTCGTTCGCTCAAACGGATCCTGTCCCTCGATTTTGATGAGGTGTACTGTCAGCATGCCGGACGTCTCGAACAGGGAAGGGAGCAACTGACCAAAAAGCTCGATTATCTAGAACGTTTGACTGATAACGTGATAACAAAAACTGCAGCGGGTTATACAATTGACGACATCAATGCCCAACTCTTCCCCGAACCATCGCCGCTCGTCCGAATATCCAAGCGGGATTATGACTCTAAACATATGATTGCAAGCATTCTTCGAGAAATCTACGAACAACTTCGTTGACAGAAGGCAGATCACCTAGTATTCTTAGTGCAGGATTAAACGTTTAAACTTTTAAACGGAGTGATGAATATGAAACGAACAGATGTTACACCCGAAGTTTCGTTATCTTTATTTGAAGATGCGATTCCGTTGTTCCAAGTGTTAGCCGACGTCAATCGTCAACGGATCATCGTCGAGATTGCCAAACATGAACGCTTGAACGTCAATCAGATTGATGAAAAGATTGAGTTGTCTCGACCAGCCATCTCACATCATCTCAAACTGCTTCGACAAGCGGGCATCGTCTCATCGGAGAAAGTCGGGACAGAGAACTTTTATTTCCTGACACTTGAAGATGCGGTCGGACTGCTGAAGGCACTGACACGTGCGATTGAAGATGAATGTATCTTATGACCTTTCTTTTTGGAAACAGGGAGAAAGGCTTCTTTTTCACCAATGAGTTTAAAAGTTTAAACATATAAACATTAAAGGGGAATGAATATGAACCAAAAACAAACGATTGTCATCACAGGAGCATCGAGCGGAATCGGTCGGGCAACGGTCGAACTGTTCAGCAAACGAGGCTGGCATGTCGCCGCGACGATGCGAAGACCTGAAGACCATCAAGAACTGTCTAACCTAAAAGGGGTGTCTCTCTATCAGCTAGATGTGACGAACGAGTCGAGTATCCGAGAGGCATTTAAACAAATCGTCTCGGATCATGGAACGATGGATGTGTTGTTGAACAATGCTGGATACGGAGCGGTCGGAATTTTCGAGGAAGCCTCTCCCGAACAGATTCAGCGGCAATTTGATACGAACGTATTCGGGGTCATGAATGTGATTCGGACAGCACTCCCATACTTCCGCAAACAGCGGAGCGGACGGATTGTGACCGTCTCCTCCGTCGGTGGACAGATCACATTCCCAATTTACAGCTTGTATCACAGTTCAAAATGGGCGATTGAAGGATTCATCGAATCGCTCCAGTTCGAGTTGGCACCTTTCAATATCGACATGAAATTGATTGAGCCGGGACCGATTAAGACAGACTTTTACGGTCGTTCCCAAGAACTCGTCCGTGACCAACCGCTCGATGTATATGATGGCTACACAGAGGTTGCGCTCCATAATACGAATGCCGCTGGTGCGAACGCTGAAGGTCCGGACGTCGTCGCCGAGACGATTTGGCGTGCAGCGACCGACCGGAAGAAGCGTCTCCGCTATCCATCGGGTAAACAGGCAGGACTGTTGATCGCGCTGAAGCGTTATCTGCCGAACCAAGTGTTCTTCTCTATCGTGCGACGCGTCGTAGAGAAAAATTAACATCAAATATCTCTTTTGAACTTCATCAGTGTCGGAAAGAATTTTTTATCTACTCATTCAATGATAAATATCACACAAATTTACCCGATATAACTTGTAAGAGGAGGGGTTTGATGAAAAAAGTCTCACTGGCATTATCGACGTTCATTCTTATGATTGGATTGACGGCAACACCGACAGACTCGGTCGATGCTGCGGCGAAACGCTTCAAAAACTGCACGGAGATGAACAAAGTGTATAAAGGGGGCGTTGCCAAATCGAAGACGACCAAAAACAAAGGTGGAAAGACGCGTTATAAACCTTATGTCAATAAAGCCTTATATGACGCGAATCAATCAAAAGACCGCGACAAAGACGGAATCGCCTGTGAACGGTAATCATTAATCATGCATCGAATCAGCCGCCATACGAGGGCGGCTTTTTATATGGACGTAGACACATATTCGGACGCATGATATTATCATAAGTAATAATGTTATCAAATATGATAATAATGAGGTGAAGATGATGAATCAAGACGTTTTAAAAAGTCTGTTAAACCCGATTCGCATGAAAATTTTTCAGCACGTTCTCATGAACGAGCAAGTGACGACCGGAGAGTTGGCAAAGTTGCTTCCCGATGTGCCCCAAGCGAGCCTCTATCGCCATATCAACAAGATGGTACAAGACGAGATTTTATCTGTCGCAAGTGAGAACAAAGTACGTGGGGTGTATGAAAAAGTGTACGCGATTCAAAACAATCCATTGACCGCTGTCAATCAAGTCGTCGAAGAGGAAGATTGTGAACAACTATATAAAATATGTTACACGTTCGCGATGTCACTGCTCATGGATTTCGGAGACTATTTAAAGCGGGACAAAATCGACCTTCAAGGAGACAAGGTCGGCTTTCGGAGTATCCCACTTTATCTGTCTGATGCCGAGAGTGATCGATTCCTAAGAGGTCTCTACAATCTCTTAGAGGGAGTGCTCGAGCATGAACCATCTGAAGAACGTACGTTGCGGAAATTCTCCTACGCGTTCATGCCGGTAGAAGAAAAGGAGGAGATGGATGATGTATAAACAAGAAAATGTGTTGATTCAAGGGGAAACAACCATTGCTGCCACCATAACGACACCCGATCAGGAACGGTCGTCCTTTCCAGCCATCGTCCTCATCGGAGGGACGGGAGGATTGGACCGTGACGGAAACGGTACCGGCTTCAAGTCAAACTTGTATAAAGACTTAGCAGAATGGCTGACGATCCAAGGATTCATCACATTACGCTATGACAAACGGGGGATTGGCAAGAGTGGTGGCAATCGACATAGCGTCGGTCTGACAGGACTCGTTGATGACGTGTCGGCGGTCGTCCGTTATCTGAAATCTCATGATCATGTCTCACAAGACGTTTTATTGCTCGGCCATAGCGAAGGATGTATCGTCGCGACACTCGCAGCAGAACGTGAATCCGTTTCTGGTCTCATCCTGTTGTCTGGTGCCGGTGTCGCCTTGAAGACGAGCATGCAGGAACAGGCGCATGCCTTACTCGATGAAGTGAAACGTACGAAAGGGATCAAGGGTAAACTGCTTCGCTTTAGCTTGAATGAGAAGTCGGTCGTCGGGAAACAACAAAAACTGTTCGAGCGCGTCACAGCAACGGATCAGGATACGATGCGGATCCAGCTGATGAAGTTCCCTGCCAAATGGTTACGGGAGCATCTTGCACACACAGACGTGTCACTTCGAGAACGATTGGTTCAATTGAACATTCCGACGCTCGCACTGACAGGAGACCGGGACGTTCAAACGGACGTCGAGCATCTAGATGAGCTCGCTGCACTTCACGTAGAGCATATCGAGGTACAAAAGATTAAGGACATGGACCATATGTTGAAACATTTCGATGGTGAGATGAGTATTTTGGACGTGAAAAAACAATATCGTTCACAACTCAGTGAACCGCTCCATCCTGAGCTACAGCATCAACTTCACGAATGGCTAAAGCGCCACGACTGGGCATCATGACGAACAAGACAGCGGAAACCTCTCCGCTGTCTTGTTTTATGTATGTAAGAACCGCTCAACGTTTTCCATCGAGAAATGACGGCTCCATTGAACGAAGTGTCCACCTGGTACGGCAATCAATTGTACAGAAGGATGAAGCAGTCGTTCCGCTCGTTTGACATGATGGAGCGTTCGCTTCGCCTCCATCAAATCAATTCCCGTGAAATCCGCATAATACAGGTGCGTCGGGACTTGGACGCGTCGTAACAAGTCCTTAAAATCCAATCCATCATAACCAAACAACAAGTGTAAGCCACCGGTCGAAAGACGGGCCGATTGCTCGACAGCAGAACGAATCGATAACGTCGGCTCGACCCCGATTCGTCGACAGAACAGTTGGAACCGCTCTTCAGAAAACGTGGGGTCACTCTTACTCACTTTCGTTTCAATCCAGTTCAAGAGGCGTCGTGGTGAATGGTGATACAGTAGACGTAAAAGCGGTAAGGCGAATCCGAAGATGCCATATTCCCGATATGGTAGCATAGCGTTCGGTTTATGTCCTTGGTCGAGAAGTATCAAATGCCTGACTTGGTCTGGATAATGGACTGCATAAGCCAGGGCGATGGCACCTCCCATCGAATGACCGATTAGTCGAACCGATTCAAGGTGTCGTGAGATTCGATACGTCTCGACCCAGTCCGCGAGTACTTTGGAGGTGGCGAATGTATGTAGTCCCTCACTTTCACCAAATCCAGGTAGATCTAACAGGTGAACTTCGAAATCTTTATGTAATGCTTCGGCAAATAATTGGCCTTGTGACCCAGTGAATCCTCCACCGGGAAGGAAAAGTACAGGTTCACCTCGACCATGGACGGTTGCATGGAATTGTCTCACGTCATCTCTCCTTTATATAATGGAGTGCTTTCCATTCAAGTATAAAGATTGCTGGGAGTCAATTGAAGAAAAATCGCCATGTTTCTCAGGAGGCTCGCAACCAAATGTGGGTATAACATAGTGACAGGCAGATTACTGTCATCACACATCGTATACGTTCTGACCTTTCAAAGGAGGAATGAGGAATGAAGCTTTCAGGAAAAACAGCAATTGTCACTGGCGCAGGTTCAGGCATGGGGCGAGCCATCGCCAAACTGTTTGCGGAAGAAGGCGCACGAGTCGTCGCCTTCGACTTGAATGAAGATGCTGTGCAGGCGGTAGTTGATGAAATCAAAGCAGCGGGTGGGGAAGTTCTTGGCATTGCTGGTAACGTGACGAATCAAACGGATATTGACAAACTTGTCGATGCGGCGAAAGACACGTTCGGCTCGGTCGACATTCTCGTCAATAACGCGGGAATCATGGACAACTTCATGACGGTGGGAGAAGTGACGGATGAATTATGGGACCGTGTCCTTGGCGTCAATTTGACCGGACCGATGAAACTTTCACGTGCCGCCATCCAAGTGATGGAGAAGCAGAACCGGGGTGGCGTCATCATCAACAATGCATCGGTCGGAGGATTATTCGGTACACGAGGTGGTGCAGCGTATGTGGCCTCAAAACATGCGTTAATCGGATTGACGAAGAACATCGCGGCGACACATGGCACGCTCGGTAAGATTCGAGCAAACGCCATCGCACCGGGTGGCGTCAATACGAATATTGGGTCAACCATCACAGCACCGAGCGAACTTGGGATGCGCGCCATTCAAGGGGCGGGGGAAGCCCCGATGGGAGAACCAGAGCAAATCGCGAACGTCGCCCTCTTTTTAGCATCGGATGATTCGAGCTTCGTGAATGGAGATGTTTTGAAAGCCGATGGTGGGTGGACCGCAAGATAAAAGAAAAGAGTCGGTTATTCGGCTCTTTTCTTTTGATATTGTTTTCGATAGGCGAGCGGGGTGATTGCATGATGTGCTTTGAATGTCTGTACGAAATGACTGACACTTGAGTAGCTCAGGCGATTGGCGATGTCAGCAACCGATTCAATCGAATCCATTAATAGAGTTGCGGCCCGATCCATTCTTTTAACTTGGACATATGCAAGTGGGGAGGTGTTCCCGAACGTAGTAAACAACCGACAACATTCACTGCGACTTACATTACCCGCAGTCGCGATTCGAGCTAACGTGGGCTTATCTTCTAGATGAGACTCGATATAAGCGAGCATCAGACGAAGGCTCTCCCGTTTGTTCTCATTCTTCATCACTTCACCCTCTTGCTGAATCCAGTAGCGCCAGATGACTGTACATTGAAGTGTCGCATCCATCAATGCGAGTGGACCGTCCGCAGATAAATGTTGAACGGCCCGTTCAATCGTCTGAATAATAGATTGATGACCTCGTTCCGGTTTTATCATATGTATGGACTTTTCAGTATTTAGATATGGCGTCACATATCGCTTCGCCAACTCGGGATGGAACAAAGCAGTCGGATCAAATTCGAGTAACCTCATCGGTGACGCTTCCTCGATTTTCTCAACCATGACACTTTGTCCTCGTGCCAAGAGAACGGCTTCTCTTGGATGAAGGGTGAGGCTTACTCCGTTCACTCGAATCACGGACATCCCAGACTTGCAAAAAAGAACAGTGAAGTGATCAGTCACCTTTAATGTCAATGATCCGTGACGAATCATCTCGATACTCTTCAAAAGAGCCATCCTCCTCGTTTCGGAAATTTCCCGACATTTCATTTCGATTGTTCACGGAGAAACACTTTGAAATGAGCATGAACTGGGACGAATCTGACATTTTTAATCATCGTTCATTAAAAGATACAATCGAGTTTCTTCTATATAAGAGTTTAAAAAATCAGCCAACCGGTAAACGCAGCATGCACGAGAATTGCAACAGGCACTCCGATTCGGAATTTCGGTTTTAGCGTCTTATGACGAAAGACGCGCATCGCCAAATAGGCACCGAACGCTCCACCGATCCATGCCATCGTCAACAATGTCCGCTCAGAAATACGCCAAGCTCCGACACGAGAGCGTCGTTTATCGACAAAATATGACACAAACGCTAGTAAATTAGTCACAATGTAATATAGCAGTAATAGTTCCAAAGACCAAAACCTCCTTTTTTCTCTCTATAGTATATCTTAAATTGGCTCTGTGAAGCCGTTTCAATAGATTGAAACAATTTTCAGAAACCTCTCATCCTCGTGAATTGTTCTGTAAATGAACTGATAACACTCTCATATCGTCCTGTAATCGCTGTGAAATATACAGGTGTTACAGTAAGGGGGCGTTAGAAAAGGGAGGAATATTCTTATGAAAAAACCACTATTGACACTAACGGCACTCGCTGGCCTTAGTTTAGGAGTCGCTGCTCCAGCTTCGGCAGCATCAACACACACAGTTCAGTCTGGAGATACACTCTATCGTATCGCCGTGAACAACAACGTCTCTGTAAACGACATCAAACAAGCGAACGGCTTAAACTCAAATATGATTTATCCGAACCAAGTCTTGAAACTTGGAAAGGCAGAAGCAAAATCACAAGCTTCTACTGCATCTAAAACGTATACAGTTAAATCAGGTGATACACTTTATCGTATCGCATTGAACCACGGGATCTCTGTCAATCAATTGATGACTTGGAACGGTCTTGATTCAGATCTTATTTTCCCTGGACAAGAGTTCGCCGTGAAAGGTGCAGCCGCTGCATCTGTAGCGAACGATGCGAAGACAACAGCACCGAAGACATCGACATCAGCACCTGTAACAAAAACTGCATCGTCTACAACGCAAACCCAAGCTCCGGCTTCAGGTCAGACAATGACAGTTGAAGCGACAGCTTATACACCATATTGTGCAGGATGTTCTGGTATCACAGCGACAGGAATCGACGTTCGTTCGAACCCGAACCAAAAAGTCATCGCGGTTGACCCTTCTGTCATTCCGCTCGGCTCTAAAGTATGGGTTGAAGGATACGGAGAAGCCATCGCAGGAGACACTGGTGGTGCCATCAAAGGAAACAAAATCGATATCTTGATGCCGACACAAGAGCAAGCACTTGCTTTCGGTCGCCAATCAATCACAATCAAAGTCTTGAACTAATTCAAGCTGATCAAAGACACTGCCATCGGGCGGTGTCTTTTTTTGTCTATACCTTCTCCCAAGGATTCTTCACTTTCGTCAGTCCGAGTCGCTTCGCGAGTGGTTTAATCGTCAATCCATGTAGGGCGACAGACGTTACGACTAAACCGAGTGTGATTGGCAACATCCGTTCCGCATCTTCAATTCCCAGTTCGGCAATCTCTTGTGCAAAGAAACCGGTCACCGTCATCGCAACAATACCTCGAGGGGCAATCCAGCTGATGAGTGCCCGTTCTTGAGCGGATAGCGGAGAACCGAGGAGCGACGTCTGCACCGAGATCGGTCGGACAAAAAATAAGATTCCGAGAATCGACAAGAGGAGAGGCCAGTCGAAAATGGCGAGTAAACTATCACGTGTCAAACTTGCCGTCAGAATGATGAAGACTGTCGAAACCAGCAAGATTGAAATGTTCTCTTTAAACTCACGAAGCTGTTTCAGAATATGCATATGTCCATGCTTTGAATTTGCCATCGTCAATCCCATTGCCGTTACAGCCAATAGCCCAACCTCGCTCATGACCCACTCACTGATTGAATATACGAGGAGGACCCCAGAGAACGTGAGGGTTGTTCTTAAATAATCAGGGACTTTCTCATTCCCGAATAAACGAATCAATAGATGCCCAACGGCAATCCCAAAGGCGACCGCGACGATACAGGACCAAAAAAATGGCAAGTGGCTCGCGAGCCCGTCGTTTTGATAGAAGATGAATCCCACTCGAACGACAAAGAGTCCAATCAAGGCGCCAAGGGGATCAACGATGATCCCTTCCCATTTCAAGACTTTAGCTGGGCGAGCGGACAAGTTAGCTTGTCGAAGTAACGGGATGATGACGGTCGGTCCGGTCACGACAAAGATGGCACCGAGCGTAAATGCTGGCAACCAATGAAAATCTCCAACCATGATGAGCAAAATCGAGGTCAAGATAAAAGAAACGAATACCCCGACCGTGACGAGACGAAAGATTGATCTCCGCAAATCGTCAATCTCCCTGAATTCGAGACTGAGGCTTCCTTCGAACAGGATGAGCGCCACCGCGATGGAGATGAGTGGGCTATAAAGCTCACCGAGTATCCGATCCGGCTCCAACCAACCGAAAATCGGTCCGACTAGAATCCCTGCAACCGTCATAATCAAGATGGCTGGGAAGTCAAATCGCCAAGCGAGTAACTGCGAAAGTGCACCGATGAGGACAAGTAAGCTGAACCCAATCATCATGTCTTCCATAAGCTTCCCCCGTTTCTTCACTTCTTCATTAATGTATACCCAAATCAGGAAAAACATTTGCTAAGATAGTCTGATTTCGGGTAAGAATTGAAAGAAAGGGAGGGATACCATGGAAGTGACTATCGGACTCATTATCGTCATCATGACTTGGCTCATCTTATTGCTTAACCTTACGTTTGCAATCACCATTATCTTTTTTGAAAGGCGTGACATTGGAACGACTTGGGCGTGGTTACTCGTCCTCTTCTTCTTGCCTCTCATCGGATTCTTCGTCTACATCTTCTTCGGTCGATTGATCAAATCTCAAAACTTTTATGAAGTCGAAGAAGAGAAACGTGAAACGTATCATCATCATGTGGCGGAGCAACTTGACCAATTGGACCAATCCATGGCACCGTTCAATCATCCACTTCTATTGAAGCACCGACGACTCGCACGATTGAATCTCGTATCGACGAATGCGATGATGTCTTTCCAGAACGATATCGACGTCCTTCACGACGGAAAAGAGAAGTTTGATCAACTGTTTCGAGATATTGAACAGGCGACGAAAGAAGTGAACATTCAATATTACATCATCCAAAACGATGCGCTGGGTCAATCGTTAATTCGCTTATTGACCGAAAAGGCAAAACAAGGATTACGTGTCCGACTCCTCTACGATGCGGTAGGCTCGAGGGGACTGAGGCACAAACACTTTAAGGACCTGCTGGCCCACGGTGGGGAAGTCAAATCGTTCTTTCCGTCCAAACTCGGCATCAACTTCCGCGTCAACAATCGAAATCACCGAAAGCTCTGCGTCGTTGACGGAGAACTTGGTTATATCGGCGGCTTCAACGTCGGGGATGAGTATCTTGGAAAGGATGAGCATTTCGGTTATTGGCGAGATGTTCACTTACGAATTTCAGGAGACGCCGTTAAGGAATTGCTCGAACGATTCATCCTGGATTGGAATCGCTCTGTCCCGACACGAACGAAGGCACAGAAAGACGACTTTGTTTGGCCAATCGAAGGGATTGCTCGTCATGCGTCCCCGGTTCAAATCGTGACATCGGGTCCAAACTCGTCGACGGAGCATTTAAAGAATATGCTCGTCAAAATGATCACCCAGTCGAAAGAATGTATCTATATCCAGACTCCCTACTTCATCCCGGATGCAAGTTTCCTTGATGCCTGTCGAATCGCCCTGATGGCGGGTACTAAGATCAAACTGATGATCCCGAACAAGCCCGACCATATGTTTGTCTACTGGGCGACCTATGCGAACGCTGCGGAACTCGTACGTTACGGGGCAGAAGTGTTCACGTATGAGGAAGGATTCCTTCATGCGAAAACGCTCGTCATTGACGGAGAAGTCGCATCAATTGGGACGACGAACATCGACGCCCGAAGTTTCCGCCTCAACTTTGAAATTTCAGCGCTTGTCTTCGACAAAGCCGTCGCTCAGTCCGTCATCGATGCGTTCGAGCGAGACGAGGCACGCGCTGAGCGGCTAACCATCGAACGATATGAATCGAGGACACGTTGGATTCGCTTCAAAGAGAGCGTGTCCCGCCTTCTCAGTCCAATTTTATAATGAAAAACATCCGGTCAGAAGGAACTCCTCTGCCGGATGTTTTTTAGCGTTTATTCACTTGTTCAACGAGTCGTTCGAATGAATCACTAATTGCTTGTGGCGCTTCCTTGTCCCCATACTCTGCGGCCTCTAACCAATCTGCATAAAGCCTGTGGTCCGTGAACTCGATTCGCTGCAACCAATCAGCCACCGTCTCCTCTCGATGACGTGGGTGATGCTGTTCTAACTTTCGTCCCGTCTCAAGAAGGCGAATCTGGCGAGGCGAGCGGACGATCCGCTTATCTGAGAGTGTCGGGTGGTGAATACTCCTAGGAATCATTCCATCTTCCTGGATGTCTTTTCGCTTCTGCAGATAGAAGAACAATCCTACCCCAAGAAGCAAGATCATTACAAACACTCCGATATAGAACAGCGAGTTATTCGATGCGGACGCGAGCAATGTCTCTTGCGCCACTGTCTCCGCATCTAGGTTCGGATTATCCGGTACGAGGAAGCGGTTTACGCGATCATTCGGGTCGAGTACGATTCCATCAAACCAGCTCCCGATCCACAAAAAGAATGGAGTGATCCAGGCGACGACATTACCAAACAATAGCTCTTTAATCGTACGAATGATGAGAGAGACAATCAGACCGATGCCTAGGCCTACGGTCAACATCGTCACCATCCGCTTGTAGTCGCGACGGTAATACAGGTTTCGTTGCCAAATCAAAAAGATGAACGGAAAGAGCACCATCGCGAGCGATTGCGATGCCGGGGGGAATAACCAGTCCGCCACTAAAAACAATACGCTCGCCATCGCGTAACGGTCCGTCCAATCCAACGTCCGAATGAATGCATGAACGTATGTGAATATCAAAAGCATGATGCTCATCTCATAAGAGAAATAAAGGGCACCGACGCTCATGATCGTCTGTACAATCAGTTGTGTATTCCGAGGGAGACGAAGTGTCAATAAGAAGAGCAATGGAAACACGTGCCCGATGTAAAATGCTGCGAAGACCCACCATAACCATCTCATTGACCGTCACCCCCCAAGCGGAGAATCGACTGATTCCCACTGTATTTGGCGACCTTTCGTTCAAACAAGGAGCGAGCAAGCGGAAAATCACTCTCGGACAGACAAGCGAACGTCGTCATAATCTTCCGAAAATGTACCTCACCACTTCCCGGTTGAAGGTCATACGTGATTCCATCCTTCGTAAGCGTCGGGACAATCAGACCGTAACTCGCATTTTCTTTCTCGAAATCACGGCATAATGCGGCAGCTTGCGAGATGAGGCGCTCCATCTGATAGGTGAGGGCACGCCCATCCTTCGTCAACAAGTCGAGGACGATGACATATTCATTTGCTTGTACCGGTTGCTCGGTACGGGCCAGCAGTTCGCCCGTCTTCGCATAGGCAGACCAATATAGCTGTCGCATCGGTTGCCCATGATATGGAGTGACCGATTGGAACGTCTCCGGGTCACGATAGGCACTATGACGAACCATCTCCTCACCTGGGAGAGTAGGGGGACGTTTCGGAATCGGATAGGGCGAAAACTCTGGGAAGACATAGCCGATGCGTGGGAGTGAGTCCTCTTTATAGAGCGAGAACATACGTAACGGATCCCGAATTTCCATCCCGATAGCCTCAAGGCGGATAGGACCTCGCTTCTTCGCATGGAGCGGGATTGTGAAGTCGACAGTCGCATTCGTCTCGACAAAGTTCTCCTGCCGCCAAAACGCATGTCCTTCTGATTCCACGGTGGGATGCAAATAGCCGGATAGGCGGACAACGCCAAGCGGGACTTTTGCCGTCGACACAAGTTTCAAGACATAGACGGCCTCGTCATTCGGAAAGAGTTTCATCTCCTCAGTGAGGTCGACATGGATTTGTTCTGCCAATCGAAACATAAAAGATGGCATGACCAGTGCATAGAGACTGAATCCAATCAATAGACTGGCAATCAAGACGTTCCCATAAAGTGCCGTGAAGACCCCGACGACGAACAGGAGCCACATATAGCCGGACTCGAGATAGCGTGGGCTGACTAACTGCATCTTACACCTCTGAGGGGACCGGGATGGTCTCGAGTACAGATTTGATCAACTTTGACGGCTTCGTCTTCAGCGACGCTTCGACCGTCAAGACGATTCGATGCCCTAAAATCGGAAGCGCGAGTGCCCGAATATCTTCTGGTGAGACATAGTCGCGTCCTTCCATATAGGCATGAGCCCGAGCCGCCATCGTATACGCGAGCGTCGCACGTGGACTTGGTCCAACCTCGATGTCACGATGATGACGAAGTGACTCCATCAAATCCAGTAAGTAATCCTCCATCGCCTCGTGGAATCGGACATCTCGTACCTCTTGTTGCATCTTCAACAATTCGTCCTGTTGCAGAGAGAAAGATTCTGAAGCGAGGTGCTCATTGCGAATCAGTCGTCGTTCGGAATCTCGCGAGAGGGGAGCGAGTGTCAATTTGAATAAGAAACGGTCCAATTGAGCCTGCGGGAGCGGAAACGTCCCTTGTCCATCGAATGGGTTTTGAGTGGCAATCATAAAGAATGGTTCCGGTAGCTTGAGCGACACTTCCCCGAGTGTCACTTGACGTTCCTGCATCGCCTCAAGCAACGCAGATTGTGTACGTGGCGTCGTCCGGTTAATCTCATCGACAAGTAGAATCGATGTGAAAATCGGACCCGTCCGACGTTCGAACGCTCCGGTCGTCGGATTGAATAACTCCATTCCTAAAATATCACTTGGCAATGTATCCGGGGTACACTGTACACGCTGAAATGTCGCTGATATCGAACTTGCCAAACTACGGGCAAGTGTAGTCTTCCCCGTACCGGGACGGTCCTCGAGTAAAACGTGACCTCCTGATAGTAATGCAATCGAAGCGAGCTTGATGGCTTTCGATTGACCAATGACTTGATCATTCAAATGTGAAACCCATGGATGGTTCATTCAAAATCCCCCTATATTTTTCTGATAATTAAGAAAATCATAGCATAATCGGTTCAGGAGATGTATCAAAAATCCATTTCACTAAAAAAGACCGACCGGCATAAGCCAGTCAGTCAACGTTTTGGAGAATCCAAGTATCGTTCAAAATGACGTTCGAGCCATTCTTGGAAAAAGGACATGAACGTACAGATTGCCCAGTAGATCAACGCCACGACGATATACACTGTCATGTAGTCGAACTCTCGTCCACCGACGATTTTGGCCTTGTTGAATATCTCAGGTACCGTGATCATCGCAGCGAGCGAACTCGCTTTAATCAGATCGAGAAAAACGTTCGAGAGCGGCGGAAGGGCGATCCGTGTCGCCTGCGGTAGGACGACCCCCTTCAATGTCAACCATTTCCCCATCCCGAGTGAACGAGCCGCCTCAACCTGTCCGTCATCGACCGCGCGAATCGAGGAGCGGATGATCTCAGCGATATAGGCGGCAGAATTCAGACTAAATCCGAGAATGGCTGCCGTCAAAGCGGCGAACTCGATTCCGATGAACGGGAATCCCGAATAGAGGATGAACAGAATGATCAAGATGGGGACTCCGCGCATGAACGAGATATAGAAAGTCGACGGATAGCGAAGGAGTCGTGTCGGAGACAACTTCCCGAGCGCCAACAAAAGACCAAGCAGGAGACCAAAAAACATGCTGATGAACGAGATCCAAAGCGTATTCGGTAACCCGCCCAATAGGTAAGGAAACGATTGGATCGCCAGGTCTACGTCAAAGATGGCGTCCCATTTGACATCTGAGAACGACATGCCAACATTACTTCGTTTCGACGATTGTTGCGTCTACGTCAGGTTCTACCGAAACATCGGCACCATTATAGAATTGCTCAGATAGTTCTTTGACTGTACCATCTTCAAGCATTTCATCTAGTACACGGTCGATGTTCTCCTGGAGCTCGTCATTGTCTTTATCCATCAAAAATGCTACTTCTTGCGGGTTATAGGCGATATCCGGATGAATCGTGATATCGAACTCAGGGAAGAATGCAAGTGCCAACGTTTGAAGATAATAGTCGTTCAAGATGACATCGGTCCGTCCCGTTGAAACGTCGCGCAAGTACTGGTCGTTCGTGGCGTTGTCATAGATGACTTCTTCTGCTCCATACTTTCGAGCCACATCCATGAAGACAGTCGTCGCCTCACCAGCGGCTTTCTTGCCTTTCAAATCCTCGAGTGATTCAATTCCAGAGAGGTCGCTCTTGCGAACGATAGCAGTCCCGTAAGTGTATTTATACGGTTTTGAGAAGGCGAACTTCTCTTTACGGTCTTCTGTTACCGAGATATCATTTGCAGCGATGTCGATTTGACCGTTCTGAACACTCGTTAACATGTTGTCAAATGCCATTTCTTTGAACTCGATTTCGAGATCAAGGCGTTTGGCGACTTCTTTCATGAGTTCGACATCGAAACCTGTCAACGTATCGCTCTCTTCTTCACGGAAAGAAGCGGGGTAGAGGGTGCCGGCAGTTCCGACCGTCAATGTGCCTTCTTCTTGAATCTCTTCCCAGCGTGTCGTATCTGCTTGATTCGTGCTATCATCACCACAAGCGGCAAGAGGGATTGCTAAAAATAAAGTTGCTGCCAAACCTTTAGTCGTTCGTTTCACAAGAATTCCTCCTTAAGATGGTTCATCTGTCTAAAAATAGCATGACTTCAGCGGTCTAGCAACTGTGAAACATAGTTTAAACAGGTGAATTTAAAATTTGAAACGTTTATTCATAAAGCGTTATCATTCCGATGAATGCTAAATTCACAACAATGATACAGAAGTAAAATTAAATTGAGACAGAATCAATGAGCCTTATATTACATTCTGGAAAGTAAAATGAGATGAATGAAGAACTAATACGCAATAGAGGAGGCGGAGCGGATGAGTATGATTCGAATCAGAGCCCTAGATGAGGCGCATGTTCACATTGTGAATGATGCAAATGATCCTTTTCCAATCATCGGACGGATAGTTCCCAGTTACATAAACGGTCAATGGTCTTATGTTGAAGAGCTAGATGTCGTGACGAAAGAAACCTCATTTCCAGAAGACCGGATTGATTGGACGCAGTATATCGAACATGACAATCGAATCGTCTTTTTAGCGATGGACGCTGATGAATGTGTCGGACAAATCCGACTCGTGAAGGATTGGAGTCGCTTTGCATACATTGAAAATATCGCGATCCGTCAAACATATCGTAAGCGTGGGATTGGACAAATGTTGATCGAAACAGCCGAACAGTGGGCAAAAGAGAAACGGATGATTGGTTTGTCGCTTGAAGCTCAGAACGATAATCTCATTGCTTGTCGTTTCTATGAAAGACAGGGATTTCAACTTGGTGGCGTCGATTCAACAAAACAATATGCAAATCCACAAATTGAATTGACCTTGTACTGGTACAAGATTTTTAAGGAATAGGGAACTTCAGTCAGAGCAATTTTTTGCTCTATTTTTCACTAGTTTACATAACATATATTATCAGTAAAAATAATATCTCATCTCATTATATTAGTATACTTATGATAGTGAGATGAGATTTGAATTTAAGACGTATGCGTATACCGGATCAATGTGACGCCATGTTCTGGTTCGAATTCGGCACTCGGTTCAAATCCAAGTTTCGTATACAGACGCTTCGCCGGTCCGTTATGCTTGCCCGTATGCACGTAAATCAACTTTCCTTTGTGAATGCTCAATATGTGTTCGAGTAACGTCGTCGCCAGTCTCGCCCGAAAGTATGTCGGGTCGATACATAGTTTCGTGATTTCAACAGTTTTCTCAGATGCTTCCACCGTGACAAACCCAATCAACCGCTCCTCGATATATAAGCCATAACTCGTGCCTGGTAAGTTTTGAATGACATCAATCGTCTCATAGCGCGCTGGGATTTCGTCAAACCCGAGCAGTTCCGCTTCGACCGCATAAGCGTTACGTTGAATCTCGAGCATCTGTTGGGCTTGCTCAAATTGATGAATGGCAACTTCTTTCAGCTGCATGGTGCAACCCTCCCGTTAACGGATAAACTTTCTCGCCTGCTTCCGTTTCGCCCGTTTCAACGCCAAATAGAGCCGGTGTGTCCCTTTGAGTGGCGGACCATGCCCTACGAAGGTAAGGAGTGGTGACAAGTCCACTAGGCGCTCCGCGCTCTCGACGGCAACGGACCGATTCCATGTCGCGAGTCCTGGTAATGGGAATAACGGCCGAACATCTCCCGCCACCGCTGCCCCTCCCTGAGTTTGAAAAGCGTCACCTGCAAATAATACCCGATTTACCTCGTCATAGTACGCAATCGACCCTGGTGTATGACCCGCTGCATCGAGGACACGTAAACCGAATAACCGCTCACCAATATCTAGTACCGCATCCGGTGTAGAACGAATCGTCGGCAAAGAACCACGAATCTTGTTCTGCTCTTCTTCCTCTAGCGACCGATCTCCCGATAAGAGGCGGGCATCACGTCGGGAGATGAAGAGTTCAGCGAGCGGATGTTCTGCTTTGATCGCGTCTACCCCACCGGTATGATCCCCATGAGCATGCGTTAACAATATCGCGAGGAGTGGCTTGTCGAGTTCGGCGATATACGATAGGATATCGGTCGCGTTCCGCTCCAGCGCCGTGTCGATCAAGACGAGTCCGAGCTCATGCTCAAACAGTTGAACGTTGATTGGCAGTACGGGAGCATAAAAGGTCAGTTGATGGATATGTCCATATCGTCTTACTTGCATCATTGAGCCTCCTAGTCGAATAAAGTGGTCCAGTCTTCTTCTTGCCAATGCGCGTCAAAGCACATATGAATCTGTTCGATCGTATTTCGGGCAAGGGAGAGCTCAGGTAAATCGTCTCGTTCAAAGAAACCGACGTCACTCGTCTCCACGCCGGCGCTCCCCTCCCCGTCACCAATCAGTGCACACTCGATGAAAAGTTTGTAATAATGCTCCGAGAGAGGTGGGTGTGGATGTTCATGCATATCGAACAAGGCGAGCAACCGTACTGGAATCACATCCAGGCCAGCCTCTTCCTCTACTTCTTTGATGATATTCGAGGCAGGAGAGCGATTCACTTCACAGAAACCGCCGGGTAAGGTCCACAACCCATCTGACCGCTCCTTCACGAGCAGGATTCGGTCATCTTTGAAGATGACGCCTCGTACATCAAGTTTCGGAGTCGGATAACCGTCCACATGAACGAGTTGTAAGATGGCCTCGTTCGATAAGTCCGAGTGCCGTTCATACATCTCTCTTACGATTTCTAGTAACTCTTCGTACCGTTCTCGGTCATATTGATCACGCGTGAACGTCAGACCGGCCTGAGACAGCGCCTGAATCCGTTTCGCCCACGTAAGCCATTGAGACATATAGATCCCCCTATCTTTTGTCCTACATGTCTTTTTCGGCAAATCGATGCATTCTTCCTTTTCAGAACTCACATTCTCTGACTTCAGTTTTCAATCACGTATACTAAAAGAAAATGGAGGTGAGATGTTGAGGATACGCTATGAATTAATCAGATTCAGAAAAGATCTCGCACGTTATACCATGTCCGACTTGCGATACAAGCATGCCCCGAGCATCTGGTCCTTTGGACAAATGTTTGACCATCTCATTTTGGTCGCAGAGGAGTATTTAGAAGAGGCCGACCGCTGCCTACGTGGTGAGGGTGAACTCGGTGGAGAGAAGACGTCTTTTGGAGAAAAGTTGTTCGAACGGGGAGACTTTCCACCGATAAAAATCGAGCTCCCACCTGAGATGAATCAACCACCGAACAATACTGACTCGAAAGATCGATTGCGAGAACGCATGACCATCTTAATCTCAAAGATGGATACGTTGGAATCCCGTTTGAACGATGCAGATGACAATCGAAAGACGCTTCACGGTGGGTTCGGCTGGCTGAATGCGAGAGAATGGTTCAACCTCATCGAGATGCACACGCGGCACCATCGACGACAACAACACGATCTAGAGACATGGCTACGACAAAAAGACCTGTGAACGGCGAATCAGCCAAATCACAGGTCTTTTGATTAATCGAGATACACGTCCTCGATTTCACCGAACGAGTCTTCGTCAAAGACGAACGAGCCGTTGGCATAGCGATCGAGTAGCGTAAGGGTTTTTGTCTTTACTTGTTTTGCTTTTTCTTTTCCGACGATATGAAGCGTCTCATCCCCATGCACCGGAAGCACACGACGGATTTGGTGCGGTTTTGATTTGACCTCACGAATGAGCATCGTCCCCCGAAGGTTGCGGTTCGTACAGTCGAACTGGTCCTCGAGCTTCATCTTCTTGACCGCTCCCCGTTGCGTCACGAGAACGAATAATGGTGGCGTGAAGAAGGAGAAGGCATCGGCGACGAGGTCACCGTCTTTCAGGTTCATCGCCTTCACACCGGCTGCCCGCTGCCCGACGACAGGGACATCATCCTCTTTGAACCAGAGCCCGTATCCACGCTCTGAAACTAGGAACAACTGCCCTGGACCGTCACTGATCCCGGCGAAGACGACCTCGTCGTCACCTTTCAGCTTCAAGGCCATGAGTGGTTTCGATTTCCGCTGCGCGTCGTAGTCGCGTAACGGTGTACGTTTGACCATCCCGTCTTTCGTCACGAAGAGGCAATGGGCGTCCGTATCAAACGTCGAGACGACGTCTGCCGAGATAACCTGTTCCCCTTCAATCGGAACGAGGTTGGCCACGTGTTGTCCGGCATCCTTCCACTTCGATTCTGGAATCTGATGGATCGGGATGAGGAGGTAGCTGCCCTTGTTCGTCCAGACGAGCAAGTGGTCCGTCGTCATGGCTTGTGTGGTAAGGAGTGGACGATCCTTTTCTTTCATCTCCGGTAAAACGTCACTCGACGCTCCATACGAACGCATCGAGGCACGTTTGACGTACCCGTCACGGCTGACGAATACCATCGTCTCTTCGACAGCAATCATAACTTCCGTCTTCAGTTTTAATTCCTCAACTTCCGACTCGATGACCGAACGACGGTCATCTCCGAACTCGTCACGCAATGCCGTAAGTTCTTTCACGATCAACTTCCGTTTTGTCGCGTCCACGTCGAGGATGTTTGAGAGGCGGGCAATCTCTTTTTGGAGCGCCTTTGCTTCTTTTTGCAACTCGACGATGTCCGTATTCGTGAGTCGATACAATTGGAGCATGACGACGGCTTCGGCTTGTCGTTCCGTGAATGAGAACCGCTCCATCAGTTTCTTCTTCGCGTCCGCCTTGTCTTTGGCGGAACGGATCAATTCGAGTGTCTCATCGAGGACCGAGATGGCTTGTTCTAAGGCATCGACGATTTCAGCACGTTTCTTCGCCTGCTCGAGTTCGAACGTCGTCCTGCGCGTCACGACCTCTTCGACATGCTTCAAATAGGCATCGATGATTGGGATGATTCCCATCTGCTTCGGCGTCCGGTTCACGATCGAGACCATATTATAGTTATAGGCGAGCTGTAGGTCCGTATGTTTCAAGAAGAAGTGAAGCACACCTTCTGCGTCGGCCTCTTTCTTCAATTCGATGACGACCCGAAGTCCCGTCCGATCTGTTTCGTCACGGACTTCTGCGACGCCTTCGACCTTTTTATCGAGGCGGAGCTCTTCCATTTTTTTGACGAGGTTCGCCTTATTCACTTCATACGGAAGTTCTGTGATCGTGATCTGTTCACGGCCACCTTTTAATTGCTCAATCTCGGACTTCGCCCGGATGATGACCTTCCCTTTACCGGTCTCGAACGCCTTTAGGATACCGTCTTTACCCATGACCGTCCCCCCGGTCGGGAAGTCAGGACCTGTGACATACTCGAGCGCATCTTTAGCGATATCGACCTGGCCATTCAAACGTGCGATGGCAAGGTTGAGGACTTCTGTCAAATTATGCGGTGGGATCTCCGTCGCATAACCGGCTGAAATCCCTGTCGTTCCGTTCATGAGCAGGTTCGGGAGGAGCGACGGCAAGACGAGCGGTTCTTCCGTTGAATCGTCAAAGTTCGGCGTGTAATCGACCGTATTCTTCGCAATTGACGTCAACATGACACCCGCAATCTTCGAGAGACGGGCTTCCGTGTAACGCATGGCCGCCGCCGGGTCACCATCCATCGATCCGTTGTTCCCATGCATGTCGATGAGCGGATACCGGAGTTTCCAATCTTGCGAGAGACGTACCATCGCCTCATAGACGGACGAGTCACCGTGCGGGTGATAGTTCCCGATGACGTTCCCGACCGTCTTCGCAGACTTCCGATACGGCTTATCGTTCGTATTCCCCTCGTGGTGCATCGCATATAGAATCCGGCGCTGTACAGGCTTGAGTCCGTCACGTGCGTCCGGTAAGGCGCGGTCTTGGATGATATATTTTGAGTAACGCCCGAACCGGTCTCCAACGACCTGTTCGAGAGATAGGTTTAAAATGTGTTGAATCGTCGACATTGTTACATCACTTCCTCAATCGCTTTAGTCACATGTTCATTGGCGATGATCGAATCATCTTCCTGGAGTCCGAAGGCGACGTTCTCCTCAATCCATTCACGACGGTGCGTGACATTGTCGCCCATCAGGACAGACACACGCTTATCCGCAACGGCCGCATCGTCGACTGTGACACGGATGAGTGTACGAGTGTCCGGGTTCATCGTCGTCTCCCATAACTGGTCCGCGTTCATCTCGCCAAGACCTTTGTAGCGTTGGAGGATATAGCCTTTCTTATACACTTTGACGAGCTTCTCGAGTGCCTCTTCGTCCCAGGCATAGTCGAACTGTTCGGACTTGCCTTTCCCTTTTGAGATGCGATAGAGCGGTGGCAAGGCAACGAACACGCGGCCCGCCTCGACGAGCGGTCGCATATAACGGAAGAAGAACGTGAGGAGGAGCACCTGGATGTGTGCACCGTCCGTGTCGGCATCCGTCATGATGATGACCTTGTCGAAGTTACAGTCGTCCAAATCAAAATCGTGACCGACCCCGGCGCCGATCGCATGGATGATCGTGTTGATCTCTTCGTTTTTCATGATGTCCTGGAGTTTCGACTTCTCCGAGTTGATGACCTTCCCGCGCAGCGGCAGGATAGCCTGGAACGTACGGTCCCGCCCTTGTTTGGCTGAACCACCGGCCGAGTCGCCCTCGACGAGAAAGAGCTCATTCTTAGCAGCATTCTTTGACGTCGCAGGCGTCAATTTTCCGTTCAAGATGCTCGAGCGTTTCTTTTTCTTCCCGTTACGGGCCTCTTCCCGCGCCTTGCGGGCCGCCTCGCGAGCCTGTGCCGCACGAATCGCCTTCTTGATGAGCATCGTCGCCATCTGAGGGTTCTCTTCTAGGAAAATCGTCAACTGTTTCGCCATGACGCTGTCAGCGCTCGCACGTGCCTCCGGTGACCCGAGTTTCGACTTCGTCTGCCCCTCGAACTGGAGGAATTCCTCCGGGATCCGGACCGACACGATGAGCGTGAGTCCCTCACGGACGTCGCCACCGTCGAGATTTTTATCTTTCTCTTTGAGTAAACCGTTCTTCCGTGCATATTCGTTCATGATTCGGGTCATCGCCGTCTTGGCACCGACCTCGTGCGTTCCACCATCGCGTGTCCGGACGTTGTTGACGAACGAGAGCACATTTTCGGAATAGGCGTCCGTGAACTGAAACGCGAGTTCGATCTCGATCTCATTCTCGACCCCTTCGAAATAGACGATTGGGTGGAGTGTCGCCTTGTCGTCGTTCAAGTATTGGACGAACTCGGCAATCCCTTCCTCGTAATGAAACGTCTCTTGCTTCTCCGTACGCTCATCAGTGAGCGTAATCGTCAATCCTTTTAAGAGGAAAGCCGATTCACGGAGGCGTTCGGCGAGCGTGTCATAGTTATACGTCGTCGTTGAGAAGATGGTCGCATCCGGTTTGAAATAGACACTCGTGCCGGTTTGGCGTGTCTTGCCTGTCTCAATCAGTGTCGTTTGAGGCACACCGCCGTCTGCAAAGGTCTGTTCGAACACTTTTCCGTCACGATAAATCGTCACGACGACCTTGCTTGATAGGGCGTTGACGACCGAAGCACCGACGCCGTGGAGTCCACCAGACGTCTTGTATCCGCCTTGTCCGAACTTTCCTCCAGCGTGAAGGACCGTAAAAATGACTTCTGGGGTAGGCTTTCCAGAGGCGTGCATTCCTGTCGGCATCCCGCGGCCGTGGTCACGGACCGTGATGGCATCGTCCTTATGAATCGTCACATCGATTTGACCACCGAACCCAGCGAGCGCCTCATCGATCGCGTTGTCGACGATCTCATAGACGAGATGGTGAAGTCCGCGATGGTCGGTTGACCCGATGTACATCCCCGGTCGTTTCCGCACGGCCGTGAGTCCTTCGAGCACCTGGATGGCGTCTTCATTGTAATTAAATAGATTTGTTGACATAGCAGTCACCTCAATTTCGAACACACGTTCGTTTTTCTTTCCTATTGTATAGCTGTTCATCGATTCTGGCAAGCCTCCCTTGTCAGCCATCGCTGAAAAAAAGGAGACCTACCAAGGAGGTAGGTCTTATCCGAGTAGACGAGCATGCTCCACGTACAGGCAGCGGTTCTCGATATAATCGAGCCCGGCGTCACGCACGATTTGCTCCGCCTCAGCACTTGAGAGACCGAGCTGATTGAAGACGAGCCCGACATCCCCATGTCGTACCGCATCTTCCGCGACACCCGCTAAAAATTCGCTGCGACGGAACACGTCGACGATATCGATTCTACCCGGGATGCTCTCGACAGACGGATAAGCCTTACGGCCGTTCCACTCCTCGAGCATCGGGTTGACAGGGATGACGGTATACCCGACACGAAGCAAATACTCCGCAATCTGGTTGGCCGTCTTGTTCGGGTTGTCGGACACACCGACGACCGCGATGGTCTTCGCTTCAGACAAAAGTTGCTTCAAACGCTGATCATCCATCCAAAATCCCCCTTTGGTTTACGTTTACAGTGTAACGTTACCTTCCTTCCTGTTTCAAGTCTTATTTTCATCATAAGGTATAATGATTCAACATTACAATTTCAAGACAAACCAATATGGTTTACATAACAAATTATTGTCTACCATTTATTTTGCTATAAAATCAATCGGTCGATTAACCACTCGATTGAGATACAATCACGCAATTCATGAACATTGCGTGAAATATCTATTTCACGCAATGATAGATACGAAAACAATACGTTTTTTGAGGCCACTTTATGGACTTTTATACAAATTTAATCATTGTTTCGTTATACTAAAAGAAAGGAGGTGTGTGATGGGAACAACCTATGAAACTCGTCGAGGAACACTATATAACGAACGAATTACTTTTTACGGCAATGTCATCGCCTGGTTGGTCCACTTCCTATTTTGCATCTTGTTTTATCGTTTGGATATGACTCTCTTATTCCTATCAAATGGCTTGAGTGTGATCTATTATACGATTTCATTCTACTTTGTACATAGACGGTGGTACGGCATCTTCTTTACCGGACTTTTTATCGAAGTCGTTTACAACGCCGTCATCTCGACCGTCATTCTCGGTTGGGAGATCAACATGCATTATTTCATCCTCATGATGGCCTATGGTGTCTTTTTCATGCCAAGCGTATCAAGAGGCCAACGCATCTTCACCACGGCCATTGCCATGCTGATTTATAGCCTTCTATTCATCTATGTATCTGACGGCATCGAGACCTTACCGATACAGATAGAACAAGCGCTCGGACTCTTTTGTATCCTATCGACCGTGATGATGATTGCAGGGCTCTCCTTTATCTTTGAGTCAGCCGTTGTCGAAGTGACAGATGAACTCGAACAATCTAATGAGCGATTGCAAATCCTAGCGTCTACGGATGGATTGACCGGACTATTGAACCGAAAAGTTGGGCATGAACAAGTTTCTAAAGCAATCGACAAAGCCGCTCATGAAGGCGTTCCGTATGCAATCGTTCTCGGTGACATCGATCGATTCAAATCATTTAACGAGACTTACGGACATGACTGTGGGGACCGGGTGCTACAACAAGTCGCCAGCATCCTATCCGACGTCGACGGCATTGTAGTCCGATGGGGAGGCGAGGAATTCCTGATTTTCTTTTCGAGTCCATGCGATAACTTCCTTACAATCGCCGAACAATTGAGACAGCAAATCGAGTCAATCCCTCTCTATTACGCGGGGGAAAGACTTCAGGTCACAATGACATTCGGACTTGCGGTTCGTACTGGTCACGATACGGTAGAAGAGATTATAAAAGAGGCAGATGACTTCCTTCGTGAAGGGAAGCGCAACGGAAAGAATCAAGTGAGAACCACATGAAGAAAGGGGCATTCCATGAGTATTTTCGGTCAACTTGGACAGCGGCAGACACCGACGACGACGAAACGCTTCGAGTTGAACGGGTTGCACCGACTACCCGCATTCATCCAACAGTTTTTTCATCATTTAGCAGCAAAGCACTACTCCAAACAGACGGCCCAACGCTATGTGTATGATGTTTTAGATTTCTTTCGTTGGGTCGAGCACGTGAGTGGTAGTGAGTTAGAGCCTGAAACGATTGACTTGGCATCATTCACAGAGATTGACCATGCCGGTGCAGAAGCGTATGCGACTTATCTTGCCCTCGATCTCGAAAACGCTCCAAGCGTCATCAATCGGAAGCTTTCAACGTTACAGTCACTCTTCAATTACTTAATCGAGACCAATCAAGCGACGGTGAATCCCTTTCAAACCGTGGAACGTCCGAAGCGCGGCAAACGGAATCCCGTTTATTTGACGGAATCGGAATGGCTCGATTTCTCGACGCTTGTACGTAGCAACGTCGGCATGACGAATCGCGAGGCGAGTTGGTACGAACTGAATCGTGCACGTGATTTTTTAATCATACAGTTATTCGGACTAACAGGTATGCGCGTATCCGAGCTTGCCGGACTCAATTGGTCCGATATCAATCTCGAGACCGGGACGATTCGGGTCATCGGTAAAGGGAACAAGGAACGATTGATCCCCATCGCAGGACCACTTCTTCCGCTCCTCTCTGAATATCGCCACGCGTCGAGCGAAGGTGCGGTGTTCCAAAATGAGAAGGGAAATCGAATCGCTGTACGAACGGTTCAACATATGTTGAAAGGTCATATTGACCGTTTGAAGCCTTACCTTCCGTTCTTGAGCCATAAACAGGTGACGCCGCATAAGTTGCGTCACACCTTCGCCTCACGTCTCGCGATGGGCGGGGTCGATGTGCTCACGATTCAGCAGCTTCTCGGACATGAATCTGTAGCAACGACACAAGTCTATGCCCATATCGGAGACGAACGGAAAAAACACGCAATATCAGGTTTACAATAATATGTTATGTAAACTATATATCCAAATATAACCACCACCTATATGATGGGTGGTGGTTATATTTATATGCTAGACATTGACAATATCAATATGGCATCATCGATGACCATAAAATAGGCATTGTCATATGCGAAACGTTCTTCAGATTTCAAATCGAAGATCACGACACCGCTCGTTAGCCCTTCCGTATATTCATGGACGAGATAGCGGTGACCGATGACGCGTTCGAACGGTTTCACATCGATATAACGCGCACCGGTTGCTAGGTCGATGACTTCTGAGTGCATATCCGTCTCATCAACTTTGATGAAAATCGTCGAACTAATATCATCGTATGTGAAATCAATCGGTTCATAGGCACCCCAATCGACGACCGATACTTCATGCAAGACATCGGGAGCCGTCAAATCATAGATGACCTCCTCATTCAACGCGTCAACAAATGCGGAGAATCGAAGCGTCCCTTCATTTTCTCCTAGATATTGGACCGTGTCCCCTTCCCCTTGGAGACGGAGAATATCATCGAATGGCAATTCATCCCGTTGATCCCATATCGCCTCGACCGCCTCTTCGAGTGGGCAAATCAAGAGTGCCTCGGAATGGTCAATCGGGTCGTCAGGAGAGATGTGCCCATCATCGAGTGCATTATAATAGTCAAACTCATCGAGTCTTGCGTTACAGACGATGTATGGAACACCAGCGAATGTGGTCGTAAACAAATATAATTCTCGGAATCGTTCCGTCTTACCGACGAGGCGCTCATCTCGAATACGCTCCCGTTGATTGGTCACCCGGTCATAAAGCCATGCTTCATCCGATGATTCAAACGCCGTCAAAAAGAGGAAGTAACGATGATCCAATACCCAGAACAATGTGCTATTCCCACGCTTCTCAAACGTCGTGATAACTTCTTCGGTGCCTGACTTGTAAGAGAAGGCGATCAATTCTGTCTTGACCACCCCTTCACCTTCCGGGACCTCATTTATAAAATAGACGATGTCTCCATCGACGAAAAGCTTGGGATAACCATAATCCGCGTACTCCCTCCGGTTCAATTGTGTGATCACGCCGTCCTCTTCGTCAAAGCGATAGAGCGAGAATGTCGTTCGATCCATCTTCTCGCGATAGTAGACAGAGGAAGGGGTAACGGCGATCACATCTTCATGATCGATTGGCATGGCTCGTGCGTCAACGATTCTCATAAAGCACCTCTCTCTTGTCCGGATTCAGCGGGTTCGACTGTAACAAGCCCAGGTGGTCGTTTCGGGAACGTGATCCGTAGATGAGCATATTCGATCACATCCTGATGCGGATGATTCTTGTCGATCCAGCGAATCCGTTGTTGATTCGCGAGGGCATGCCCGATCTTTTCTTCCATTTGGAATTTGGAGATGTCTCGAAAGGCGACTTCTTGAATGTATGTTTCCTCATCGGTCTCAAACTGTTGCCAGATCCCCATGATCAATTGGCCGAGGGCTGAGACACGCCGTTCAGGGAGCGTGATCGTCCCTAGTGTTCGACTCACTTCCTTCAGACACTCGTTCGGGTCGTCCGAGGCGGCAAATAGTCGTTTTGCCGTATTGTTCATGACGCGATAGCGACGTTTCCCACTTTCGAGCCTGAGCACCTGCGCGTACGGTTCAACCGGTACACCATGAAAAAAGGTTTCGGTCCCACCCCATGCGAATCCAAATGACGGATCGAACTTCCGGATTGTCTGCATGAAGGACATCATAAAGTCCTCGACTTCTCGCCTTTCGAGTCGAAGCCATTCGGCCAGGGCGAGGGTTCCTTTCTCTTTTGAAATCCGATCCACCGGGAAGAAGAGCTCACCATCCGATAGACGATGAGGTTTCAATTCGACACCGTCCGCACGATAATCGGTCGACGGCCTCCCTCCTCTCCCTGCGTAGATGACCCACTCATCCTCTGTGCTTTCGATGGCATAGGCTTGATGTGCCCACGGTGGCGTCACATATAAGGCGGGATACTCCTCGAAGGTGTCGAGGTGAATGTACGAACGGTCATTCCAAAGGTGGGCGACGAGGCGTACGACCTCCCCTGTCTCCGAATCTTTTGGGGCGATGTAATTTCCGGTATCTCCGATGAACGTCAAAATGTGAAAACCATACCCGTTATACAGGTGACGCACAATTCGTTCAAAGACGGCGGTCACCATGCGTTCAAATAACGGATGATCTTCATTCCGATTGAGCGTTGGCGAATCGACCGTACACATGAGCCAACCCATCCGCTCATATAGACGAACTCGGAGCGGATAAGAGATCAACGGAGAAGAACTCGCATGAATCTCAGTCAAGCGGATATTGGACATGTTTTCGACTTGCAAGGTGAAGCCGCTACGCCTTAACTGTTCCTCCATCTTTTTCTTCCAGTTGATCGTCTCCATCCCATCCACTCGCTTTCTCTCATCATCTCATTGTGAATTTTTCCCGATTCTCGTTTTACACAAACGCTTTTCGTTCCATTTGCGCGCTCAGTCGCTGAATCGCCTCGTCCAATAGTTCACGACGTGTCCCAATATTCATCCGTTCGAATGATTCACCTTGAGGACCGAACGGACTACCCGGTGACAAGAAGATTCGGACGTCTTGATGCAGCCAAGACTTCCGCTCCTCGGCTGACATCGGTAACTCCGAGAAGTCGAGCCAAAGCAGATAACTCGCTTCCGGACGTGTCGTATGGAGCATCGGAAGGTTTGATTCGATGGAATCGATCACGTCATTCATTTGTTGCTCCAATTCTTCTCGCAACTGGTCGAGCCAACGTTCCGCGCGGTTGTCGGTATACGCGGCGATGATAGCCGTGTTCGCGAACGGTGTCGGGAGCACATGATGTTTGTTCTGTACTTTCGTGATTTGCTTCCGCCACTCATCGACCGGACAAATGATGTAGGACGCAAATAATCCGGCGATATTAAATGCTTTTGAGGGCGCACTTACCGTGATGACACGCGAGTCGAGTGTGCCGATTGCGGTATGTTTATGAGACGGGAATGTCAAATCTGCATGAATCTCGTCAGCGACGACAATCACCTCATATTGATCCGCGAGTTCTACGACCTTTTCTAGTTCTGCTCTCGTCCAGACACGCCCAACTGGATTATGTGGGGAACAGAGTAGGAAGAGTTTCGCTTGTTTCATCGCTTCCTCGAGTGCGACAAAATCCATCTCGTAGCGCTCGTCAATTTTTTTCAACGGGGCATCGAACACTTGTCGCTTGGAACCGACAACGAGTTCGTGGAATGGTGGATAGACAGGTGACTGGATGACGACGCCATCTCCGACTTCAGTCAACGCCTCGACGATATGCGTCAACGCAGGCACGACACCGCTAGAGAATAACACATGGTTCGGGTCAACAATTAAATCGTGACGTCGGCCGTACCAATCGCTCACCGCTGTTTGCGCTGCAGGTGCGAACAATGTATACCCGAATTCCCCTTGAGCGGCTTTTATAGCGAGCGCCTCGGAGATGGACGGTGCAGTACGGATGTCGATATCCGCTACCCATAGCGGTAACACGTCTTCTGACAAACGGAACCATCGCTCCAACCCATCCCACTTCACCGAATTCGTCCCTTTACGTTCAAGTTGTTGTTGTAAAATTGATTTCATGTTCATCCCTCCTCCTCTTACTGTATCAAAGTTGATTCGACTACGTGCCAAAAAAAGCATGGCAGTTTTTTGCCGACTTCGTTATACTCGATCGAGATAAGAAAGGAGGCACATCAATGCGTGTTACCGTCATTCGAAATAAACGAAGAAAAAGAGCTGCCTTTTATGTTACACCGGAAGGAATCGAACTCCGAGTCCCGGCACGATTGCCAAAACGTCTCGTCGACCGCGCACTAGAAGAGCACGACACATGGATTCGTGAGACGTTGCAGAATCTTCCTCAACAGATGTCCGTTCTTGATCGCGGACTTGTGCTTCACGGAGAGCATTACCCGGTCAGAAGAGACAGCGGGCGGACGCTTCGGCATGACGGCACGTCTTTTTGGGTTCCGGAAGCATGGGACGACGCTACACTCTGGAAACAGTATGAGATTTGGCTTCGTGAACGTGCCTTACACTATGCGATCGAGCGGGCACCAATTTATGAAAAGATCTTAGGCGTTAAAGCGAAAAAGATTCGTATCGGTCACCAAAAGACACGCTGGGGATCATGTAGTTCGAATGGAACCATCTCCATTAATGTTCGCCTCATGCTGGCGCCAAAAGAGATGATGGACTACGTCATCGCTCACGAATGGGTGCATCTCGTTCACTTCGATCACTCCCCTTCTTTTTGGAGCACGTTACAAACGATCTATCCGAATACCGCTACAGCAAAAGATTGGTTGAAACGACATGGACATACGTTACGACTCAAAAAAACCGACTGACCCCGTGTAGGGTCAATCGGTTCACAGGTTGGATGTAAATGTGTCGGCCGTATCATGTAACTCGGCTGCTGCCTGCTCGAACGTTTGGAATCGCTCCATCGTCTGTTCCATCGTTTTTGCACTTAACTGAATCTCTTGATTGGACGCAGTGACACCTTCTACAATTTTCCGAAGCTCGACGTTCATCCCTTCCGTGTTCGAGTTGACGTCGATGACCGCACGTTCAACCATACGGGAGAGGTTGCGGACCTCTGTCGCAACCACATTAAATCCAAGCCCGTGTTCACCTGCTCGTGCCGCTTCGATGGCAGCATTCAGGGACAATAGATTCGTTTGTGCCGCAATCTCTTTGATCGACGAGGCAATTTTCGCGATGTCATCGGCTTGACGACGCAAGTTCTGAAGGGCATGGAGGTTGTCCGCGGCATCTTTCGCAAGCTTTTCAATCGTTTCATTCAATACTTTCGTGTCTTGCATGCCTGTCTTCGCCCGTTCGTCGAGCACATCGGTCATCGATTTAAAGCGATACGCATAATCCTCAATCACTTGTTGCCGTGCGGTGATGTCCGATGCGATCTTGACGACACCGATGACATCATCTCCTTCAAAAATCGGCATATACGTCGCCTCGAGCCAAATGGTTTCCCCTTTTGCATTCTCACGCTCCACTTTATCCGAGAAACTGAAACCATTCCATAATTTCTCCCAAAATGCCGAATACTCTGGACTATTGACAAAGGAAGAAGGGCAGAACAAGTGATGCTGCATGCCAATCATCTCCTCGCGTCTATATTTCATTGCTTTCGCAAACGTATCGTTCACATCGACGACCCGGCGTTGACGATCGAATCGAATCATCGCCATATTCGTTTCAATGGATTGAAAAACGTCTGCAGATTGAATTCCTTTTTGGTTCAAAGTACTCATTATAGATAGCAACCTTTCTTATTCCTAGGATGTTCGTACTAAATCGTGAATTTCAGTGTAACGTATCCTAAAACATACCATTACTCTCTTTTTATACAGAAGGTCAATATCTTGGTTTTGAAGTATTTACCAAATGAAAAGACGCCGATTGGCGCCTTTCACTCATCTAAATCAGGGAAATAGGAGAAGAACGTTTCCGCTCCCGCACTGCTCAGTTTGAACGTTTGGTTTCGTGTTTCATCCGTCACATAGACATCTACTTTTTTAGACCGTTTCTTAAAGCTTAATTGAAATTCTTGCCCTTTCCATCCATCGATGATGGTGAGAAGGGGATAGTCTCCCACTTCTCCAGCTCGATCAACCGGTTCTGCCTCCTTAAATGCGTTCATCAAATCAGACATGTCGGTGCCAGCCGCACGTAATGTATCCGGATAATTCAATGTGGCCTCCACATCTAACGGTTTTTTATGGAGAAAGAAGAACGGACCGCGTGGAACGGAAGGATTGGCAATGAGTCCTGCTTCAGTGGATTCTTTAATGGACTCTTTCGTGGCAAACTCGCCCTTCGTGTACGTCAAGCTGACTTCTTCTTTCACACGCTTTCCATTTTTCATGTATGAGAAGATGTAAAGCGGTGTCTTAACCCCCGGCTCTAATTTATCCGTCTGAAGGACCCGTTCGACTTTTAATCCTTCGAACTGGATGGGGACATGTGCGCTGTCTTTTTCATCCCATACAAGGAACGGTTGAATGGATGTCGTTCCATTCGTCGTTTCGAAGTAGAAGTGAGCGGCTTCCAATTTATCATTATATCCGAGTGCAATCTTTGCGGTTCCCATTTGCGCATTATATGGTTCAATGGTTGAGATGGGAAAGATTCCTTCTTGATCACCAACTGTCAATGCAATCGCTCCATTCAAGGGAGAAGTCAAATGAACCATCGTGTCTTTGAACAGGTTGATGGGCATCCCCAGGTACTCGGATGGGTCACTCTGTTCTGCGACTTCTTCTTCCTCTTTCGTACCCGCTTTCATTTTCGGGACGTTCGGAACTTCGATACCTGCTGATAAATCAAGGAAGTCCGGTAGTTCATCAATCTTCCCTAATTTCATGTTGGAATAGTCTCCATCATAGCAAATGGTGTAGTTTTCTTTTCCTTTCAAGAAAGTCACCAATTTGTATGAGCTCGGATCATAATCTGATATCATGACTTTCCGATTCACCGCATATGAATTGAAAACCGTCACATCCCCTTCAATCTGAGTGAGTGGTTCACCCGTACAAGCGCCGAGAATTGCAGTCGACCATGTCTCCGAGTCCGCATCCATCCGATTCGCATATAAATCGCCAATGTTCCATTGCTCAGGCATATAGTCCAACTTTACAATATCCATCTGTTCCCCAGCACAACCCGATAAAATCCCGACTGTGCTTAACATCAATAGCATTCGTTTCATCATGACTCTTTCACCTCCGGAAATAGATCCAAGAATCGTTCCGCTCCTTTGCTTGATAGTTTGAATATTTGATCGCGGAGCGGGTCCGTCAGATAAACATCGATTTTTTTAGATCGTTCCTTGAAACTTAACTGAAACTCTTGACCACCCCAACCATCGACGATCGAAAGACGCGAATAGTCAGTCACATCTCCAGCACGTTTGACAGGTGTTGCGTCATCAATCGCATTCATCAGATCTGATATGTCGTTCTCTTCAGCCATTAGCACGTTTGGGTACTGAATGTCGAGCGCGCCGTTTAATGGCTTCTCATGAACATAAACGAATGGACCATTTGAATCGCTCGCGTTTTGAACAGGATCTTGTGTCGAAAATTCACCATTCAAATAAGTTAAACTGATCACTTCATTCACACGTTTCCCATCTTCAATGAAGGAGAACGTGTAGAGAGGCGTCTTGACATCAGGTTCAAGAATGTCTTCCCGAAGTACCTGTTCTACTTGTAGACCTTCGAATTGAACGGGCTCGTGTTTATGCTCTTTTTCATTCCATACGACTAAAGGAAGCAGGGTCGTCAATCCGTCTTCTTTCTCGTAATAAAAATATGCTTCTTTCGATTGTTCGTCATACCCGAGCGCGATTGCCACTTCTCTCGTTTGGGCATTAAACGGTTCTAGATATGAAAGGGGGAATAAGCCTTGTCGATCTCCAATCGATAAATCAATCTGACCATATAATGAGGGTGTCACATGAATCATCGTCCCTTCTAGGAGAGAGACGGGCATAGGATAGAAATGACCTTCGTCTTTCTGTTCCATTTCTTTTAATTCTTCATGTGTACCCGTGCGAATCGTTGGCGTACTCAAGATGTCGGTCCCTTCTTCCGTATGAACGAAGTAAGGGAATTCATCTATCTCTTCCGCCCTGATTTGTTCAGAAGCACTGTCATAGCAAACGGCGTATGGTCGATTTCCTTCCATATACATCACGTTTTTATGTGCATCATCGAACTTTCGATTCAATTCATACGAATGATAGACGGTGACGTCTTCTTCGATTCGTGAAATTGCTTTACCAGAACACGCATCCAGTAAATCAGGAGTCCAAATCACCGACTTGGCATCCATATGACCTGATTGAAGATCTTTCACATTCCAATGCTCCGATATGTAATCTAGCTTTACGACATCCATCTGTTCATCATCACAACCTGTCATCAAACCAATACAGCAAATGAATATAAGGATTCGCTTCATAATGTTTCCCTTAGGCGCGGAAATATGTCTAAGAACGATTCCGCTCCTTCGCTCGATAATTTAAATGTTTGATCGCGGAGCGGGTCCGTTAAATAGATATCAATTTTTTTCGAACGTTTTTGATAGCTGATTTCGAACACTTGACCCTTCCAACCGTCTGTTAAAGTCAAATATCGATATTCTGAATCTTCTCCGCGGCGATCGACGGGGTCTGCCTCATTGATGATGTCGAACAATTCTTTCGCTTCCTCTTTCGTGGCCTCACTATACTCTGCGAATTCCATCGCCCCTCCATCGTATGGTTTGCGATGGACGATGACCCTTGGCCCGGCTTCTTCAACAGGCAACCAATCCTCAAACATCGGATGTGGTTCTTCTCCTTCTTTTAAAAACAAGCCAGGAGCGAATCGAATCGTCATCGTTTCGGTCACATGTTTCCCGTTTTTCAGATACGAGAAAGTATAGAACGGAGTTTCCTCTTCTTCGTTCAGTTCACGAGCTGTCGCGACAGTCTTGATCTCTAACTCGGAAAAGACGGTATTCTCTTTTGACTCCGGGTCCTCTAACTCATCAAACTCAATCGGTTGAGGCATGAAAAATTGACCGTCAAACGAGTAAAGAATATATGGACGAAACGTCTTTTTATCATATCCGATGGCAATCTGTTGATTCGGCATCTCAAATCCTCGCGGCTCGAACTGCGCAATCGGATAACGGATCACCTTGCCACCGAGTTTCATTTCAAGTTCGCCGTAGAGCGCCGGTTCGATTTCCAGTAACGTATGCGGGAACGGGGTGATGGAATTCCCGTCGATGTCCAGTCCTTCTGCTTCCACCAACTTATCTTGTAGTGCGGAAGATGTCTGATGAATACGAGGGAGTTGTGGAAGTCGAATTCCGTCACTTGTATTCACAAAGTCTGGAAACGAGTCAATCGCTTCCGCCATCAGTTGATTCGTGTAGCTTTCACGACATACGGCATACCGTTCGTCACCTTCTAAGTACGTCACGACTTTCATCGTATATGGGGTCATGGCTGAAACAGGCTCGGTTCTCCCTGCAATCGCCGTTTGATATACCGTGATGTCACCCTTTAATTCGGTTGCACGCTCCCCTTCGCATGCAGCCAATACTTCTTTTGACTCATGAACTTTAATCATCTCTCCTTCTTTTGAATAGCTTTCCACGTTCCATTGATCCTCTATGTAATCTAGTTGAATGACTTCTATATTAGATGCCCCACAAGCGCTTAAAAATGAAGCACTCAGTAACATCATGATTCCTCTTTTGTACAAAATATCCCCTCCTATAATCTCATCATCCAATTTTACCATTATCTAACTATCCTATACGAAAAAAATCCGCTCACGTTTCATGAGCGGATGGTAGAACAATCATTTACTTTGGTCGATGGCACCTTGCAATCGGGACTCGACGTCTAACGCGACGGCTTGTAACGATTCGTCATCGATGAGGCGAATTAATTCAGTCGGTCTCGGCATACCAATTTGGGTATGGTCTTCTTTTTCGAACACCGCGATTTTGCATGGAAGGAAGTAGCCTCCTTCTAACTGTTGCGACAGCACTTCTTTTGCCGCCTTCGGATTGCATACTTCTAAGATACGATACTTCCCATCAATCCCCTGGCCTTTTTTCTCGAGCGTCTCACTCAAATCAAAGTCCCAGAGCACCCCGAATGATTCTTCTTTCAATGCTTCTCCGAGACGAACGACAACGTCATCTACGGTACGGTCAGATTGTACGATATAGTCAAATATCTTCATTCCTCCTTATGTGGTTACTCAAGAAATCTGTACCCGAACGAAGTCATGCTCAATCAAAAAGAAACTGTATGTGATTTGAAACATAATCACGTATTCGACCGTATAAAAGGAGATAATAGTTAGAACCAAACTGATGTAAAGGAGAAGTGGTTGTCGTGACGGTCACGGTATTCACGCATACGAGCTGCAGTTCTTCCAGAAAAACGATTGATTGGTTACGGGAACAAAAGATTCCCTTCATCGAAAAGAAATTGACAGACCAAGGTTTATCCTTCGGAGAATTCAAAGAGATGTTGAGCCTGACGGAAAATGGGACGACGGACTTGTTGTCGGTCCAAAAGAGTGTCTATAAACAAGCGGCAGAGAAACTAGATGAGATGTCGATTCGTGAGCTATATAGCTTCGTCGCCTCAAATCCTCAAATCCTGAAAAGTCCGATCGTCTTCGACCATCATCGCATCCAGGTCGGTTTCAGTGAAAAAGAGATTCGGACGTTCATCCCGAGACATGACCGCATCGCTGAACTGAAACGTCTGCTCCATAACGCATAAATCGTGTCGCTTTCACGACACGATTCTTTTTATGCCTTTTTCAATTTTGCCGCCAGTCGATTCCCGAAGGATTGGATGGACTGAACGAGGAGGATGAGGACGAAAATGGTCACGTACATGACTTCCGGTTCGAAACGAAGGTGTCCGTATTGATAGGCGATGTCCCCCAGTCCACCTGCCCCCACGAGTCCCGCCATCGCCGTCGCTCCAATCAATCCAATTGTCGCAATCGTCAATCCGAGAACGATAGAAGAACGTGCTTCACGGATTAACACATACCAGATGATTTTTCTCGTCGAGATGCCCATCGCTTCATACGCCTCGATGACCCCGCGGTCGACTTCGAGTAGTGCCGACTCCATGAGTCGCGCAATATACGGGGCGGTGAAGACGATCAAGGGGAGCAAGACGCCCTGCACGCCGATTGTCGTCCCCATGATGAACCGTGTGAACGGCAAGATGAAGAACAACAGAATGATGAACGGGATGGAACGGATGACGTTGATGACGCTCGATAAGCCACCATAGACGAATCGGTTTGCGAGTCTGCCATTCGGTCTCGTCAAAACGAGCAACGTCCCGAGCGGCAATCCGATCAAGGTCGAGATCAAAAGCGCGATGCTCGTCATCGTCAACGTTTGAACCGTTCCTGTCCAGATTAAGTCACCCCAGTCTGTCCAAAACTGTTGCATGGTTTGACACCTCCCTCACATGTACGCCGCTCGTCTTCAAATAACGGACGGCGAGTTCCGTTTGATCATGATCCCCGTCAAGATGGACGAGCAAGTTTCCGACAAGCCCCGCCTTTAACTTCTTGATTCCGCCTCCGATGATGTTCGGAAGGATGCCGAACCGCTTGGTTAATTGTGCCAGGACTGCTTGTTCTGTCTGACTGCCGATGAACGACAAGTGGACGAGCGTTCCCCGAGTCTGGAGTTCCGAGACGACTTCTTCCGGCACGTCGAGGTTTGTCTTAAGAAACTTCTGGGTCGTCTCGTGTGACGGATTGGAGAAGACGTCTAGTACGTGTCCTTGTTCAACGATTTGGCCACGATCGATGACGGCGACCCGGTCACAGATTCGTTCGATGACTTCCATCTCATGTGTGATCAAGAAAATCGTCAATCCGAGCTCGCGATTGATTTCGAGCAGTAACTCTAAAATCGACTCGGTCGTCTCAGGGTCGAGTGCACTTGTCGCCTCATCACTGAGGAGAATATCAGGCTCGTGGGCGAGCGCTCGCGCAATGGCGACACGTTGTTTCTGTCCACCTGACAATTGTTCAGGGTAATGGTTCCGATGTTCGCTCAGTCCGACGATTTGGAGATAGCGGTCGACCCGTTCACGGATGACCTGCTTCCCGAGACTTTCGAGACGAAGCGGGATGGCGACATTCTCTTCGACGGTCGCAGTCTTCAGCAGGTTGTAGTGCTGAAAGATCATACCGATTCGCTGGCGTAACGTCGACAACCCTTTCTTTTTGAGGAGCGTGATATCTTGTCCCTCAATCTCGACTACGCCTGATGTCGGGCGCTCCAAAAGATTGATCATCCGGATGAGCGTACTCTTACCGGCACCACTTCGCCCGATGATTCCGAAGATTTCCCCTCTCTCAATCGTGATGGAGACATCATCAAGTGCCGTGATCGTGTCTCCGTTGACCTTGAACTCCTTGGTGATTTGTTTCAGTTCAATCATAAGACCCCTCCTTAGAATGCCGGCACGACCGAACCATTGAATTCTTCTTCGATGAAGGCACGTACTTCATCTGAATGATAGTAAGACTTCAGCGTCTTCACGACTTCATCTTCTTTATTGGCTGAACGGACGACGACATAGTTCGGATACGGGTTATCGACCGTATCTTCATGGAAGAGGGCATCTTCATTAATGGATAGACCCGCTCCCATCGCGAAGTTCGTGTTGATGGCTGCGAGTGCCACTTCCGGGAGTTGCGTCGGCAGTTGGGATGCTTCGAGTTCAATAAATTCGAGGTTGAGCGGATTCTCAGCAATGTCGCGCTTCGTCGCTTTATCCGTCAATCCTTCTTTTAACGTGATGAGCCCAGCCGTTTCATATAGTCGTAACGCACGGAGCTCATTCGCCGGGTCGTTCGGGACGGCCACTTTATCGCCTTCCTTTAAGTCCTTGATATCCGTCAATTTCTCTGAATAGAGCCCCATCGGGAAAGCGACCGTCTTGAAGACGTCGTCAATCTTATATCCCTTGTCCGCTTTTTGCAGTTCGAGGAACGAGAGCGTCTGATAGCTGTTCACGTCGAGACTTCCTTCGTCGAGAGCGGTGTTCGGGGTGTTGTAATCATTAAATACTTTGATATCGATTTCGAGCCCATCTTCTTTTGCGAGCTCCTGTACTTTCTCGGCGATTTGCTCGTGTGGTCCACCAGTCACGCCGATCGTTAGCTCTTTCGTGCTTAGCGTCTCGCTCGCCTCGGATTGTCCGCACGCCGAGAGTGCGATGGCCGCAAGGATAGATGTACCTGCCAAAATGGTTTTTTGTTTGATGTTCATGAATGATTCCTCCTCCAAATGAAAAGCCCGCTACTCATAAAGAGCGGCGGGCACGACACGTGAAAGTCGGACACGCTCATCTCCCAGACGTTTCGTCTGTTGGAATTAGCACCATGATCATTTCTGATCTGGTTGCCGGGTTTCATCGGGCCAGTCCCTCCACCACTCTTGATAAGCAATCGGTTCTATTATTTTGTTATTATATTACTGATAAAAGAATTATTTGTAAACTATTTCTTGAAGATTTCTTAAAATTTCTTTTAATCGTTCAGCATCTTCAATCTTGTGAATGCCTTGAATCGTCATTTCTTCGATGACATAGTCGACCAATTCATCGACTTGATCAAAGCGAATGCCAAGTTGTTCGAGTGACGTTGGAGCGGCGATGGCGTGTAGCCAATTCTCGAGGAATGAGGCGTCTTCGGATGAGGTCAATCGTTCTTGAACGATCAGCCCGAAGCCTACCTTGTCCCCGTGCAACCAATGATGCGTCGAATCAAAACGACTGAGTGCGTTATGCACCGCATGGGCGACGGCGACTCGGGTGCCGGCGTCACCGAATCCACCAACGGCACCACCGATGGCGAGGACATGATCGACGATAGATCGGATGTCCGTGCCATAATGGCGAAAATCATCTTCACGAATGGACAAATCCATCAACGCTCCGCATTGCGCCGCAAGTGAGAGCCCCGACTGAATCCCTGCGTCCCTTGATGTTGTTCCGCTAATATATCGAGCCTCGAACCACTTTGCGACCGTATCGATGACACCAGCCTTAAAATAGTCGTAAGGTGAATCACGTAACAGTCGTTCATCCGCGATGACGCGCTCGATGACGACGGGGAACGTATCATATCGTAAATATGTACCGTCTTCTCCATAGATCACGCTGAGCGGGGTGAAGGCGGCACAGTTTGACACAAGTGTCGGAATGACGATGAGCGGGACCGACTGGGTAAATGCAATCCGCTTCGCCGTATCAATCAATTTACCGCCACCGACGGCAATCCAGACGTCAGGTCGATGCGCTTTTAGTCGTTCGACTTCTTCGTCTGAACATTCCCCCTTGAATCGTACGCTCGGAATTTCTGCTAGACGAGGAGACACGCGAATCGCTTCACCGTATCCGTTAAATCCTTTCAAAACGAGTGCATCCCGATTCCCAATCAGTGAGTAAAGTTGATCGAGCGCATCGTTCGAATGGTCGTATTCCAGCACCGCTTGTCGAATCATTGATGGACCTCCTCATAGGCTGCAAACAGTCTCTCAATCCGTTCTACCGCTTCATCAATCTTCTGTTCAGACGACACGAGACCAAAGCGGATGTGGTGCTCCCCCTCCGTTCCAAAAAAGTAGCCCGGTGTGACGGCGACGCCCGCCTCATGTAGTAACTTCGTCGAAAATGATTTTGCATCGCCTTCAGGCACTCTCGCCCATACGAAGAAAGAACCTTTTGGTGCCTCAATCTCCCACCCTGCCCGGCGTAACCCATCAATCAATCGGTTTCGTCTTGTTTCGTAAAGCGAGGCTAGGTCGTCACGTATGTCACGCGGGGATTCTAACGCCACGATGGCTGCCTCTTGAATGGCAGAGAACACAGAGACGTGGACATGGTCTTGGTACGTATTGATCGCCTCGATGATATCTGCATTTCCGACTGCGAACGCGACACGCCATCCCGACATGTTGAACGCCTTCGACATCGTATACACCTCAATCCCGATTTCTTTTGCCCCGTCTGCTTGGAGAAAACTTGGCGGGACATGCCCATCAAAGCCAATACTTCCATAGGCGAAATCGTGTACGACCATCAGATCATGGTTTGTGGCGAATTTAACCGTCTCCTCAAAGAAGGCAGGCGTCGCGACAGCGCCGGTCGGATTGCTCGGGTAGTTCAAATACATGAGTCGTGCATGAAGCGGATCGAGCGTGGTGTAATCCGGGAGATAGCCGTGCTCTTCCTTCAACGTCAAATCGATGATGTCCGCTCCGGCGAGACGCGCTCCCGAGATATAATCGGGATAGCCAGGGTTCGGGAGCAAGATGCCTTCACCCGGCTCAAGAAGACACTGAGGCAACGTGATGAGACCCGATTTGCTGCCAATCAAAATCGCCACTTCTTTTGCTGGGTCGAGGTCGACTCCGTATTCACGTTGATAGAATGCGGCCACAGCTTCTTTTAGTCGAGCCTGTCCCCGGAACGGTCCGTATTGATGGGTCGTCGGGTCGGTCAATGCTCGTTCCAGTGCCTCACAGATCGGAGCTGGTGTCGGTAAGTCGGGTGTGCCTTGTCCGAGTCGGATGACGGTCTTGCCACTCGCCTCGACTGCCGCGACTTCTTCTGCTAATCCGACAAAGTGTTGTGTCGGTAATGATTTTAATAACTTGGAACGTCTGTCTGCCATGATGGGTCCTCCTAATACGAAAAAACACCCCTTTCTGAGGAAAGGGGTGCTCGATACAGACGTATTTAGTCAACCACCTTTCCATCTCTCAAGGTCACCTTGCTGGAATTAGCACAGTATTTTGCAATCTGTTGCTGAAGCTTCATCGGGCCAGTCCCTCCGCTTCTCTTGATAGAAAGTGTCATTCGTTATGTAATTTTTGTATGTCCCTAAGTTAACCAGACATTCCCAACGGTGTCAAACATTTTTTTCAAAGAGAACATCTATTGAATCCTTTTCAAAAAACATTCATAGTAAAAGAGTAGAAAAATTATATTTGTATGAGGGGATAGAGCATTGGAGCTTAATCGTCAACTTATTTGGAAACTGAGTGTAATCGGACTGATCTTGCTCGTCTTATGGCGGGTCATCAGTGAACCGGATACCATCTCACGTGTCTTACAATACACGTTTCAGTTACTGACCCCTATCATCATGGGGATCGCCATCGCCTTGTTACTCAACACCGTACTCTCTTATATTGAAGAACGGTTCCACTTGAAGCGATATCAAGGACTACTCATCGTCTATATCACGTTCATCGGCATCTTGGCGATTTCGGTCGTCACGTTGTTCCCGCGGATTTACTCGAGTCTGTCATCACTCATCAATGAGTTACCGGTTTATATCCGTCAAATCGACGTGTTTTTAGGTGAAGTGAACAATTACTTGAAAGACTATAACGCGACGATCGCCCAAGCGATTGATTTTGCGCGCTTCGAGGATCGTTACTCTGGATGGGTCGAGACGGCCGTCCTCTCTTCCGTTAGTTATGTCTCTAGTTTTACAATGACATTGATCAACTTCTTGATTGGGATTGTCATCTCCATCTATTTGTTAAAGGACAAAGAAGTCTTCGCTCGTATGTTCAAGCGTCTTCTCTATGCGCTATTACCCGTCGGCACTGCGAAGACGACAATCGATATCTTTCAAGAGATGGATTATATCTTTAAGCGATATATCATTGGGAAGTCGCTCGACTGTCTGATTATTGGAGTGCTAGCAGTCATCGGACTCTTGATCATCGGGGCCCCATATGCCCTACTTCTCGGAGTCATCGTCGGCGTCCTAAACTTCATCCCATATGTCGGACCGCTACTCGGGATGATCCCGGCGTTTATCATCACTTATTTTTATGATCCGTTCACCGCCGTATTGGTACTCTTGTTCATCTTCTTGTTACAGCAGTTTGACGGATTGTGGCTCGGACCGAAGATTCTCGGAGATAGTGTCGGCATCACACCATTTTGGGTCATCACATCGATTATCATCGGAGGAAGCCTGTTCGGCCTCATCGGGATGTTCGTGAGCGTGCCGATCACGGCCATGATTCAAGTCGTCTTGTCTCGCCTCATCGATTATCGACTGAACCGAAAAAATCTAAACGAATTACTTTGATTCACCTCATAAATTTGTTGACACATTGAGGAAATGTGTCATACAGTTGAGGAGAAGAACACAATTAACAGAAAGGAGAGGTTCCCATGTCAGTAGTATCTTCGAAACCATTCACTCAAGTTCATACTGATTGGCAGGCACCTCTTCGATTGATTCATATCTAAGACGCCTGCCTATCGAGGCATGCATAAACAACGTGGGACGTCGTATGCCTTTATGCATATGACGTCCCTTTTGTGTCTAAAATTAAATAAAGCAGGTGACCTGTATGTTTCAATCACTCAAGCGGCTCGACCGCAACATTTGGATTCGTTTTTTAGGGGAGACGATTACGGGAATTATGATGTTCATGATTGCCCCATTCCTTGTTCTCTACTATAGTGACCAGTTAGATAGCTACCTTCAAGTCGGAATCATCATGGCGACTGGCCCAATCATGGCGCTCCTCGGTTCGATGATCGGAGGACGTCTAGCAGACCTGTATGGTCGAAAACCAATCATGATGATCGCCATCATTGGGGACGTACTTGCCCTCATCGGATTTGCGTTCGCCGACTCGTTCTGGCCGCTTCTTTTATTGAACGCGATGCTCGGACTGACGAACTCGCTCTTCCACCCTGCCGCAAGCGCGATGGTCGCCGATGTCACGGAGCCAGAGCATATGAACGAAGCGTTCGGACTTTTACGGATGGGACATAACATCGGCGCTGCATTCGGTCCACTTCTTGGTAGTGCGGTGCTGTTCATCGACCGCGAGCTCATATTCTTTGCGGCGGCATTCGTCTTTGGACTATATGCGATTGCGCTCGGCACGTTCATACATGAGTCGTTGCCCGAGTTTACGGAAGATGAGACTCCAAGCAACCGAGAAGTGTTGCGCGTCTTTTATAACGATCGCGTGTTTCTCGTCTTCATCTTTGCGGGTATATTCATATCAATGGGATTCTCCGTCGTCGAGAGCATGCTACCACTCTTTTTAAAAGAATCGCTCCCGACGTATACCGCACAACAGAACCCATTCCCGTATCTGTTAGCACTGAATGGAATCATGGTAGTTCTTTTCCAGTTCCCGATTGCTTCAAAACTCGGGAACAAGCCGTTCGGTAAGGTCATGTTAGCAGGAGCGACCGTATTTGGTATCGGTATGATCTTGCTTGCGATTGTGCCTAGAGCCTTGTTCGCACTCGATACCCCATACGTGCCACTCGTCGGGATCTTACTCGCCGTATATGCGTTTTATACGTTAGGTGAGATGATCATGTCCCCTGTTCAGCAGACATTCATCGCCTTGATCGCACCGGAGAATATGCGTGGTGCCTATAACGGTGCAGCGAGTATCCAATGGTTGATCGGTGGTGTCACGGCACCGATCATCGCAAGTGTCTTTTTTGACAATCGTGCCGGACACATCGCTTTGATTCTCATCGGTGGAGCGAGTTGTTTATCAGGCATCATCTATTGGCAGCTCGGACGTCATGTCCAAGCGACGGAAGCAAAGCAAAAGACGGCATAATCACTCATTTACCACACTCTCTGATTTCGGAAGTGTGGTCTTTTCATTCTTGACATCTTTATTAAAATTTGAAATTATCATTCAATTCACTTTACAATCATAATAATCCTTTTTATGATAAAACGGTTAAGGAGGGATCTTTCATGGAAAGGATCGATAAACAAACAATCGTGGATAGTGTTCCACAAAAAGGCTTCTTCGGACAACCGAAGGGGTTGTTCACTTTATTCTTCACTGAGTTTTGGGAACGTTTCTCGTACTATGGCATGCGGGCCATCCTCGTATTCTATATGTACTATGAAGTCTCTGAGGGAGGACTCGGTCTCGACCGAAACGTCGCACTCTCAATCATGTCCGTATACGGCGCGCTCGTCTATATGTCCGGGGTCATTGGGGGATGGCTTGCAGACCGGATTTTCGGGACGTCTCGCGCGGTATTCTACGGTGGTGTGTTCATCATGCTCGGACACATCGTCCTCTCGATTCCAGGTAGCGTCGTCTTCCTGTTTATCTCCATGGCGCTAATCGTCATTGGTACCGGATTATTGAAACCAAACGTATCAAGTATCGTCGGAGACATGTACAGCGAGACGGATCGCCGTCGTGACGCTGGATTCAGTATCTTCTACATGGGAATCAACTTGGGTGCGTTCATTTCACCACTCATCGTCGGTCAAGTGCAAAAAGACTATGGATTCCACTGGGGCTTTGCGCTCGCGGCAATCGGGATGTTCGTTGGACTCGTCGTCTTCGTATTGACACGAAAAACGAACCTCGGCTTAGCTGGTTCGTATGTACCGAATCCGTTGACGCCTGATGAGAAAAAGAAAACGATAAAAATCGTCAGCATTGTCACCATTGGAATTGCCATTTTGCTTGCAATTTTGATTCCACTCGGATGGTTCACGATCAATACGTTCATCTCACTCGTCGGGGTGTTCGGTATTGCAATCCCGACGATTTACTTCATCATCATGTATCGCAGTCCGAAAACGACAGAGGTCGAGCGCTCGCGAATCATCGCCTACATTCCGCTCTTCATCGCCTCCGTCATGTTCTGGGCGATCCAAGAGCAGGGCGCAACGATTTTGGCGAGCTATGCTGATACACGGACTGACTTAGAGTTCTTTGGGTTCACGTTGTCACCAGCGTGGTTCCAATCATTAAACCCACTGTTCATCATCTTACTGGCACCGGTCTTCGCTTGGTTATGGGTCCGACTTGGTGACCGCGAACCGAGCATTCCGACGAAGTTTGCTTTCGGGATCTTGTTTGCCGGAATCAGTTTCTTGGTCATCCTACTCCCTGCTTACTTCAGTGGTCCGGATGCCCTCGTCAGCCCATTATGGCTCGTCTTGAGCTATTTCATCGTCGTGTTGGGAGAACTCAGTTTGTCACCGGTCGGTTTGTCGGCCACGACAAAACTCGCACCAGCTGCCTTCTCGGCTCAAACGATGTCGCTCTGGTTCTTATCGAACGCTGCTGCGCAAGGGATCAACGCACAGCTGGTCAAGTTCTACACGCCTGAGAATGAGATGCTCTATTTCGGCGTGATAGGTGGCGTCGCCATCATCTTAAGCTTGATTCTGTTCGCACTTGCACCGAAAATCAAAGTGTATATGCGTGGGATCCATTAATCATCAAAAACGCCAGCCGATTCAATCGGCTGGCGTCATTTTTATTTTCGCACTTGAATGAGTGACAAGTAGCGATCGATCATATTGTGGTTAAAGTAGTCATGGAAGTTGTCTTGTTTCAGTGACTGAATCGATTCATGGAATGTCGCAGGCAGTGATGCGATTCCTTGGCTCTCGATTTGCTTCGCAGAATACTCGAACAAGTCATCCTCGTTCGGAGAAGACGGAACGAGCTGTTGCTCGATTCCTTCAAGTCCCGCATAAATGAGCGCGGCAAGTGCCAAATATGGGTTCGCACTCGGGTCAGGATTTCGGACCTCTACACGAGTCGCACTTCCACGGGAAGCGGGGATTCGAATCATCGAACTGCGGTTCGATGGGCTCCAGCATATATTGACAGGTGCCTCGAATCCAGGAACGAGACGCTCGTATGATTCCGGTAGTGGATTCGTGAAGATTGCTGTGGCACGGGCATGCTTCAAGATTCCCTCGATGAAATGACGCGCCGTTTTCGACAATCCGTAATCCGCATCGACTTCGTCGAACGCGTTGGTCGTCGGATTTCCAGACTCATCATTCTTCCAGACAGAGATGTTCAAGTGCATTCCAGAACCGTTCACATCACGCAACGGTTTTGGCAAGAATGAGACGGATGTCCCTTTCTCCTTCGCCGCAATCTTGACGATTTCTTTAAAGAACTGAATGTTATCCGCTGTATGGAGTGCGTCATCGTACTTGATGCCAATCTCATGTTGCGCAGGAGCGACTTCATGGTGAACAGCCTCAATGTTGAACCCGACACCACTCAAACGGTTCGCGATGTGCTGTCGCACTTCATATCCTTTATCCTCTGAACGTGTCGAGAAATATCCGGCCTCGTCATAAAATTCTCCGTTCTCGTCAAAGATGAAGAATTCCGGCTCTGCCCCGACGAATACCGAGTAGCCATCACGTGCTGCACGTTCAAGTGCATCCTTCAATACATTACGTGGGTCGTATTCATATCGCTCTCCCTCCGGAGTGCATACGTCACAGAAGAATGCCAAAATATTTTCCTCGCCGTCTTGCTCATACCGTGGACGATCTAAATCCGGTCTCAAGAATAAGTCTGAGTTTTTGATGGAAGAGAACCCGTTGATTGAAGAACCGTCAAACATCGTTTTTCCCTCAAAGACTTCAGGCAACAATTTTGCCGAAAGCGTCAAGAGTTTTAAATCACCGAGAACATCTGAGAAATAGAGATGGATTTGGGTGATGTTTTTCTCTTGTACCGTTTTCTCAATATCTTGTTGCTTCTTTTTTGCGTCATCCTTGTCTGTTCCGAATAGATTTGCCATGATTGGTTAAAACCTCACTTCAATAGATTTGACAGGCAAGCTGTCTTTACGCACCGTTCGTACGCTTCTCTATAGTTCATAACCGAGTTCGATTTTTTCTAAACATGGAATTTCAGCAAAGGCAAAGTGGCTACATGCGACAAGAGTTGATATGATGGGTAAAGAATGTCACAGAGAGGGAGAACGCGATTGCATATTTTTATGACTGGTGGAACCGGATTTTTAGGAGGGCGACTCGCCAAAGAATTGATTCAGCGGGGGCATCGCGTCTGCATGTTGGCGCGAACACCGGAGAAGGTACAAGCACAATTCACCGCTGAAGAACAAAAGTCGATTGATGTGTTACCAGGCGACTTGACGTCACATGCGCTCGGTGCTAATGAAGCGTTCATCGAGACATATAGAGGGAAGATTGATTTATTTCTACACATGGCTGCACTCGTCAAATTCGATGAAGAATTGCGCGATGAATTGTTCGAGACCAATTTGACCGGGACGAAAGAGGCCCTTCGCTTGACCAAGCTGATTGACTGCCGTCGCTTTTTCCACGTGAGTACGGCCTACACACTTGGCGCTAAAGAAGTTGGCGGGGAAAAACTGTACGACGTGTCGCAATCTTTTTTGAATCCGTATGAAGAAAGCAAGGCACACGCCGAGCAGGCGGTCTGGGAGTCACGGGATGAGCTTGATGTGTCAATCTTCCGACCGGCCATCATCGTCGGAGACTCGAAAACAGGAGAGGCTGACTCAAAATTTACGATGTACGGATATATGCGTGCTCTCGAACTGTTCAAACGGAAATTGGAACGACGTGGGCATGACGTCGAGTCGATTCGATTGATTGGCTCAGCGACAGGTACATCAAACCTTGTCCCTGTCGATTATGTCGCGGATGTACTCCTCGCTGCCATCGAGCATGCGAAGGCGGGTACAATCTATAACGTGACAAACGACGCACCACCAAAAAATGAAACGATGCTCGACTATATGAAAGAGTCGTTAGCATTCCCGCATTTAACAATCACGGAGACACCGACATCGACACTCAGCTCAGTCGAACAGTCGTTCAACGATATGGTGAAAGTATTCAATCCGTATTTGAACCGGAATATCACGTTCCGTGACGACAACACGAAACAATTGCTACAGGATGCTGGATTCGCTCCGCTCCGTCTCGATCAAAAATCGTTACGTCGCATCGTGAATGCCTATTACAAAGCAAAATAAAAAATGGACCGGAAAAATCGGTCCATTTTTTATTTATCGCAAACTAACACGATTTTACCATCTTTGATTTCACGTTCGAGTGAATCCACCATCTCTTTTGTGAGTCCAAGACTCTCCATCTGTTCCATGCGATCTTCTGAATTGCTCGTGAATTTCGAGAGCAACGACTCGAACATTCCTTTTTCCGGTATTCGATATGGTTGTACTCCGGACTCTGCTGCCAATCGAACGGTCAATTCCTCATCTTTGGCGAACAAATAGATATGCTCATTCACACATCCGCCTGACACCATCTCATTCACTTCATGGTCCACCGTCGTCATATCATTCACTACTCTTGTCTCTAACATGCCCCATCCTCCTCAACGTTCACAGTCATGTAATTCACTGTTTTTGTTATTCCCGAAAAATGAGGTGATAAACATACAATCAATCCCTTTCTTCGTTCGTGATCCATTCTTCGATGTCGAAATGATGCACGATTCCCTCGATTCGATCGTACTCCCCTTCCCTTTGAGTCCTACCCTCTAATCGAGCGGTCACTACGAACTGGGAATCGACAGAGCGGATACGAGATATGCGATATCCAGCTTGTTGTAATAATCCAGCGATAATTTCGACTTTCTCTCTCTCACCTGAACGGAATGTATGCATCCATCCCACCTCTTTCTATTTCACTCCTTATACATGCTATCATATCGTTTCAGACATGTGATGCTATACTATGGATAGAGAAAAGGAGTGAGTTCTGTGCCAAAACAAGACTTAAATACAATCATGCTTGAATATTTGAATGAGAAAGAAGACTATGAAGCGTTTGCCACAAAGCTGAAAGCGCTCCTCAGTGAATTGTTGACAGAAGCCGGCATCCAGTTCCATTCAATCGTCGCCCGTGCCAAAGAAGCGGACAGTCTATATGCCAAACTCTCACGCAAGCCTTATCAATATCGTTCCTTACGTGACGTACAAGACTTGGCCGGGATACGGATCGTGACATACTTTCATGACGACGTACGCGCCGTTGCGCAAATTTTAGAAGATGAATTCACCATCGACCGTGAACAGTCCATCGATAAGTCGACGTTGCTCGACTCCAATGAGTTCGGATATCTGTCCGTCCATTATGTCGTGGAATTAAGTGAAAAGCGACTTGCTCTAGGTGAATATCGCCGTTTTGCAGAAAAAGAGGCGGAAATTCAAGTCCGCTCGATCCTACAACACGCCTGGGCCGAGATTGAACACGACCTCGGTTACAAAAATCCGAATGCCGTTCCTCCTGAAATCAAAAGAAGTTTCAGCCGGGTCGCTGGTCTATTGGAGATTGCCGACTCCGAGTTCGTGAACATTCGAAAACAGTTGCGAACATTCGAACAAGAAACGGTCGAACAGATTCTTGACTCTCCTGAAAAAGTGGCCATTACCCGAGATAATCTCAACTATTATATTGCAAATGATCAAACGGTCGAGAAACTAGACAACGCGATCTTCCAGAGCGAATGGCTACTCGAGACGGACCTCTCTGCCATCGTCGAGTTGACGAGAATGTTCCATTACGCCGATATCCGTACGTTCAAAGATTTGAATGACACACTTTCGACTTACTATACTCAAGCCGTCCAATGCGCAACCTTGTTGCCATCTTCTCTGTTACCGAGACAAGGCATGGGTGTCGTCTATGCCGTTCTCGCTAAATTGTTAGCGGAAGGCGACGATCCGCAGATTGAATTTTTCTTTAGACGGTTCTATCCGGACTTGAAACATTATGAAGACATCATTCAGCAAATTCGGGCAAAAGACGAGCCCCTATAACTTTACAGACAACATGTTTTTAATGTAGAATGTTTTTATGTTCTGAAGTATATATGAATAATATTATCGCCAGGAGGTAGTTTCGAGGATGACAACACCCGTACAGACCGCTTCACGTCGACAGCTCGTTGCAGACGCTGAACGTGGTATCCGGATGAACTATCGTGGAGTGAAAAAAAATCTCCGTTCGATGTTCTCACAGTATTTAACCCGCAATGAATTCTTCATTCTACGTTCTCTTTGTCAACAGAGTCCTCAAATCGCCTCTGCTCTGTCAAATGAGTTTCAATTTTCAGCTTCTATGATCACTGCGCTTGCCGATGAGTTGACGAAAAAAGGGTTGATTTCTCGCGAACGCAGCGAGCGTGACCGCCGTGTCGTTGAACTTCAGGCAACGGATGAAGGTCGTGAGTTGTTTGAGACATTAGAGAGCATGAAGATTGAATATTTGATGGATGTCTTCACTGATTTTTCAGATGACGAACTCATTTTACTTTCAAAATTATTAGATCGTATGGATGCTTAATCCGACTATAGCCCTTCACCGTAAAGGTGAAGGGCTATTTTTTGCGAAAAAAAGAGATGCGACCCATCGGTCAGCATCTCTTCATCTTTACGTTTCAATCAGGTGTGCCGTGACCACGATCCGGTCCCGATACCCAAGATTCTCGTGATACGGTCCTGCACAAGTGATCAATTGAATCCGCTTTGACTGAGTCGCCGCGAAAATGGAAGCGAGCGGCAGTTGGTCGAGGCGATACTGTTTCACACTGACCACTTCATACGTTGCGACTTGGTCTTTCCGTTGGAGCGTCACCAGTTCTCCGATCGGAAGTTGATCCAGATTCGCAAAGATAGCTGGACCATTCAGATCATCTAAATGACCCGATAGGACGACATTCCCCGTTGCGCCTGCTTTGGCTCCGTATTGATACCAACCGACTTGATTCACGTCAGACGGTGTGTCCATTCTTCCGGCCTCATCCTTCCCGACCGCTTCAATCGATGTATCAACATCGATTGAGGGAATGATCAGCCGGGCAGGGACGAAACTGTTCGAATGAAACGTTTGTCGATCTACCTGCTTCGAGGTCAAGACCTGCGGTTCGGCAAATTCAGCCGTTGGCATCACGAACGGTTTGTCAGGAGCTTCCGCTTGAGCGCTCCATACGAGAAATGTGATTGTTCCTAAGAAAATCAGTTTAAGCGTCTTGCTTCTGACGACGAAAGACGTAGAATCCAGCTGCTGCCGCTCCAACCACTGCTGCTGCGAGCAACCAGTTCATTGAAGCTGTTTGAGCAAGACCACCTTGTCCTGTTTCGGGAGCCATCGCCATTTCCCCACCATCAGCAGCGAGAAGGACTTCAAACGCTGGTTCTCCTTCAAGGAGTCCGATTGCGAATGCTGTATAGTTTTTGCCACCTTCGAGTGCGACACCGTCAAGTGCTTTGACGACGTCAGTCGCTCCAGCCGGGCGTACTTCAAGGTCATACGTTCCAGCATCGAGTGTGCCGTAATCACTTACTGCTTTGAACTCGAGGTTTGAGAAGAGTGGGTCGCCACCTTTAGGTGCGACATCAACCGCTGGTGCATCTGGTGCGAAGTGAGCGACACGAACTTTCGATTTACCATCTTCAAAGTTTGCATCGTCTTCCATTGCAGCGATTTCGATGTTTTCAAGTTGACCGATCGCAGCGGCTGTATAGAACTTGCCTGCCTCGATTGAGAGGTCTGCTGCGACGACGACTGTTTCAGCGTCACCTGCCGGCTTGATTTCAACGTTGTAATCCCCTGCTGGAAGTGTCAAGTAGTCTGTGAGATCCTTGAATTCTGCTCCCTCGACCGCGACTTCCCCATCCACGTACACGTCAACTGCCGGAGCATCAGGTGAAGCATGTAGCACACGGACCATCGCATTTTCATGTCCATCCGCGCTAACCGGTAAGACGAAAGCGAAAGCCAGTGCTAGAGTACCCAGTAAAGACATCAACTTCTTCATGTGAAATTTCCTCCTTTTGATCTTTGGTAACCCACGACTTGCATACAACAAATGTGATGCAGTGCTACATGGTGTGCTACATCTGATTGCTATGTAGCTCGGTGACATCTTAAACTTAAGACAATCCGACAATGACGTAAAGGGGACACTATGCACTGAATGTGCTCCGATATGCTAACGGACGAAAGCGCTACCTTTACATAAAATGTAGTTCCCTTCCACCCAAATACAAAACCACTCAGTCGGCGACTAAGTGGTTTTGTTTGCCCATTCGATATCATTGACAAAGATGGCATCGACTTGAAGCGCCATACAACGCTCAAGTTGATGTTGTGTTTTAATCGTATACGGTCTGATCGGAATCCCTCGACCTTGCAACGAGCGTACTTCGTCGTCTGTGATTCGATCGATGTGCGGGTGGACCGAATCCGCTCCGACGAATCGAAGATATCCGAAAATGTCATAAAGCGGCTGTGCAAGCAGAATGGCCGCTTCGATATCTGGTCTCATCTGTTTCAATCGGTGAATGGTTTCATGATTGAATGAGGAAAAGAGAATGCGGGTCGCATCAATTCCAGCGGATTCAATAGATTCGATGATGCGAGATTCGATTCCTTCATATCGATGGACATCCGTCTTCACCTCTAAGTTCAAAATGACCGATTCCTCTTTCACCAGTTCGAACAGCTCCTCGAGCGTAGGGATGTGTTCTTCTAGACTATGACGTACCCCGGCATTGAACTGTTTGAGCTCATTATAGGTATAGAGTGAAACTTGCCCTCTTCCGTCGGTCGTCCGTTCGAGCGTCTCGTCATGGATGAGGACGAGGACGCCGTCCTTTGTCATATGGACATCCGTTTCAATCCCATCTGCTCCGGTTTCGAGTGCGAGCCTGAATGCCGACATCGTATTCTCCGGACGATGTGCCATCACGCCACGATGTGCAAATCGTTTCATTTGGCAACTGTTTGATATTTCTTCGTCAAATATCGAACGAGCGGTTGGACCGAAATCGCTTGACCCGTCACTTGTTGAATGAGTTCGTTCGGGGTGAGACGTTTTCCATATTGATGAACGTTCTCCTGTAGCCACGCTTTGACCGGTTCAATTTCACCTTCTGCAATCAATGTCTCAAATTCCGGAAGATCTGATTTCAACGTTTCTGTCAATTGGGCCGCATAAATCAATCCGAGGGCATAGCTCGGGAAGTATCCAAACGAACCGCCTGCCCAATGGACGTCTTGGAGGACTCCTTTGGCATTCGACGGGACATCGAGTCCGAGATACTCTTTATACTTTTCATTCCATGCCGCAGGAAGCTCATCGACGGACAACGTCCCTTGGATGAGTGCCTTCTCGAGCTCATAGCGGATGATGATGTGTAGACTGTATGTCAACTCGTCAGCCTCGATCCGAATCAGAGATGGTTTCGCTTCATTCACACCTCGATAGAAAGTGTCGAAGTCGATTGCATCGTATACCGGATGAAGCGATTGTAGTTTCGGATAGACGCGACGCAAGAACGCTTCGCTTCGTCCGATGAAGTTCTCAAAGAAGAGCGACTGGGACTCATGAATCCCCATCGATGCACCGCCGCCTAGTCCGAGTTCATCGAGCATCGGGTCGATTTGTTGTTCATACGTCGCGTGCCCCGCTTCATGCATCGTACCGAACAGCGCATTTCTGAAATCTGCTTCATCATACTTCGTCGTAATCCGAACGTCGCGGCGGTTGATGGTGATTTCGAACGGATGTACCGTCGCATCCAATCGTCCACGTGATAAATCGTAAGCGACGACATTCATCCAGTCATGACAAATGGTTTCTTGGACATCCGCCGGCATCGACCAGTCCATAGAGAGCGATTCTTTTGGGAGCTGCTGGATGAGAGGAACAAGTTCGTCTCGGAGCGAGGCGAATAATTCGTCTAAAAGTTCGACCGTCATGCCCGGTTCGAAATCATAGAGCAGTGCGTCGTACGGATGTTTCTCATAGCCGAAATATTCCGCAAATTTTTTCTGGAATTCGATAATCTGTTTAAGGTATGGAGCGAACATGTCCCAGTCATCCTGTTCTTTCGCCTTTTCCCACGCCGTCTCGGCTTCCGATACGAGTGTTACATAAGCTTGATATTCATTGTGTGGAATCTTGGCATTCCGTTCGTATTGCGTCTTCGCGATTTCAAGTGACCGCGCCTCGACGTCAGATAAATCCTTTTCATCTGCCATCCGTTCTAGTAATGAAGCGAACGACTCACTCGTCTGTCGTTTGAATGCCTCAGTCGATAAATAACCGATCGTTTCTGCCCGAAGCGGTGCCGACTGTTCCGGCATTTGTGTTCGCATGTCCCAATACAAGAGCGAGATCGCCTCGTCGAAGGCACGCAGTTGCTTAAAATGTTCACGCCATTCTTTTGTAACTTCCATCTGTCTTTCACCCCTATGTGTTATTCTGTTCCCTTTCTACTTTATTATAGATGTCAACCTTTGCCTACACCAGTTTACAAATCTTCTCGCTTACTGTAGGAAAGTGGTTTTGTGGCAGGACCCTCTAATACAGCCCCTTTTGCATCGAAACGAGAGCCGTGGCATGGACAATCCCATGACCGCTCGGCATTGTTCCATTTCACTGTACAACCGAGGTGCGTACAGGTCAGGTTGACGACATGGCACTGGTTATCCAAATCTCGATAAACGCCCTTGGTCTTCCCATCAATTTGTACGACCCCTCCCTCATCTAGCTGCAGGTCTTGTACATCTTTTCGTTCAAGCATCCGATTTACTGTCCCTTTCGTGAATTGAGCGGCAGTATCTAAGTTCGTTTTAAGAAATGCACTGATATCACTAGATTTAACCGTTTGACGGAGCGGTGAGACCAGATTGACGAATCGGTTCGGACGACCTGTGAGTTGATCCGCGAGCAAGGTACCGGCAGCGATTCCGTTCGTCATCCCCCATTTCGAAAATCCAGTCGCCACAAAGAGATCTGGTTCTCTCTTGAACATTTGCCCTACGTAAGGAAGTCCATCTAAGGTGATAAGATCTTGGGACGACCACCTATGAGATGCCCGATGCGTTCCAAAATGTGCCTGGGCATCATGCTCTAATCGATCATATCGGCTATGCGTGTCAGTGACTTGCCCCGCCGTATGCCCTTCACCTCCAACTAGTAAATAGCTTTTTCCGTTTTCACTATAGGACCGAAACGAGCGTTTGCTCTGTCCAACCTCTAAATACATCCCTCTGAGTGGTCGACTCCCCGATTCACAGGCGACAATATACGATCGTTCAACAGAAAATTTCGACACATATAACCCGCGCAGATCATTGAATGGATAATGGGTCGCGATCACGACTTGATTTCCTTGGACTCTTCTACCGGTAGAAGTAGTGACTACAGGACGCGGTCCTTGACTCACTTCCGTCGCTCTAGAGTTTTCATAAATCTTCCCACCGAGTTGAACAAAACGCTTCGCTAGTTCACGTAGATATTTCACGGGGTGGAATTGGGCTTGGTCATGAATCACCAACGCCTGCTCGATTGAAAACGGGAGCGCTTTTCTCACTTCTTCCGTCGCTTCTCCCCCGTCAATCTTTAAGCGACGATACGCATCCAGTTCTTTCGTAAGTTCTTCGTTCGGTTCCCTAGAATAAAGAAACGATTGTTCATTCGCGTAATCGCAGTCAAACCCTTCCTCGATTTGATTTTTCAAATAGGCGAGCGCTTCTGAGTTGAACTCGTAATATAAACGTGCGATGGACTCATCAAAATGACGAATCAGCTTATGATAAATCGTCCCATGTTGAACGGAACATTTTGCCGTCGTATGTCCCGTCGTCCCATGTCCAATCTCTAACGCTTCTAGAAGCGTCACTTGTTTCCCTCGCTTTTGGAGTTCATAGGCGCAGACGAGTCCCGCAATCCCTGCCCCGATGACGACGACTTCGGTCGATTCCGAAACGGAAAGGGATGGGTACGGCGTCCCAGTATCATGTTGACGCCAAATGGAGTTCGTGAACGGATAACGATGCATGATGCATCCTCCTCTCTAAAAGTGACATCTTTACCCTTATACCCGAAACACAGTTCTTTCATCGCCGATCAATCATTGACCTAGTTCTTTATTTTATTAGCGAAAAAAAAGAGCGTTTTCTATTATGTTTATAGAGTAACCAAAAAAGGAGGGACTTTTGTTGACCCGTAGAAGGAGACACCGAAGAAGAACGTACATCATGCGAAGAATGATTGCCGCGGTCGTTTTACTCGGAATCATCGCACTGATCCCGACGTTGGTCGGATTTAAACAAGATAAAGAAGCACCGACATTAGCAGAAGCGTCCACACCAAAAGCTGAACCGATGAAGATAGGTCCGCTTTTCCCGGATATCGACATGGGTTCATGGAGTCCGAGTGAGACGAAGATGATTTCGGATGAGGAAATCTCTGTTGGTGCACTAACTTTCGTCAATGTGACCAAACAAGAGATATTAATCGATAAAAACGCCAATGATCGTGTGTTTCCAGCCAGTACGACCAAATTGATGACGGCACTGCTTGCTTATGAGAAGGCATCTGCAGCGAATGAACTCGACCAACCAATCATTACGATTCAACAGTCGACACTCGATATTCCATGGGACAGCCATATCGCGCATCTTGCCATCGGGGATACATTGACAGTTCGTCAAGCACTTTACGCCACGCTACTTGAATCCGGAAACGATGCTGCGAACAGCCTTGCGGAATACACGAGCGGGTCGACCGAGGCCTTCGTTCAATTGATGAATGATCGAGCAAAGGTTTTAGGATTGACTGGAACGCATTTCGTAAATGCGCATGGCTACTCGGATCCGAATCATTATACGACGGCGAACGACATGGCTAAAATCGCCTTCGCATTCAGTACATACCCGGAGTTGATTGAAATTGCCGGGACTTATGAATTTAAAGCCGAATTTAAAGATAAAGACGGTAACGGCAAACGTCGTTGGTGGTATCACCTCGGTTCATCGGTTAATGAACGAAGTGTCAACTACTCCAAGTTTGTGACCGCCACGAAGACGGGTTATACGGACGAATCCGGATATACCATGGTATTCATCATGAAACATAATAGCGAAACTTATATCTTGGTTACGATGCAGGCGAAGTCTGGACAAACATTCCCGACGATGCGACTCGTTGAAGAAAAAGCATTCAAATAAAGAAGTAAAGAGCATTCAAAGATGCTCTTTTTCTTATGATTAAAAATATGTTTTCTGAAAATTTTCCCATAAATATTACATTCATGTTACACAGGAAAGTCCTCAGCATTTCAAATATTCAGAATATTTAAACTTTTTATTTGAAAATTTTAGCCTTCATCCGTTGGTATAATGGGCTTTAGAGTCGTTTTTATGAAAAAGTGTCAGTTTGCAATCATTTCAAAGGTTCTGTAAGGTAAAGCACAAGTTCGCATTTTCAACTTTTGTTTTTAACTGTGTGATGTCTTCACACAATCGCGAACGAGTTGATTAAATAGATCTTTTAACTTAATAGGAGGTAATTCAATGCTATGGCAAGAATGGGTATCAATCGCGCTTTATCTCGTGATGATGCTTCTTATCGGATACGTTGCTTATAAACGAACGACCGATTCATCAGATTATATGTTAGGTGGCCGTAAAATGGGGCCAGGTGTTACAGCCATGTCAGCCGGAGCTTCGGATATGAGTGGTTGGATGTTAATGGGACTACCGGGTGCAATGTATGCAACTGGACTATCAGCAATTTGGTTAGCCGTTGGATTGGTCATCGGAGCTTACTTGAACTACTTGTTAGTTGCTCCACGACTTCGCGTCTTCACAGAGATGGCGAACGATTCGATTACGATTCCAGATTTCTTAGAGAATCGGTTCCGAGATCACTCGAACTGGCTACGGATCCTTTCTGCATCCGTCATCATCATCTTCTTCACGTTCTACACGTCAGCTGGGCTTGTATCCGGCGGGAAGTTGTTTGAAAGCTCATTCGGATTAAATTATCAGACAGGTGTCATTGTCACAATTAGTGTCGTCATCTTATACACCCTCTTCGGTGGATTCACGGCAGTTAGTTGGACGGACTTCGCACAAGGTGTCATCATGTTCTTGGCGCTCGTGCTCGTACCATTCGTCGCTTTAACAGATATCGGTGGAGTAGACACTGCTGTCAACTCTGCAACGACAATCAATGCCGATTTGTTCGACCTCTTTAAAGGGACGACGACACTCGGGATTATCGGTCTCCTCGCTTGGGGACTTGGTTACTTCGGTCAGCCACACATCATTGTTCGCTTTATGGCAATCCGTGATGTGAAATCATTGAAAACGGCTCGTCGTATCGGGATGAGCTGGATGACAGTATCTATCATCGGTGCCGTCATGACAGGGTTCGTCGGAATCGCTTATTTCCGAGGACAAGGAAATCCACTCGGGGACCCGGAAACAGTCTTCATTCAATTCTCTGAAGTCTTGTTCCACCCGTTCATCACTGGTTTCTTATTGGCAGCCATCCTTGCTGCGGTCATGTCGACGGTATCGTCGCAATTGCTCGTCACATCATCTGCATTGACAGAAGACTTCTATCGTAAATTCTTCAACAAAGATGCAAGTGAGAAGACGATGGTCCTTGCCGGACGTGTTGGTGTCTTGCTAGTAGGAGTTGTAGCGACGCTCATGTCACTCAACCCATCAAGTACAATCCTCACACTCGTCGGATATGCATGGGCTGGATTCGGTTCTGCATTTGGACCAGCAATCCTCTTGTCACTTTACTGGAGCAAGATGACGCGTCAAGGTGCCCTCGCTGGTATCCTCGTCGGTGCCATTACCGTCATTCTCTGGATCGTCACTGGACTTTCGACAGTCCTTTATGAAATGGTACCTGGCTTCTTCTTGAGTATGTTGGCAATCGTGCTTGTCAGTAACTTTACTAGCCAGAAAGAACAAAAACGTATCAACCGAGAATTCGGTGAAATGGAAGCTGAATTGGCAGCTGCGAAGAAAGAGTAACGATTCACACAAAAACTCGGTTCCCTATAAAGGGACCGAGTTTTTTGTTTTACATCGATGCTGCGATTAACCAGACACGAATCACAAACGGTACGAGAACCAACACGAACATTGCGTTTCGCATCCACCGATTTCGGTTCCAATAGTACGCCATTAGTACGAACGGATGCAATGCGACCAATTCGTATGGATTGAACCAAAACCATGTGAGAATCAGTACGATTAAAAAGTACAATACTGATTTTTCTTTCGACGTTCGGTATTCACGCCACATATCATAGGCACCTTTAAAGAAAGCGATGAATGTTGCAATCCAGAATACGATGACAATCACATTATCAAATCCACTAAACAACTGAGTAACCACCTTTTAGGAAGGATTTTCTACATAAAAACCGCCCCAGTAAATATGACGGTACGTAAACTCTTTTCCACTTTCTACAGTAATCACAATTTCATCTTCCGTCAACACGAGGACATGAACCGGTACCTCACCCTGGCGAAGCATCGGGCTAAATAATTGAAACTGTTTGTTCAACCATTTGCGCTCTGAAAAGTTTTGATAGTGATGTAGAGAAAGCATCGGATGGCTCAAGTATGCAGCTCCAACTATCGCGACAGCGATCGGTGGCGCGCCGATTTCCATCATGAACGAGAAGACGAGAACAAGTGATAGCACCCCATACGCGAACTCTACTAATTCCATGAGAGAAGCTCGGCTAGCTATCACATATTGAATCACACGAAACATGAGATACAAGATGATACTGACAATCAAGTACTCAGAGAATGGAGAATGTCGGAACGATACGTCCAAATAGAACAAGACAGGTAACAGTAGGATCCATTTCCATAGATGTAAGGCGAGGTAAAACAATGATTGATCGATGAAACGACGATTGTGTACGAGCCGTTGCATATCCATGTTTCCCACCTCCGCTTTGATGATGTGACCTTACGATACCATTCCCTATTCTTTCGAATGATAACTAGCAATTACACGTCTAACGAAGTTTTTCTTTCCTCTCGATTAACGTCGCATTCAACAGCCCACCAAGCAAGATGACAGAGGCAGCCAGATAAAACCAAATCAATAAGACGATGAACGCACCGAGTTGACCATAAAACTGCTCGTAGTTTGCGAATTGTGAATAGTAACTAAACACGTTCGAGACAAGCAGAATCCCTACTGTTGCAAAAGCGGCTCCGGCCCAACTATTTTTAAATGTTCCGGACACACTTGGCAACCACTTATATACAAATACGAATACAGTGAATAGAAGACCTGTTCCGATGATCCATCTGAAGTAAAACCAAATCTGCGCATATGTCGTGACAATCTCATCGATGAACAACACGTATGAAGAGATTTCTCGAAGTGCCGTCTCAATCACAGGGACGAGCAATGAAAATGGTAACACAAACATGAGCGCCAAGGTGATGGCGATATCCTGTAAGACACCCCTCCAAAAGGCTTTATTACGAACAGCCCGGTAGGCATCGTTCAATGCTCGCACGAGAGATTGTACGGCCATAGATGAGATCCAGAGTGCTGGTAAGATACTGAATGATGCCAATTTCAATTTGGAGTTGTCGAATACGGCTTCAATGTTCCCTTCTAATAGCTTGTAACTAGCTTCAGGCATGATGAGTGATAACGCTTGAATCACATCGCCACTCGTAAACGGTAAAAATCCAACAATCCCTAATACGAATAATAAGAACGGGAACGTGGATAAAATGAAATAATAGGCTAACATGGCCGCTTGATCAAAAAAACGTTCTGTAAAAAATCGCTTGACGATTGTCAAAAATACTTGTTTCATCGTTACTCTCTACTTTCTTTTAATAAAATATCTGCGGTATTTGAAATAAACGATTTAAAATGAAGAGGAAACCCCTAATGCCAGGGGCGTCCCATTGATTGATGATCCTTTAACTGATTTCTTCATTTTTCGTTTCCCACGCTTCAATATGTTCTTTACCAGGAAGTTCGACATCATCTTTAAAAAATTCTGGGTCTCTTCCTTCTTTCTTTTGAACCATATAGTCGTCGAGGAGCGTCTTGGCAACTTTACTCAATCGGAAAATCGCATACATGTTGACGAGCGCCATCAAGCCCATAAAGATGTCAGCAATCGACCAGACCAGTCCCGCAGATCGTACCGAACCGAACATGACCATCCCGACAACGGCAATCCGATAGATTATCAAATATCGCTTCTTCTCAGATATGAACTCGATGTTCGTCTCTCCATAATAATAATTGGCCAAAATCGAACTGAAGGCAAAAAGTAAGATGGCGATTGTCATGAGCGTCGTCGCAATCGGTCCGATTTCAACGAGAAGCGCCTCTTGAGCAAGCTCAATCCCTTGGAATGCTTCAGAGCCTTCGACACCTGAGATGAGGACAATCATCGCCGTTGCGGTACAGATGAACAATGTGTCCACAAATACACTAAGCGATTGAATCAATCCTTGTTTGACCGGGTGACTCACCTCAGCGGTAGCTGCGGCGTTCGGGGCAGACCCCATCCCTGCCTCGTTCGAGAACAGGCCACGTCGAATGCCTTGGAGGACAGCTGCACCGACCGCTCCACCGAACAACTGTTGGAAACCGAGGACACCTTCAGAGAAGATGGCCGAGAACACTTGTGGCACGACATCAAGATTCGTAAGAACTACCCAAATGGCTAGTAAGATATAACCGCCCGCCATGATTGGTACAATGATTCCCGACAAAGTCGAGATGGAACGAATCCCACCGAAGATGACGATAGCGGTGACAACTGATAAGATGATGCCGACCCAGACCGTATCGATCTCAAATACGTTATTCACGGAGAGTGCGATTGTATTTGCCTGGACGGAGTTGAAGGCAAAACCGAAGGCGAACGTAATCAAAATGGCAAATACGATGCCTAACCAGCGTGCACCAAGTGCCCGTTCGATATAGTATGCTGGACCACCACGCCACGCCTTGCCGTCATGCACTTTATACACCTGGGCGAGCGTACTTTCAACGAATGCCGACGCCGCTCCAATCAGTGCAATGAGCCACATCCAAAATACGGCGCCAGGTCCGCCTAAAGCGATTGCCGTCGATACGCCGGCGATGTTCCCCGTACCGACTCGCGCCGCCGTTCCGATGGCGAATGCTTGGAAAGATGAGACCTGTCCTTTCTCATGCTTGATTCCTTTCACGAATAATAGTTTAAACATTTCCGGTAACAATCGAAATTGAACGAACCCCATCCGAATCGTAAAATAAAGACCTCCTGCAATCAATACGAAGATGAGAAGGTACGACCATAAATAATCATTGATTTGCATAATCAGTTCACGAATATCCAACGAAATCGCCTCCTTTTATCGGGTTTTTACCCGCTCTGAATCTGACAGAAACAGCGGGTTCATTGCACGTTTTTAAGAATCTCTTCACATAGACGATGTGTCTCTAAACTATCCTCAGCTAGGACTGACTTGTTCGCTTCCCCATTTAACAGTTTGATAAAATCATCAATCAAGTCGATAAACCCTCGACGTTTCAAATTCGACTCCCATGGGTCGAGTGACCATTCCTTCACACCGTCTCGTCCATAGTCTGTAATCCGCTCCACATCACGTGTGACCCGCTTCATGGTCGGTGACATGACTTCCATTACTTCTTCGGTGCAACCGTTGTCTCGGTTCATCCAACCGATTGCCTCGATTCCCCCTGCCTTGAAATGAATCATCACTTGTTTCAGCACATCTCCTTCAAATCGAGGTGTGACACGTAAACGTTCGACAGGCTGAAGGTCGGTCAAATAACGGAGCGTATCGACGACATGCACGAAATCCTCAATCACAAATTCACGAAGCGATGCCGGTTTATACGTTCTGTTCTTTTGAATGAAGACCATATTTTTTTCTTCGACTTGTTTGAGTGCCTGTGTGGCCGTGGCAAATCGGCGATTGAAGCCTGTGACGAGGTGGACGCCTTTCTCTTTAGCAAGTGCGACGAGTCGTTCCGTCTCTCCAAGAGTGAACGTGATCGGTTTGTCGATGAAGACATGCTTCCCTTGCCGTAGACAATACTCGGCTTGCTCATAATGAACAGCTGTCGTCGAATGAATCATGACCGCATCGATTTCTTTCATCGGCACGGCGTGTAGGTCTGAGTACCCTCCTTTGAAACGAAAGGTCGAGATGATATCGTGTAACTTCTGTTCATCCCTTGAGACGAGATACACATCAACGTCCTTTAATCCGGCATATACAGGTAGATATGCTTTTTTGGCGACATCCCCGATGCCCACTACTAAAATATTCATTTGCTCACTCCTCCAATATTATGTAGAAAGCCCGAAGCGATTGCCTCGGGCTCACGTAATAGATACAATCTCAAAACTTGTGATCGGTTCACGAATCGCGTCAGATACAATCTGGTAAGCCGCATGTAATTCTTCTTGATTATTTAAGTCCGGCACACGGTCCATTACTACCTCGACCGTCCGACTGTTCTGTTCTTTCACATGTAACTGATATTCGACTGTATACTTTTCCATCATCTGTCCCCCTCTAATTATACATATGTTATGTATATCCTGTTACACGGATGATGAAACAAGTGAGTTTGTTCTAAGAAAACAGAAAAATGACCGCTCAGGTGAACGGTCATGGATTCATCATTCTGATTTCGGTTTTGCGTCACGGTCCGGACGTGGGCGACGCTTTCCGAAGTACTGGTAATATTGCGTCTCGATATTTCCGTTGTACAGCTTCCGACGCTTCGTCGCCGGGCGCCCGTATGCCTTCTCGAAGTCTTCATAACTCGTCAACATATAGACACTATAACCAGGGTATTTCGCATATTGTTCCCCGATCCGTTCGTACAAGTCGATAATTTCTTCTTCTGACTGAAGCCGTTCCCCATAAGGTGGGTTTCCGATGATGACCCCGTACTCTTCTTTCGGCTTCAATGCGGCTGCGTCACTATGGACGAACGTGATTGCATCACGGACGTCAGCGAGTTCCGCATTGTCTTTTGCAAGTTTCACCATCCGCGGATCTAAGTCGATTCCATAGATTTTTAACGGTTTATCCCACTCCGCCTTCTCATTCGCTTCATTGATTGCCGCATACCAGGCTTTTTTCGGGATGCATGTCCAATCCTGTGCGAAGTATTCACGGTTGATACCCGGCGCGATATTTCGTCCAATCATCGCCGCTTCGATGGCGAGCGTCCCTGAACCTGTAAATACGTCATAAAACGGCATGTCCGGACGCCAGTTTGTCAATTGAATCATCGCCGCTGCCATCGTCTCTTTGAGTGGAGCTTGCGAATGAAGCTCACGGTAGCCTCGACGGTGAAGTGGACCGGACGTATCGATCGTGATGGTCGCCACATCTTTCAAAAGAGCGACTTCGATTGGGAATTTCGCGCCTGACTTCGGCAACCATTCTCCCTCTTTACGATAGCCGCGTTGCATCGCTTCAACGATCGCCTTCTCCGTGATTTTCTGACAGTCACGAATCGAGAACAGCTTTGATTTGACCGAGCGTCCGTCGACAGTGAACGCCGCGTCCCACGGCATGAGGTCGGTCCATGGTAACGCTACGACCCCGTCAAACAATTCTGTAAACGTTGTCGCCTTGAACTCGGCAACGACGAGTTTGACCCGGTCTGCTGTCCGCAACCACATGTTCAGACGTGGAATGTCTTCCATTTCCGCGTCGATATAAATCCGTCCGTTCTCGACTTCGCACGTGTATCCTAAATCCCTTACTTCTTTTGCCACAAGTGCCTCGATTCCCATCGCTGCCGTCGCAATCAGTTTACGTTTTGCCATCTAAATCGCCTTCCTTCTACATAAATATCTTTCAGTCATTTTGTAAGTTGTAAAAAAATCATGAAAAAAGGAGCTCAAGTATATGTGCTTGAACTCCTTGTCGTTGTCAGTTGAGACTATGTTGTCCTGTAAGCCATGTTCTGTACTCCGGTGCTCATAGCGGTCTCCCTGGCACGATGGAGTGACAATCATCTATCTGCGCACATCAGCGCCCTCCGTCCCGTTCGATTCCGGTCTGGAAGTTCCCCTACCATAGTTTGGGTTTCTCGCTCGTGGGGTTTACCTCGTTCCACTCTGAACGTTTCCGATCAGACTCCGTCACTGTGGCACTTTCAAGAAGCGGACACCATATCCGAGGACTTAGGTGTTTCTTCTGCCGTCAACTTGCGTTGCCTACACTTATCGTTTCGTGTAGCACGATCACTACAGCCATCACAGGCTGTGCGAGCATGGACTTTCCTCAAGACTTGCGTCCCGCGATTGTCCAGACTTCATAGTCACTTCAACCATTGTAGCTGAAATTTGAACGGTTGACAACTTAAATTCGAAACTTGATTTTACGTTCAGTCAGCGCTAAAATAAGGCGTGTTCATTGAATAAGGAGGGATTTTGATGCATCAGGATGCAAAAAACGGTTGGATTCAACGTCTGACTTATGTAATAGAAATCGATGACATTAAAGTGCTCCACCCGAACAACGGCGTGTTCGCCTTCTACCGAAATAATCGTCTCGTCCGAGGGTTTGAACCGTTCGACATCAAGGCACCGAACGAACTCTCGAAACGACCTTATCATTTTGACCATCACAATTTAGCACATCTCGAGGAGCGCTTCCCGGACGCCATTCCAGTGTTCGATGAAACGCATGAGACGCGTCGCGCTTGGAGCGACCGTGTCCGAGTCGGTCTTTGCGAAATCATCCGAGATGGGAAACTCAGTTTCGAGCATATTGATGACCAAGGGAACGTATTAGAAGCGAGTATCCGTTGGTGTGGAGAAGCCATCACCATCGATTAAATAGAAAAAGCCGTCTCTCCGTTAGGAGCAGGCGGCTTTTTGTCTTACAAGGTCTCTGTGACCGGAGGCTCGTCTTCGATGATCGGTGGCTCAAAAGATGTCGTCACCACTTTTTCGCGAAGGTCCGTCGGTTTAAGAATGACCGTCAGCTTCTGTGTCGTATTCCCTCTTACCGGAAATGTCCCGGCGATGTGGAGCGCTTCGTATAAGACCTTCCCATTTGAATCAAGTACCGTGACCGTCCCTTTTCGTGTCGTATGAATCGTGAACGTCCCTTCCTCCGACACCTTCACAGAAACTGCCGTCTTCAACGTGTTGACATAATCAATCGTTCGGCTCGTGTAGCGCTTATGTTTTCCGTCCGTTACTTGACCGACGATGCGGTATTGTCCGCTCGGTAGCCAATCTCCACTCGAATACATCGTGAACGACCGATTTGGAGTAAGTGTCTTGACTTTCTTGTTCCCTTGATACAGTGTGAACGAGGACTTTAAGTTCGAATGGTTCATGACACTCAACTTGACATCATTCACGTATCGACTCTTCCACACCGAAGGGGCAGAGATATGAATAGGGCGAGCCGTTGCCTCTAGCAGTTTCATCGCATTCAATTCCGTATAAGACTTTCCGGAGGCTTTTGGCATCTTCGCAATCAACTGGTCGATCTCACCAGGTGTCAAATAAGGATTGATCGATTTGACGAGCGCGAGGCTCGCCGTGACCATCGGTGCCGCCATCGAGGTCCCGTCCATAAAGATAAAGCGGTTATTGATTCCTAGAGAGAGGATGTTCACACCTGGCGCCACGATTTTGACACGATCGTCCATATTGCTAAAGCTCGCGAGACGATGTCTAGAATCGATTGCACCGACCGCGATTACCTCTTTCATGTTTGCAGGAAAATTGATCGTCTGTTTTCGATCATTTCCAGATGATGCGACGATAATGACCCCTTTCGCCCTTGCCCGTTTAATCGATGTGGCCAAACGACTATCATAATCATCCCCTCCAAGCGAGAGGTTGATGATGTTTGCCCCTTTCGCTACAGCCGTATCCACTGCATTGGCGACCGTCCAGGAGTCTGTTTTATCTGAATTCACCCCGTAAAACACATTATAAAAGTGATAGCGGACGTTCGGCGCGAGTCCGGCGATCCCAAAACGGTTATGTTTCCCGGCCATGATCCCAGCGGTATGTGTGCCATGAATATCCGCAGTGTATGGACCTTTCATGGAATTGACGACACGAGGAACGTTCTTCAAATCCGTATGATTACGGTCAGCTGACGAGTCAATCAGCGCCACAACGATATCAGTTGCGCCTCTCGTCTTATTCCACGCCAAATCCATACCGATTTGCTTCACATAATATTGGCTCGTGACTTGTGGTTCTGAGACGACGTAACCATGTTTCTTAAGGATGACCGGCTGTGCTGCATCTACTCCGACCGGCAGTAAAAGGGCAATCGCTGTCAAAAGGGCAATCTTTTTCATTCCTTCCGCTCCATTCCAAACTGATAAAGTGACTCCATTATCTCAAACTTTGGATTAGATTTCCCTTTTTTTGAATAAAAAGTTGTCGCTAAGTTTACCAATAGCTCGGCTCATCCGGGTGCAGCATATCAAACTCGACAATCCGTCCAATCGTCAAGTACGTATAGTAGCGCGCCAGTTCCACCCGGCTTGGGTCGGGACGGAATCCCTCGAGGTCCTCTCCAAGTGGAGAACCGTCAATGGTCTCAAACTGCTGGCAAAAAAAAGACTCCGTTTCAGCGTCCCAGACGATACGATCTCCGATATATCCGCTTCCGAAGCGAATGTAATCGATGATCGACGGAACGATGACTTCTGCTGGCAAGCGTTCGCTCATCCGACCAACGAGTTCATATCGCAGACGATCTGCCTGATCGGCTTCCTCAAGGGATGCACATTTGAGTACTTCTTTATTGATTTCAATCAATACGACATAATCCCCAGATTCGATGGAGAGCTTCATTGCCTCACCTCACTTTTTCATTCCTACATCCGATTCTCTACAAGTCATTATTCGAGATAAATGGTGGGAATCCTGTCCATTCCTCATTTTTTTCCAAATCGCAGTTGAGTTCACAACATTCTAACTGTTTTTGTTATACTAATCATATGAATTAAGAGAGGAAGTGCACCATGGCCAAACGACCGCTGACCCCTCGAGAAAGTGAGTTGATTGCGACCGCGTTATTTGTTGTCGGAAGCGTTCCCTATTCAGGACATATCGATCGTCTCGAATCCCTCACCTTACGTGATATCGCTGATGACTATTTGAATGGAACTGCCACTTCCGCAGACGCGATCGACGCACTCGACCAATACATCTACGTCCGGCGTCATCGTTTTAAAAACGTGACCCCTCACAACCTTTGGACATTGGATGATCGGACTGAACAAGAAGCATTGCGTCATATTTCCAAACGACCCGAATTGAAAAAGGGTCAGACGTTGAATAAACGGAATCAACCGTTTCAAGCAGGACAAGAAATCGAGTTCAAGGTGGACAAACATGTCGACCGTGGACAATTCCGCATCTACATCGGAAAACTTCAAGGGTATACGTGTAAAGCCCAGTCAAAAGAACGTGAAAAGCTGAAGTCAGTGTCAGGATGGATCACACATATTGACCCGAAAGACCGATTGGTATTTGTCAACGTGACAGACTTCGGACGGATGCCAATCGAACCTGCAATGAAACAAGAACTTGAATCGATGAGCGCTTCGATGCTCGGTTGGTTCGCCACGGCAACAATCCCTTCTGAAGAAGAAGCGCTCCTTGCCAAACGGATGATTGCCACGTTGCAGCGGCGCGATCAACCGTATTGGTTCACGCTGACGACCGCGTTGAACCACCCTCGCCCAGAACATGTGAAACGCTGGGGAACAGTCGTGAATCTTCTCGTCAAAGCGAGTAACGGTGACCAAAAGGCCATCCAAACATTAGAGACTCAAGAAGACAAATACTTTAAGGATGCGTTCATCCGCGCCCTCCGTGCCCTTCATCAAGAGATGACGAAGCAATAAAGCTGATACGATTCGAGGTGACTCCGCATGGGTCACCTCGTTTCGTGTCGAACCTATTTAGGAAAGGAACGACCGCTATGCGTATACTCATCGTAGAAGACGACCCCTCCATTTTACGCCTTGTGAAAGAAACGTTCGAGGATGCGGGTCATGAGGTGTTGACAGCGACCGACGGGAACACAGGCGAAGAACGTTTCACGATGCAACCAATCGATGCCGCGATTGTCGACATCATGCTCCCAGGGCTTGACGGTCGTGAATTGTGTCGACGACTCAAGGCGACTCTCGATATTCCCGTCATTTTACTAACCGCTCTCGATGAATGGGAGGATAAGCGTCAAGGATTCGTTCATGGGGCAGACGACTATGTGACCAAACCCTTCATCCCTGAGGAGTTACTCTTTCGATTGCAAGCCGTCTCGCGACGTTATCAACGTTCGGCCGCTTCACAAATTCAAGCTGGTCCTCTTCGACTCGATTTAAGAGAATACGAGGTGACGCTTGAGGGTCAGCTGTTCTATCTCCCTAAAAAAGAGTTTGAACTATTATTTCAACTCGCCTCTTTTCCGGGAAGAGTGTATCGTCGTGAGGAGTTAATTGATTTGGTATGGGGATTTGATTTCGAGGGGGATGAGCGAACAGTTGATGTTCATATCAAGCGACTTCGTAATCGGTTCGATCACCCTGCTTTGTCGATTCGAACCGTACGAGGTGTTGGATACTCGCTCGAGGTGAACGGATGAAGACACTCTACACGCGAATCATCGTCACGATGTTCTTGATTTTACTTCTATCCGGAGCCATCTCCCTGTTGATCAGCAATGTGGCTTATTACAAGTGGTGGCAACCTTCCTATAGCGAGAAGACGGAACGGGTCGCCAAAATAGCGGAGTCGTATGTCGAGAACCATACCGATTTAGACTATGATGCCTTCTATACTTTCTTAGCTGCGACCGGATATCAACTGGTCGTCGTGGATGCGACTGACGAACGTCGACGTTTTGGCGGTGCCTTTCGGGATGAGACTATCTCTGACACAGTGATTCAATCCGTTCGGAACGGGGCTCCATATCAGGGAATGCGTGACTTTCCGTTTCATCTCTTCTTGCTCGGATTGTTCGATAACGAACTGACGAACACATATGGATTTACACTTGAAAACGGGGACGTCATCTTTATTCGTCCGGATTTGAGTGCCCAAATCCGCGAGTTACATCTGTTCGTCGGTCTATTTTTCGCACTCGTCACCCTCTTGGCATTTGGCTTGATTGCCATCTCGACAAGGTCCCTGGTCCGCCCGTTACAGACGCTCACGAATGCGACCACATCCGTCGCCATGCGTAAAGCTCCGGAACATCTCCCCGTCGAGCGTCAAGATGAAATCGGAACGTTGGCACGACAATTTCAAAACATGTCAAATGAGATCGATCGTACCGAAGCGAGACAGCGACGATTCGTTTCGAATGTCTCCCATGAATTTCAATCTCCTTTGACCTCCCTAGGTGGCTATGCAGAAAAATTAGCTGACGGTACGGAAGGTGAATCAAGAGAATATGCGCGTGTCATCGAACAGGAGACGAAGCGTCTATCCCAATTGACGAAACAACTGCTGCTTTTATCACGATTGGATGAAAATCCCCCGATTCTCGAGACGAACGTGAATGTGCTTCAATCGGTATCCGAAGTCATTCAAACGAACGCTTTCATTCTTGATCAAAAAGGGATCGCCGTCGTTACCGACATCCCACAAGACGTAGTCTTGAAGAGTGACCCGGTTCTACTCGCACAAGTTTGGAACAATGTATTGATGAACGCCGTTCATGCTTCACATGATGGAGGCACCATCCACATCACCTGTACCGTCGACCCAGGTATCGTCATCTCGGTTAAGGATGAAGGGGTTGGGATGGACGACGAGACAAAAGAGCACCTGTTCGACCGCTTCTATCGCGGGGACACGGCTCGAACGACTCAAGGGACAGGTCTCGGTCTTGCCATCACCTCAGATATCATCGACCTACATGGCGGAAACATCACAGTCGAGTCAAACCTCGGAACCGGCACCACGGTTCATTTACATTTTTGATGTCGTTCATATTCTGTTCATATTGATTACGTACACTTCCTTCATCAGCACTTGAAGGAGGTTTTTTTATGCAGTTAGGTTGGAAAGAGATGTGGAGACAGAAAAGAAAGTTTTCCATGTTGTTCGTGATCACATTATTGATTGTCATGTTGACGACACTCATCACAGGGCTAGCAGACGGGCTCGCATATGATAACGGTTCTGCCTTGCACGAATTGAATGCTACGACGTATCAACTTGATCCGGACTCAGAAGGTCAATTGACACGATCATTTATAGACGTCACAGCGGATACTTCAAACGAAACGATGAGCGTCCGACAGCTCACGGTCACGATTGATGGAAAAAAAGAAGAGGTCACGCTATTCGCCCTTCCAAGTGGAAGTAATATTGGCCCAGGTACTTATCTAGAAACAGGTGAAGTCTTGTTTGACCCAAGTCTTTCAGAACAGCTTGGAACAGGTGACACGTTAACCGACTTTGCGTCCGAATATCGTTTTACGATCGCCGGTGAGGCGCCTGGACGCTACAGTCATGGACCGGTGATTTACACGACGAACGAGACGTGGTTCGATTATTTGGATTACTCCGAACAACGTCCATATGTATCGGCTGAGATTGGAACGGAATCCACGATGTCCAATCCGCTCGTCATGAGTCAACAAGATTTGATTGAGTCGGTTCCTGGATATAGTGCCGAGCAAAGCACATTCACGATGATGCGTGCTTTTCTACTCGTGATCGGAACGTTTATTTTGACCGCATTCTTTTATTTGTTCACGCTTCAAAAGTTACCTGAACTCGGAATTCTGAAGGCAATCGGTCTCTCTCCTCGAATCATCGGACGGGCACTGCTCTTTCAGGTCATCGTCATCGTATCTGCCGCAGTCGCCACATCGATCGGGTTCATGTACGTCGTCGATGCGTTGATTCCATCATCGTTACCGTTTCTCGTCGACTTCGGTCATGTCGCGCTATTCGGATCCATGTTCATTTTCTTATCTGTTCTTGGCGCGTTGTTACCGTTATGGAAACTACGTCAAATCGACGCAATTGAAATCATAGGAGGAAAAGCATCATGAGGTTAAGCCATGTATCACATCAGTTTGACGGTCAGCTCGTATTGAATGACATCGAGTTACATGTATGGCCAGGGGAATGCGTTGCCATCGTCGGTCCGAGTGGTAGCGGGAAGAGTACATTGTTATATATCCTCGGTCTATTGCGAAAACCAGATCAAGGAGCATTTTTGATGAACGAACGGGACGTATTCGAATTAGATGAGGAACAACGTCGTCTGTTACGTCTACATGAAGTCGGGTTCGTGTTTCAGCAGGCCCACCTGATTCCCTACTTGACGGTGCTCGAGCAACTTGAGCTGATTCAGGAGAAGAGACAGATAGATGCGAAACAACTATTGACCGACCTCGGCTTAGGACACCGCCTGCATCATCTCCCGTCGACATTGTCGGGAGGTGAAAAGCAACGTGTCGCCGTCGCACGTGCCTTGATCAACTCCCCGCAACTCATTTTGGCAGATGAACCGACGGCGAGTCTTGATTATGAGAATGGACGCCGTGTGATGGCGTTATTGGCCAAACAAGCGCATGAAGAAGGGAGACGTGTCGTCGTCATCACACATGATGAACGCATGCTCGATGTGTGTGATCGCGTCCTTCGCGTGATTGACGGTACCTTGACCGAGCTCAACAAGGAAGAAGGGCATCACGACCAATTTGATGCAATTGATGAGTGAGCCATCCTCCAAGGCGAATGGCGACAAGGATTGATCCGTTCTCCGAAATGGTTGCCTCTTCGATGTTCATCAATCGTTCGATGATATGATTCGATTCGAGTCGAATCCCCGAAAGACAGGAGAGTGCGCGAACGATTTCCTCTGGTCGACATTCGACTAGACGCGCAATCTCTTGTACCTCGGTGAGGAGGCTTGTTTGATTATATAGAAAATAACGGTCGAGAATAACATCAAATACGAGTCCGATGATTCGTTCATCTCCTTCAATCGTCCACGAGAACGTTACTCCCCGTTCAAGCATCCCCTTTCTGTCGCTCAACACCATTTGTATCATTCGATAGATCTTTGACCTCTCCATATAGATGTCCCCACCCTCCTGCTGTTGTCACTCCATCGTATCGTTCAAGATCATGCCTTTCCATGTGCCTTGATTCCTGATATTCACACGATTATGTTCTGTATGCCCTCTCCTTATATAAGAAAACAGGACCGTATCGATTCGTTTCGGGTACAATAACGTTGAAAGGAGTCGGTATTAATGCAACGAAAATGGAAAATTGGATTGGCATCACTTTTCACAGGCTACTACGCGGTCAGCTACTATGCCTTCAAACGAATGACGCGGGGCAAACGAAAGACTCCGGAGATGTTACTCGCTCCATATACGGACGAAGATCGCAACTTTTATCATGACGTACCGTTCGAGCATGTCTCGATTCAATCTCGTGATGAGTACCGCCTCTACGGGCGTATCTATCGGAATGAGGGGTCAACAAAATGGATTGTGTTCGTACATGGATATACCGCATCACATAGTTTCATGGCCCCTCACCTCGCCATGTTCCATCGTCTCGGCTTTAACCTGCTTGCCGTCGATTTACGTTCACACGGGGAGTCCGAAGGAATTTATGCCTCATATGGTTTCCATGAAAAAGTCGATATGATCGACTGGGTGGACTGGTTGAAGACAGAGGAAACAGTCGATCAAGTCGGGCTTCACGGCGTCTCGATGGGAGCGGCCACCGTCTTGCAGACGACTCCGCTCACGAACGTCGACTTCGTCATCGCAGAATGTCCGTTTGACGATATGAAACAATTGATGCGTTATCAACTGAGAGAGTTACACCACATCCCAGCCGAGCTCATTTTACCGGGAATCGACTATTTCCTTTGGTCTCGTGCCGGGTTCACGATGAGACAAGTCCAACCAAAAAAGGCCGTCACGGAAACGACGACCCCAATCCTATTCGTACATGGTTCAAAAGATGATTTCGTCCCGACGTGGATGTCGGTCGAAATGAATGCATTGAACCGGAAGAACGACTTGGTATTGATTGATGGCGCAGAACATACCGATTGCATGATCAAGGACGCTCCTGCGTATGAGGAGGCGGTCACTCGCTTTTTGCATCGACATGGATTGGACCGGCAATCAAATCAAGTAGCACATGTAACACCATGACCGGCCAAAGGACACCCATCCCTAAATAGAGGATACCTAGTCCGAATCCAACGATCCCTGTCGTGAAGACTCCCTTTATCCCTTGATAGGCGTGGGCCATACCGAAAAGGGCGCCCCCGATTAAGGCGAGAGTCACATCCGGCACCTCGATATAGAGGGAAATCGTGTATAGCAGGACTCCTCTGAATATGAATTCCTCGGTCACGCCAGCCGTGACCGAGACGGCGTTCCAAGCCTGTTCTTCTGCTTTTGTCCGGGGTAGTAGCATCTTCTCTAAATCGAGCTCATAGTAAGGGCGTAACACATGTCGGAGACGTGCTGATGTTTTGACCAACAGATAAAAGACGAGTGTCACGGTGACTAGGATGCATGACAAGTAAAAGACTTGCCATGCCTGTTCGTTCCCCGCTTCTGGTCCGAACCTCAATCCGACTTCTGATGGCGGTACTTGAAATAAAAAGATGAGGGCAACAATCAACAAGGTCAGCCCCCATGCCGATTTCACGGTTTGTTCATATACCCATGCCCGTCCTCTCGTTTCAATCAAGGGACGAATCAATTTGGCATTGAAGATTTGAACGATCAGCATGTAGCCGATAATGGCTGTAAAAATCAAACGTTCAAGCATCCATATCCACTCCTGTCCTTCCTCTTAGCTATATGCTACACTATTCGGGTATTGTCTAAAAGCTAGGAGGCGGTATCTTGAAACGTATGATGCTGCGACTGACCGGTTTCATTATTGTGCTCGTGCTTTTGCTCGGGGCAGTCGGCTGGCTCGGTCAACATGATAAAGTGAACAATGGATTGTATCGAACCTATTATGGAGAGAACGGTGTTCCGAACACACATCTGGCCGTCTATCAAGACGCTGCTGAAACATATGACGTGGACTGGCGCCTACTGGCTGCCGTTCACCGTGTAGAGACCATCTTCTCACACAGTTCGTCGATGCGTTCGTCTGTCGGCGCGATCGGACCTTTTCAATTCATGCCCCGTACTTGGCTCGGTTGGGAATATGATACCGATGACCAAAAAGGCGATGTCCCAGAAGACGAAGTGGATTTGACGGACCTTGCCTTGATTGAACAGTATGGCGGACTCGGTCGCGACGGGAACGGCGATGGAAAAGCTGACCCACATAGTCTAGTTGATTCTGCGCACACGGCGGCGTATTATTTAAGTGAACACGGTGGAAAAAAGACAGATTCAGTCACATCCGTCCGAAACGCTATCTTCGAATACAATCGAAGTGAGCAATATGTCAATGATGTCATGACGTACTTCGAGAACTATGAATCAAGCGTGACGTTCATGCCTGATGAGCGTGATACGCTTAGTCAACGAGTTGCTTATTACACGATTCGATATGTCGAGTGGTTTAAATCGCTCGGCTGATGCTTACATGAAAAAGTGAGGAATGGAAATGAACACGCATGTAGAAGAAGTAACCATCCGCGTCAAATCAATCTTCAATGAAGATAAAACGAAACGCTATATGCGAACGTATGAGTTCACCGATGTGGAGGATGGCGTCATATGCGCCGTCATTATTTACTCGCCGCGGATGAGCGATGCCTTTTTGTCTGGCACGACGACACAGCGTGCTTATATGTTGATGCAAAATCATTTGTCACAACCGATTCGAGAAATGCGGGTCATCAGTCTCGTCCCGACACTCGCCATCAATGACAACCTTCCATACGTGGAGTCTCAACTCGATGAGACGAACTACCATTACGTCGAAGAGACGTTACAAGAGGTAGAAGCAAGCGGCGGGATGATCATCGTCGGTTGGGGGTCTCCAGGTCGCTTGATGCACCACGCGACATCTTACAAATCGCTCTTTGCGGATTATGAAGCGAACATGTATTGCATCGGTACGACAGCAAAAGGCGAGCCACAACAGATTCGAATGGCAAACGAGAATACCGTTCTCGAGGCGTTCAACAACGAATCGGTCAAACCGAAGTTTCGCATCGTGAAAGAAACGAAAAAAGACGACTCTCCGTGAGTCGTCTTTTCATATGCCGATCCAAATGGAAAGGCCAAACAGTGTGAAGAATATACCGGACCATATGTAATCGGACGGTTTGACGTCAATCCGCTCATAGACGGTCCGTTTCCCACTCGTGAAACCCCTCGCCTCCATAGAGAAGGCGACCCGTTCCGCACGTCGGATCGAACCTGCCAACAGCGGGAGAAGGAGTTTCGGTACATGACGAATCCGTTCCCATTTCGTATCGAGCGGAACGCCGCGAAGACGATGCGCGTATTGAAGCTGATACATCTCCCGTTGCATCAACGGAAGGAAGCGGAATCCGACGAGCGCGCTGTAGGCAATCGTCGGTGAAAGCCTCGCCTGTTGCATCAAACTCATGACGAAACGTTTCGAATCGGTCGTCAACATGAAGAGGAGCGACAATACGGTGAACGCCAATACACGGAGACTAAGAGACGTAGCGACGCGCGCCTCTTCTTTTGAGATATCTTGACCGAGAAGGGTTACCCACGTCTCGCCCCCGAGCTCCTTCCCAAACACGAGTGTCGTCCAAAACGTCCCGAGCGCCGTGACGAGAAAAGGAATCAAAAACAGGCTCCACTTCTTCCAGCACACGTCCGTCGCCAGCAATTGAATCGTCAACGTACCGACGATGATGACGAGCGGGGTCCAAGGGTTATAAAACAAGGCAAGCCCGAACATGATGATTGTCATCGTCCCGAACTTGATTGTCGGATTCATATCATGGAGTGACATCGTTGTCGTCCTCCCGCTAGTCGATAATGACGAAGTCTCTCCGTGTCCTCCCAAAGCTCATCCCCGAATGGTCCTGAGAGTTCTCCATCCTTCATCAAATAGAACGTATGGGCGATATTGGCGAACGATAAGTCATGGGTCACGAACAGGATCGTCTGTCCCTTTGCCGCATGTCGCTTCATCAAAATCTCTAGTGCATGGAGTGACGGTTCATCTTGGCCAGCCGTCGGTTCATCGAAGGCAAGCAACTGTTTGTCGGAGAGTAACTGGATCCCGACGGCGAGTCGTCGCTTCTGTCCATGACTGAGTGACAATGGATGGAGGACTCGTTTATCCTCGAGGGATAGCTCCTTTAGTACGTTATCAATCGATTCCTCATGACCAAACTGTAGCTCTTGCTCGACCGAGTTCATGAAAAATAAGTGTTCCGGAGATTGAGGGACGAGTCCGACCCGGCGATCAGACTCCGTCAAACTTCGTAAAAACGTCGACTTTCCACTCCCATTTGGTCCTAATATGGCAATCACTTCCCCGATCCGAGCTTTTAGGGTCACTCCTTTTAATCGAAATGTGTCACGCTGCACCTCGTCGACCACATAGTGTTCGACTGCTTGTCGTGGCAATGACGATCGTGTGAATGAAAAATCATCGACCGGTTGAAACGGCTTGTTCCGTACAATCCGTCCTTGATCGAGTTCGATGTGCCAATCAAAAAAGTCTCCCCACAAGTGCGCGCGATGTTCGACAACGATGACGTTCACGTTGTCCAAGTGATCGAGCCAGTCGACAAATCGATTCGCGGTCACTGGATCAAGGTGTGTCAACGGCTCATCGAGAAGCAACCATTCCGGTTGTCCGACCATAGCGCAAGCGACGGCGATCCGCTGTTTCTCCCCTCCTGACAAGGAATCGATGTGACGATTTCGGTAATCGGTCAGTTGGAGTGACTCGAGAATCTCCGTCACGTGCTGATCGATGACCTCGACCGGCGTCCGCAAATTTTCGAGTGTGAAGACGAGTTCCTCTTCCACCCGTTCCATCACGAACTGCGTGTCCGGGTCTTGGAATACCGTCCCGACCCGCTGATTGATCTCGCCTGGTGCGTAGTCGTCGTGAGAGCATCCCAGTAGTTCGAGTCTGCCTTCCAGGATTCCATCACAATTCTCTGGATAGAGACGATTTAACAGCGCGAGCAGGGTCGACTTCCCGCTTCCGCTCGCTCCTGTCAAAATCGTGCGTCCAGGTTTTATGGATAGTGACACATCTTTTAAGATGGTGTCCAGACTTTCGGGGAATCGGAATGAAAGCGATTCTGTTTCAACCATGGACGTTCCCACTCCGAGCGATCGCATAGCCGCGAAGCGACCCCGTCTTGAGCAACAGGTCACTGAGCAACTTCCCACCGATTCCTGCGATGACCATGCCACTGACCGCCCGCAGCCCGAACATCGTCGCTACATATCCTGGTTCAAGCATCGCAAATCCGCTCATGAAGTAAGTGTACACGAAACTCGTGACGGCCGAGCCAAATCCAGCAAGCATGAGAACCCAAAGCTCGTATCGACGATAACCTGTCATCGCAAAGACTGCTTCCGCCCCAAGACCTTGGACGATGCCGACCAAGATGATGCGCGGTCCGATCGCATTCCCAATCAACATTTCAATCGTCGCTGCCATCACCTCCGAGATGAAGGCCGCACCTGGCTTCCGAATGATATACGCCGAGATGATTGACACGATGAACCAGATACCGAAAATCCATTCATAGGCGATCGGTCCAATCAACCCTGCCCATAAGTTCCCGATATGAACAAACAATAAGTAGACGACGGCAAAGACGACAGACAATACGGAGACGAGGACGACCTCTTTCAATTTCCACGATTTAAGCATGTTGTCCTCCATGTGACGGACTGTTCACACTGAACGTCACCGTCATGACGACGTGTCGATTCTTCTCGCGTGTCCGGTTGAACGCCGACTCGTAATACGAGAACACATCATCCAAGTTCCCATGAATGCCTGACGCGTAGTGCATGGAGTCATTATAGACACCCGCCTGTTTCGCTTGCTCGATTTCTTCATAGATGAGATCCATATAGTTCTCCGCCCCCATCGGATAAAGCGCGAACTGTGACGAGACATACTGTTCTCTTGAAATTCCATTCAGTGGTTGTGGTGGTGCCTCGAGCACCTCATCCCCTGCCGAATCTCCCGGACATCCGACAGAGAAGGTTCCGCTCATCGAGACATGGCGTCCTTCCTCCGAAGCCAGGCTTAAGACGGTCCGTGCGACGTCGAACACGTGCTCGGCGCGACCTCGGATCACGGTCGACACGTCATCCGTATGTCGCCACACACCCGTCATATTCGTTCCTTTCAATGCCCCTTTGATCGTCCCGACAAAGTCATCTGTCATTGGGCTAAGCGTGAAGCGAAATCCTACAATCGGACTCGTGCCACATGATTCATTCATCTTGTTTCCCCCTCTATATGTGTTTGCATAAAAAAAGCCGCATTCATGAGAATGCAGCAACAAAATCTATACAAACTTGCATAGAGAAAGTGCCGCACTTCCTCACGCCAGTATTACCTGGATCGAGTTATAAGGGATCGGAGCCATGCTCACATCTCAGCCGAAGCACCCCTAGTGCAGTCATTGATATGCGGTTACTTATGCAGTCACAGTATAGCGATGTTTCGTCAGTTTGTAAACGGTCAATCTGAATAGGTGACGAGTTGGCCAGTACCAGGAAGTGGGTCATGGAACGAATCCCACTCCGCTACCATCTCCTCATCCGTCAACAAACAGGCGTCAAGTGATTGCTCGACCGCATCCCGGTCCATCCGTTGACCGATAAGGACCAATTCGTTCTGTCGGTCTCCGTACGGCTCGATGTAGTCCTCGCGCAGTTCAGGTTCTGAGGAGAACATGGCCTCTCGTTCACTCTCGGGAAGGGTCGCTAACCAACGACCGGCATGTTCGAGCGTCGATGCGTATCCGGCCTGGGAGTAGAGACAGGCAAGGTCGTTCCGTGACGCGATCCACAAGAAGCCTTTGGCGCGGACGATTTCTTCAGGGTAATGCTCCATCCAATTCATCAAACGCTCAGGGTGGAACGGTCGACGACGACGGTAGACGAACGAGCTGATGCCATACTCTTCCGTTTCCGGCGTATGTTCTTCTGCCTCAAGTTCTTGAATCCATCCCGCCGCACGCATCGCCTGATCGAAATCGAACAACTGGACATCGAGTAGATCGTCTAACGCAACGTCGGAGTACGTTGAAGTCAATAATCGGGCGCTTGGGTTGAGTGTCTTAAGTAGCCCCTTCATCTCCTGCAGTTCCGCTTCAGACACCCGGTCTGCCTTATTCAACACGATGATATCCGCAAATTCGACTTGATCGACGAGTAGGTCGACGACTTCACGGACATCTCCTGTATCGACGGCTTGTTGACGTTCCATGAGCGATTCACCAGAATTGAAATCTTTGAAGAAACGATACGCATCGACGACAGTGACCATCGCATCGATATAGACACGGCTCGTCAAATCGATTCCGAGCGCATCATCGGCATACGTGAATGTCTGCGCAACGGGAATCGGTTCAGAGATACCAGAAGACTCGATGATGATGCCATCGAGGTCGCGATCCTTTGTCAACTCATAGACCGCTGTCAGCAAATCCTCACGTAGGGTACAACAGATGCACCCGTTCGAGAGTTCGACTAATTTTTCATCGGTACGGGAGAAACCACCCTGTTCAATCAATTTCTCATCGATGTTCAACTCGCTCATATCGTTCACGATGACCGCATATTTTTTATCTTCCCGGTTATGTAAGATGTGGTTGAGCAGTGTCGTCTTTCCGCTACCAAGATAACCCGAGAGTACTGTAATTGGAATTCGTTTCATATTGATGAACCTCCATTAAATCGTAATCATTACTTTTTATATATTGAAATGACTGATTCGATTTGTCAACAAAAAACACGCCATACGGACGTGTTTTGAAAAACATGCTCTTATTCTTCCAACGCTTTTCGTTCTGCTTCCGAGCGTGGATAGGCGTTCGCTTGCCACTCCGCCCGATAGATGGAGTCGAGTTGCGTCAACCCGACCTCATCCTCGTCCTTGTCAGAATCGACACTCGGCACCTCGTCCCATTTTGGGTCGAGATAAGAATGATCTTCTTCCCGCGCTCGATTTTCTTGCAACTTTTGAATCCCCATCTTGACCGCTGCCGCAACTGCCAACCCAATACCCGCTCGAACTAACAGTCGTTTCACCATTGCATGTCCTCCTCAACGCCCAAAGCGATAAAGCGGCATCCCTTTCACCTCTGTATCGATGATAAATACCGATCCAGCATCCGGATATTCGGCTAACGCTTCCTCATCCATCCCCTCACGAGCCGTCGTGATGGCCAATCGATTGAGCCCATCCCCGATGAAGGCGCAGGATGTGACATTCGGTGCAGGAACGTGAACTTCTAACAGCTTTTCACCGGTTGATGGATTCCAGCGAGATACTTTACCTCCGGCGTAATGCGCAATCCATAAACATCCTTCCGTATCTGATGTCATACCATCCGGGAAGCCATCCTCGTCCGCAAAATCGATGACGACCTTTCCATTTGATAACGTACCCGCCTTCAAATCGAAATCATATTGGCGAATCGTTTCAGTCGGTGTATCGATATGATAAAAAACGGAATGGTCAGGACACCACGTCAACCCGTTCGAAAGTGTGAGCTCATCCATGAGTGTCGTCGTCGTACCATCCCGATCGACACGATACAATGTCGCTTGATTCTCTTTGTCTTCGAGATGAAGTGTTCCGGCGAAGATTCGACCGTATGGATCGGCTTTTCCGTCATTGAACCGCAATTGACCGTCCGGATCATCCAACTCGACAATCTTCTTCAAGTCCCGATTGATCTCATCCCACTCATAAATGCCGTCCTTCAAACCAAGGACAACGCCATCCGTCACTTTCGGAATGACGAAACCGACTTGTTTCCCGACTTCAAACGACGAGATTTCATCCTCACGTTCGTCATACCACCACAATGTATGGCCTTCGATATCTACCCAATAAAACCGCTTCAGCTCGGCATCCCAACACGGACCTTCACCAAGCGTATTTCGTACACGAATCCACAACGACGCATCTACTTTCTCCATCACTTAGCCTCCACTCTATCCATTAGTTCAGAAATCTATTCCCCTCTCGCATTGGGACTATGCATGAATCCAGAAAATCGTGTTGGATTTTCACCGTCGTCCGTTCGTTTTGCTATAGTGAAAGAAACGTAGCGAGGGAGTGAATGGCTTGTCGAAATGGGATGAACGATTTAGTTCGGAAGAGTATGTGTATGGGACAGAGCCAAACGAATTTTTACGCGAATGGGTCACGTCTCATCAACCTGAAAGAAAACGTGTATTGGCCATCGCGGAGGGCGAAGGTCGAAACGCGGTGTGGCTCGCCACGCTCGGCTTTGAAGTCGAGATATGGGACGTTTCTATAGCAGGGATCGACAAAGCGAAACGATTGGCGACGTCACGAAACGTGTCCATTCAGACGAAACAGATCGACTTGAATGAAGCCGATTGGCCAAACAAGGCGTATGACATGGTCATCTGTATCTTTGGCCACTTTCCTCCACACGTCAGAGAAAAGGTGTTTACGGGTATCCAACAAACGCTTCGACCTGGTAGTTTGTTCCTGAGTGAAGTCTACTCTACACATCAACTCGCTTACGGGACAGGTGGACCAAACGACGCCTCACTTCTTTACACCGAAGAGATGTTCCACCAACTAGAGGACGATTTCGTACCGCTCGTCTTACATGAGACGGTCGTCTGGCGAGAAGAAGGCACGCTTCATCACGGCGAATCTGCTGTGATTCAATATGTCGGGCAAAAACGGTAAACGAACGGCCTTTTCGTTTAAACGAGCCCAGTTTTATGGACTGAGTAACTCGAATTCTATACGGCAATCAGATGGCTCCGGTATTGCTCCGGGGTCATCTCTTTTATATTCCGCTGTTTGTGTTCGTTGCTGGAAACAATTCTGTATAGGAGTGTCACAAAGCAAAGAAGGCTAGTCATTTATCACGTATCCTTCGCAATCATATAGATGTAATGTGTTTCCGCATATAGATCTATTACCTTGGGCAAACGACAATGGCGAATATCCGGCGCTCTAATCCGTTCATAATAACTTTTGAAAATTATCTAGTTACAAGAGTTTTTCATTTTATAAATTTATTGGTTCGTTTGTACTTAGTACTTTTTTTATTGGTTCGTTTGTACTTAGTACTTTTAATGTTTTTTTCGACTTTTTAAAAATTTAATAGGAATGAATGCTATCTTTCTTAAACACAAAACAAAGAAAAACACTTATTCTTCATAAATTATTGATTGTTTTAATGAAAGTGCCATTGAGATAAATTAGATCATCATTATGGAAAATTGTTGGTGAATATTCATTAGGATTTTCACAATATTTGGTATTGGTAAAATTACAACTATGGTGTAAAATTACACTTATCAATAGTGCAAGCTGAAAAGAGAAGGGGGTATTTCCTTGAAAATTATTAAAACATTTAGTTTTTGGTTTGTGTTAGTCTCTATATTTGTTTGTTATTTGAATTTTACCGACCAGGATGATAAAGGCCTATTATTCTTTTTCTTCGGATTAGATCCAATCCTATATCATATGGTTTACAGTGAAACATTTCGAAGTTTTATATTTGATGAATCAGCTGACGAAATTTTGTGGGGAGGCTATCTTCTTCGAGTGATAATCGGATTGTTTTACGGTTTAACTCTAGATTTTATACTGTATCAGGTAAAAAACAAGAAGAAAAATAAAGGAGGAAAGTGAATGAAGAATCCTTACTTTTTATTGGTTATCAGCCTTTTAACAGCAACAATATTGTGTGTTTTCGGTCAAGGGATCGCCTACTTTTTAAGTGATCACATTGTTGATATCTATCCGATTTACTATCTAACAGGGTTGAGCATCTTAGGATGGATATTATATTTGTTAAGTTTCATCATGTTCTTGATGTTTCGTATAGTTTTTAAGATAAAAGACTCTAACTATATACAGTATCAGGGATTTATCATGATTGGATTTATTTCGGCCCCGTTTGTTGTTAGTTGGTCATTCTTTGTCGTTGCCATGTGGTGGGGTTAAGTTTTACTTATGATGAATTATAAAATTAAGTGCAACGGCCAAAAGTGAACACAAAAAACCTTGACGCTTTCCTTGTGTCGAATGAAATTACCACACATATATTCAGACATAGGAAATCTCATGAGCCACACCACCTTACCACAATAAAACGTGTGAAGTAGAGACCTATGTGAAGCTCGGAATGTCCATCTGGTCCATCTCAAGACGGGGCCGCTACGAGAAGTCGAAGGCCAATTGTGACACAACGACGAAGCTCGACGACAAGACGCGCCGGGCAATCATCGGGAAGCTGCGAGCGACCTGGTCGCCGGAACAAATTATCTTCTCCACCATCTATCGTTAGATCTATTCGAAACGAATCGACTTGCCACGACCGTGCTCGACCAAAAAGGGAAACGTCAAAAACCCTGAATGAGCACTTTTTATCAAGTGTCTATCATTCAGGGTTCAGTTCAATCTCCCGGAGTGGCCATTTTTTTACTTCGCGCCTTCGACGTTCATATGCTTACTGCGGAGTTGTCCGCATGCCGCATCGATGTCTGTCCCGTGCTCGAGACGGACACCAGTGTTGACGCCACGTTTTTTCAAGATATCGTAGAACGCCATGATGTCCTCAGGCGTGCTTCGCTCATATTGGATGTGCTCGTTGACCGGGTTATATGGAATCAAGTTGACGTACGACTTGTCTTTGATGTCTTCGATCAAGTCGGCGAGTTCTTCCGCATGTTCCGGCAAATCGTTCACTTTCGAGAGCAGGATATACTCGAAGGTGATTCGTTTGTTCGTCTTCTCGACGTAATAGCGAATCGACGGCATGAGTTTATCAAGCGGGAACGCCCGGTTGATTTTCATGATGCGAGTACGTAATTCATCGTTTGGCGCATGTAGAGAGAGCGCCAAGTTGATGCGTAAGTCGAGGTCTGCGAACTTGTAGATCTTATCCGCGAGACCACTCGTCGACACGTTGATTTTACGCGGAGCAATAGCAAGTCCACGCTCATCTTTGACGACACGCAAGAAGTCGACCAAGTTGTCGAAGTTATCGAACGGTTCACCGATTCCCATAACGACGATATGGCTGACGCGGTCCCCTTCACCCTCTTCATCGAGGAAGTGTTGGACGGTCATGATCTGCTCGACGACCTCACCCGCCGTCAAGTCACGCGTCTTTTTCAACAAGCCGCTCGCACAGAAACTACAGCCGATGTTACAACCGACCTGAGTCGTCACACAGACCGAACGTCCGTATTTGTGACGCATGAGCACCGTCTCGATGTAGTGCCCGTCATGTAATTTAAGTAAGAATTTGACCGTCCCGTCGCCCGCTTCTTGTTTGACGAACAGTTCTTGTGTCGAGATGACATATTTCTCTGTTAAGTAATCACGCACCTCATCACGTACGTTGAGGTCGTCCATCGATTTGACCCGGTCGATGTAGAGCGAGTCCCAAACTTGACGTGCGTGGAAGGCACCGTATCCCGCTTCCGTACACTCGTTTGTGAGTTGATCGAACGTCAACCCGTATATAGATGATTTCATTGTAATCTGTCCTTTCTCTAATCCGCATACGTACCATTGTAGCGGACGTGAGAGACGGGTGCAACTTACGAATAATCTGGAGGCGTCGGTCGTGTGACGAACTGTTCGAACGCATAAGCGACTCGGATTAAATCACGCTCCGCATAGCTCGTCCCCGTGAACGAGAGACCGAATGGGGCACCGCTCTTTTTCAATTGATATGGGATTGTAATCGTCGGATGACCTGCTTTTGCAGCCATGTCATAGTTCATGTCATGTGGCAGCACGAGTGCGTCCAGTTTATGTGACGCAAGCAATGTGTCAATCCCTTCCGTTTTGGCGAGACGGACGTCCTCGATGCGACGGTTGAGATAGTTCGCTTCAGTCAGTTTTCCAGATTTGACGTTCGCTTCTTCAAAGATGGTCTGACCGTGCGGAATCGATTCAGGATGTTCCGAGTTCCACTCGATCAAATCGGAAAGCGTTTTAAACGGCACGGTCGTGATGGCAAGATACGCCTCGACCCCGAGCTTGAATTCGTCGAACAGGATGTCCGCCTGTTCTAGCGCCTCATGCTTTGGTAGCGTGACCTCGACGAGTTCGACCTCGGCTTGCCGTAGCAATCGGAGCGCGCCTTCGTACAATCCGACTTCTTCTTCAGAAATGTCCGGTTTGACGAACCCGACGCGCATCCCAACCGCCTGCCTCACATCGAGACATGTCACGTATGGGGGACCGACCGGTGTCTCGAGAGTCGCGGGATCCGATTCATCCTCACCGCACATCGATTGTAAGGCGATGACCGCATCACGAAGCGTACGCGCCATCGGTCCCGCCGTATCTTGAGAACGTGAAATCGGGATGATTCCGGAGCGACTGATCAATCCGACGGTCGGTTTGATCCCGACAATGCTGTTATGGACACTCGGATGGACGATTGAACCGCTCGTCTCAGACCCGACTGCGAGAAGCGTGAGGTTTGCCGCGACCGCCGAAGCCGACCCTGAGCTTGATCCACCGACATCCAACCCGTCGCCGTATGGGTTCATCGTCTGTCCACCGACGGCACTCCAGCCGTTCGGCATATTTTCCGTTAAAAAGTTCGCCCACTCGGACAGGTTCGCTTTGCCAAGGATGATGGCCCCGTCAGCCCGCAACCGTTTGACGAGCTCGGCATCTCGAGCGGCGAAATGATGTCGCATCGCGGCAGCACCTGCAGTCGTTCGCATCAGACCGTTCGTCTCGATATTGTCTTTGATTAAGACGGGAATGCCGAGTAGCGGTTTGCGTACCCCTTTTCGGTAGGCCCGGTCTGCTGCCTCTGCCTCGAACAGCGCGTCCGGATTGACTTGAATGACGGCGTGAAGTCGTTCATTATACGTCGCAATCCGTCCTAAATAGTAGGCGGTCACGTCTCTCGCCGTGAATTGTCCTTCTTTATACCCACGATGCGCACCTTCAATCGTCAGTTCATGTAATTGGATTTGTTCCATCCTACATTCCTCCTTTACCTCTCCCCCTTTATTCGTGCTCTACGTCTGATTTCCTTTTCGTATCGCCAAGTCGATGTGTTCTTGATACACTTAAGAAAAAACAGGAGGTCCCAATGACACGCTCCTATGTCTTTGTGTTGCTTGCCGTATTCGGTCTATTTTTCTTACAGCTATACGGGGAGAATGTGCCGTATGGTACGCTCATTTCCATCGGGTTGATTGGATTCATCATCGTCTTGACGGTTTTTCAGTTGAAACGAAAACCGAATCATTGACGAATGTATTTTGAGGGTGGTATGATGCTCTCACCAACTACATATCGATATCAAGAGTGAACGAGAGACCTGGCTCCGCGACTTCACAGCAACCTGCCTTAGGCAAGGTGCTACGACCAGCAAGGGAAACCTTGGACGATATGACGAAAGCGCTCATGTCATCCGACGTGAGCGCTTTTTTGTTGAATGACGATTTGGAGGGAACGACAGTATGGAAAAAGCAACATTCGCAGGCGGCTGTTTTTGGTGCATGGTGACACCATTTGAAGAATTACCAGGGATTGAAGGAATCGTGTCCGGCTATATGGGCGGACAGGTCGACAATCCAACATATGAACAAGTGAAAACAGGGACGACGGGGCACCTCGAGGTCGTTCAAATCACATATGATCCATCTCTTTTCTCATATGAGCGTCTTCTTGAGCTGTATTGGATTCAGACAGACCCGACGGACGATGGTGGTCAATTCCAAGACCGGGGACCTCAGTATGCCCCAGCCATCTTCTATCACACCGAAGAACAACGAGTCGCGGCTGATGCGAGTCGCGATGTGTTGGCGGCAAGTGGTCGATTCACGGCTCCGATCGTCACGAAAATCATTCCGGCGACGACGTTCTTCGCTGCAGAAGACTACCATCAGGATTATCATAAAAAGAATCCGAAGCATTATAAGGAGGACCGGGCCATCTCGGGACGCGACGAGTTCATCGAGGAAAACTGGACGGAAACCGTATAACGGTCTTCAGACGCGAATGTTAGCATTCGCGTCTTTTAATTAGCACATTAATCGGGAATTGGGAAATAACCGTTCATACATCCGAAAAGGAGGACTCATATATGAAAACAAGCACGAAACTCATCATCGGTGTGATTGGCGTAGCCGTAATCACTGTTGCCTGGTGGCTCATCTCCCCACTATTCTTAACCGAGACGGTCGATGAAGGATTGCCGCAGACAGCAGTCGAATCACCAGCTCCAGAGGAAGAGGAATCAGATCAAGAGACGTCCGAGACACCGGAAGCACAACCGAGTCCAACCGAAGTAGCGGGTGTGTTCATGGACGGGGAGAAAAATTATAAGACGACCGGCACAATCCGCTCGGTCGAGGTAGAAGACGGGACGTACCTTCGATTTGAAGAATTTGAGACGACAAACGGTCCTGATTTATTCGTCTATTTGACGAAACCAGGACAGGAGACGACCGAAGGCGTCAGTCTAGGGGCGCTAAGAGGGAACATCGGGAATCAAAACTATTTGATCCCTACTGATGTGAATCTAGAAGAGTACAACACCGTCGTCATCTGGTGCCGTGCGTTCAGCGCGACGTTCGGGACGGGAGAACTGACTGGATCAAGTGAATGAACAGACTGAAGGGTGGCTGAATGAATCGGCCACCCTCTTTTCATTTGAAATCGGCTGAAATAATATAAAACAATCATCAATCTTCAATTGCGTATATGCAAAGCGTTTCGCCGTCCGCGACACCTTCAAGTTTGCGCAAGAGAATCAGAATATCCTCCGCTGGACGTCAACTCGTTCCGCAACGCTATACTCTTTTAGATGCGTAAACTGGCGAAAGTGCAACATATGAATGAGAATAGCGAACCCATCAAAAATTCGGTCCGACGCTCAATCAGTACACAAATTTCCCATCATGTCGATGACTTAATCAATAAGCAAGTGTCGTGCGGGAACCCATTGAGTACCAAAAGCAATAGAAGGACACACTAACTTATGAGAGCAGATGAATCTTATGTGACCACTCGTCCGTCCGTTCACGATGGGACAACTGCTGACGCTTCAGCCGAAAACCGTCACGGTTCTTATCTATGGAAAACTGTACAACATCCGGATATCCGTATCTGACCATCATCTATTAAATGATATTTCGTATTGCGAGATAGTCTTGCTTCCCATTAATTTCGAACGGGCATGGCTGTTACTCGACATCCCAGAAACATCGCCACAACTCGAATGTGAACTGAACTAATTTATGGATACTACAAGTCTGTCACTGACTTGCTAAATGAAGGAATCTGATGCGATGGCCAAGATGAAGAAGAACGAAGAACGGAGAGCCAATCTCGAAACACTATCGGACTAAATAGGACAAGAGCTCGACAGCTACCTTGAGAGTCCGGAAAAAATCTGGGAACATCTCCAATTTCTCCTCAAACAAGTAAGTAAAATTGTCGACAAATGTATCTGTTGGCCGGCAATTACACTTACTTAAACATCATTTATATTGGTTAAAAATTATGTTTATCAACCTGCTTTGTGCATATATTCTCTGAATGATAAGATATGACATCAATCACTTAAATGGTTTTATTTCTCATTGAGGAGACCCAAACTCCGGGCGCCCTTCTTCATTCCACGTGAACACTTGTGCACGCGTATGACGGTTCGGATCGTAGAGTGGGTCCCCTTCGATTTCCGTATACGTCCGAGCATGGTAAATCAGAACGTCTTCTCCTTTTTCGTTCACGGAAAAACTGTTGTGACCGGGACCAAATTGACTTACGTCTACATTCGTCTGGAACACCGGTCGGAACGATTTCGACCACGATGCCGGGTTTAACACATCAGCGTCGTCCGAGGCGCACAACATACCCATGCAGTAATTCTCATCGGTCGCACTCGCCGAATACGTGATGAAGATGTGGCCGTTTCGCTTCAATACAGCCGCCCCCTCATTGACGAGGAAACCACGTGTCTCCCAATCATACTCAGGCTTCGTCAGCATGACTTGCGGCAATTTGATCGTCCATGGATTTTCGAGTTCGGCGATGTATAAATTAGAGTTCCCCTCGATGGCCGGATCTTTTTGAGCCCACACCAAATAGTGAGTCCCTTTATGATCAAACACGGTTGCATCGAGTGCGAATGAATCCCACTCGGTCTGAATTTGGCCTTTTTCGGCCCATTCCCCTTCGAGCGGATTTGCCGATTCGTTCTCCAATACGAACATGCGGTGGTCGAAGAGACCGTTGACGATGCCCCGCGACTTCGCGGCCGCAAAATAGAGGTACCACTTGCCGTGAATGTAATGCAGTTCAGGAGCCCAAATCAAGTCGCTCATCGGGCCTGTCTCGTGTTTGACCCATGCGATCACCGGCTCCGCCGTCCGAAGCGCTTGAAGCGACTTGGCGCGGCGTAACTCAATCAAGTCATACTCAGGCACCGACGCCGTGAAGTAGTAATAGCCATCCGTATGCAAGTAGACCCATGGGTCGGCCCGCTGTTCTAAAATCAAATGTCGATCCTCTACTTGGTTCATCTTACTACCTCCTCGTCACGTATCGGTCGGCCGAACACAGGACCGGCTTCATCCCATATGAACGGTTGGACACGCGTATGTCGATTCGGGTCCCAAAGCGGGTCCCCGACAATTTCTTTATAGTTGCGGGCGTGGTAGACGAGTATGTCTGTCCCGTCTTCTAATGTCGTAAAACTGTTGTGGCCCGGTCCATACTGACTCGCCGCTTCATCGGTTCCAAAGACCGGTTCGGGATGCTTCGTCCAACTCGCCGCGTCCAATAAATCGCTCGTCACCGTAGCGCGCAGAAGACCCATGCAGTAGTGATGGTCCGTCGCACTCGCAGAGAACGTGATGTAGATGTGGCCTTTCCGTTTCAAGACGGCCGGGCCCTCGTTCACGAGGAACCCAATCTTCTCCCAGTCATACTCCGGCGTCGCAATCATCGTCTGTGGCCCTGTGAGCGTCCACGGATTCTCCATCTCCGAGATGTAGAGGTTCGAGTTGCCATCGATGGCCGGGTCTTTTTGGGCCCACACATAATAGAGGCGCCCCTCGTGCTCGAACGTCGTCGCATCAAGCGCGAACGATTCGCACCAAGTCCGGACCTGTCCTTTTTCGACCCATTCCCCTTCGAGCGGATTCGCCGAGCTGTTCTCGAGCACATACATCCGATGATCGAAGACGTGATCTTCTCGCGCGGCCGCGAAATAGAGGTACCATTTCCCTTGGATATGATGTAATTCCGGGGCCCAGATGTTCGCACTCATGATGCCCGTCTCACGTTTGGTCCAGACGACTCGTTCTTCCGCCTCGGTCAAAGCCGCGAGCGTCTTCGCCCGACGGAGCGGGATGCCCGTGAAGTCCGGCAACGAGGCCGTGAAGTAATAATAGCCATCTGTATGGCGCATGATCCATGGGTCCGCTCGTTGTTCCACTAGCGGATTCGTAATCGTCTCTCTCATAAAGAACGCTCCCCTATCTCAGATTCTGTTCGGTTCAAACTCATATGTTTTAACAGTGTGTGTCGTTCTCTCAAACGGTACGCCTCTCTCTTGCTACTCGCCAACAGGAGCGAGGAGACCCCGATCTCGTCCGGCCGCAGCGGTGCTTGTAACGCGTGGAAGATGTGTTCGAGCTCTTGCCGCGTCGGCATCTGCTCGGCCCACGCCCGTAGCGCGCCCGGCGTGTCGGACCATTCAAGCATCATTGTTTTATAGGAATCGATGAGTTCAATCGTGGCGATGGCGACTTTCGTTCCATGGAGGACCGCCGGACGATGGTTGGCGATGAAGTCCATCTCCCAATAGTGGGACAAGTGATGCTCACCCCCGGAAGCTGGATGCGAATGACCGAAAATCAACATGGCGACTCCGGACAATAGTAACGACTCCATCAGTTGATCCAATCCGTCCGCGTCTCGTTTATAGATGGCAGGCAAGGCGTCCACACACGATTGTAACGCCTGTTCCGTCAGTGATGCGGCGCCCGGACAAAACGGTTCACCGCCGTCAAATGCTCCGAACCGCCAGTCCAACAAAGACGTGTATTTCCCGAGCATATCGCCGACCCCGGCCGCGATCAACGCGTCCGGCGCCTTCCGAATCACCTGACTCGGGACGAACACCGCAATCGGAGAAACAAGCTGGTACGTGATTTTCTTGCCTCTCACAATGAGAGGCGCCCCTTTCGACGTGAAGCCGTCCACTGACGGCGCGGTCGGCACCGAGATGAACGGTACTTTCGTTTTGGCCGCACAGAACCGGGTGATGTCATGAATCGTGCCTGCACCTAGCGCAATGAGCGCGTCGACGGTTTCATCTTGTTGAAGCAATACTTGTACGACCGAGCGCTCCTCCGCCAACACGTCGCCTTGCTCATCCGCTTGAAGCGAGACGAGCGACACATCAACTCCGATATCAATCAAGGCTTCTCGTAGTGGGAGAAACCCGACGCGCTCGGTATTCATGTCGGCGACGACGAGGAGACGGTTCCACTCTTTTTCGTGGACGAACGCAGCCAATTCGACCCAGACGTGTTCGGACGCGACCATCCGTTCAATCGTGATCGCGTGATGGGGGTTCCCGCAATCACAAGCTTGAACGTGTTCGTTAATCTGTTCGAGGTTCATCGGCTGACTCCTGTCTCGACGCGGTACGTCGTTTGCCAACGGTACGTGTCTCCCACCTTCAAGCGAATCGACGGGAACGTTTCGTGGTGAACTGCATCAGGGAGGTGTTGCGGTTCCAGACAGACGCCGTAGTGACGTCTCGACGTCCCTTCACGCAATGAAGTCGTCTCGTTCATCTGATTGCCCGAATAGAGGATGATGGCCGGGGCCGTCGTCGAGATCGTCAACTCTCGCTGTGACTCTCGCTCATATAGTCTCGCTTCCCGTCGCTCCGCGAAGACGAACGGATGGTCATAGCCGTTGACCAATTCGTTTTGTGGATGGGTTGACTCGAGACCGACCGCCAAGACACGACCAGACCGGAAATCAAACGCTGTCTGATCGACTTCAAGCAAGCGACCCGTCGGAATCAAATCATCCCGCAGCTCAGCGAACGTGTCGGCGGACAACGTAAGCTCTTGGTTCAAGATGTCCCGCTCACCTCCGCTCAAGTTGAAATACGTATGGTTCGTCAAATCACACACCGTATCTTGATCAGAGGTCGCCTCGTATGTGATGGTGACGCCGTGGTCGGCCAGTTCGAACGTGGCGCGGACATCGAGTGTCCCGGGATATCCGTTCTCTCCGTCCGGACTGACGCAATGAAGCGTCACACGGTCGGACGTCCTCTGTTCGACCGTCCAGACGCGACGGTGCAACCCTTCTCCGCCATGAAGGTGATGGACACCTTCATTCGCGGGCACGTGATACGTCACGCCATCCAGGTCGAACGTACTCTGGTCGATCCGTCCGGCGACCCGTCCGATCGTCGCACCCAAATAATACGTGTCCTGCATGTACGCCTCGACTGTGTCGTACGACAAGACGATATTTTTCCAGCCGTCATCCTGAATCGAAAATTCTTGCAACGTCGCTCCGTAAGTCAATATGTTCAATCGATACACATCGTTCTCGAGCGTGATTGTCGACTCGTCAATCGCTGTTTCTAGTTGCCGCTTCATGACATCCACTCCTTTTTACCAAACGTTCACTGGGCAGTGCTTCGTCGCGAGTCGTGCCCGATACGAGACGTAACACCCACATTTCAAGCAAGTATCTTGTTGCTGGAACGGGCAAGCCGCGCAATGGGTGAGGCGTGCCTCATATTCCGTATCCGACACCTGCTCCATGACTTCCGCATCGATGGTCAACAGCCAGTCATGATCTGTCGTTTGCGGTGGACAGGTCCGACATCGCCGCGTCTTCGCCACTGTCATCTCAGCGGACCGCGATGGTGATGACGCTCATCGCTGGAACGTCGAGGACGAGCTTGCCGTCTTCCGTGACGGTCACGTCATGGTCCCGTGGTGAGACGAGGTCAGGTTGTTCGAACGTATTGTGGGCGTTCAAATGGTCTGCCGTCAAAATCCGGGCCGACACGACAGAGATGGCGCCGATTCCCCGTAAATCGATTTCGACCGTATCACCTTGCTCGTGGTCGAGTTGGCAGAGGCTGATGTGGAGCACACCTTCCGCACTTCGCGAAGCGGTGGCGTTCACGGCCGGGATGGCTTCATCTTTGGCCACATAGTTACGTGTGTGCGCGGCGAGTTCGACGCGTTCGGCGTCTTGGTGGACGCTGTACATCTCGAACACATGGTATGTCGGCGTGAGGATGAATCGGTCTTCTTCTGTCAAAATCATCGCCTGCAACACGTTGACCATTTGAGCGATGTTCGCCATATGAACGCGGTCGTTATGGTTATGGAAGATGTTGAAATGGACCGCAGCCACGAGTGCATCCCGAATCGAGTTTTGTTGATACAAGAAACCTGGGTTCGTCCCCGGCTCCACATCGAACCACGTGCCCCACTCGTCGACGATCAAGGCGACACGTTTTTCTGGGTCATACTGGTCCATGATCTGGCCGTGTTTCGTGATCAACTCGTCCATATGGAGGGCGCGCTTCAACGTGATGAACCATTCGTCCTCCGTGAAATCGAGAGCCGAGCCTTTGCCCAACCAGAAGTCACCTGGGATCGTGTAGTAATGGAGGCTGAGCCCGTCCATCATCGTCCCTGCTTCCCGCATCAGGACCTCTGTCCATTTATAGTCGTCGATGTTCGCCCCACCGGCGATTTTATAGAGTTTATTGCCGTCGTAGTTGCGGACGTACGTCTGGTAGCGGCGATACAGGTCCGCGTAATATTCAGGGCGCATGTTACCGCCGCAGCCCCAGTTCTCATTCCCGACGCCAAAGTACGTGAGTTCCCACGGCTCGGTCCGGCCGTTCTCTTGTCGCCAGTTCGACATCGGTGACTCGCCACCGAACGTCATGTACTCCACCCATTCCGACATCTCTTGCACCGTTCCGCTTCCGACGTTCCCACAGATGTACGGTTCACACTCGAGCAGCTCACAGAGGCGCATGAATTCATGCGTACCGAAGTGGTTGTTTTCGACGACCCCGCCCCAATGCGTGTTGACCATCCGTTTTCGGTTCTCGTTCGGACCGACCCCGTCCTTCCAGTGGTACTCGTCGGCAAAACAGCCGCCCGGCCAACGGAGGACCGGGATGTTCAATTTCTTCAAGGCGGCGAGCACGTCGTTGCGAATGCCATCCGTGTTTGGAATCGGCGACTCAGGACCGACCCAGAGCCCTTCATAAATACAACGACCTAAATGCTCGGCGAAATGACCATAAATGTGCTTGCTGATCGTCCCTTTGGTTAAGTCGGCATTGACGATGAGCTGTGTCGTCCCTGTCGTCACGTGCGTCGGTTTGATGAGTTGGTTGTTCATTGTATCTCCTCCATGAAGAAGGGCCAACGAAGTGGCCCTTTAGATTATGGTCGATAGTAAAGTTCATTCCAACGTAGTTCGTTGTTAAATTGGACCGTCTCCGTCTTGGCATCGATGACAGCGATTTCAACGTCGAGCATTTCCGCGAAGTCCCGTAGTTGGTCGGTCGTCACTTCATACGAATAGCAGGTGTGGTGCGCCCCACCGGCTTGAATCCAGTTTTCGACAGCTTGCGCCATCGAAGGTTCTGTTTTCCAAAGAACGCGTGCGACCGGCAAGTTCGGCATCGCCTCTTCCGGCTGAATGCCTTCGACCGTGTTGACGAGGAGACGGAAGCGATGGCCGAGATCAATGATACTCGCGTTCAACGCCTTGCCGCTCTGTCCTTCAAAGACGATCCGGGCCGGTGCTTCCCGGTCGCCGATACCGAGCGGATGGACTTCGATTCTTGGTTGATCGACCGCGATCGTCGGACAAATCTCCAACATGTGGGCGCCAAGCACCATCTCGTTGCCCGGCTCGAAGTGGTACGTGTAATCTTCCATGAACGAGGTCCGTTCGTTGTTCGCCATGATTTTCATGAGACGGACCAACGCGGCGGTCTTCCAGTCACCTTCTCCGGCAAAGCCATAGCCTTGCTCCATCAAGCGTTGGACGGCGAGACCCGGCAACTGCTTCATGCCGTGCAAATCTTCGAACGTCGTCGTGAAGGCGGTATAGCCGCCTGCCTCGAGGAAGGCTTTCATACCGAGTTCGATGCGACCCTGGTAACGGACCGAGTCGAGGAACTCCCCTTCTGCCATCCCTTTGTCCATCAGCTCGTAACGAGACGTGTATTCGTCCATCAGCGCATCGAGATTTGTGTCGGTCACGGCGTCCATATATGCGACGAGATCACCGACACCATATCCGTCCACCGTCCAACCGAGGCGGATCTGCGCTTCGACTTTATCGCCTTCCGTCACGGCGACGTTGCGCATGTTGTCACCGAAACGAGCCACTTTTAACACTTTGCTTTCGGCCAACGCATGAGCGACTTTCATCCAGCTCGCCATCTTGCCGCGTGTCGTCTCGTCTTCCCAGTGCCCGACGAGCACTTTGCGTTTGACGTTCATCCGGCTCGTGATAAATCCGTGTTCCCGGTCGCCGTGCGCCGATTGGTTCAAGTTCATGAAGTCCATATCGATCGCATCCCAAGGGATGTCGCGATTGAACTGTGTCCCGAAATGGAGCAACGGTTTTTGTAGGACGCGCATGCCACTGATCCACATCTTCGATGGCGAAAACGTGTGCATCCAGGTGATCACGCCCGCACATGAGTCGTCCGCATTCGCCTGAAGCATCATCTGACGGATCTCTTCTGCATTTTTGACGACGCCCTTGAAGACGATCCGGTCGCTGAAGACGTCGGCCGCATCAAGTCCAGCCACCATCTCTTTTGAATGATCCTCCACTTTCCGAAGCACGTCTTCGCCGTAAAGCATTTGGCTTCCTGTCACGAACCAAAATTCATATGTTTTTGCTGTCAACATCCAAAGTCCCCCTAATGTGAGGGCGAAGTTCCGGTCATTTTTGGCCGTAGTATGCGTTCGCCCCATGTTTTCGCAAATAGTGTTTATCTAAGATGCTCTGTTTAATCGGTGTCAGGCCAGGGTTCAAGTTCAAGGCGTGAAGTCCCATCTTCGCGACTTCCTCGAGGACGACCGCATTGTGGACCGCCTCATTCGCGTCTTTGCCCCAGCAGAACGGTGCGTGATTGGCCACGAGCACGCCCGGCACGGCGACTGCTTCGAGCATTAACTGGTCAAGCGTCTCTAAAATGACGTGGCCGGTCTCGAGCTCATACGCCGTTGCGATCTCTTCGTCTGTCAATTCTCGAGTGCACGGAATCTCGCCATAAAAGTAATCGGCGTGTGTCGTTCCGAACGCCGGGATCGCCCGCTTCGCCTGTGCCCAGCTCGTCGCCCATGGCGAATGGGTATGCACGACCCCGCCAATCTCAGGGAGAGATCGATAGAGCGCGAGATGGGTCGGTGTGTCTGATGAGGGGCGAAGCTCGCCTTCGACGACGTTACCTTCCAAATCGACGACGACCATGTCTTCCACGGTCAATCGTTCGTAAGGGACACCGCTCGGCTTGATGACGACCAATCCGGCGTTCCGGTCGATGCCACTGACGTTGCCCCATGTGAAGGTGACCAAGCCGTGCTGCGGGAGGGCCAAGTTCGCTTCGAGCACGGCTTCCTTCAAATGACGGCTTACCATACCGGCTCCTCCTTCACGCGTGACGCTTCGGCTTTGATTTTTTTCAAGCGTTTCATCACATCGTTTTCACCGCGACCGAAGTAGTCGTATAGTTTCGTGTATTCGGCGAACAGAGCATCATACGTCGCGACGTTTTCCGGGATCGGCTTGTACGTCTCTTCTTTGACACGGCCCATCTTCGCTGCCGCTTCCGTGATCGTGGCGTAACCGCCTCGCTCCGCACCGGCCGCCACCGCCCCGAACATGGCCGACCCGAGGGCAGGCGTTTGCGAGGAGGCGGAGATTTTGATTTCCATGTTCAACACGTCCGCATAGATTTGCATCATGAGTGCGTTCTTCTCGGCGATTCCGCCGGCTGCATATACTTCATGCACAGGGACACCGCTGTTCCGGAACGCTTCCACAATCGTCCGTGTCCCATACGCTGTCGCTTCAATCAATGCCCGGTAAATGTCTTCTGGTTTCGTGAGCAATGTCGCTCCGAGGAGGACACCCGTCAGATTCGTATCGACGAGCGTCGATCGGTTCCCGTTCCACCAGTCGAGGGCGATGAGACCGCTCTCCCCGACACGTTGCCGGGCTGCTTTCTCCGTCAACAACTGATGGATGCCGATACCTTTCAAGGCGGCCTCTTCGACGTAATGTCCTGGGACACACGTCTCGGTGAACCATTCAAAATGGTCCCCGACACACGATTGGCCAGCTTCATAGCCCATCAATCCCGGGATGACACCGTCTTCGACGACACCGCACATGCCTGGGACGACTTGTTCGTCTTTACCGAGTAGGATATGGCACGTCGATGTGCCCATGACCATCAGCATCTTGCCCGGTTCGGCGATTCCGACAGCCGGTACCGCCACGTGGGCGTCGACGTTCGCGACCGCGACGGCCGTGCCTGGAAGGAGTCCGATTCGCGCGGCGAACGCCTCTGTCAGTTCACCCGCCTTGGACCCGATTGGCGCGATGTCGCGCGTTAGTTTCTCTTCGACAACGTTCTCTAGCCGCGGATCGAGCGCTTTAAAGAACTCGATTGACGGGTAGCCGTCTTGTTTATGCCAAATGGCTTTATATCCAGCTGTGCAACTGTTCCGAACGACACGACCTGTCATCTGGGAGACGACCCAATCCGTCGCTTCTAGAATCTGGTCCGCCGCTTCATAGATTGCTGGTGCTTCGTTCAGGATTTGCCACACTTTCGGGATCATCCACTCCGATGAGATTTTCCCGCCATAGCGTTTCAAGAAGTCTTCGCCCCGCTCCGCTGCGATGCGGTTCAACTCGTCCGCCTCGTCTTGCGCGGCGTGGTGCTTCCAAAGCTTCACGTAGCTGTGCGGGTTTTGTTGATGCTCCTCACGGAAACAAAGCGGGTTCAAGTGTTCGTCAATCGGTAAGATCGTGCAGGCTGTGAAATCGATGCCGAGTCCAACAACTTGGTCCGGCATGATCCCCGCCTCTTTCACGACGGCCGGGATCGTAAGTTCTAATACTTCTAAATAGTCTTGCGGATGTTGGAGTGCCCAATCATGCTCGAGACGGGTCACCCCGTCCGGTAAATATTCATCCATGACGCCATGTGTGTACGGTTTGACCGCGGTCGCCACTTCTCGACCTGTCGCTACGTCGACGAGGACCGCACGTCCTGATTGCGTCCCGTAGTCGACGCCGATTGTATAGTTGGCCATATTCATCACCCTACCTTCAAAAGAATACGCTTACATATAGGATGAAAAAAATAAAGTGTGTGGGCACTCTTGTCTTTTCATCCGTACAACTATTCAAATAACATGTCTGATTCGTACAGAAAACAAAAAGATACAATCAAGTTGTACGTATAACTTACACCTTGATTGTATCAACTATTTTAAATTAATCAACTGTTTTCAACATTTTATCTGAACATTTTTGCGTGAGTTCTGAAAAAACTGTGACACTCATCTTTTAAGAGACTGCGATAAGTTGTACGGATATTTACAGTCGTTTGCCGATAAAAACGTGCCCTCGGTCAGACAATCCCGCGAACACGAGCGTCTCTCGCCAATTCTCCCAGTCCCAGCCCGGTAACATATGCCAAGTAATCCTTTCAGGACCGTAGAGTTTGATGGTCGTATCCGTCGGCTTCTCATAACGGCCTCGTTCGCCATACTCTGTCACGAAAGTCCCGTCCGCTAGAAGTTGAATCTTACTTGAAGGCAGGACGTCATGTTTCGTCCGGTCCATGTAGATCCACTCCCACTCCCCGAAGAGTTCCTCCATCTCGATGGGCCGTTCTTCTTCCCCGGCATATCGTTGCGGAGATACGAGCGGCCAGCCCGATTCCGTCCAGATGATTTTGCGGATATGCAGTTCGTGCCAGTGCGGGTCCTGCTCACCTCTGACGTGATGGACGAGATAATCCTTGTCCCCGTCATGCAAGACGGAGTTATGACCGGGACCGACCCAACCTTCCCCAGCCCCGAACCGATAGCCCCCTAAAATCTTCATGCCGACTTGTTGGGAGTCGATTTCGAGGTCGGTCATGACGTTCCCATCAAAATCGACGTACGGTCCGGTGATCGAAGTCGAGCGGGACACACGGATATGATAGTCCTTGAATAGGGAGTCGTACGAGACGAACAAGTAATAATGGCGATCCGCCTCCCGATAGACGATATACGGTCCCTCGATTGCCCCTTCAACGCTTTGGTGACGTTTCGCAATCAACGTCTCCTCACTCCCCGGACGTTTCTTCCCGGTCTCCGGATCGATTGGGAACACGTACAGCCCACCGAAGAAGCTACCGTAGACGAGCCAAGGTTCTCCATGCGCATCGAACGTAATATTTGGATCGATCGCGTTCGGTCCTGACGTCCCAGCCTCGCTCTTCACGACGAGCCCGTGATCCTGCCACGGTCCGTCTATCGTTTCCGCACTGGCGACACCGATATAGGACTGCGTCTGCCCGAACTGTGAAGCCGCATAGTACATGACGTAACGACCACCCATGAACACAACTTCCGGCGCCCAAAGCCCCGGCGCCCCCGTCCATTCCACAGCCTCGTGCGGAAGTTCTTCAAACGCCAAGCCGACGTATTCCCAATGGATCAAATCCTTTGAGCGGCGCACTTGAATCCCCCCGTTGATTTGATGCCCGTGGGCTGCATCCGTCGAGAACACGTAATACCAGTCCCCGACTTTGATCGAGGCGGGATCGTGGGCGTTGTGCGTGCCCCACATCGTTTCGTTCGTCAATCGCTCTAGCAGATAACGTTCTTCTCGTTTCGGACCGTTCATTTTTTGCATGTTTCCGTTTCTCCTTTTATCGTTTTTTGCCCCATACGGCGGTGCCGTCCTCGCTCAGACCTGTGAAGATGATCGTCGGTTGCCAATTCTCCCAGTCCCAAGCCGCACCGACTTGCGTCTCATACGTCTCTTGTCCGACTTCGACCTCGAGGATCGACCCGTTCAATCGCCAAGACCCGTCCCCGTTTTCGAGCTTCCCGCCTCGTTCCAACGTCAACGTGCTCGAGGCTTGCTGTCCATCGTCGAATCGCGGGAACGTGATGACGTCCCAGTCCCCGACCAGATGGGCGTCGTCGACCTCGACGTCTCCTTCACCTGCATAGCGCTCGGGCGAGACGACCGGCCAACCGTCTTTCGTCCAATACACTTTTCGGACGTGCAACTGTGACCAATAGATGTCTTCACTCGGTCGCGCCTGATGCAACACGAACGTGTCAGTCCCGTCTTGTAAAAATGCCGAATGCCCGGTCCCGACGTATCCGTCATCTCCTTCGAAACGATACGAACCCACGATTTTCACGCCCGTATCAAATGACTCATCCGATTCGTCCCGTAAGTCGCGACCACGCGAGTCGACGTACGGTCCCGCGATTGACTTCGAGCGACCGATCCGGACGTTGTACGTATCTTCTAACCAACCATACGACACCATCAAGTAGTAATAACCTGTCTCGTCGTTATACAAGATTTCCGGTCCTTCGATGCCCATCGACATGTCTTTTCGTTTGGCGAGCAACGTTCCCTCTGACGATTCGTCCACTCGCTTCCCAGTGCCTGGATCAATCTCCGTCAAAAAGATCCCACCAAAGTACGACCCATACGTCATCCACCATTTGCCTGACGCATCTTGCGTCACATGAGGGTCAATCGCATTGGCGACACCCCTATCCCCGTCTTTCGACGTCACGACGGCGCCCTCGTCTTCCCAAGGCCCTTCGATCGTTGACGCGGTCGCTAGCCCGATGTACGACGTGCGGCTCCCGACCCCTGATACGGAATAGTACAAGTGGAACCGATCTCCGATTTTTGTGATCGCCGGGGCCCAGAACGTATTCCCACCGGTCCAAGCGAACGCCTCTTCAGACACTCGATCGAACACACGGCCGACGAACTCCCAGTGAATGAGATCGGTCGATTTACGAATTTGAATACCGGGCGTCGGAGGACCACCCACCATGTAATCCGTCGAGAAAACGTAGTACGTGTCACCATCTTTAAAGATTGCCCCGTCATGCGTAAAGTTCGTCGTCCACTCGCTCTCTTTGTTGAGCACGTCTGGCATCACATCTTCCACCTTTTGATCAAACGGCGCTTTCGGGAGTACCGACTCATCGATTGACGCACTCGTCGTCTGCCAGAAGAAAACACCTCCGACCGCGACAATGAGCAACGCCATCCAGACCATTATTTTTTTCATGTCAATCTCCTTCCTCCATCAAAAAGGCACCCGCCTAAAAAAGACGGGTGCCTCTGTCTTGTCACACCTCAGCCCTTCACACCAGAAATCGCAATCGACTCGATGATCTGTTTTTGGAAGATCATGAAGACGATTAACATCGGGAGTAACGCCACGACGGACGCGGCCATGATTAACGGATAATCACTTTGAATTGCATAAGATGCGTTAAAGTTCGCGATGACAAGTTGAAGCGTCTGTTTCTCCGGCGAGTTCAAATACAGAATCGGCCCGAGGTAGTCGTTCCAGATTGCCATGAACCAAAGAATCAATTGCGCGGCCACGGCCGGCTTGATCAATGGGAAGATTATCTTATAGAAGATTTGGAAGTACGAGCAGCCATCAATCTTGGCCGCCTCGATAATCGAGTTCGGGATGCTGTTCAAAAATTGGCGCAAGAAGAAAATCATGAAAATATTCCCGAACAGTCCAGGCACGATCAACGGTAACAGCGTATCCACCCAGCCGATGCTCGAGAACATCATGAACTGGGGAATCATGAGCACCGGGTAAGGGATCATGACAGAAGCGAACAAGAGCAGGAAGATTTTATTCTTGCCTCTGAAGTTCAACTTCGCGAAGGCGAACGCCGCCAAGCTCGACGTGAACGTTCCGACGATTGTGACGGATAACGCGACGATCAAACTGTTCGATATCCCGGACAACAGCGGGCCCATGCTCCAAATTTCCGTGTACTTGCTAAACGAAATATCGGTCGGGATCCATACCGGCGGGAGTGCGAACACATCCTCTTTTGATTTGAGTGATGTCGACACCATCCAAAGTAGCGGTGCAATCATAACGACCGCTCCGATGGACAGGAAGATAAAGATGAAGAAATCCGTGATCCGATCCTTCTTCTTCACCGACATCGTTTCCACGTTCTCTTTTTTCCGTGAGAGAGCTAATTGCATGGTCATTCTCCTTTCCTATACGCGAATCGCTCAATCAAGATCGAACGATGATTTTTCATTCATCCGGAATTGGAGCAACGTGACGATGAAAATGAAGAGCCCGAGGACGAGCGCCATCGCCGAAGCGTAACCGAGTTGGAAGTTCCCGAACGATTTTTGCCAAATGTAGAAGACCGCAGAGGCAGACGAGTACTCAGGACCCCCGGTTGGTGTCATGACGTTGATTTCCGTGAAGATTTGCGCTCCTCCGATGATGTTCGTCACGATGATGAAGAACGTGACCGGTTTGACCATCGGGAGCGTGATATGCCAAAAGCTTTGCCACGCGTTGGCTCCATCGAGTTTCGCTGCCTCATAAAATGATTTCGGGACACTTTGGAGCGCCGCCAAGTAAAGGAGCATCGTGTAGCCGAGCCCTTTCCAAATCGCCATGAGGATGAGCGCGGGTTTGACGGTATCGGTGTTTTGGAGCCAGTTTGGCCCGTCGATCCCGATCAAAGCCAGGAATTGGTTGACCAATCCGTAGTCCCCGTTATACGCCCATTGCCACAAAATCGAGACGGCGGCAATCGACGAGATGACGGGAATGTAGTAAATCACGCGGAACGTGTCCGTCCCAAAAATCTTTCGATTCAACGCGAGGGCAAGCAGCAGCGCGAGAACGATTCCGATTGGGATCCCAATCATCATAAAGAGCGTGTTGTACATTGATTTATAAAAATATTCATCTTGGAACAAGTTAACGAAGTTCTCAAACCCGATAAATTTCATTTGACCGAGGCCGTTCCAATTCGTGAAAGCGCCGTAAACAGAATACATCAACGGTACGAACGCGAAGAGGAAGAACCCAATGACCGGTGCCGCAACGAACAGGTAGGCGTACCGCTGTTCAGTTCGATATAACTTGGAAATCGATTTTGTTTTCATTGTTCTTCCATCCTTTCAACGTCAGAGACGCAGGTGGCGAACATCGCCACCCCGTTTCGACTCTCTGATCAATTCGCCTGTTTCTCTTGTTCGATCGCCGCATCGAGCAATTTCTGCATCTTCGGCTGCGCCGTCTTCACATAGTCTTCGACCGACGTTTTACCGTCTAGGACAGGCTGGATGTTTTTGAAGAACTCGTCGTACCATTCTGCCGTGTATGTTTTCTCAGCCGGGAACCCGCGGCCATAATCGTTGATTAAATCAAGGAACTCTTGTTTGTTATCTGGTTTGATTGACGTATCAGCTGCCCAGTTGTCTGCGATTTCCATACTGTTCGGCAATTGGACTTGCGCGTCTACGAGCGCTTGTTGCCCTTCTTGGTCCGCAGACAAGTACATCGCCAACTCTGCCGCTTCTTCTTTATGTTTCGTCGTCGCCCCGACGCCGATCCCGAGCGATCCAACCCATCCTGACGCTTTACCGGTTGAACCGGCTGGCCATGGAAGTAAGTCGTACTCGAATTTCAACTGTTCTTTAAATGCTGCCATATCCCACGGTCCGACTGGGAAGAAGGCGAGCTGACCTTTCAGCCAACGTTGATACGTGTCGAGCGTCTGTGTTTCGCCGATTGACGGTGTGATCCCGTGTTTCAACTGTTGATCGACGAAGAATTGCAACGCTTCGATGAACTTCGGATCATCGATTGTCACTTTCGTACCATCTTCATTGATCCAGTCCGCTCCATTACTCCAGACGAACGGTTGAAGGGCCCAGTTTACGTTGAAGCCAGTGCCGTACTGATCCATCTTCCCGTCACCGTTCGTGTCTTTCGTCAACTGTTTGGCTACGTCCACGAACTCATCCCATGTATATGGTTTGTCTTTATCCGGAAGCGGGATGCCCGCATCTTCGAACATCGTCTTGTTGTAGCCGAGTGCGAACGGACCTAAGTCTTTCGGTAGTCCGTAAATCGCGCCTTCTCCGAGCGTCTTCCCATCGAAACGATATTTGTCGACACCCTTCTCCCAAATGTCGTCCAACTTGACGTCTTCTGAAGTTTCAACCGCTTCAGTGATATCGAGTAGCACGCCCGAATTTACGTATGCTTTCACTTGGGCAGGATTATAGAAGAAGACGTCTGGGATTTTGCGACCTGCGATGGCCGATTTGAGTTTCGTGTCGTACTGATCCGGGGCTGTCTGGACCATCGTTACTTTCACGTCTTTGTTGGCTTCTTCAAAACGTTTCACCGTCGCTTGGTAGGCTTTTAACTCTTCTGGATTTCCACGGAACATAAATGTCAGTTCAACTTTCCCGTCAGCGCCTGCCTCGTCTCCCGAACAGCCGGCGAGCGCCAAAGAAGTTGTCATCAGTGCTGACATCGTCAACGCAAACATTTTTTTCGATTTACGATTCATTGTGAATTCCTCCATCAATTTATATTCATGTGCAGAGCATGATAAAGATGTACGTACATGTTGAGTTAAATAAAAAAGCAAACTGTATAATGAAGCCCACACGACACTATACATTCACTAGCCAAAAAACTGATATAATTGGTAATGAAAGCGTTTTCTGTACAATTTGAGTCTATTACACACGTTCGGACATGTCAATTTGATTTTTATGTATTTTTATATTTCATCCGTACATATTCATAGAAGATTCAGATGATTTTTTTGCTTATTCATAGTAAATGGTACATTTGTTTGTTAATATGGAAGTAAGATCATATCTTGTACGTATGAGTTGTTCGACGTACACGAGAGAAAGCAGGGACGCCAGATGGCACAACGCACAAAGTACAATATGGTTAAAGATCATATTCTTGAATGGATAAAAGATGGAACGGTAAGACCAGGTGAAAAAATTCCTTCTGAAAATGAATTGGTCCAATCATTTGGAGTGAGCCGTCATACGATTCGACAAGCTGTAGGAGAACTAGTGAACGAAGGTTATCTTTACCGTGAACAAGGCTCGGGCACGTATTGCTCCCCGGTCCTTCCGACCTCGGCTCCCCAGGCGATTGAACGTTTAGGCAACGGTAAAAACATCGGTGTCATCACGACCTACATGTCTGATTATATCTTCCCGTCTATCATCCGGGGGATTGAATCTCACTTGGCTTCAAAAGGATATACATTGACCTTATCTTGCACGGATAACAACGTCGAGAAAGAACGGCAATGCCTCGAGATGATGTTAGATCGTCAAATTGATGGGTTGATAGTCGAGCCGACGAAGAGCAGTAGCTATAATCCGAACATCAAATATTATTTAGAACTCGAACAACAGCATACGCCTTATTTGATGATTAACCAATACTATTCGCAGTTGACACCCCCTTATTTGATCATGGATGACGAGAAGGGTGGGTTCTTGGCTGCCGAACATCTCATCAAACTTGGCCATGAGCGCATCATGGGACTTTTCAAAACAGATGACCTTCAAGGGGTCCATCGGATGCGCGGCTTTATACGCGCGTTCCGGGAATACAATCTCCCCCTAGAGCCAGAATTAATTATAACGTATACGACAGAAGAACTTGTGCCCTCTTTTTATGACGTGATTCATCAAGTTTTTGAGAACGCGGACGAACGGCCGAGTGCAATCGTCTGTTATAACGACCAACTCGCCCTTAACGTGTTGGACCAGTTGAGAAATCTACGCCTCTCTGTCCCGCAAGACGTCTCACTCGTCGGATATGACGACTCGGTGCTTGCCGTCGCGACAGAGGTTAAACTGACTTCGATCATCCACCCGAAGCAAGAATTGGGTCGTGCCGCAGCCGAGTGGATTATCGCGGCCGTCGAGAAAAAAGAGATGCCACCGTCACATACGTATGAACCCGAATTGATCGTCCGCAACTCGACTGCACCCTATAACCGTCTCGAATCTAAATTAGGCTGATTCTCTGCTAACTTCTTGGAGGTCCTCATGAATTTAAAACATGAACACAACAAGCTATTCCAAGCGCTCGAATTTGTCACCAGCCTGGTGCAACTGAACGTGGTCTTCTTACTGAGCATTCTGCCTGTCATCACGTTGTTCCCGGCCTTGTACGCTTTACATGCCGTCACAAGGCAATGGTCGGTCAACCAAGATTACAGCGTGTTCCGCGCCTACTTCCGCTTCTTTAATGAAGGAGTGCGCCGTCATTATAAGCTCGGTATAGCCTGGACATTGTTTGTATTCGTCTTGTTGATCGACTTTTTACTCATTCGGCAAATCCATACAGGGCAGACGATTCTCTTCGCAGGTCTGTTCGTGATTGGATTTGTCTTCATCTCCCTGTCGTTATTCCTGTTTCCGATTTTGACGCACTACGAGATGAAGACGATGGATGCCTTGAAGTTGGCGTTATTCAGCATCATACGATACGGCTATATTGTCGCGCTCGCGCTCTTGTTGTTCACAGCACTCGGTATGCTCGCGTACCGGTCACCACTCTACTTGTTGTTCGGATTTTCGTTCATCGTTTTTCTAAAAACGAAACTATATCTCCACCAATTAAATCGTACTATAACGAATAATCATATCGATATCGACTCCACGTAATATTGATTTTTTCCATCTACTTTAACAAAGTAGATGGTTTTTTATTTGAGTCTAAGAAGAATAGTTTACTCATCTGTCAATTTCAATAAATATGACCAAATCACTTCTTTAGGTTGTTTAAGTTCTATTCAAAATGAATAATACAGTTCTTAGTTAGTGAGGAGGCAAAGCAATTGGGCTTTTCCGTTAATGACTTTATTGAGGATACTCCAGTTTTTGGTGACTTACATTATATTTTGCATTATGACAATGAATCAGAACGAAGAGACACTTTAGTCTTTTCGAAAACATAGTTCAGTCCTTCATTACTGAAAGAAGCTGAATTCATTAGACTACAACAAGCAACCCTTCGTATTCATAAGTAGGCTTTAGAAAAATGTGCTCCCTAATAAACTATGTATGTCTCTTCATTCCTTTATATGCTACTTATAGTTCCACACTTCAACATACTTGATCACCTCAAGTCGTTTCCTATCCAATTTTCCAACCGCTGTATAAGGCAACTCCTTCACAAACACGATTTCTCGTGGAAGCTGATAAGTTGTCAGTCGTTCGCGCAACCAGCTCACCAGTTCTTCTTCTGTCAATTTTTCATCATATAACTGTACGTATGCTTTCAAGATGTGACCGGCGTACACATCCTCTATCCCGACGACGGCGGCGTCCTCGACATTCGGATGGTCGCGCAAAACCGTCTCGACTTCCCCAGGATAAATATTGTTTCCAGCCGAGATGATCAAATCGTCAGTTCGTCCACACAAAAAATAATAGCCGTTCTCATCCTGGTATCCGACATCACCCGTTTGAATCCAGCGGTTTTTCCTACTTTGCGTGGACCACTTGTTTCGTATACAAAATTCACCGATGGCACCTGCCTCGACTTCCGCTCCATCTTTCACTACCTTTAAGTCCCCTCCCAGAATCCTTCGCCCGAGCGTATTCGCATCATACTGTAAATCTTCTGGTGTGGCGATCAGATTCAAGCCCACTTCCGACGTCCCGTAGAGATTGTATAAGACGTTCCCCAACTCGTTATGGACTTCACGGACTAAAACGGGATGAAGCTTCGCACCACCGGACGCGATACAAGCGAGGGAATGAAGTGATGTTGGATCGTGTCGTAACAATTTGTGGATCATGAGCGGGACGACCGTGACCACTTCTACCTTGTGTCGCCGAATGAGGTCACAGGCTATTTGCACATCAAATTTTTCCTGAATGACGACCTTTTTCCCTAGCGCTAGAAAAGATAAAAGGATGGCAATGCCGTAACCATGGTAAATCGGGGTGGCAATATAAGCAGTGTTGAATGACGGCAACTGCAATCGGTTCAATAATGCAGTGAATGGAGCTAGAAAGTGAAAGAGGGATGGTTTATGAGTCACTTGTTTAGGTTTTCCGGTAGTGCCACCGGTCAACAGCACAATCTTCCCGCTCGATGCGGCCGGAAGCTTTCCTTTTTTATGTCGCTTCGAATCCGATAAACTATTGATTGATACCTTTTCCTCATGATAGCTGACAAGTGTCGAACGTTCGTAAGACGAGTTTTCAATTAAGTTTTCAAACTCATCATCGTAAATCAAAAGATCGAATGGCTGTTCTTCTACGAGTCGGTTGAACTGCAGTTGACTCATCGATGAATGAAGCATGTAGATGTCTGCACCGAGTCGTGAAGCCGCAAACATCCCTTGTACGAAAGACGAGTGGTTGTGACAGAGAAACGCAACTTTTTGTCCCTTTTTAACCCCATACTGATTAGCGAAATGATAAGCGAGGTGTTCACAGCGTGACTTTAGCTCTAGATACGTCACTGTTTCTCGGCTATCCACTAAAGCCGTTTTTTGACTCCCTGCTCTTTCAGTCAATGTAAAAAGAAGCATCAAGTTGATTCCATTTTGACGGATTGCGACGAACAGACGGCCTAGATTCGATGGTGATAGAAACTGGAGCTGCGACAAGACTTTCAATAACTTAACCATTCTTATTGTCACGCTCCTTTCTCTTAAGGAATGCAGGGACCATCCAGTCTATCGGTCTTCTGAAAACAAGTGATGCTACTTGACCGAGGAACAACCACCACGGCTTATATACTGTTCCTTTCGTATACAAGGCATGTCCGATTAATTCTGCCACATGTACCGGTGACATGGCAGGTGAATGCTGATAAGCCAGCGTCGGTTTGATCATCGGAGTTTTTACTAGCGGTAGATATAGAGTCGTCGTGGATATATTTTTGATTGTGAGTTCCGGACCCGCGGAGCGAAACCACGTATCGAACGCGGCTTTTGATGCCTGATAGGCTGCCCAGTGAGGAAAAGGATGAAGTAACACATTGATGGTCGACACATTGACGATCTGCCCGTTCTTCTTTTCGAGCACCGGAATGAGCGACAAAATCAATTGTACGGGAGCAAAATAATTGATTGCCATCGTCCGAGTGAAGTCATGGTATCGATCGAGTGACTCAGTGATGGGACGATTGATGGAGATTCCAGCATTGCTGACGAGAACATCCAATCCGTCCGGTAGTTGATGGAGATACGCCAGCAAACCATTCCGTTCGTCTTCAATTCGAAGATCTGCCGGGAACACGGTCACTGTGGCTGATCCCTTCTCGATTTCAGACTTCATGACGTTCATGTCTGCTTCTCTACGGGCAACGAGAATCAGATGCGCGGTTGTATCCGTTAGTAAATAAGCGAACGCCTGCCCGATTCCTGAGCTCGCTCCAGTAATCAATACCGTTTTCCGTTCTAACGCTGATTTCATTTTCTGATGATCGAAGGAAGGAAATCGGAATAGGAGTCTCTCTAGTAACGTGTAGTCATACATATTGCCAGCACCTTTTATTTATATTCGTCTCTTCAAGCTAAAAAACCTAGACAATCATTTGGACATACATGACAAACAGCAGCGTCCACTTTAATTGAAAAGGACCTGCTGTTCAAACCTTCCGTTTATCTTTTATACACTCTTCCCATTCGCATATCGAGTGAAATTGTCGAGAATCGCCTGCCAGCCTTGTCGTTGCATTTCAACCGGATTCATCGACTCCGCATCAAACACCTCGACCACCTTCGTCTGATCCCCTTCAGAAGTAAATGAAATTCTGACTCTCCGTTCATCCTCAAGGCGATACTGAATGAGCTCATTTTCTTCAACTTCCTCATATACCCCTTCAAAATCAAAGCCCATGCTCTGATCTTTCGCTTCCATTCGACTACGAAACTTCCCGCCGACCCGTAAGTCGTTCTCCGCCTCAATCGTATGCCAATCGTCAGACGCATGATTCCATTGTTTGATATGTTCAGGTTCTGTCCAGAATTTCCAGACTGTGTCGATTGGTGCATCGACGAGCGTTGATATCGTCACGACATTTGATTCCATGATTCGTTTCCCCTTTATTCTACAATTTTTGATCAATCACGAATGCGCTGCCCGTCCTATATGACGAACGCAATATGAGATTACTTCCCTATCAATCACATCTTCTCCTGCTCTCATTTCAACGATTGAAAGATACTTAAAACAAAAACCTTGAATGGCACTCAAAATCGAGTTCATTCAAGGTTCTTTTCATTTCATCATTGAAACTTAACTCTTGGCAATCCCAAGCATAAATCCAGCGACGACAATCAACCCGATTCCCATGAAAACAAAGACGCGTTCTTTTGTCGTCTTCTCTTCTTTCAAGAGATAGATCCCACCAAGTGTCGCCACGACGACGTTCAATTGGGATAAGGCGAACGAAGTCGCAATCCCCACTTCTCCGCTTGAAACGAAAAGTCCGAAGTTCCCTATTCCCCAGGCGATCCCCGCCAAGATGTTTTTGAATGTGCGTGGATCGAGTTTCTTGACGTCCTTTTCACGAAGACTGAACAGAAGTGCCGCGATGAACATCCCGACGGATTGTGGAAGAATCGCGGTAATCCCTTCTACTTCAAAGTAGTTCGTCAAGACGGCATACGTGACGTAACCAATACTCGAAACGAATAGGACGAGTAAACCCTTTTTCAACGCACCAGCACTGTCCTGATCTTTCTTCTGTTGGTAAGAAGTCATAGTCGCTCCGATGATAATCAAGACGAGCGCTGAAAACCCTAACCATAGCTCCGTCGATGTCTGCCAGTCCCCGAGTACGATGACCCCAAAGAGAGAGGTCCCAACGAGTTGCATCCCCGTGCTGATTGGCATCGCTTTGGAGACGCTTAAGATTTGGAACGATTGGAACTGCAAATATTGACCGAGCGCCCAGAACGCCCCTGAGATAAATCCGGTCACGATGGCGAGTGTCGTGAACTCCGGTCGGAAGACGAGGGCAATCACTGTTGCCATAGTCATCGCCCCGATGGTCGTTCCGATTAACTGCTGAATCGGTTTTCCTCCTACTTTCGACACGATGAGTGGAATACTTCCCCACATGAGTGCCGGTAAGAGTGCCAAAAGAATCATTTCCATGAAGCACACCTGCTTTCTTAATATAACGTCTAACATGAAATTCCCACGTCTCCAATTTTATAAACCTAAATTCAAAAAGGGAATTGCCATGTCGAATACTACGATGATATAATGATTTCGAACGGGGCATTAGCTCAGCTGGGAGAGCGCTACGCTGGCAGCGTAGAGGTCAGGGGTTCGAGCCCCCTATGCTCCATTAATTGGTCACATCTCGAATGAGGTGTGGCTTTTTTATTGGTATGGTGCGATTCAACCTCTTTCTGAACGGGTAATGATAGTTAGACTTTTTCATATAAGGGGGAATTTTGATGGAACGTACATCTGTAGAAGAAACATTGACGAGCGTGATCGAATGCATGCGCGCATGCAACCACTGCTTCTCAAAAAGTTTGCAAGAAGAGGATTTACACATGTTCACCGAATGCATCCGCCTGACTCGAGAATGCTCAGACATTTGTACTTTAGCTTTAAATGCCTTAGAAACAGATTCAGCCTTTTCAAAACCAATCGTTGCTTTATGCGCCCAAGTCTGTGATACGTGTGCGGTTGAATGCGGACGCCATCAGCATGACCATTGTCAAGCCTGTGCCAAAGCATGTGAGCGTTGTGCGGAAGCTTGCCGAACACTTGTTGCCGCTTAAGCACGACATTCGTCTAACTTTCTGTTAGACTTTTTTTATTGCTTACGAAAGAAGGTAAACTATGAACCATACCATTCTCGCACTTGACGTGGAGACCGCTAACCGTGATAGTCGCAGCATCTGTTCTGTCGGATGGAGCATCCTTCAAAATGGTGATGTGGTCGAAACCGACCAGCGACTCGTCAATCCGGAGGAAGACTTTGATATGGGTAACATCCGCGTCCATGGCATTCGTCCGAGTGACGTGTGGGATGCACCGGCATTACCGGAAGTACTTTCCTCTCTTTACCCGATTTTACGGGAAGTGGACCTCGTCATCGCACATAACGCTTCATTTGACATGGGTGCCTTGAGAAAGGCGATTGTGAAATATGATCTATTCGATTTCCCGACAATCGAGTACGGTTGCACCGTCAAACTGTCACGTAAACTGTATCCAGGACTCCCGAACCATAAGTTGAACACGATGGCAGAACACTTGAACGTGCCGTTTATTCATCATGATGCTGCGGAAGATGCTCGCGTATGCGCGCTACTTATGCGAGACATGATGCAAAAAACCGGCATCACAAGCCCAAAAGAATTACATCGCTATACGTCCGTGAAAACAGGAACGCTCGCATATTAAACCGGTCATGCAATCATGACCGGTTATTTTTTGAAAATCCATCTCTTCTGGACATAATAACTGACGAAAAAGAGAAAACTATCGACGACTACTTTTAGGATGACCTCGCCTTGTCTGAGCAAGAGAAACAAGAGATAAACAAGGAGTGCTGAAACGGCCATTTGAAGCACGACGAGACTAAAATATTTCGGAAGAGACCGCCGCGCCTTCGAATCGAAGACTACTTTTCGATTAACGAGATAATTGAAGAGAGAGGAAATGATTCGAGCGATGACCGTCGCGATGACGACGTGAGCCGTATCGAAGTATGGGGATAATAAATAAATAAAGAGCGCATACATCCCTACGTCGACAAGGAACGAGGCGACAGAGGATAACGAATACATCAAAAACATCCGATAAATTAAAATCGAGTCGAGAATCGGTCTAAAATGGGATGAATCATTTTCATTCTCATATACGGTCTCGATGGTCGTTTGTTGAATCGGGACCTGCAATCGTTTCGTGAACGTGAGCATATTCATCTCGAACTCATATCGATTTCCAGGAATGTCAATCAGTTGTCGTGCATATCGCATCGGGATGGCTCGAAGTCCCGTCTGCGTGTCTTTTAACTTCAGCCCGCTCCCAATCAACATCACGAGCCGTGTCGCCTGATTGCCGAATCGGCTCCGGAACGGAATCGCATCTCCGCTAAAATCTCGACATCCCATGATGAGATGATGTGGTTTATTCAACCCTTCCTCATAGACGCTGACGACATCTTGCGGCAAGTGCTGCCCGTCGGCATCGACCGTGATGACCCCCGTTTTATCCGGATATGTGTCCACCACATACCGTAACCCCGTCTTGATTGCTGCTCCCTTCCCTTGATTCTGTTCGTGCGTTAACACTTGGTCGACAAATGATGCAATCTTATCAAATGTGCCTACCGACGATTCGTCACTACCGTCATTGACCACAATGATGTTCGAAAACCCACTCGCCCTCAACTTCTCCACGAGTGTGACGAGTGCCTCATCAGGGTTATAGGCCGGAATCAAAATCGAATACGCTTGGCGTGTTTCCACTTCATGCATCTGCATCGCCACCCCTCCTTCAATTCCTCTATACCCGAAGCAATGAATTCGCATTCCCAATAAAAAAAACATCAGCCCTAAGGCTGATGCATGTATTCACCCGATAAAGATCAAGTAAGACGAAACGAAATAGACAACGACAACGAGTAACGAAGGAATCACATAACGTACCTTCGACGTGACATTTTGTCTTAGCACACTATACATGACGAGGATCGATAGGATGGTGATCCCGACCGCAGATACGAGGTGTGACGTCGAGACATCTGCGAGAATCGATCCATTCCGATAGAAGACATCTGACATGGCGATAATCAACATGTTGAAGATATTCGAGCCGAGAATCGAACCGAATGCCAAGTTGACATTACGTAGTTTGAGCGCCATGAACACAGCGACCGCTTCCGGGAGTGACGTCGATGCCGCAATCAAGAAGCTACCGACAAAACTAGAACCGAGTCCTGTGACAACGGCAATTTGATCACCTGTGATGGAAAGGGCTGTTCCTGCCGCCATGATTACGATTGCAGCGATGATGAATCCAAAGACCGCACGTTTCAGCGTGATCTCTTCATATTTACCGACGACCACTTCTTCTTCGACTTCATGCTCCGCGACCGGCTCTGTCGGTTGTTTCCCGATATAGTAGATTCCGATACCGTATAGAATCGCAATCAAGAGCGCGTCGACTCCGATTCCGATAAACGTCATATCGACGCGAACGATCAAAGCAATCAACGTCGTGACGGTCAAGAGTAACCCAAGTCCGGCCGTGTACAGGTGGTCCCGACTCGCATAGTTGAACAATTGCTTCTGTCGGAAGTATAGGTCGAACATCGCTAAGATAAAGATATTGAATAGGTTACTTCCGAGCATGTTTCCGATGGCGATGTCTGGGTTGTCAATCATGACAGCCGATATACTTGTTGTCACTTCCGGGAGCGAAGTCGCTCCTGCCAATAAAACCGTACCGACAAGCATCCCGCCCATTTTCGACTTTTCAGTCATGACGTCGGCGTACGTCGATAATTTGATTGCGGCATAGACGGTGATGGCCGCAGCCAGTAAGAAATAAACAAATACCATTTTTTCTCCTCCTTGGGTAAACAAAAAAGACCTTTTTATGGACGACAAAAACGCCCATAAAAAGGTCTTGCGGACTTGTAAAAGCTCGATGGACCGAGTGCGCACGCACTGTAATGACGACCCATCGACCACGATTGTGGTCGCTACTCCCCTTTTTATCTTCCCTTTGACTATAGCATGAAGAGAACTAGTTGACAATCGAGCGACGTATGAGTGCGAGAAGTTCTTGTGGCTCGAGAGCCGTCCGATATGCGAGTTCTTGCATCCCCGCGAGCTTCTCGGGTGACAATGGCGTGGTCCAACCCGCTTCGTGAAGTCGCTGTCGGAAGCACACAATCTCTACTTCATCAATCGTATCTCGCCTGACAATCTCCTTTAACTCATATGCCGTTTGACATAGTGGTGCCGATTCTTGCAACCATTCGTCTTCGACGAAATGGGTCAGCATCGATTCAAGGAGCCTTGCCACTTTTCGATCTTTTGAATTTTTCTCGCCGTAAAACAATAGATGGAGTTCTTGTTCATACAAACCGATTAGGTCTGTCGAACTCCGAAACGGTTCAAATGCTGATAGTAATTCATGATAATACCATGATTGGTCTCGCAGCGGTCGTTTAAAACGTTGCCACACCTTCATCCCTTCCATCTCAAGATCATAACGGATGGAACGGAGATTATGTAGCTTATCCGCCACGAGAAGTGCGACTTCATCAAATTGTAGTGATTTCACCTGCTGAAGTGTCATTCGTTTCCGTTGTTCCCACGACTTGTCACGATTTTTTTCCGAGACCGCGAGAACGAGCCTGTGCACGTCAGATCCGAATTTTGATAAGATTTCTTGTGGGTCCGTCTTCGTGTCCTCAATCATATCGTGAAGCAATCCTGCCGCCACGACTGCCGGTGCTTGATGATCGGACTCAAGAAGCATGGCGACCGAGAATGAGTGTGACAAATATGGTATGGATGAACCTTTTCGGAACTGTCCTCCGTGACGAATAGACGAAAAACGTAACGCCTCTTCTACGAGCGGGTTCATGTCGCCATCCTCCTTCTTCCGGATAAAAACTCTCCTATTCATTACCCGGAATTAGGCACATATAACCTAAAAACATCCCAATTTTAGGTATATGGTCACATTATTCTTCATAAATCATTTTTTTCGTCATTCCTCCATCAACGACAAGATTATGCCCGTTCACAAAACTGTTCTGACGATCAATCAAGTACCTCACAGCGCGGACGATATCTTCCGGTTCACCGACACGTCCCGATGGGTGTTGCTCATGATCAATCTCACGTAACGACTCATCAGACGTATGAATCCATCCTGGACTGATTGCATTCACCGTCACAGGGCGGCCGCCTAATGAGATGGCAAGTGAATGGGTCAAACCGACGATGCCTCCTTTAGATGCACCATACGCATCCCAATGCGGTTCGTTCTGGAAGGCACGTGTCGAGGCCATGTTAACGATTCTTCCATATGACTCATCTTGATTCAGTTGTAAAAAGTATTTCGCACAACTAAATGTCCCGACTAAATTGACATCGATGACTCGCTTGAACGTGTCAATCTCAAGCTCTTCAATCGGCTTGACCAGCGAAGCGATCCCTCCGTTATTGATCAACACATGGGCTCGACCAAATTCGTTGTGAATATCGTTAAAGACACGCTTAAGTTCAGACGTGTCCCCAAGGTCCACTTGATAAAAGCGTAATCCTTTAATGTCCGGGTCATCTCCAATGTCTAGCCCGATCACTTCATACTGATTTACGAAAGCTTGAGCAATCGCATAACCAATTCCTTGACTGACCCCTGTTACAATCATCACGTCTTTCATCATTCATCCCTCCTAAAAGACTGTATACCCAAATCTCGATTAGTCGGACCATAGTTTTCGATTTGAAGTCGTGATCACACTCGCTCCCGCATCAAGTGCCGCTTGGACTTCCTCCTTTGTTTCAATCAGCCCACCTGCGAAAACGGGTATTCCCGTCTCCTCCTTTACGCGTTGAATATACTTCGGCACAATACCTGGTAAGACTTCGATATAGTCCGGTTTCGAACGTTCAATGTGTTTGATACTTTTCTCTAATGAGGTGGAATCAATTAAAAATAGACGCTGCACAGTGACCACATCATTTTGCTTTGCTTTGACGATGACGTTTCCTTTCGTCGAGATGATGCCGAACGGTTTGAACGTCTGGCAGACATATTCTGTCGCATACTCGTCCGCCTTCATACCTTGAATCAAATCCATATGGATGAACACTTTTTTATCATGCTTCCCCAATAATCTGAAGATGGAGTCCAATCGGCTCATATGAATCTCTAATAACACCCCTAATTCGAAATCACTCGATAAAAACCGCTCCAAATCCCGCATGTCCCGTATCGCCGGTAAGATGGATTGACCATTGATCATCAACTATTCCCCCTGTCTCCTTCTCATTATGCAGATAGCCGATTTTATAAATCAAGGTTTACTCATTCAATATATCGGGAAAGTAAAATCAACTTGTGTAGAGGGGGATTTGAGTATGGTCAATGAAGTAACTGTAAAAGTCGAAACACCGACTCCAGAACAACATCAAGCGTTACGCGTGAAGGCGGGGATGCCACGACGTTCTGATCGAGGTACGGTGAAGGGGCTTCAAAATACACTGTATGGTATTTGTTTATACTTAAATGATGAGATTGTCGGAATGGGACGCGTCGTCGGTGACGGCGGGATGGTATTCCATTTAGTAGATATCGTCGTAGATCCGGAATGCCAGGGGCTTGGACTCGGAAAATTAATCATGGAGCATTTGATGGAATGGATCTTACAAGAAGCCGATGAGACGGCCATCATCAGCTTAATCGCAGATATTCCAGCCGATGGATTGTATCGACAGTTCGGTTTTGATTACTCACGACCTGAATCCGTAGGAATGGAGTATCAATGGAATCAAAGAGAAAGCTAATTGGGGTCGTGAGAGGAGATGACGTATGGATGGGTTAAACATCATCGTGTTGCTCGGGTTGGCGCTCACCCTCATCTCTGTCCTCAGTCTCCTGATTGAACGATTATTCTTCCCAAGTATTTTAGCGTTTATCGCAATCGGGGTCGGGGTCGGGTTTTTCTGGGATGGGAATGAAGTCTTTAAAGTCGCGGGAGAGATCGGAATCATTCTGTTATTTTTCCTACTCGGTCTGAAGTTTCCACTACGTGAACTTTGGAAGCGCATGCGGAAAGTATGGAAGGCGGGAATACTCGATATCATTCTGTCATTCGGGGTATCGTTTGGGATTGCTTTAGCATTTGGTCTCGATTTCCCTCGCGCCTTTTTAATCGGGGCCGTCTTATATGCGACGAGCTCCTCCATCTCTGCGAAACTGCTTGAGCGGCATTCCGAAAAACATGAAGATATTAAAGAGTTTGTGCTCGCATTACTCATCTTTGAGGATATTTTTGCCCCTCTCCTATTGACGGTTGCCCCTTTCATCATTCAAGAAGAACCGGTTGCGATGTCCGATATCGGCAAAGTGTTCGCAGGATTTCTGATATTTGGCGTACTCTTGTTCATTGGTTCGAGCTTCGTATCCAAACAACAAAAGTTTTCGAAGCACTTGTTGCGACAAGATGATGCGAGTATCGGTCTGATCGGACTCATTCTCCTTTTCGCGGGGATTGGGATGGTGTTTGGATTATCTGAGATTTTAGGAGCATTCATCGCCGGGATCATGCTCGCAGATATCCACGACGTGAGACCGCTGAAACGTTTGACCGTACCCGTCCGAGATTTATTCTTGCCGATCTTTTTCATCTCGTTCGGTATCTCGATCAACCTCGAGAAAGGTGTCATCGTGAATGCGCTCTTCTTCGTCTTGATTGTGTGGGGGGTATTATCAAAATGGATTGTCGGACGTGTCGGGGGCAGAATCTATGGCTTGACGCGTGTTCAAGCCAATGAAGCCGGGTTCTCACTCGCGCCACGTGGGGAGTTCTCTATTTTATTTACCGCCCTTTCGAACGGGGCCATCAACTTGTTTGTCGGTCTCTATATTTTTGTGTCAGCCATTGTCGGAATCATTCTGTTCCGTTTCTCAGAGTACTTGGCAGAAAAAACGGAGAAAACCCTCACGAAAGTCTTACCGGACGAGAAAAAAGAAGAATAAATTGGCGGACCCATATGCTGGGTCCGCCTACTTTGTGCATTAGTCTTTTGCTATTTTGTTGTGCCGCTTTTTACGCCATACGATATAAATGATGACGCCGATGAACAGCAGCCCATAGATCGCGTAGGAATAGGCATCGAGGTATGAGAGGATATCTTGCCAGTTCTCGCCGACTTTCATCCCGATGAAGATGAGAATGGTATTCCATAAGGCTGTTCCAGCCGTACTGAGCAGTAGAAATTTCACGAATGGCATGTTTGACATCCCTGCAGGAATCGAGATTAGGCTTCGAACGACCGGCATCAAACGTCCAAAGAAGACCATCCAGCCCCCGTACCGGTCGAACCACGCATCCGCTTTTTTTACATCATTCAGATCAAGTCGTAACCACTTCCCATATTTCTTCGTCCATTTTTCGATCTGCTCGACATCAAACAATAGTCCGAGGCCGTATAATAATACGGCTCCTAATATGGCTCCGACTGTCGATGCCACGATGACGAGCGTGATGGACAAGTTCGTCTTTACAGCAAAAAAACCACCAAAGAGTAAGACGACTTCAGAAGGGATCGGTGGAAACACATTTTCAATAAAAATCATGAATGCAATCCCTATGTAGCCGTACTGTTCAATCACAGAAATCATCCAGTCACTCATGTCTCTTCCTCCATTCTCCCCTCTATACCCGTCCATTTTGCTATATAATCGTAAGGACATGCTACACTCAAAGAAAGGAGCTGATTGAAATGGAAGAGACAGTACGGTGTCCTTGGTGCGGGACGGATCCACTTTACGTCCGTTACCATGACGAGGAATGGGGAAAGCCCGTTCACGATGACCAAAAGCACTTTGAATGTCTGACACTCGAGAGTGCGCAAGCAGGACTCAGTTGGATCACCATCTTGAGAAAGCGTGAAAATTATCGATTGGCTTATGCCGACTTCGAAGTGCAGCGAGTTGCTAGCTTTACGGATGAGGATGTGGAGAGACTCCTAGCCGATAGCGGGATCGTGCGAAATCGACGAAAAATCGAGGCGTCGATCAATAATGCGAAGCAGTTCATCAAACTACAGGAAGAGTTTGGCTCATTTGATTCGTACATCTGGTCATTCGTCAACGATGCACCGATCCTGAATGCATGGAACCGTCTTGAAGATGTTCCTGCGACGACGGAACTTTCTGAACGATTGAGTAAAGATCTGAAACGACGCGGCTTTAAGTTTTTAGGACCGACAACGGTTTATGCCCATCTACAAGCGACGGGTCTTGTCAATGACCACCTCACCTCTTGCACGTTCCGATAACTTAAGACCAGCTCTCAAAAATATCTTTACATTTCCCCACTTGTTGTGACAATATTTTGACAAAGTGATACTTTATCACTGAAAGCGTATTCATATTTTTTATCTTTCGGGGGGATGTTGATGAACGGAATTTTAGTGTCCATTGTCGTGTACATGGCACTGATGGTCTTGCTTGGGATCATCGCGTATCGGAGAACAAGCAGTATCGGAGATTATATGTTAGGTGGTCGGGCGCTTGGTCCCGGGGTCGCCGCCTTATCTGCCGGTGCATCAGACATGAGTGGATGGCTCTTAATGGGATTGCCTGGTGCCATGTATGCGTCAGGGATTTCAAGTGGTTGGATTGTCATCGGGTTGACAATCGGCGCCTATTTGAACTGGTTATTGGTCGCACCGAGATTACGCATTTATTCATACATATCGGATGATGCGATCACAATCCCAGACTTCTTTGAGAAGCGATTTAAAGACACAAAAGGCGTGTTGCGCTCATTTTCAGCTGCTGTCACGTTAATCTTTTTCACACTGTATGCGACAAGCGGATTCGTCGCCGGCGGTCGCCTATTCAATGCCGTCTTCGACATTGAGTTTGTAACAGGAGTTGTCATTCTCGCTTCTATCATTATTTTGTACACATTTATCGGTGGATTTTTAGCAGTCAGCTGGACAGATTTTGTTCAAGGATTGATCATGCTGTTCGCCCTTATTTTTGTACCTGCCATCGCCATTATGGCAACTGATGGGGTATCAAACGCTTTAGACACGGTACGAAATATTGATGAAGCGTTACTTGACCCGTGGACAGGGCAATCACTCATCGGAATCATTTCGCTATTTGCGTGGGGACTTGGCTATTTCGGCCAGCCACACATCATCGTCCGTTTTATGGCAATCGGAAAGCTCGAGGACATTAAGACGGCACGTCGAATCGGGATCTCATGGATGGTCTTCACCGTTGTCGGGGCGATGGCGACCGGATTGTTCGGTCTCGCCTATTACACACAACAAGGCCTCACCATCGATAATCCGGAGAACGTCTTTATCAACCTATCTGACTTATTATTCCCGGATTTGGTCACTGGTGTATTGTTGGCTGCTCTTCTCGCCGCCATCATGTCGACCATCTCCTCTCAATTGCTCGTCTCGTCGAGTGCCGCGACGACAGACTTTTATCAGAAGTTCTTCCGTAAGGAGGCGGGTGACCGTGAACTCGTCATGGTCGGTCGGATTACGGTCATTCTCGTATCCGTCATTTCAATCATTCTTGCACTCGATGCAGACGACACCATCTTAAACCTTGTCGGTTATGCTTGGGCAGGGTTTGGTTCATCATTTGGTCCGCTCATCTTGTTCAGTCTGTTTTGGAAACGAACGACGCGTCAAGGCGCGCTTGCTGGAATGTTGACTGGAGCCTTTGTCGTCATTCTATGGAAGAACTATGCCGCTTCTCTTTTCGGAACGTTTGGGACATTGTATGAAATGATTCCAGCATTCTTCCTGTCGGCACTTGCCATCTATATCGTGAGTTTGGTGACACCGCCACCAAATGAGGTCATTCAACGTGAGTTTGACCAAATGCAAGACATGGTCAAAGAACATATCAAATAATTCTCATGACAGGTCAAAAACGACCTGTCTTTATTTATTTAGGCAGGATTTTTCTTAATTATCGACGAATTTTAGGGTTATCGTACGAATCTGTCGTGAAAAGGAGAATCGGGATGAAACCAATCAAGATCGTCTCTCGTCTTACCTTCCTGTCTAGCTTTGTTTTATTAATTGCTTGTGGTACGACTCCGGTAACGAATCAAGAAATACCAGAAGAAGTCGAAGAACCGATTGTCGAGGTACCTGAAGAAATGCCGCCTGCCGAACCGGAACCGATTGTCACGACGGCCTCCCTCTATGCAATCGGCGACATCCTTCTACATGATTCGGTATACAACGCAGCTCGTACTGATGAAGGGTATGAATTTGATACTGCATTCGAACAGATCTCTCCAATATTGAGTCGCGCCGATCTATCAATCGCCAACCAAGAGAGCATGATTGGCGGGAGTGAAATCGGACTTTCGAGCTACCCGGCATTTAACAGTCCTTTTGAAATTGGAGATGCCTTACAACGGGCAGGAATCGATTTGGTCACGACAGCGAATAATCATACGCTCGACCGTGGCGTCCGAGCTATTGAAAATTCGATTGACCATTGGAACGCAATCGGAATGCCTTATACAGGCTCCTTCCTATCGGCTGAGGACAAAGCGAATATTCGTACGTTGACGGCCAACGATATTTCTTTTTCCTTCCTCGCATACACGTATGGGACGAATGGAGTCGTGCCGAAGCAGCCTTATCACGTAAATTATATCGACCTTGCACAGATGCAACCAGAGATCGAGAAGGCGGAACAGTCGACTGACATGACGGTCGTCTCCCTCCATTTCGGTACGGAATACGAGCCGTTACCGAATGAGAGTCAAACTGAGCTCGCCCAATCGTTAGCAGACCTCGGAGTCGACATCATCATCGGTCACCACCCTCACGTGCTGCAACCCCCGACCATGCTAGAAGGAGTTCATGGCAATCAAACATTTGTCATCTACTCGCTCGGTAATTTCCTTTCCGGACAACAAGGAGATGAACGAAACACGGGCGGCATCATCGGGATTGATGTGGTCAAGACAATCGAAGATGACCAATCGACTTTTGAATTGAAAAATCCGATGTTCTATCCAACCTTTACGCAAAAATCATCTGATGGACATTATGAGGTCGTCCCGTTAAAGGCTGCTCGTCCTGAACTTCTTTCCCCTGTTAGCAACCATATGTCGCAATGGTTACCCCAACTCAAAATCGAACAATGACGACCACGAAATCACTCGTGGTCTTTTTATTTTCAAAAAAGGGTTGCCACACGACATCTTATCCCTTACACTGAGTTGTATATTTATAAATAAAGATTAATAATTATTCATAAGGGGTGTTCATATTTTGAAACAGAAACTCGTATTGGCTTACTCAGGTGGTCTTGACACATCGGTTGCGATTAAATGGTTGGACGAACAAGGTTATGATGTGATTGCAGTCTGTTTGAACGTCGGGGAAGGAAAAGACTTAGAAAAGATCCAACAAAAAGCGATGAAAGTTGGAGCGAAAAAATCAATCGTCATCGATGCGGTCGACGAGTTCGTCAACGAGTTCGCTCGCTATTCGATACAGGCCCATACATTATATGAAGGCGTATATCCACTCGTTTCGGCACTATCACGCCCCCTCATCTCGAAAAAATTGGTCGAGGTCGCACAGGCCGAAGGCGCCGTCGCCGTGGCTCATGGATGTACCGGGAAAGGAAATGACCAAGTACGTTTTGAAGTGTCCATTCATGCACTCGATCCTTCACTAGAAATCGTCGCACCGGTTCGGGAATGGAAATGGTCACGTGAGGAAGAAATCGCGTATGCGGCAAAACATCAAATTCCGATTCCAATCGTTCAAGAAGAGCCATTCTCAATCGATCAGAACATCTGGGGACGCGCCATCGAATGCGGCATTTTGGAAGATCCTTGGGCATCACCTCCGGCAAGCGCATATGAGTTAACAGCAGCACTGGAGGATACACCGCATGAACCGACTTTTCTTGAAATTGAATTCAAGAACGGAGTTCCGGTCGCTATTGACGGGAAGAGCCAATCGTTCACCGATATCTTAAAAGAGCTCAATATCGTCGCGGGTGCCCACGGCGTCGGGAAGATTGACCACATCGAGAACCGGGTCGTCGGTATCAAATCACGCGAGGTGTATGAGGCACCTGGCGCCATGACATTAATCACTGCACATAAAGCTCTTGAAGCCTTGACACTCGTTCGTGAAGTGGCGCATTTCAAACCGATTGTCGAACAAAAATTGACGGAAACGATCTACAACGGACTTTGGTATTCACCGCTCACAAAAGCACTTCTTGCCTTTATCGATGAGACACAAGCGACCGTCACAGGAACGGTTCGCATGAAACTGTTTAAAGGACAAGCCATCGTCGACGGACGGAAGTCGCCAATCTCGCTTTATGATGAGGAACTTGCGACCTATACGTCAGCAGATACGTTCGATCAGCAAGCAGCTGTCGGATTCATCAAGTTATGGGGTCTTCCAACAAAAGTTCAATCAGAGGTGTTGATGGAAAAGGGAGCGTTCGTCAATGAGTAAATTATGGGGAGGCCGTTTCGAGAAGACGGCGAGCGATTGGGTCGATGCATTCGGTGCATCGATTGAATTTGACGCTCAACTCGTCCTTGAGGATTTAGAAGGTAGCATGGCTCACGTGACGATGTTAGGTGACCAGGGCATCCTCTTAAAAGAAGAAGTCACTCAAATCCTTGATGGATTACAACAACTTAAGCAAAAAGCACTCGCGGATGAATTGAAATTCGAGGTGTATCACGAAGATATCCATATGAACTTAGAAGCTCTGCTTCATGAAGCGATCGGACCGGTTGCAGGGAAGATGCATACGGCACGTAGCCGAAACGATCAAGTCGCGACGGACATGCATCTTTACTTGAAAGAACGTGTGAAAGAAGTGATTCAATTGATTGAATCACTTCAGCGTGAATTGCATGCTCACGCTTCAGAAAACGTAGAGACAATCATGCCTGGCTATACGCACCTTCAACGTGCACAACCGATCTCGCTGGCCCATCACTTACTCGCCTATTTCTGGATGCTAGAGCGTGATAAGAAGCGGTTTACGGACAGCTTGAAGCGGATTGATTGGTCTCCTCTTGGCGCAGGAGCCTTAGCCGGGACAACGTTTCCGATTGACCGTTCCCGTTCAGCTGAATTACTTGGATTCAATCGGGTTTACCCGAATAGCCTCGATGCCGTTAGCGATCGTGACTTCATACTCGAGTTTCTTTCAAATGCATCAATGCTTATGATGCACCTCTCCCGCTTCTGTGAAGAATTGATTCTTTGGGCAAGCGAAGAGTATCGCTTCATTACAGTGTCGGATACGTTCTCTACCGGTTCGAGCATGATGCCACAAAAGAAAAACCCTGACATGGCCGAACTCGTCCGTGGAAAATCGGGTCGAGTGATTGGAAACTTGATGGGCTTGTTGACGATCATGAAAGGACTTCCACTCGCTTACAATAAAGACTTACAGGAAGATAAAGAAGGGATGTTCGATACGGTCAAGACCGTTCAAGGCTCGCTCAGTATCATGGCGGGGATGATGAATGAACTGACGTTCCACCCGGACGTCATGAAACAAGCGACCGAGCGCGATTTTTCTAATGCGACCGAACTCGCCGATTATTTGACGGCAAAAGGGTTACCGTTCCGTGAGGCGCACGAGGTGACTGGAAAACTCGTCAAATATTGCGTGGATGAGCGATTGTATTTACGCGAGCTTCCAATCACGGTGTACCAAACGTACTCTGAATTGATTCAAGAGGATGTGTATCATGCCTTGACCCCTGAACAGGCAGTCGCACGCCGAAACAGTTACGGTGGAACAGGATTCGATGCCGTCCGTGAACAATTGAAAGAAGCCTCAGTATGCATGAGCACGATGACCTATTCTTAATCGTCACTCACCCGTCACGTTAATCTGTGACGGGTCCTTTTATTTATCCTGTTCATTCAAACGTTCTACGAATGAAGGAAGTCCTTTCTCAAGTAGAAGATCGAACACCTCCATCATCTCATCGATAGAATTTTCATTGACGTCTAGTAGATATTGTAAGACGACCCCGTCGACTGCCCCTATCAACCATGAACTGAACGCATTGTTTAGACGAGTGTTTTCTAATCCGTACAAATGAATCAGAATTTGTTCGATTTGTTTTGTCCATTCTGCATATTTGTCCTTTAATTTTAGTTGTGCATCCATATTGCCCAGTAGTACTTCATGAGCAAAATGATACTGCAAGCGGTTCTCTGCATCTTTATGAAAGCGTTCCGCCGTATTTCGTGCAATCTCCATTTTGATACGTTCTTTTGAATAGGCATCGTCTGTCATTTCTTTGGCGATTTGAGAGGAAACAGACAAGCTCTCATTCATTAAATCGTACAATAGATCTTCTTTATTTTTGTAATGATGATAGATGGCTCCTGTCGTCATATTCGACTCGATTGCAATCGCTCTGACTGTTGCCCCGTTCACCCCACTTCGAATAATGACCGTTCTGGCTGCATCTAGAATTTTATTTTTACCGTCCACTATTATTCTCCCCTTTCGAGTCCACTTTAGAATAACATAGCTCTACCAATGCGAGTGCTCAGGACTAAATTTTGTGAAATAATTCACATTGACTAAATAGGATTGTCCGCCTATACTAAAAACATAACAAACGTTATGTTTGTTAAATTCAAATGAGAAGGTGAATGGAATGAACGTCTGGCCACATGCAATCTCGATGCCACTCTATTTAGGTTTATTATTAGGAATCATCGTTTTTTTCAGAAAGCACTATAAACTGTCCGCCTACTTTTGGCTCGCTTCGTTATTGACCATCCCACTATGGATGATGGGGAATGTTGATGGATGGTTTCGTTGGGCAAAAATTGTAAGCGTTATCATCCCGACAATTATCGTTGGTTTCTCTCGAATCGCCATTTACGAGAAAAAGAAAGGACGAATTTGGGACTTTTTAAAGCGTGACGAATTTTTATGGTTCTTCTACGCCATATTGTTTTTGAATATCGCAGAAGCCACGATTAAAGATGTGACACTCGGCAACTACTTTAATGCCGCCTGTGGATTTTTACTCTGTGTGACGATTCCTTTCGCACCGACTTTTTGGAAGTTTGCGAAAGAAGGATACGCCGATCTCGTAGCCTATACGACTGGGTCATGGAATTTTATATACACGTCATGGAACGCATGTTTCGTCTATGCAGAATCTCCAACTTATTTTGCCAGCTCGCTCTGCATCTTGCTTGCGGCAGAACTGTATCCGGTCATCAAAGGACGACCAGAGCTTTACATTACCGCTCGTATTTACACGCTTGCAGCCCATTTATTGATTCGCGCATGCTATGACATCTTCCCGCAAGTCATGAACTCTTCGACATGGTTCAACCCGGAAGTATTGAAATCATGGGGAATGATTAATTTTGTGATCATCGTCCCTTACGTCTTCTGGCATATGTGGCAACTTCATCACAATAAGGCCATCATCAGCTTCAAGAGAGCCAAAGTATCATGATGGAATCGAATATGTGAACGTATAATTCCGATTGCTCAATAGTGAACAAATAACAGTTGTAAGGAGGAGATTTGAGTGGGAATTCTGTATGAACGAATCGATCTCGTCGGATGGGGAATTGGGTTATTTGTCTTGTTTAGCTTGATGGCTTTCAATGAATTCAGTCGCACAACCAAGTGGGGAGGAATAACGTTATTCTTGATTGTACCGACTATACTGACCCTTTTCGTTTGGCCGACAACCGCAGCACCAGGGAACGAATATGGAACAGGTACATGGTTCAACTGGGTGAAAACATATTCTGCTCTCGCCGGCTGTCTCGGTTTCATGATTATTCGATATCGGCCCTCGCTATTACGAAAGAAATGGGTCTTATTCTTTCCACCGGGGATTTTGGCTCTGAACATTTTAGAAGCTTGTATCCGAGACTTTCAAGTATACTTCTATAACGTTCCCGATGGCGCTTATATCGATCACCTTTGGGTCATGTCCGGACCTTGGAATCTAATGAACGGTTTTGCAGGATTATTGAACATCATCGCCATCTGCGGATGGGTTGGAATCAATATTTCGAAAGATCAATCAAAAGATATGATATGGCCCGACATGATTTGGCCATGGATCATCGCCTATGATTTATGGAATTTTGCTTACGTTTATAATTGTATCTCTGACCACTCGTTTTATGCGGGATTGATTCTGCTCCTTTCGTGTACCATTCCTTCTTTCTTTATTAAAAAAGGAGCTTGGTTGCAACATCGTGCCCACACGTTGGCTTTATGGATTATGTTCGTCATGACAGTTCCGGCGTTCGCCGACCGATTAGCTCCCGTACCGTCGACACATGACCCGAGAGCTTTCTTTATCGTCAGTCTGCTCTCCCTCTTATTCAACGTGGCACTTGTCTCCTATCAATTTTATCGGATCCGTCAACGACATCTTCATCCACTCAAGGATGAGCTTTATGTTGAAACGAAGGCATATCAGACAGCTTTGAGCCAAAACGGGCTGTCTTGAAATAATTCTTGCCAACCCCTTCTCAACATGTTAACTTTTATATTGTTAACGTTAACTGAAAAGGGGTTTACATATGAAGATTCAAGATATGACTCAAATCGCCTTCGGCGCAGCACTCATCGCAAGTATCGGTTTCATCGAAATACCGATTGGACCCGTTCCGATCACCCTTCAAACACTCGCCATCATGACCATCGCCGGCATATTCGGTGCTCGGAAAGGATTTTTGGCAGTCATCGTGTACCTCCTGCTCGGCTTGATCGGACTTCCAGTACTAAGTGGTCAAGGAGGTCTCGCACCATTTGTAGGACCAACTGTCGGATATTTAATCGCCTTTCCGATTGCAGCGCTCTTCATTGGCTGGTTCAGCGAACGCTACCGCTCCATTCCAGCATTGATTGGCTATAACTTTTTATTCGGTCTAGGGCTCGTCTACTTACTCGGAAGTATCGGACTCGAGATCGTTCTCGGTATGTCGTTCATTGATGCGCTCAAAGTAAATATTCCATTTCTCTTTGGCGACGCATTGAAAGCAGTGCTCGCAGCCATATTAGCCGTGAAAATTTCTCAGAACGTTCAAGTCCGTCGTTCCCTCGCTTCGTAAAGGTTCGAACGTTTCACCCGTTTCCATCTGTGGAATAACTGTAGTATGGAAGGGGGTGTCCCGATGAGCGACTCGACGTTTAAAAAACGCTTGCAGAAAGCGACCCACTTTTACCAACGCTCTGACAAAGGGCAGCGTCAAGGAATCGATAAGTCGTCTCATGAGAAACGTGACACAGATGCGTTCGAGCGAAGACTCCGTGAGGCAAAAGCGAAAGTTGGCGAGATTCAAGAAAACATTGACCATATTGCTAGACGTTAAAACCCCGTCCGAAGACGGGGTTTATTTTTTGCGTTGTCGAATGAGAAGCGTGACGATGAACAGAAGTGCTAATGTGACGAGAAGTGCAAGTGATGCCGTATTCCACCCAATCAAATTCAACCCTACACTGATGGCGACCGTGATATAAAATCCACCGAGCGCTTTTTTGACGTGCTGCGAGCTGAAACGTTGTAGCTGTTTCGCTCCAAAGGGTGACCCGATCATGGCGCCCGCAATCAGAGCAAGACCGTGCAGATAATTCGTTTCAGCACCCGCCACCGCGTAACTTATGACACCGGATACGACGATGAGAAGCGCTGCCGTAATACTCGTTCCGACCGCACGCTTCATCTCTGTGTTCAACAACTTGACCTGAAGAGGAGTCAAGACGAATCCACCGCTCACGCCCATCAACGAGGAGATGAACCCCGCGAACACACCGATGATCCCAAGGCGTGGTACAGAGTCCGTTCCGACGCTTCCTTCCACATGCTGTTTCGAACGAAAGAAAGAAACCGCAAAATATGTGAGTAATGCGATATAGACGAGTGAGATGATCAGTGTCGCCCCATCGACTCCTTCTAAATAAAAGACAAGCGGTGTGGCAATCCATGTCCCGACAATCCCGAACAAACCGATCCATAAGGCGTGCGACACGTTCACGTTACGCAAACGGATATGCGAGATCGTTCCTGCCGTCGTTGATCCGAGTGTCAACATGAGGCTAAGAGCAATCGCCGCACTCGCTTCATACCCGAAGACAAGGAGAAGTGGTGTCAGTAAGATGCCACCACCAATCCCAAAGAAACCGCTCAAGATTCCGATTAACGTTCCTAAAAGGAGAAACTGTAATACTTGTAAAACGTCCATGTTGTACCCTTCTTTCATTGGTCTCGTCTGCAATCATATCAAAAAGGGGCGTCGAATGCGCCCCTTTGCTTACAATGACCGTTCTAGAAACTCGAATATTTGTTGACGATATTCATTCTGGAATGACTGGTACGACCCGACATGACCTTCGTTATCAGTCACCCAAAGTTCGACGCGTTCTTGTGCTTCAGCCAATTTTTCACTTTCAGAAACAGGAATCGCATCATCGTCTTTACTGTGGATCAATAAGATAGGAGCCTCAATCAACTTGATATCCTGAATAGGAGATACGACGTCGGCATCGAGACCGGTGAACCAAGGGGTCACAGTCATGATGACGGGCGTGAACGGAACGTTCGGTAAGTCACTCCATACCGGAAGATTTGTCTCGAGATAATTTCGTAAATCACTAAACGGACTGTCGGCGATGACTGCAGCAACTTCGACATCATCAGCTGTAGAGAGTGCTGTCGCCGCTCCCATTGAAATCCCGTACAAGACAACCGGTCCTTTTGAACGACCTTTCGCATATTGGATGGCCGCTTTTAAATCGGATTGTTCTTTAGCGCCGACCGTGACTCGGTCACCCTCTGAAATCCCTGACCCGCGAAAATCGAACGTTAAAAATTGGTATCCTTGTTCATGAAATTCTGGAATCAACTCTTTCAACGGTAAATCTTCCTGTTCACGATTCTTCCCATATCCGTGGGCAAAGACGATGGTCGCACGCGGCGTAGGATGAGGAATCCACCATCCGTATAAGTCATATCCTTCCTCCGATTCGATTGTCACATTCTCATACTTCAAACCAAGTGATTTCGGGGTATATGTCAATGTTTCCCGCTCCGGTGACGTCAACTGATCCCCAATATGAGCCGAGATTCCTCCGATAGCCAAACCGGCAACGAGTAAAATGATGAGTACCGCAATACTCACTAGTTTCATCCAACGATTCATCCGTAACTTCCCCTCGATTCTATTTTCTCTATCTCAACCAGCTACGAAGCGCGATGAGCGCATGTTGGACTGGTTCCCATGTGCTAGACGGAATGAGATAACATGTCGCTTCATGGATAGAAAATGTTCGCACATCCTTTTGTTTGACGATGTTCTCGCCGATTGCGCCAAACGGATCGCTGTTCACATCGACATGTTCAAATGTACGCCACTTTCGCTCCCCTCGTTCTATAACGGCACAACCGAATGATTTGGTCGGGCCATCAATTCCGTACTCGGCATAATGCCAGAGTGTCGTCGCATCGAGCGGAGACCCAAGGTGAAGGATTCGTGCGTTTCGCTCAATCATTCGCTCGATAGGTGAACCTGGACCGAACCCGACATCGATAGTATGACCGGACACGATGGCTTCAGCATCATCGCCCCAGGCGGCAACGGACCACATCGGATGGGAACTACGATATACATTCGGATAGCTTCGGAACTGTTCCGGCACCCGTCCCATGCCACGTGTCGCTGTTTTATCAGCTTCGTACGGAGGCATCTCCGCGCGAATCGTCTGCCACCATTCCACGGGGACAGGTGGCGCTTCCCATTCAGCTGGGTCTGAATTGTCTCCGGTCTGGGTCGCCATCATAATCAACCCAGATGGACCGACCACTTCCTGAATCGCTTCAATGACAGTCTGCGCCCCTCCACATACCCAACCGAGTTTTGAGAGCGACGAATGGACAAACAACGCCTCTCCCGAGCGAACGCCGGCTTCTTTTAACTGTTCAATGAGACTCGACTTCGTCACCATCTGTTTCACAACCATCACTCCACAATCAGCTGGATCGACGACCCGCTTCTAGATTTTTTCACTTCAATCCGTGCATCGACACGGTCTTTCAATTCTTGGACATGACTGATGACGCCGACGAGCCGACCGGTCGCCTGTAAAGACATCAATAATTCAATCGCCTGGTCTAGAGATTCGGCATCGAGCGTACCGAATCCTTCATCGATGAGCATCGTTTCAAGACTGATGCCCCCACTCAACTGTTGAACGACTTCCGCAAGTCCAAGAGCGAGTGACAACGACGCCTTAAACCCTTCACCGCCAGATAAATTTTGTACACGACGCGATTGTCCGGTATAAGCATCAAAGACGAGAAGCTCAAGACCAGATTTGGCATTCCCTTTCGCCGTCTCGACTTTCCGCTCAAGCCGGAACTGACCGCTCGTCATCTGATCCAAATGAATGTTGGCCGCATGAAGGATCTGATCAAAAAAGGCGGTTTGAACATATGTCTCAAACATCATTTTCTGTGGGTTGATTCCCTTCCCCGTATCCGCAATCAATTTGATTGTCTCTAATTTCTGTTCTTCTTGCGCCGTCTGTTCGCGAAGGGTATTCCATTCCGAGATGACGTGTCTATGTCGAGACAAGGCATCTTGGGCTGTGATCAGCTGTTTCGACGCCTGCTCACTGCATTCAGCCACTTCCTTCACTTTCATCTCCATCTCGTGCAGGTCTGGTCGCTCCTGATTCTTCAGTTTTTCTTCAATCATCTGTTTATGGTGTCGGAGTCGAACACCTTCTTCCTCCTCACGTTGCAACTGTTCACGAATCATTGTCCGCTTGTCGATTTGATTGGCGTATGATTCATAGCGTTCACGCGTCAGATGTGATGCTTCTAGCTGATTGACCCAGATGGTCTGCTGGGCATCATACTGCTTCGATGCTTCAGACAACTGTTCACGGATCAATGACAGTCGTTCTTCCTCTTTCCAAAGTGCTTTTTTCATCGTCTCAAACTCGTGGTCGTACGCCTCGACTTGTTTCATCAACATCGCGATGCGCTGCTCAAGGTCGGCTCGCTCGCGCTGCAACGCATCGAATGTCGTTTCTTCACTTTGGCCGAGTGCATGGAGACTTTGTTGCGTCGCCTCAAGTTCGGATACGACACGCTCCCGCTCTTCGAACTGTTGACGTCGCTCTTGCTCTAACTGTCGGATTTCTGCTGACAGTTGGCGAAGTGTCCGTTCATTCTCTTGACGCATTCGTTCTTCCCGTTGCAATAGCTCTGCACGTGTTCGCCACTTATTGAGTTCTTCTGTGATATCGCCATTGAATTGAATGTCTTTGGAAGCTTGCTCTAGTTCTTGTCGGACTGCTTCAAGTTGTTGATGAAGCGAACGATAGTCCGCCCTCGCTTCGATTAAGCGTGTGGACAAATCATCAAGACGTGCCACGGCCGCATCCCGCTCCGCGATGTTCGTAGCGGTTTCTTCGTGTTGTGGGATATCATGATGACGAGAACCACATACCGGGCATGGCTCACCGTCTACAAGCGTCTCACTCAATTGTCTCGCTAGTAGTAACTGTTCTTGCTTTGTAAACGTGGCGACCACTTCTTGTTGGGTCACGTACTGTCGTTGAACGTCTTTGCCCGTTCGTTCACATTCGTCGAGTTGTTTTGATAACTCACTCGCTTTTGTTTCAAGAGAGGCCAGATGCACCAATCGGTCGACATGACGTTCGGCATCGACTGCTCGTTCGCTAGGTTCAGACTTTACGTTCTCGACCAATTGTCGTTCTTTTTCTTGAAGTTCTTGTAACCGAGATTCTTTTGAAAACGTGACCAATTCTTTTGCACGATTCATCAATCGGTCACGAAGGGTCACGAGTGTGGCGCGTTCCTTGATTCTTGGCATCATCTCATCGACAATCCGTAGTCGCTCTTTACGAGAGATCACTTCTTCTTTGTCCTTTTCAATCGTTGGTTGTTGCTCCACTAACTTCGATTGGGTGGATTGCAAGTGCTCTAATTTTGTCGAGGAGGTCTGTTCTTCCATCGTCAACCGACGCACGAGTTGCTCTAGTTCCTGTAACCGTTCAAAGACTGGACGAATGTTGGCTGCGACCTCTAAATTTGTTAGCAGTTCACGTGTCTTATTTCGAATCGACTCACCGTTTAAAAAGATTGCAAGTGCTCGATCGGTTTCTTCTCGCTCCTGAAATAGGGTGATGAGCGCTTTTGCTTTCTCAAGCGCTTCTCTTGCCTCTTCCAGTGCTGTCGCATACGTTTGTTTCTGGGCTAAGGCCGTTTCACACGTTGCAATCAGATGTTCTTCACGCTCATCGAGCCAACGTTGAATCTCGTCGATTGACTGGGTCGACACCTCTTCGATTGCTTTATCTTCGAGCTCTAATAACTTGAGTCGCGTCCGCTCGACCGCCCATTCCACTTGTTTGCGATAGGTACTATAGCGTTCGCCCCACTTTTCCTGGAACGTACGATATGCCTCTGTTTTGAAAATGGATTGGAGAATTTGTTGTTTTTCATTCGAGTTCGAATCAAGTAATTGTCTAAATTGGTTTTGAGGGAGCAACAAGATTTGACTGAACTGTTCATACGATAATTGTAAAATCGATTCGATTCGTTCTTGTACCTCGTTCACCTTCGTCGCCAGCGGCTTCCAACCGTCCTCCCATTCATAGAGGATGGCCTCGTGGGGAATTGGCGTCTTATTTTTCGGATGAGGTTGTTGCGGCTGTCTTACGATCCGATAGCGGTCACCTCGAATCGTGAACGAAAAATCTACTTCCGTCTTCAACTCAGGTTGTGCATACTGGCTTCTGAAGTCACTAGCATTTCGAAGCGACCCACTCGCCCGGCCATAAAGGGCGAACGTCATCGCATCAAAAATGGTCGTCTTCCCGGCGCCCGTCCGACCGCTGACGACAAACATCGAGCGACCAACCAACTGGGTGAAGTCAATCGTTTCACGTTCTGCATACGGTCCAAATGCTTGAATCATCAATTCAACCGGTCTCATTAGACATCACCTTCTTCTATCATTTGCTTCACGGCATCTGAGGCAGTGCGATCATGCACGGCCTCAAAAAATTGGAGATATACCTCTTCTACTGACTGTCTTTCGAGCGTCTCGCGTTCAAACGTGGATGTCTGCTCCTGGCGACGTAACAGTTCCAATTCAAGATGAAGGATATTCGGATAGACAGTCCGAAGTTTCGCCATCGGATCATGAAGCGCCGTATCATCGGTCAATACAATTTTAAGGTAATCATCTGTCTTTTCTTGCTGATAATAAGTTGGGGTAAGGAGTTCGTTCAATGTTCCGGTGAGTTGTCGCATATCCCGCTCTGGTGTCAAGGCACGGCGACGACGTGTCCATTGACCGTTCCATTCCAGAACGTCGACGGATTTTTCATGATTGACCTCGGAAAACGAATATTTCATGAGCGACCCACTATATGCAATTCTTTCTGATTGAATCGCATCACGATTATGTAAATGACCTAATGCCGTATACGAAAAAGGCTCATATAACCCTTTGGCGACCTGTCCTGCCGTGCCAACAGATAGTTGACGTTCTGAATCCGTCTCCAGTCCGCCCGCTACAAAACTGTGGCCAATCGTCACGGCATCTTTTTCGATCATACCGAAAGCTTCAATGACCGCCTCCAGTGCATCATGATGCGTTCGAATCGAGTCGATACCGAGGATATGCCGTACACGAGCCGGCTCAAGGAATGGAATCGGATAAAATGGGACTCCTGCTACATCAAGGGGACCAGATGTCGGGTCGAGCTTCCCGACGATGTGAAGTCCTACTTGTCTCAATAACTTCGAACTATATTCGAGACGTTCTGCCGAATCATGGTTTCCGGCGATGGCTACGACTGGTATTCCGCGGTTCAAGACGAGCTCTCGCCACATCTCATCGAGTAAATCGACCGCCTCGACGGGAGGGACGGCTCGGTCATATAAATCCCCTGCGATGATGACCGCATCGGGTCGTTCCTCATCTACGATTTGTAAAAAAGAATGGAATAAGATATTCCGTTGATCTTCTGTCATATGTCGACCGTGGACGATCTTACCTAGATGCCAATCGGCCGTGTGAATCCATTTCATCACGTATCACCTCTCTTTCCTATTCTAGCATGAGTCATTCGTATGATTCGACGTCTTGACACCCGTTTTTGAAACAGCGAAAGTAAGAGGAGAGGAGGACTTCCAAAATGAAATCATCAACATGGCAAACTTTTTTTCAATTATTCAAAATCGCGAATCCTCCGAAAAATCTATTTGTCGGAGCCATTCTGATCTCGCTCCTTCAAGCCGTCGCCTCACTGGCCATTCCGCTCATCTTGCAGCGTGTGGTCGACCGGTGGAGCAGCGACTTATTGACACCTGAATGGATCATCTATTTCGTCATCGCATTTTTGATTCAGGTCATCACGAGTGCCGTTTCGATTTATTGGTTACATATTGTGGGGCAACGGGTCGTTGCCAATTTACGCACGACCTTGTGGGACCATCTCGTCAAACTGCCGATTCCATTCTATGACGGCATCAAGTCGGGGGAACTGGTGTCTCGGTTGAACAATGATACGACGACGCTTCAACAGTTGTTATCCGAACAAAGTGTCAGGTTGTTGACCTCTCTCGTCTCGGTCATCGGCGCCGTCGCCATCTTGTTCACACTCGATTGGCAAATGACACTCGTCATCTTGTTCTCTGTTCCGACCACACTCATCATTGTCATACCGCTCGGAAGAAAGCTACGTATCATCGCAAAAGAGACACAACAAGAACTCGGAAGTCTTTCCGGCTTCTTCGCCGAACTGCTCGGTGAGATTCGACTTGTCAAATCACAAGCGACGGAACAGATGGAAGTGAGTACCGGCAAAGCAAAAATCGAGACACTTTTCGATTACGGGGTGAAAGAAGGACGAATTCAAGCAATCCTCATCCCCCTTCTCAATGTGACCTTGACCGGGATGTTAATTGCCATCCTCGGGTTTGGCGCATATCGCGTCTCGACCGGAGCTTTATCAACGGGCGAACTACTCGCCTTCATGCTCTATCTCTTCCAAATCATCACGCCCCTCATCACGATGAGTGAATTCTTGACGAGACTTCAAAAGGCGCGTGGAGCTACGGAACGGATTGCTGAATTGCTCGAAGTCAGTCCCGAACTATACAGCACACATGAAGAAACGATTCATCAGACAGCACTCTCATTCGAAGACGTTGCTTTTCATTATGGCACTGAACCCGTCATCCAAGGATTGACACTTCAAGTTTCACCAGGGGCGACAACCGCCATCGTAGGACGTAGTGGTGCCGGGAAAACGACACTTTTCTCACTTGTCGAACAGTTCTACACACCGACGGCAGGGACGATTCGATATGGAAATCGAGAGATTCAAACATACGGGCGTGACACATGGCGTCAAATCATCGGGTATGTCGCTCAAGATTCACCCGTCCTTTCGGGATCTGTACGGACAAACATTGTGTACGGACTTCGACATGAAGCGAGCGATGATGAAATCAAAGAAGCCTGTGAGATGGCCAACGCATGGTCGTTTATTGAAACGATGCCAGAACAGCTCGATACGGAGATTGGTGAGCGAGGTATCCGTTTGTCTGGTGGGCAGCGCCAACGACTTGCTATCGCGCGAGCATTGTTACGAAATCCACAGATTTTATTGCTCGACGAGGCAACATCAAGTCTAGATTCTGAATCAGAACGCGTGGTCCAAGAAGCGTTAGACCGCCTGATGGTCGGACGAACGACACTTGTGATTGCCCATCGACTCTCGACTGTCAGACATGCTGACCAGATTGTCGTCTTAGAAGACGGACAAATCAGCGGAATCGGGAAACATGAGCAACTTTTAACAGAGAACGCACTATATCAGCGACTCGTTTCACAACAATTATTAGGGGGACAAGCCACATGAAAACAATCGGATTTATCGGGCTCGGGGTCATGGGCCAATCGATGGTACGTAATTTGATGAAACACGGATTTGAAGTACAAGCATATACAAGAACGAAAGAGAAGGCAGCCGCATTGTTAGAGGAAGGTGTGACATGGTGTGATGCGGTACAGGACGTTTGCCGAGACGCCGATGCCGTCATCACTATCGTCGGCTATCCGTCCGATGTCGAATCCATCTATTTTGGTGAAGGAAACATTCTTGATTCGGCAGAACCAGGTACATTATTAATCGACATGACGACGTCCTCACCGAAACTGGCTGAACGAATTGCCGAGACAGCCATTGAGCGGAGTCTCCTCCCACTTGACGCACCAGTCACAGGAGGCGATGTCGGCGCCAAAAATGGAACGCTTTCGATTTTAGTCGGTGGGGGTGAATTCGCCTTCAATAAAGCGAAGCCTTTATTTGAAGCGATGGGACAATCGATAGAACGAATGGGATACGCAGGAAGCGGTCAATATGCGAAACTTGCCAATCAAATCGCCATTGCCGGAATCATGATGGGGAATGCCGAAATGTTAGCGTTCAGTAAACGAGCTGGAATTGACCCAGAGGCACTCGTTCGTACGATTCGTGGTGGGGCAGCAGGTAGCTGGACGCTTGAAAACTTGGTTCCACGCATGATTATCGAAGATTATGCACCTGGCTTCTTCATCAAACACTTTATCAAAGACATGACACTCGCTATCGAGAGCGCACACGAGCTAGAAGTGACATTACCAGGTCTCGAGCTCGCACATCGCCTCTATTCAATTCTTGAAAAGAATGGATACGGAGAGAATGGCACGCAAGCACTGATCGAGTATTATCTTCATCAAGACGTTTGAAACCGGATGTTTGTGGAATTAGTAGGAGTGAAGGAGGCGATTTTCGTGCCATGGAATATGAAAGACTATCCAGAATCACTGAAAAACTTCGATCCACTTGTAAAAAAGAAAGCCATTGATATCGCGAACGCATTACTCGCGCAAGGCTACTCTGAGACGAAAGCGATCCCCATTGCCACCGAGCAAGCAAAAAAGTGGCATGCGGATGCGTCGGAAGAGGAAAAACAAGATTTTGAAGACGCCCCAAACCCCAAAAAGTCAGATCAGCACGGAACATAAAACAACCGGTCGGGTTATCCGACCGGTTGTTTTGCTTGATAGGAGGCATTTAACTCTAAATAGAGTCCAGAAATCGCCGTTTGAAGATATGGTGTGACAAAGATATAAGCTAAGCCTCCAGTAAGAAGGACGAGCGCATACCATCCGATAAAACTCGCATAGAGCTTTAACATCGTCTGTTTGTGCCCTTTCATCATTTGGCGGCTTTTTCGCATCGCCTTGAATGCAGATAGGTCCGGCTCATCTCGCATGATAAATGGCGCGATGCGATACGTCAAATAGAACCAGACACCAGGTACAATCAGGAAAAGCATCAGAACGTTTAGACCTAAATAGAATACCGCATAATAGACCACGGCACGTGAATAGTCTTTAAGTGACCCGAACGATTCAATCAACAATCCGAACGTTGGCTTTTCATCTTTCGCCACCTGGAGAAACACCCAATTTTTCCCGAGCTCGATAGGTGCGAGCAGAACCGTCGCCCCGTAAAGAAGCGCCACCGATGTCAAAAGAACTTCGGGGTCGTTCGCCGAGAGATCAAGTCGGGTCGTGATCATCGCTTGAATGACCATGACAGTTAAGACGACGAGTAATGATATGCCCCACTTCCCTGATAGCATGCGTAGCGCATATTGTTTGTAAACGGAAGATTGCATGAATTCACCTACATTTATTGTTTTCTCTCATTATAGCAAAAAAACAGTCTTCCGACTGTTTTCCGCATTGGCTCATCCAAGAAGTTGTTTGAACTTCACTTCATCGAGCTGTCCATTCGTTCGTACGCCATTTCCTATGTGTACCATCGCTACGTCAAGACGTTCTCGAAGAATCGGTAACGTTTCCACCGTGATCCCTGCACCAGGTAAAAGTGTCATCTCGGCCTGTTCCTTCAAAGTTATCAAGGTTTCGATTCCTTCTAGTACAGTTTTGGCACCGCCTGAAGTAAGGAGAATATCTACTTCCGGATATTCATTCAACACATCCATCGCTTCAAAGACATCACGTGATGCATCAAAAGCACGGTGGAACGTGAGCGTCATTTCCCCTTTGTGCTTGATCACTTCCCCTAAGATCCGCTCGTCAATCGCGCCATCCTGTGTCAATGCACCGAATACGATTCCATCGACACCTAGCTCACGGCATAGACCGATATCCGCAAGCATAGTCTCGACATCATCCTCATTGAAATGGAACGAATGTGTATGGGGTCTTATCATCACATGCACCGGAATCGACACATGTTCGACCACATTTCGAATCGTTCCAAAACTTGGTGTGATGCCCCCGTTTTCCATATCCGCAATCAGTTCGAGTCGTTTCGCACCGAGTTGCTCAGCCTGAATAGCTTCCGTTAGTGTAGTGACAATCACTTCTACATTCATTAAATCGCTCCCTTCACGGTGCGAACTTCCAGTCCACACCATGTTCGGCTAAGACGCCTTTGAAATCTTGAGGCTCAGGAAAATCAGAGATAATCGCCGTCACCTTCGAAAAATCACAGACGCGATACCGTTTTTGTTGATTTAGTTGGGTATGGTCCGTCAGTAAGAACGTCTCGCGACTTTGTGACATCACCGACTGGGTGATACTGGCGAGGCCGAAAGCATCACATGTTAAACCTAGTGATGCGTCGACCCCTTCGACGGACAAAATGGCAAGGTCGAACATGTATGTCTGTAGTTGCGCCAGGACCTGCTCACCTGTCGTCACGAGATGTTTCGGGTCGATTGTACCACCTAATAGCTGAATTTCGCCACCAAGCACACCTTTCGCCCGCTGTTCAAACAACGCCTTCGCCACCGTCAACGATGGCGTCACGACCGTCACATTGCGACCACGTAACCGAGAAGCTACTTGCTCTGCCGCGACCCCGTGTCCGATATATAATAATGTATCATCTGGAATCAACTGAAATGCGGTATAGGCGATCCGACGAATTCCATCCATGTTTGCAATCACGATAGGCTGAAAGGACATGCTCTGATGAAGGACCGCTCCCCCGTATACACGTTTGATTCGATGTTCTTTTTCTAATTCTTCTAAATAACGGCGAATCGATTCCCCCGATACGTTCAAACGCTCGATCAACTCGCTTGTTTTTACTTTGCCTTCTCGTTCGATCCATTCTACAATTTTCTGTTTACGCTCTTCGCCGATTAAAGACACGTCCCTGCCTCCTCCACAATAATCTTTCCTTTTCTAGTGTAACGAACGCATGTAAATTTAACGTAAATTGAAAGTAAAGAACGAGCAAATCCAACATGTTTTTGTTTCTTTTTTGTGTAAATCAACGACAATACACAAAAAAAGGCACGCCCTTCACGGACGTACCTGCATGAGTCATGATTTCGGCTTGTGTTGAAACAGCGGAACTTTTGGTTCTTTTCCAGCACGTATACGTTGCCAATTGGTACGATGCTTAATAATAATGAACAATGCGAGTGGCACGATGACGATCAGGGGTAACCAATCTTTCGTCACGATGCTATAAGTCGTTGCCGTCACAAGTCCTACCACGGCGGCAGCCATCGAGGAGAGGGATACCATGCGCGAGGTGAGGAGAGTCACGATGAATGTACCGACGACGACAAAGAAGAACCATGGGAAGGCTGCCAACAAAACACCACCGCTCGTCGCAACCGATTTTCCACCTTTGAATTTCGCAAAGACAGGATAAGAGTGTCCAATCACTGCCGGAATCCCGGCAAGAAGCAGGCTCATCTCGCTTCCGAACAGTAGAGGCAGCAATGCAGCGACAAGACCTTTCCCCATGTCACCGAGTAAGACGAGGATTCCTGCCTTCTTTCCTAATACACGAAACGTGTTCGTCGTTCCCAGATTGCCGCTCCCATGTTCTCGAACGTCTACGCGATAGCCGAGCTTGCCGATGATGAGGGCAAACGGAATGGCACCAAGTAAATAACTTAAAATAATAATCATGATTTCTGTCACATATTGCATCGCAATTCCCCTTATTTCACAAATTCCGCAATATAGCGATCATATGGCTGATTCAATGCATGTACCTGTTTCGCATGCTCAATACCGATATAGCGTAAGTGCCATGGTTCGTACATATATCCGGTTTCTTCCTCAAAGGCTTTTTGGTAACGGATGATAAATCCATACTCGTGAGCATGATTTGCCAGCCATTTTCCTTCAACCGTTTCACCGAGACTTTGAGTCAGTTGATAGTTGACCGAGGCGCTCGATACGTCAATCGCAAGTCCTGTTTGATGTTCAGAATGACCTGGTGGTGCGGAATATTTCATGGCTTGCTCTTTGCCATCTCGTTCGACATAAGCATTGAAGAGATTGACTTGATAGGCGTATGAACGGAACGCACTCGTCCCTTTCAAATCAATTCCTGCTGCTTTTGCACCTTTCATTAGACCTTCAATCGCCTGAGCAGCTTCTTTACGTAACATTCGACGTTCACCGACTGTCGAGTCGACAAAATCAATGTTCGCCTCTACCAAATCACTCGGCTGATAGTCGGCGGGTAATGCAATTTTCTTGTTTACAAGAATCAATTCATCTAATTCCAAATTGGCCACACCATCCGTTTCAATCGGTTGACTAGGTGCCACAGGTTCTTCCTCTACTGGTTCGGTCGGCTGTTCAGACTCGTCCGACGTCTCCTCCTCAGAAGGTGACTCGGTGACTGTCTCATCTTCACGATCCGAAGTCGGTTCATTTGGTTCTGTCTCTGGTTCATCTACTGTTGATGACTGTGTTGTTGGTTCTTTCGGTTCAACTTGCTCGTTTGTCGTACAACCGGCTAACATGAACGTCAAGGCGCCGCAAACCATCAAAATCGATGGATAACGCATGCGATCTTCCCCTTTCTAGATAACAAAAAGTACCGTCAAGATATGATACCACACTGACGGTACGAAGACAGAAGATTCTTAAACAGGGTTCATGACGTTCAAATACATTTCATGCCATTTCGGGAACTCTCGATCAAGTCGAATCGGTTTGAAGTCGCCTCGTTTGACGACGACATGCGTTGTAGTGGCTGTGCCAACAAGTTCTCCATGTTGATTCGTCAACTCATAGCCGTAAATCGTTCTGATTTTTGAATATTGATCGACCCATACACGAACATGAACCGTATCACCATACGTCACGCTACGCTTATAGTCCATGGATACATTTGTCACAGGAGAGACAAATCCCGCTTCTTCCATATCTTTATACTCGACACCTAGTTGTCGTAACAATTCCGTGCGCGCAATCTCTAAATAAACTAAATAATTGGCATGATAGACGATGCCCATCATGTCCGTCTCTTGATACCTTACTGGGATTTGAACCGTGTGCATTGAATCATCCTTCTTTCCTAAGAAAAGTATATTATAACTTACTCTTAATATCTACTACTAATAATTGCTGGAGTGACACATTCTCATCCTCCGTCGACACTAAACGATAGGACTGACGAGCAATCGATTCATCGATAACAGATAGAGCGGTGCGCGCGTTCGCATGTTTGATGTCATGTAAGCGAGTAGCTAATGCTTCAAGCGCATTTCCCTCCATCACATATCCGAACTGACTTGCGTAATTTTTCGCGATGTCCACCAACTGTTCTTGAGTATAGTCATCAAAATGAATCGTCCGTTTCATTCGGCTACTAAGACCAGGGTTGGATTCAATTAATCGGCGCATCGGACCTTCGTAACCGGCAAGGACGACGACAAGATTCTCGCCATGTTTCGGCATTTCGTCAACGAGTGTATCGATTGCCTCCCGGCCATAGTCGTTCGCCCCGCCGTTCAAACTATAGGCCTCGTCAATTAGTAAGACGCCGCCAAGTGCGTCACGGATCGCCGCTTTCGTTTTTTGAGCTGTCTGTCCCACATAGCCACTAACTAAATCTGCACGACTGACGACATTGACATGGCCTCGCTTCAAATAACCTGTCCGTTTCAACATCTGTGCATACAGATAGGCAAATGTCGTTTTACCGGTACCGCTGTTTCCGGTAAGTGTCACATGGAGCTGGACCGGCGCCGTCTTCAAACCGAGCGCTTTTCGTTTCTTCTGTATCTTGATGAGCGCTTCAATTTCAGCCAGTTGTGCTTTTGCATCTTCCATGCCGACAAGGTCATCTAACGATGTCGGACTCGATTCATCATCTGGCTGATCAAAGTCTTCTTCAGTCAAGAGCGCCATTTCGTCTAGCGGAGCATCTGCACCGAATCGGGAACCCTTCTTAAACATCGCATCAAGTAAAATGTTATGGACAGTCCGGGCATTTCCGAACGTCGAGTCGACCCGTTCTCTGTCGATTCGAGCAAGAAGTGATCGTTTCGCCTCTTCCGTCAGCACGTAATTGTTTTCTTGTGCCACTTTCTCACCGATGGCGACCAGTTCTTCGTCACGGTAGTTCGGTAACTCGTAGTGATTCGACTCAGGGAATCGTGAACGTAAACCGGGGTTCGCCAAGAGGAAATGACGCATTTCTTCTGGATAGCCAGCTAGAATGACGACGAACTTGCCAGCATATTCGCCACTCGTCATCGCGGCGACGAGTGTATCGATGGCCGCTTGTCCGTAATCACTGCCACTCGCATCCTGACGCTTCAATGCGTATGCTTCATCGATGAATAAGACACCACCTTCTGCCTCTTTCACCTTGTTCATTAACTGCTCTTCCGTTTGCCCAACATAGGCACCGACAAGGCTCGAACGGTCAGCCTCGACAAGGTCCGGGCGTCCTAATAAGCCGAGTTCAAAGTAAATCTCGGCCATGAGTCTTGCTAATGTCGTCTTCCCGGTTCCTGGATTCCCTGTAAAGACGAGATGAAGGGATGGTTGATGTTTTGAAGAAAAACCGGCCTTTTCTCGTTCTTTTTGGAAAAGGAGGAAGCGATACCACGCTTTTACACGCGCTTTGATGTCATCGAGCCCAATCATGTCTTCAAGTGATTCAATCGCACTTGAACGTGCCTCGGTCGGACGGTCTGGTAGTAGCTCACAAATCGTGTGTAGCCGTTCTTTCACAAGGGCAACGCGCTCCCCGAATCGATGAAACGCTTCACGACTGAAATAGTTCCCTTGCATCGATGCGAGCAAGGAGGCGGTATCATCTTCAAGAGATGCGACCTCTTGCATCGCTTCGATGATCGCTTCAAACAGGTTTTCCAATTGTCCGCGCCATTCAGAATCACGTAAATCAGACTTCGCAGTCTCCACCTCATCATGGAGTTGGTCAAGTTGATCGAGCAACGCTGACGTTTTTGACTCGTACTCTGTTAAGATTTGAACCTTCATCGAGGCGTAATCGGCCTCTCGTAAGGTTGGCCAGTCGATTTGAAGCGCCTGTTTCGAACGACGCAACTGCTCATTCAGTTGAAACAGACGAAGCTCTGGAGGAAGTGCGTTCATCGCCTCCAACTCTTTTACCCAGCGGTTGAGTAACGGGTCCATCGTTTCCTTTTGTTTGAGCCGATGTGTTGCGAGCAGCCGCAAGGAACGAATTAATTCTTCTTGGTGCTGAGTCGCACGAGACCAATGTGCGTAAGATAACAAAGCCGCCTCGTTTACTTTTTCTCCAGCTTCCCAGTTCGTCAAGTCCGTTTGAACTTGTTCCACTTGAATTTGTTTCATCTTGTTCTCCCTTTCAGACGACAAGGGAGCCGACATCATGTCTGCTCCCCATCGGATTATCTTGATTCAAACGATGTCATCCGAATCGAATGGAATAACTTCCCGTTATTCCGCGATTCTGCCGCGAGCAAGATTCGTTCATGCGCATCGACATAATATGTGACAGTCTCTTTATTTTCTTCTTCACTAAAAATCGATGGATAGTTTTCAATCCACTCTTCCGGAACGGTCTCAGCCGATTCTGATTTCACATACGCTTGCGCGGTACGTCCGACCAAATCGGTTTCGCCTTCACTTGAACCGAGCGTCCCGTCATCGAGCCATTTACGAATCTGTTCGTTCGTTGCACGTGACAAGAATGGATGAGGTGCGACTGCTCCGGAGTTCGTCTCCTGTCGAAGAACTTCTTCCCCGTCCGGATTGAACTCTAAGTAGGTCTCTCCATCCCATTCAGCTTTCGCGCCAACATTTGGACCCGTCACGACTTCAGATACAAAATGTCCGTCCTCATCATACGTGACAAGATACTCTCGTTCTTCGAGCTCTTCGCCTTCTTTTGGAAGTTTGCGTTCTTGATATCCGATCACGACATTCGAGTAGAATGGTTCGACTTGCTCCTCCTCTTCCCCGCTCAAATCCATGAGCACATAGAAGTTATATGCGAGTAATGCCCCGACAATGAGGATGCCGGCCAATATCACCCAGCTCAACCGTTTTTTTATCTGTTGTTTCATAGCCTATCCTCCTCGTTTCTTCACTTACTATCCTACACTAGCGAGAAGGACAAGCAAAATATTTTTGACCGAAAAAGGGCCTCATCTGAGACCCTTTCGAATTAACCTAGTTTATCTTCATCTTTCTTTTGCATCTCTAGCCATTTATCTCGTTCATCCGGTTCGTCGGTAAGATCCTTGAATAAGGCAATCATCATAAAGATGAGCACGAAGATGAATGGGAAGGCTGCGAGAATCGCAACAGCTTGTAGAGCATCTAATCCACCAGCATACAACAATACGGCTGCGATTGACGATTGGATGATTCCCCAAGTCATTTTAATCCCCATCGGCGGGACGAGCTTCCCGTTCGATGTAAGCATACCGAGGACGTATGTCGCAGAGTCGGCCGATGTAATAAAGAATGTCGAAATCAAGAAGATGGCGATTACACTGAGAAGCGTCCCAAAACCACCGAACGTTTCAAACAGTGCGAACAGCCCGACTTCAGTACCGATTTCGTTTACTTGATCAATCAAGCTATATCCTCCGAACAAATCAGCCCAGATGGCCGAACCGCCGAAGACGGAGAACCATAATAATCCGAATGATGTCGGGACAAGTAAGATTCCGATGATAAATTCCCGAATCGTACGCCCTTTCGATACACGTGCGATAAACGTTCCGACGAATGGTGACCAAGAAATCCACCAAGCCCAGTAGAAGATGGTCCAACCGTTCACCCATTCACGTTCAACGGGTTCAAATGCGGCTGTACGGAAACTCATGCTCGGGAGCTGCTGCAAATAAGTTCCGACTGTTTGTGTGAACAAGTCGAAAATGAAAGCTGTCGGTCCCGCAAACATCGTCGCTACAAGTAGGACAATTGCCAAGAATATATTCGTATTACTTAAGATTCGAATTCCTTTGTCAAGACCTGTCGAAGCACTGATCATGTAGAGCACCGTTACGACGGCAATGATGATCAACTGTGTCACGAAAGCGTTCGGTACCCCAGGGATGAGGTAATGAAGGCCACCGGCAATTTGCTGAGCACCAAAACCAAGTGAAGTCGCTACCCCGAATGCAGTCGCAATGACCGCAAGGATATCGACCGTTTGCTTCACGGGTTGTTCGTAGCGGTTATGGACGAGCGAACCGATTGTCTCCCCAATCGTCGCGGGACGACCTTTTCTAAACGTCGAATATGCGATGGCGAGCGCAATCATTGCGTAAATCGCCCATGGATGGAGGCCCCAATGGAAAAATGCATAACGCATAGCAGTCCGTGCATCTCCTTCAGGTGTAGGGGAAGCGAATGGTGGTGAGTGGAAGTGGAGCAACGGTTCAGCCGCTCCCCAGAAGATGAGTCCAATTCCCATCCCGGCACTGAATAACATGGCAAACCATGATAAATAACTAAATTCTGGACGATCTGTATCCTTTCCAAGTCGAATCGAACCATATCTTGAAAAGATTAAAAAGATGGCAACCAGTAAAAACCCGGTGGCGCTCAAGAGATAGAACCAACCCATCCCGTTTGAGAGCCAGCCTTGTAACGTACTCGTCACGTTTAATAGACTGGCATTCCCTAATAAACTCTCGGGGAAAAGTCCCCAAATCGTAAATAAGCCAGTTATGATTGCAGATACGACGAATACGGTCGTCACACGGCTTTTTCGTTCCATAAAATCACTCCTATTTAATTTTCTATTTTCATATACGTTTTCCACCCTAACATACTTTTGAAACAAGTCACAACCCTATGTGTACATAAATGTGTTGTTTACCGTCCAATAGATAGGTGTCTTGTCATCAAGTTGTTTCTTTGGGCTCCAGTGAAACAATCAATGTTTCATCGACCACATAGTAAGGTCTTTTTGGCAACGTTTTTAAATAACCCCCCTCTCGTAAACGGGTCAAATCGAGTTGAAGCGCGTTCTGAAATTTTTGTAACGGTAATTTCTTCTCCTGGTCCATATACAGATCGAGTGCCCGTTGCACTTGATCCATTTCATAAATGACGTCGCGTTCATCTTCCGGTACGATATGAAACGTCTCTTTTGACATGAAGAAACGTTGTTTCGGGATTCCCGAAAGGTGATGTTTCAAGCGTTTGGTGTCGATTTCTTGCGAGTCATCCAGTAGGACGGTGCGATTCACACCTTTTGGCAGTGTCTGTTCATATTCGTGAATCGCCTGACGCAATTCTGAAAGGGTGATATCAATTTCTCGATCCTGTTCCACCTCTTTTTGTTGCGTCAATCGTTTCCACCAACTCTTTCCGAGCTTCTCTTCTTTATCCATAAGCGCACCCCTCCCTGTCTTCCTGTTCCCGAATCTTTTAAAACTTTCACCTTAAAATTGCATATTCATGAAAAAAACCTTCCTTTTTTCAAAGGAAGGTCATGGACTAGCACTTATTTCAATTTGTTACGGAGAACCATTTGCAGGATTCCACCGTGACGGTAGTAATCAATTTCAACTTCAGAGTCGAAACGAGCGATGACTTTGAACTCTGTCACCGTTCCGTTTTCATGTGTCGCTTTTGCGTTCAAGATATCGCGCGGACGTACAGACTCATCGACTTGAATATCAATTGCTTCTTCACCAGTCAATCCGAGTGATTCAGCCGATTCACCGTCTAAGAACTGAAGCGGGAGCACACCCATCATGACAAGGTTCGAACGGTGAATCCGCTCGAAACTTTGTGCGATGACCGCACGGATTCCAAGAAGGTTCGTCCCTTTCGCTGCCCAGTCACGAGATGATCCCATTCCGTAATCATTTCCTGCAAGGACAACAAGACCTGTTCCCTGTTCCTTGTACTTCATAGCCGCATCATACATTGGCATGATTTCACCAGTTGGCCAGTACGTCGTAAAGCCACCTTCAGTTCCTGGAGCAACTTGGTTGCGGATACGAATGTTTGCGAACGTACCACGCATCATGACTTCATGGTTACCACGGCGAGAACCGTATGAGTTGAAGTCGATTGGCTCTACCCCTTTAGAAAGGAGGTATTGACCGGCTGGTGTCGTCTTCGAGAATGATCCAGCTGGCGAGATGTGGTCGGTCGTAACCGAATCCGCAAACTTCCCAATGACACGTAAGCCATTCAATGCATGAACCTCGCCCGCTTCTGGTTCGAGTTGTTCGAAGAACGGTGGGTTTTGGATGTATGTCGACTCATCTGAGAAGTCATACAAGTTTCCTTCCGGAACATCGAGTGCGTTCCAACGCTCGTTACCAGTGAAGACCGTTTCGTACTCTTTACGGAATGCTTCTGGTGATACCACGTCTTGGACAACCATCTTGATTTCATCGTTTGATGGCCAGATGTCTTTGAAGTATACTTCATTTCCATCTTTGTCCGTACCGAACGAATCATTCATGATGTCGAAGTTGACTGACCCGGCAAGAGCGTAAGCGACGACAAGCGGTGGTGATGCCAAGAAGTTTGCCTTCACGAGCGGGTGAACGCGTCCTTCAAAGTTACGGTTACCAGAGAGGACTGACGACACGAGCAAATCGTTTTCTGTGATCGTTTCTTCGACTTCACGGTCAAGCGGACCAGAGTTTCCGATACATGTCGTACAGCCGTATCCGACCGTGTTGAAGCCAAGTTCGTCCAAGTAAGAAGTCAAACCAGCCTTATCCAAGTAGTCCGTTACGACTTTCGAACCTGGTGCGAGTGATGTCTTCACGTATTTCGGAACGGTTAAGCCACGTTCAACGGCTTTCTTCGCAACGAGTCCAGCACCGACCATGACGTATGGGTTCGACGTGTTCGTACAGCTTGTGATGGCTGCAATCGCAACATCTCCCGTACTCATGTCGACGGCGCCGTCCTCGTACTTGACTGTCGCCGTTTTGTCGAGTTCAGAACGGTCAAGTCCGAAGCCACTGTTTCCTGCAGGAGCACTCAAGCTATCGATGAACGATGTTTGAACGTCTGAGAGGTTGATTCGGTCTTGTGGACGTTTCGGACCCGCAAGTGAAGGCTGGACTTTCGACAAGTCGAGTGTCAACACTTTTGTGAACGTTGGATCAGCTTGATCTGGTGTATAGAAGAGATCATTCGCTTTAGAGTATTCTTCGACGAGTGAAATCAACTCTTCGGAGCGACCAGTCGTACGCATGTAGTTCAATGTTTCCGTATCGACCGGGAAGAATCCACATGTCGCACCATATTCAGGCGCCATGTTTGCAATCGTCGCACGGTCTGAAAGTGGCATCGTGTGGAGCGACGGTCCGAAGAATTCAACGAATTTCCCGACAACTTTTTCATGACGGAGCATCTCTGTCACGACGAGCGCCACATCTGTCGCTGTCACACCAGGGTTTACTTCACCGATGATTTTGACACCGACGACGTCTGGCACTGGGAAGTATGATGGTTGACCGAGCATACTTGCTTCCGCCTCGATTCCTCCGACACCCCAGCCAAGAACACCGAGTCCGTTGATCATCGTTGTGTGCGAATCCGTTCCGACGAGTGAATCTGGATAAGCAACTGTACCTTCTGCATCATTCTTCTCGAGGACGACAGATGCCAAGTACTCCAAGTTTACTTGGTGAACAATCCCCGTTGCAGGTGGTACGGCACGATAGTTGTCAAATGCCGTCTGAGCCCAACGTAAGAACTTATAGCGTTCTTCGTTACGTTCAAATTCGATGTCCATGTTTTTCATCAATGCGCCAGCGAAACCATATGCATCTACTTGAACTGAGTGGTCGACGACGAGATCGACAGGAATTTCTGGGTTGATTTTGTTTGGGTCTCCACCGAGGTCTGCCATCGCTTTACGAAGTGAAGCAAGGTCTACGACCGTCGGTACACCCGTGAAGTCTTGAAGTACGACACGTGCCGGTTTGAACGGTACGTCAATGTCTTTCGAGACGTCGGCAGTACCCCATTTTGCCAAGTTCTCGACATGTTCTTTCGTGATGGCACGCCCGTCTTGTTGACGGAGAACCGATTCAAGAAGAACGCGAATCGAATACGGAAGACGGCTGATGTCCGTCAATCCTTCTTCTTCCAATTTTTTCAAACGATAAAAATCATACGATTGCCCGTTCGCTTCGAACTTTGTCCGAGATGCGAAGGCGTCTAAAACATTCGTCTGTTCCATTGCAATTTCCCCCTTTTTGAAAGCGCCGACCACACGACAATGCGTAATCGCTTACTTTTCACATATTTATCATAATACAAGTATAGCGTGACGTAAAATACATTCCGTCACAAATTAGTCATAAGTAAAACTTATCAAAACTAAAATGACTTACTTCACAACAAAAAAACACCTCAGAAACGAGGTGTTTACATCTTATTCTTCCGTACCGATCTCTTCGTTGACGTCAAGTGCCTCAACAAGCGTCAAGTCATCTGCGTGACGCTCAGCGAACCGTTCATATGTGAACTCGTTCGCGAACAGGAAGACCGGACGTTCCCAACGGTCTGTAACGAGCATGTTCCGTGAATCTTGGAACGGTTTCAATGCCTTCAACTCTTTGTCTTTGACCCAACGAGCAACGCTATATGAGACTGGTTCCATTCGAATATCGACGCCATATTCATTGTTTAAACGATATTCGAATACCTCGAATTGAAGTTGTCCGACCGCGCCGAGATAAATCTCGTTATATTCGTTGCGATACACTTGAATCGCCCCTTCTTGCGCAAGCTGTTCTACCCCTTTATGGAAGTGTTTCGACTTGAGCGAGTTGACCGGCGAAACGCGCATGAACAATTCCGGTGGAAAAGTTGGCAGCGCCTCAAACGCAATCTTCTGCTTCGATGTGGTGATGGTATCTCCAATTTGATACGTCCCAGAATCATAGATCCCGATGACATCACCAGCAAACGCTTGGTCGACTGTTTCTCGATCATTCGCCATCAATTGTGTCGATTGGCTCAATTTTATCTTTTTCCCAGTACGAGTGAGCGTCACATCCATCCCACGCTCAAACACACCTGAACAGATGCGTACAAAGGCGATGCGGTCGCGGTGTGCCGGATTCATGTTCGCCTGAATCTTGAAGACGAATCCACTGAAGTCTTCTGATGTTGGATTGATTGGACCGACGTTCGACTTACGTGCCTCAGGAGCCGGAGACATCTCTAAATAGTGATTCAAGAACGCAGTCACCCCAAAGTCGACGAGCGCTGTTCCGAAAAATACCGGTGTCAATTTACCGCTCTGGATCGCCTCGACATTAATCTCGTTCCCCGCTCCATCGAGAAGGTCGATCTCATCGCGGAGGTTCGTCAAGTTCTCTTCCGACAAATGATCGGAGAGAATCGGATCGTTCACTCCGTCCTCACCCAGGTGAAGTGTCGACTTCTCCCCACGGAACAAGTGGACCTCATTTTTCATTCGGTCGTAGACACCTTCAAACTGCATTCCACTTCCGATTGGCCATGTAATCGCGACAGAAGGCATGCCTAACACTTCTTCGAGCTCTTCCATCAATTCAAGCGGATCTTTTGCCTGACGATCCAACTTGTTCATAAATGTGAAGATTGGAATCCCACGCATCCGACAAACTTGGAATAGTTTTTTCGTCTGTGTTTCAATCCCTTTCGCAGCATCAATGACCATGACCGCGCTATCGACTGATGTCAACACGCGATACGTGTCTTCACCGAAGTCGTTGTGTCCTGGTGTATCCATGATCGATACAACCTTGTCTTGATAGATGAATTGCATGACAGACGATGTGACCGAGATCCCACGTTGTTTCTCGATTTCCATCCAGTCAGATTTTGCGTGTTTTGAGTTTTTGCGCGCCTTGACCGTACCTGCCTCGCGAATCGCACCACCGTGCAAAAGTAATTTTTCTGTTAATGTTGTTTTCCCCGCATCCGGGTGAGAGATAATGCCGAATATCCGACGTCTCTCGACTTCCTGTTTCAATTGGCTCATATAGGATAGACCTTTCCTTTCTCGTCTCAGTTCATGCTTATTCTCGTAGCAACGCTATCTATTCTAACGAAATCAATTCGGTTCGTCTATCCTAATGGGACGTACGCCTTTTGCAAATGGATTCTTTTTTGTATACTAACGATGAAAGCAAGTGAATGTATAGAACGGGGGAAAGACGATGCCAGAAAACTTGATGATGTATTTCATTGTATTCTGGGGATTCGTCATGATTGGACTCATGACGATTGGCGGGTACTTCATGTTTCGTAAGTTTTTAAAACGAATGCCAAAAGAAGATGGACGTTCCCTACTTGACATCGAAGATGATTATATAGAAAGAACGCGTCATCTCTGGACTCCGGAGACGCGGACGCTATTAGATCGTCTCGTCACACCGGTACCCGAGTTGTTCCGCGACGTGGCGATCCGAAAAATCGCAGGTAAAATCGGTCAATTCGCGCTTGAATCGCGTGCAAAAAAAATGACGACCGAACTTGTGGTAAAGGGTTACATCGCCGCAACGCCGAAGCGCGATCACAAGTTCTTAAAGAAAGCGCTAACCGAAGAACAGATTGATTGGACGCCATACGAACACTATTTTCAGCAGTAGACTCTATCTCATTCAGATAGAGTTTTTTATTTGTCGAATTGTGCGATTCGCCTAATGGGTCAAAAGTACCTTTTCTCGAGCTTTATATTACATCGAAATAACGTTCACGAATTAGACAATATTGAAAACGCTTACAGTAAATTGGTATGACCAATATTAATATAACGTCTTTCATTTCGACACGAAAAAAAGGAATGACTGAATTGTTTTTCACAACGCATAATGGATTTATCTTACAGTCAAGGAGGGTCTATTATGCATGATGTGACACAAGTTTCACAAACGACAAGCCATCAATCTGCCCACATGATTACCGAACATGAGACATTTCATCGGTTAATGCGGGAAAAAAATCGCTTCATCGTTCCAGCTATCATCTCCTCACTCATCTTTTATTTCACACTCCCGATTCTGACGAGCTATACGACGATCTTGAATACACCACTCATCGGGGACATCACTTGGGCTTGGGCGTTCGCCTTTTCCCAGTTCATTATGACTTGGACACTTTGTGTACTTTATAGTCGACGTGCCCGTCGCTTTGACGCACTCGTCGAACGATTGAAAGACGAGGTGAGATCATGAATTGGACCGCGATCGCCCTCTTTATCGCCATTGTCGGACTCACGCTAGTGATTACATACTTTGCAGCAAGAAAAACAAAAACTGCCAGCGATTTTTATACGGCAGATGGTGGATTGACCGGATTTCAAAACGGTCTTGCCATTGCAGGCGACTATATGTCTGCCGCATCGTTTCTCGGAATTGCAGGTATGATTGCGCTTGCGGGATTCGATGGGTTTTTCTATTCAATCGGTTTCCTCGTTGCCTATCTCGTTGTCCTCTATCTCGTCGCCGAACCATTGCGAAATCTTGGGAAATATACGATGGCAGACATGATTGCGGCACGTTTTAACAAGCCTCGCGTACGTGGTGTCGCAGCGATGAATGCGATTGTTATCTCCATTTTTTACATGATTGCGCAACTCGTCGGAGCGGGTGCTTTGATTGAACTGTTACTCGGAATCCCTTATACGACAAGTGTCGTCGTCGTCGGAATCTTAATGACAGTCTACGTCGTTTTCGGTGGCATGACGGCCACTTCTTGGGTACAAATCACAAAAGCCGTACTTCTGATGATTGGGACGGCAATCATTTCATTTCTCGTGTTCGCTCGTTTTGATTTCTCCGTCACGACGATGTTTAATGAAGTCAGTAAAGCGACCCCACTCGGAAGTGACTTCTTGAACCCTGGGAACAAGTTCAAGCTACCGCTCGATACCATTTCATTAAACATGGCGCTCGTGCTCGGTACGGCAGGGCTCCCTCATATTCTGATTCGCTTCTTCACCGTCAAAGATGCACCGACTGCTCGGCAATCCGTCGTCTATGCGACATGGATCATCGGTGCATTTTATATCTTGACCATTTTCCTAGGTTTCGGTGCCGCAGCATTCGTCGGACGTGATGCCATTCTCGCCGCAAACCCTGCCGGCAACATGGCGGCCCCTCTTCTCGCGCAAGTGCTCGGTGGTGACCTCTTGTTCGCTTTCGTTGCCGCAATCGCGTTCGCGACAATTCTTGCCGTTGTCGCTGGACTCGTACTGTCAGCTGCTTCCGCCTTCGCCCATGACTTCTACGGACATATCATTCGTAAAGGGGAAGCGACAGAAACTGAACAAGTGAAAGCCGCGCGAATCGCTTCAGTTGCGGTCGCACTCGTCTCAATGGGACTAGCCTTTTTCGCCCAGTCGATGAACGTTGCATTTCTTGTCTCGCTCGCTTTCGCCGTTGCGGCGAGTGCGAACTTACCTGTCATCCTCTTTACGATTTTCTGGAGACGCTTCAATACAGGTGGCGCCATTTGGGGAATGGTCGTCGGCTTGTTCTCCTCACTGATTCTAGTCGCACTCAGTCCGAACCTGTGGGCTCCGGACGGTTCGGCCATCTTTCTCGGTGAAGCCCTTTTCCCGCTATCCAATCCCGGGATTGTATCAATCCCCCTTGGTTTCATCGCTGCCGTGATTGGTACACTGGTCACGAAATCAGATGAAGTTGCTGGCAACTATGAACGCGTACTCATCAAGGCGAACACCGGAATCGACGCGGAGACAGAAGTCGCCGCTACGAAAGCAGATTAAATAAAAATGGAGTGGCTCAACGCCACTCCATTTTTACGTGATTGCGATTCGTTTATATTTTTGATACATGGCGATTCGCCACGGGACAATCATCCCCCAAGCAATCAAATAGAACAATCCGCCTGTAGAGAATAGATCGACCTCATGACCGACCCAAACCTTCATTGCTGTACGGATGGCAAGGAGTGCGAACACGACCACAAAAAATGCTTTCGATCGTGAGAGATACACTTCGCCGTCCCGTTTTTCAAAATTGGATGTCTTAATCAAAAACAGACTGAAGATGAGTCCGACCGCAAGGGCCTCAGCCACTTCGACCCATGATAAGCGAAACGCGGGAATCAAAAACTGAATCATCCCGGTCGTCATCGCAAGTGGTGGAATTAAAATTTTCTTCGCATTCGTCGGCTTTGCCGATGCTTTTACACGAACAAAGCTCGCTACGATACCCATTAACAACGCGACGAGAGTCGACCCCCATAACATTGACATCTCGGTCAACCCCTTAAAATCCGGTGAATCCGACAAGCTCGCTCATCCATGCAGCGAACCGATTCATTCCGTCAAAATATAATAGTACGCCGAACGCCATCATCAAATAGCCTCCGACTTTTGCTACTTTTGCACTGTTGCGTGCTAAGTACTTGATCTTGCCAACGAATGCGACCATTACCAAAAATGGAATTGCAAATCCGATGACATACGCCAACATATAGCCGAGTCCTTGACTCGGGTTCGTGGCGGCTAGTGCGATCACACCAGCTAAAATTGGACCTGTGCACGGTGTCCAGCCTGCCGCAAATCCAATACCAATTAAAACGGTTCCAAAATAACCGCTCTTTCGTTCGCCGATATCCATTTTCTTTTCACGCATCATAAATTGCGGTTGCCATAAGCCCGCCAAAAAGACGCCGAACACGAAAATCAAAATGGCGCCGAACATGCGTAGACTGTCCTTATATTGGATGAAGACGTCTGCAATCAATGAAGTCGACAATCCTAGTACGAGAAAGACAATCGAAAAACCGAATAAGAACGAAAATGTGTGGAACCAAGCTGTACGCTGTTTTAATCCTTCATTTTTTAACTCAGATACGGAAACCCCAGTAATATACGAGAGAAAGACCGGATACAACGGGAGCGTACATGGTGACAAGAACGATAAGACGCCCGCCCCAAATGCGAGCCATAATGTGACTTCCATGACGATTTCCACCTTTCACGACCATTATAGCGAAAACCTATTTAAATTGCTCGAATCTTTTCTTTCAAACCGCAACATCATTTTGTAATTTTTGAAATGGAAATGAAACTTGTCATCTGTAAACGGAGGTGCTAAGATTTGGATATTCCAGTTCACAAAATTCTAATTTACATGATGGGGGAACGAACGTGGCAGTCACCGCAGCAGATACACTACACCAGGCCATTGAACAAAAACGTGATGAACTGTATAAAATCGCGTCAAAGCATTCTTGGAACTCACCCGAAGTCATTTCAGTAAGCCAAGAACTTGACTCTTTAATCACTCGTCATGTCCTATCAAAGCATAATAAAGAGAAACTTCATTCTTGAAACTTGACAGCTCGTCATCTTGTGTGGCGAGCTTTTTCCATGGAAAAAAGGACACCTGAATAGGTATCCTTTCCAAATCAAGACATCAGACGTTGTCCGGATTGCAGTTCATACATCTTTTTGTACAGTCCGTCTTGTTTCAATAACTGTTGATGATTGCCGCGTTCCACGATTTCACCACGATGCAAGACCAAAATTAAATCTGCATCTTGAATCGTCGACAGGCGGTGGGCGATTGCGATTGTCGTCCGACCACGACGCATCCGATCGAGCGCGGTTTGTACACGCTCCTCTGTTTCGGTATCGATCGAGCTCGTCGCTTCATCGAGAATAAGCACTTTTGGATTACGTGCGACCGTACGGGCAAATGCGAGCAATTGACGCTCCCCGCTTGAGAACGTCGCTCCACGCTCTCCGACGACATGGCCATAGCCAGCGTCCAACTTTTCAATGAATGTATGCGCTTGGACGAATTCAGCAGCTTCACGCGCGCGCTCAGAATCGATGACTGGATTGAACAGCTTCAAATTCTCTTCGATTGTTCCCGTAAATAAGAATGGGTCTTGTAGGACAAGCCCGACTTGTTGACGAAGCTCTTGCTCCTCGAACTGTTCGAGCGGTTGCCCATCAATCGTGATGCGACCTGATTCATATGGATAAAAACGTGTCAACAAATTGATGATTGAACTCTTACCGCTCCCAGTATGACCAACGAGCGCAACCGTCTCACCTGGTTTAGCAACGAAAGAAATCTGTTTCAACACGTCAACTTCTCCGTCGTAACTGAATGTCACATTTTCGAACCGAACTTCCCCATCAGTGATTCGTGCTTCACCAGGCATCTGTTTACCTGGAGCCGGTTCATCCGTATCTAAAATTTTGAAGACACGGTCGGCCGATACGACGGCTTGTTGAAATTCGCTTAATCGTTGCATGATATCAAGCACGGGACGGAAAATACGTTCAATATAGCTGATGAAAGCATACACGACCCCTACTTGAACTTGTTCACTCATCGAGAGTACCCCGTAATAACCGAGCAGACCGATGATGGAGAAGGCGAGAAGCAATTCGATAATCGGGCGGAGTAACATGCTATCGAGTTTTAAGTTCCGATATCGTGCCTCCTGATGCGCTTCGTTCGTCTCTTCGAACTGACGAATGAGACGCTCTTCTTGACGAAATTGTTGAATGATGCCCATCCCATTGATGGATTCGTTCAACTGGGCGTTGAGTTGTGACAACAAATCCCGCACTTGCGCGAAATATTTCGTCGAGAAACGACGATACGCCCAAATGATAAGCCAGAAGAGAGGCAACAAGATGAGTCCCATCGTTGCGAGCGGGGGCTCCAAGATGTAGAGGAAGATATACGTCCCAATCAACTGAACGGCAGACTGAACGAACGTACTCATCACCCCGACATAGAGCTCTTTTACGGCCTCCGTATCATTCGTGATACGCGATACAAGGACTCCCGCTGGTGTGCGGTCAAAGTAGGCAAGTCGCATCCCCATAACGTGACGGAAGATGTCCATCCGAATGTTTTGCACAATTTTTAAGGCGATTTTTTGAAAAGATATGGATTGCAGATAGTCAAATACAATCGCCGACAAATGAAGCACCATATAGACAGCAAAAAGAGCGATGACCCAGTTCGTCGGGTAGACACCTGGTGTGACGAATTCATCGATAAACACTTTGATTAGAAACGGCCCTGCCAACTTTGCACCTGTCGCAATCAAGAGAAATACGAAGGCAACACTTAGCGGTTTTCCGTACCGTTTCGCGTAACTGAGCAGGCGCTTGATGACTTGCCATTCTTGGACATCATGTTTCATCGTGTCCCCCCCCTTCTACAATCGCTTCAAGTTGCTGACGATCATATGTCTCACGATACCAGCCCGTCTCTTGAAGCAATGCCTCATGGCGACCTCGTTGAATGATGTTTCCGTCCTCAATCACGAGAATCTCGTCAGCGTGTTCTACAGCCGAAAGACGATGTGCGACAATGACGCGCGCCTGATCTGGATTACCGACTCGAAAATGCTCGATAATCGACTCTTCCGTTTTCGCATCGACCGCAGATAGGGCATCATCTAATATCAATACATCCGCCGCTGTCATGAGCGCCCGCGCGATGGAAATCCGTTGTTTTTGTCCTCCTGATAATGTGACTCCACGTTCACCGACGAGTGTCGCATATCCTTCCGGAAGACGGACAATATCTTCATGCACCTCAGCAACCTTAGCTGCTTCGATGATTTCTTCCATGCTCGCTTCAGGCCTTCCGAACGCGATATTGTTCGCAATCGAATCCGAGAACAAGAAATGATCTTGTGGAACGACCGCAATTTTATCCATCAGAAGTGATTTTTTCACTTGGCGGATGTTGATCCCACCGATTTTAATCTTTCCATCTTTCACATCATACTCACGCGTCAATAGACGGACAATCGTCGTCTTCCCTGCACCTGTTCTGCCGACAATCCCGATTGTTTTTCCACGTTCAATCCGAAAATGGACATTGTGGAGCACAACGGTCTCATCATAGGCGAAATTTCGAATATCGACCTCCACCTCTGAATGAGAAAGGGTCGTCGCAGCCATGCGGTCGTCTTGAATCTCAGGTTTGACGGCGAGCATTCGCTCAATTCGGTCGTAAGACGCGCGTCCACGCTCCACGATATTGAACAACCATCCAAAGGCTAACATCGGCCATGTCAACAGTGCCAAATAAGCTGTGAAGCTGACAATCTGTCCAATCGTCAATTCGCCTTGTTCAATCAAGACGGCTCCATACCCGACCGAAAGGATATAAGACAATCCGACAATTCCGAAGATGGTCGGGTCGTATAAGGCATCAATCTTCGCGACTCGTACGTTTTTCGCCATGACTTCACTCGATAAGTTCTCAAACGATTCCACATCCCGATCGACTTCCCCCGTCGACTTTAAGACACGGACGCCACTGACGCTTTCCTGCACTTTGTCATTCAATTCTGAAAATGCCGCTTGGGCGACCCCGAATCGGCTATGTAACATCTTTCCATATCGCGTTGTCAAAGCGACCATGATTGGTAACGGTAGTAAGGCAACGAGCGTCAATTTCCAGCTGATTGTTGTAATCATCGTGATGATGACGAACGTCCCAAGTGTCACGCTATCGACGAGTGTTAAAATTCCCGCACCGGCCGTCATCGATACGGCTTGTACATCATTTGTCGCATGGGCCATCAAATCACCGACCCGTGACTTTTTATAAAATCGCTGATCAAGATCTGTGAAATGCCGATATAGTTGGCTACGAAGCATTCTTCCTAGACGAATCGATGCGCCGAAGATAAAATAGCGCCAAAAGAAGCGGGCGACATAATTTCCAATCCCAACAGCAGCAAGTCCCCCTAATAACAGCCAGAGTGTGTCGGACGAAAGCGAACCACGGTTAATCTCATCGACAATCCGTCCGATGATGCGTGGTGGAATCAGTTCTAGACCAGCCACGAAGATCAGTAAGACGATGCCGAGCGCGTACGTCTTCCACTCAAGACGCAAAAACCAAGATAATTGTTTGAATACACGAATGTGAAACGCCCCCCTTTGTCTTTAGATGAAGATTATTCATTAATCGTAGCGAAAGTTTGTTCGATTGTCTAACAAAAAGAGGAAACAAAAAAGCACTTCGGGAACCGAAGTGCTTTCGTGATTGATTATGATTTCTTTTCGTTTTTCATCTGCACGTTCATGGCGCGCATCACTTGGTTGACTTTCTTCTGTGATGGCTTTTGACCCATCTGCATCATCAACGTACGAATCATATCTTCATTGATTGGCGGGTTCTGTTCAAGGTAGTTCATCATGTATTTACGCGCGATAAAGAATCCAATCGCGATACCCCCGATGAGTGCTGCCACGACAAGAAGAATCCAGAATAATGTACTCAAGGCTTTACCTCCTCTACCATATGAAACATCGTTTTTTACTATACACTAAATTGAACAACTTCGCTAGTCGTCCAGAAAAAAAGTGACGGCCAAACGATTGGCCGTCACAACAATCTAACTAGAGATTAAAGTGATTTTACTGCATTGACGACGTTGTCGACTGACATGCCGTATTCTTTCATGAGGAGGTCACCAGGTGCAGATGCTCCGAACTTGTCGATTCCGAGTACCTTACCACCGAATCCTACATATTTGTACCATCCAAGTGTCGCACCCGCTTCAAGTGATACACGTTTCGTGACTGAAGATGGAAGGACAGATTCTTTGTACTCTGCAGATTGCGCTTCGAAGAGTTCCCATGATGGCATCGAGACGACTGCCGCTTTCACGCCTTCTGACGCGAGCTGTTCACGCGCTTCAACGAGAACGTGTACTTCAGAACCTGTACCGAGCAAGAGAACGTCTGCATCTTTCGATTCACCTGCAACGACGTAAGCTCCTTTTGCTGCCGTTTCAATAGATGTACCTTCGAGTTCTGGTAACGCTTGACGAGTCAAGACGAGAAGTGAAGGAGTCGTTTTCGATGTCACCGCTTGTTTCCAAGCTGCAATCGTTTCTTTGCCGTCAGCAGGACGAAGAACAGAGAGGTTCGGCATCGCGCGGAAGCTCATCAAATGTTCGACCGGCTCGTGCGTTGGACCATCTTCACCGACTGCGATTGAGTCGTGCGTCAAGATGAACGTCGATGGAAGTCCCATAAGTGCTGCGAGACGGACTGCAGGACGGAGGTAATCCGAGAAGACGAAGAACGTCGCACCGTAAGGAAGAACACCACCGTGAAGGGCCATACCGTTCACAGCTGCCGCCATCGCGAACTCACGAACACCGAACCAGATGTTACGACCAGCTGGGTCTTCATCGAAGTCTACCGCACCTTTGATCATCGAGTTGTTCGATCCAGCAAGGTCAGCCGAACCACCAAAGAGTGTCGGTACTGCTTTTGCGATTGCGTTCAACACTTCACCGCTCGTTTGACGTGTTGCTTTTTTCGAACCGATTTCGAAAGTCGGCAACTCGCTATCCCAACCTTCAGGAAGGTCATTGTTCATCGCGCGCTCGAACTGTGCTCCGAGCTCAGGGTGTGCCGCTTTATACGCTTCAACGAGTTCGTTCCAGTCTGACTCATATTTCGCGCCAGGCTCGACAACTTTCTCGTTGAATAAGTCATATACTTCGTTTGGAACGTAGAATGACTCGCCTTCCCATTTGTAGAACTGTTTCGTCAATTCGATTTCAGCGTCTCCAAGTGGCGCACCGTGTGATGCCGATTTACCCGACTTGTTCGGTGAACCGAATCCGATGACCGTCTTGACTTCGATCAATGTCGGCTTCGACGTCTCTGCTTTCGCAGCATCGATCGCTTTTGCGATTGAATCGATGTCCGTTCCGTCTTCGACACGAATGACTTGCCACCCGTAAGCGTTGAAACGGTCTTCTACGCTTTCAGAGAACGACTTATGAAGGTCGCCATCGAGAGAGATATCGTTTGAATCGTAAAGAACGACGAGTTTACCGAGCTTCAAGTGACCTGCGAGGGAAGCCGCCTCCGCAGATACACCTTCCATCAAGTCTCCGTCACCGCAAATGCCGAACGTGTAGTGGTCAACGACGTTGAACTCGTCGCGGTTGTAAGTCGCTTCTAAGTGTTTCTCTGCCATGGCCATCCCGACAGCCATCGCAATCCCTTGTCCAAGTGGGCCCGTTGTCGCATCTACCCCAGCCGTGTGGCGGTACTCAGGGTGACCAGGTGTCTTCGAGTCCATTTGACGGAATGATTTCAAATCGTCCATCGACAAATCATAGCCAGACAAGTGAAGGAGCGAATACAAGAGCATCGATCCATGACCCGCTGAGAGCACGAAACGGTCACGGTTGAACCAGTTCGGGTTTTTCGGGTTGTGACGCATTTTATCTGTCCAAAGTGTAAACGCCATCGGGGCAGCGCCCATTGGCATCCCTGGGTGACCAGAGTTCGCTTTTTGGACTGCATCAATTGAGAGCGTCCGAATCGAGTTAATCGCTAATAATTCTTTAGTAGTTGTTTCCACTAATTTCATCCTCTCTGTGTTAAGAAGGTTTTCTACCCGTCATATTTTATCATACTCAATCGTGTGTCACAACTAATTAATTAGTATAACACATTTGATGAAATCGTTTCCTTCTATTGCATGAAATAGCATGTAATCCGTTCGTCTGATGCGTGTTCGTGTATAACAAAAATGCACATCCTATGCGAAATAGGATGTGCATTCGGTATCACTCACCGCGATAGCGTTTTTGATCTTCTTTCAACTTCTCTGGTGTAACGTCATTTCCATCTGGATCGACGACTTTCATACCCATCATTTGTGATTTGAACGATTGACGAAACGCCTTCAAATATTCTTGACGCAAGTCTTGTTGCTCGTTCATTTCTTCTTGAGACAGTCCTTCTGTCTTCGCTTTGTTGGCGAGGAAATTGATTCGCTCCAATTGTCCTGGTGCTAACATATGACTCGCCCCCTCTCTAGTGAATTTGTTCTTATACTTTACAAAATCAGAGAGGAAGAATCAAGTTTCAGCAACCGACTGGTGCTCAAGATATCGTCGATTGACCGTTGCCTTCGAGACCTCATAACCAAATCCACGTAGCGTCGCCGCAATCTCAGCGAACGTCAAGCCACGTTCACGCAATTGGATAATCTCTTCGATTGGCACTTCAATTCGATGTCGCCCACCTTGATCATGATTTTGAATGTTGCGCTGTGGGTTAAATCCGTTAGCGACCGCACGACGCATCCCACGCGAGATTTTCGCATTGTGAATTTTTCGTTGATATTCTTCGACAACACTGACAATCTCCAATACCATCTTCTCTGCATCGGAAACGACATAGTCCGACGTAGACTGCATCGTCAGCAATCGCACGTCATGCTTCATTAAAGTATGCAAGATCGCAATCTTAGCATTCCCTCGTCCTAAGCGACTGTCGTCCGTGACGAGCACGGCATCGAGCTGAGAAGTGGATACATGGTCCAGTAAATCAAGTAGCCCTTGTCGATTGACTTCATAACCGCTCTCTTGCTCTGTGATGACATCTATGACGTCGGCCCCTAATCCCGAAGCCAGCTGCTGTAATTCTTCGACTTGCCGACTGAGTGATGTCTCTTGGGTAGACTTGTTCGTCGATACCCGGCAATAGATGACGACCCGCATCGCACCACTCCCTTTCATTGCATTCATTTGTTACGATACACAGTTTAAGATTGATTCGCAATGAAGAAAGATCACTCAGCGGCATACCATTTCATTTTTCGTTCGTTATGCTCTTCACGCTCTGCCATGATCTGTGCTTCGAGTGATTCTGCTTCGACGTACGCAACCTCTTCTTCGATTGTCCGCTCTGACGTGACGACCGGATCGACAACTTTTGGTTCCCCTCGCATTTCACCAGCCAAATAAAAAGCGAACATCCCGACTAAGAGCATCCCGACTAAAATGATTCCGTTGAGTGTATCTTTCATGATTACATTGCCTCCTGTATAAGAATATATGTTCGTTAGAACGTTTGTTCGTTTATCTGTTCTCATCATAAAACAAGAACCCGTGTTCGGTCAACACAAAAAAACGAACGAATGTTTGTACGCTCATGTGTTCTTGTGTTACACTAGAGACATAAAGAATAGGATGCGATTGCAGGTTATTCGATTATATCGAGGTGAACATAATGAAAAAAATGTCAGCGCGACAACAGCAGATTCTTGATTTCATCAAAGACGAAGTACGGGCAAAAGGTTATCCGCCTTCTGTTCGTGAAATTGGAGAAGCCGTCGGTCTTGCATCTAGTTCGACCGTACACGGTCATCTAGATCGTTTAGAGAAGCGTGGATTGATTCGTCGAGATAAGACGAAGCCTCGCGCGATTGAAATTTTGACTGAAGATATGCCGACAATAGAAGAGCAAGAGTCCGTCATGTACGTACCGGTCATCGGGAAGGTCACTGCCGGGACACCGATCACCGCCATCGAGAACGTGGAAGAGCACTTCCCTCTTCCAGCACATATCGTCGGGTCAGATAATGTATATATGTTGTCTGTCTCTGGGGATTCGATGATCAATGCAGGAATTTTAGACGGAGACCGGGTGCTCGTCCGCCAGCAGAGCACGGCCGACAATGGAGAGATTGTCGTCGCCATGACGGAAGAAGGCGAAGCGACCGTGAAGCGAATTTACAAAGAAGCTTCGAAGGTCCGCCTTCAACCGGAGAACGACGAGTTAGAAGCGATGTATTTTGACAACGTCTCGATTTTAGGGAAGGTTATCGGTGTATACCGGACGATTCATTAATGGCTAGTGGCAAGACCCATACCCGTACGAATCTCGTGGCAACCGGAGCACTCGCGGTTGCCACGCCTTTTCTTGAAATCGATGTTCCGTTCTCATTGATCATCGGTACCATCATCGGTACACTCTGGCTCTCCCCGGACCTCGATTTGAAATCAGACGCCTATTATCGATGGGGACCTCTCAAACTGATTTGGCTCCCTTACGTAAAGCTCATGCCGCACCGTTCGCTCTTCTCGCACTTACCTGCTTTGAGTGATATGATTCGGATTGCATATATCGGGTTCCCACTCGTGCTGCTTCTGCCCTTCACGGCTTACGAAGAGGAAATACGCTCATGGGTGGACATTCATGGCATGTCCTTCTTTTTAGGGCTCGTGTTTGCGACGACACTGCATACGACGCTCGACTATACTTCAACGTTTTTCAAAAAAGCGTTTTAACCAACAAAGGACCACCTTCGTGAAGTACAGAAGGTGGTCCTTTGTTTTAATTGGAATGATAACGTGTTATAGGGTATCCATTTTATGAATGAAATGCTTAAACTAATACGACCCGATCTTTCCTGCACGCAAATTATCGAGATGAGTTGGAAGAAATCCGATATTGTCAAACTATGAAGGAGGAGAATTTGATGGTAAAAGCATTAAATGAGCTGATGGACTTTATCGAACAGCACTTAACGGAAGAACTATTAGATTCAGAAATCACAAAAATCACCGGACTATCTGCTCACCATTTTAAGAGGATGTTTTCGTATATGTCAGGAATGACACTTCACACTTATATACGAAATCGACGGTTTTCTATCGCAAATGAAAAATTGGTTCATGGTTCAAGCGTAACAGAAATCGCATATCTCTATGGATATCAATCGGTCGAAGGGTTTTCCAGAGCGTTTCGAGATTGGTCTGGTCATTTGCCTTCTGAAGTCATGAAGAATCACATTCAAAAGTCGTTCCCTCGCTTCACGTTTTATATCGATATAAAAGGAGGAACATCAATGGAGTTCAAGTTAGAAGAGAAAGAAGCTTTTCAAATCGTTGGAGTTTCAAAGCGTGTTCCTATTCAATTCGAGGGAGTCAACGAAGAAATCATGGAACTAGCGAAGTCGATTACGGAAGAGCAACGGGCTCACATGCATGAATTAGGCAATTTATATCCGCATCGTGCCTTGAACGCATCGTTCAATTTTGATGACGGTCACTTAGAAGAAGAAGGTTATTTGACACATATGATCGGTTTCGCCACGACAAGAGAAATTAAGTATGACGATCTCGAAGTGATCTCAATCCCAAAAAGTTTATGGGCAATCTTCCCGAACACTGGACCATTCCCAAACACTCTACAAGAGACGATGGCAAGAACCTATGCAGAATGGTTACCTTCTTCGGGATACGCACTTCAAGACTTGCCAAGCATTTCATTTAGCAAAATAGAAACAGGATATGACAACGTATATAGCGAGGTTTGGGTCCCTGTGAAGGTTAGAGAAGAGCCGGAATCATAAAGATATCTCCGCTATTATGATTTATCAAAAAGAGTATGGAGCATCCCAAATTGAGGGATGCTCCATACTCTTTAATGTATCTCTTCTATTTAGTAGAGCGTCATGTACTGATCGCGTTCCCACTCTGTTACTTGCATACGGAACATATCCCACTCGATTTCTTTCAACTCGAGGAAGTGTTCGCCGATATGCTCACCAAGTGAGTCCATCACGACTTTGTCCGCACGAAGGACTTCGAGTGCGTCGAAGAGTGTGGCCGGGAGATCGTCGATTCCGTTTGCTACACGCTCTGGCTTGTCCATCACGTAGATGTTGCTATCGATTGGTTTAGGTGCATTCAAATCTTTTTCGACCCCGTCAAGACCTGAAGCCAAGAGGGCAGCAAGTGCAAGGTACGGGTTCGCCGCTGGGTCAACCGAACGTACTTCGATACGAGTCGAGAGACCACGTGCCGCTGGTACACGTACGAGTGGCGAACGGTTACGTGCGCTCCATGCAACATAGCAAGGTGCTTCGTAGCCTGGTACGAGACGCTTGTATGAGTTGACAGTCGGGTTACATACTGCCGTGAAGGCACGAGCGTGCTCCAAGATACCGGCTGTGAACGCGCGAGCTGTATCTGAAAGTTCCATGTCGCCGTTTGGATCGTAGAAGACGTTTGTGTCGCCTTTGAAGAGTGACATGTTCGCATGCATCCCTGAACCGTTTACACCGAAGAGCGGCTTCGGCATGAACGTCGCGTGAAGACCATACTTCGCTGCGATCGTCTTGACGACGAGTTTGAACGTTTGGATGTTATCTGCCGTCGTGACAGCATCTGCGTATTTGAAATCGATTTCGTGTTGTCCTGGTGCTACTTCGTGGTGTGATGCTTCGATTTCAAAGCCCATGTTTTCAAGTTCGATGACGATCTCTTTACGGCAGTTCTCACCGAGGTCAACTGGTGCCAAGTCGAAGTATCCACCTTGGTCGTTGAGTTCAAGAGTCGGACGGCCTGATGCGTCTTTTTTGAACAAGAAGAACTCTGGCTCTGGTCCAACGTTGAACGCTGTGAAACCAAGTTTTTGCATCTTCTCAAGGTTACGCTTGAGTGTACCGCGCGGGTCACCGCTGAATGGTGTACCGTCTGGGTTATAAATATCGCAAATTAAGCGAGCAACTTTTCCGCTGCCATCTGTCCACGGGAAGACAACCCACGTGTTGAGGTCTGGATACAAGTACATGTCTGATTCCTCGATGCGGACGAATCCTTCGATTGACGATCCGTCAAACATCATCTTGTTATCAAGTGCTTTGTCCAATTGGCTGATCGGCACCTCGACGTTTTTGATTGTTCCGAGGATGTCCGTGAATTGAAGACGAATAAAGCGTACGTCTTCCTCTTGTGCGATGCGTTTAATGTCTTCTTTTGTGAACGTTTTTCTGGCCATGGTAAAATGTCCCCTCTCACATTGCGTAATGGTTGATGTGTGCGGCGTTATCGATAGAAACGTGAAAGCTCACCTTGAATGAGCGACGTTTTATTGAAACGACCGGCTTCTTGAAGCTGTGTTTTCAACAAATGATGTAACTCTTTTTCCGAAACCTTCGGTGCTTCACTGACCGGTGCGGCCGGAGCAGATGCTTCCGCTTCTTTTTCACCTTCTTGCTCTAACATGTGGCGAATCGCCGCCAAGTTAAAGCCTTGATCAATGTAATCCTTGATTGCGAGTAGACGTTCGACATCATTAAAGGAATAAAGTCGTCGTTTCGATTCCGTCCGACTAGGCGAAATCAGACCCTGTTCTTCGTAATACCGAATCTGTCTACCTGTCAGTTGCGTCAAATCTTGGACGATTCCAATCGGAAACAACGGGTTGGAGCGACGAAATTGATCGGCCATCCTTACCCCTCCTTTTCTGTCTCACAATGTGAGAATAATATATGACAACAATCCTGTCAATAGATGTTAAGAAAGTTAACATGACAGATTAGTTACAAATGTGTCGGCCGATTTTGGTCATTGAATTCGACCAATCCTTTACCGTGTAATTGGCTCAACGCCAACATGAGCGCGACTTTTACGTGAGCATACGTCAGACCACCTTGAACGTACGCCGTGTACGGTGCCCGAAGCGGACCATCGGCAGACAGCTCGATGGAAGAACCCTGAATGAACGTCCCAGCTGCCATGATGACGTCATCTTCATAACCCGGCATATAGGCCGGCACCGGTAACGCATGGGCATTGACCGGCGATGCCATTTGGATGCTCTGACAAAACGCGATCATCTTGTCGCGGTCACGGAACGTCACCGACTGAATCAAGTCCGTTCGTAGAGTCGTATAGTGAGGATCTGTCTCGAATCCGATCAAAGACAATAGACTTGCCGTCAAATGGGCCCCTTTTAATGCCTGTGCGACTGTATGAGGTGCCATATAGAAGCCTTGATACATCTCTTGAAGCGAGTAGAGTGATGGTCCGGCTTCACTTCCGATACCTGGGGTCGTCATACGGAACGAACACCGTTCAATTAACTCTTTCGTACCAGCGATATAACCGCCCGTCTTCGCCAATCCACCGCCTGGGTTTTTGATGAGAGAACCAGCCATCAAGTCAGCCCCGACGTGCGTCGGTTCGATCGTCTCGACAAACTCACCGTAACAATTGTCTACGAACACATATACATGCGGATGTTCCGCTTTAATCCGTTCGATGGCCACTTTGATTTCATCGACTGGAATACTGCGACGATTCGCATACCCTTTCGATCGCTGAATCCCAACGAGTTTCGTCTCAGGACGAATCCGTTCGAGGACGCGGTCGATGTCGATTTCACATTCCTCTTTTAATTCGACAGTATCGTAATGGACACCGAGTTCTTTTAACGAACCGCGACCATCGCCACGAATGCCGACAATCTCCTCAAGCGTGTCATACGGCTTCCCTGTGATATAGAGAAGCTCATCACCTGGTAGAAGGACACCAAACAAGGCAATCCCGATTGCATGGGTACCGGAGATGATTTGTGGTCGACATAGCGCGAGCTCGGCTCCAAACACATCCGCATAAATCGACTCGAGGGTGTCTCGACCGATATCGTCATATCCATATCCCGTCGTCGGATTAAAATGAAAATCCGACACTTTATGCTTTTTAAACGATTCTAGGACGCGATACTGGTTGAATTCGGCCGTCTCGTCAATCCTTTCGAAAAACGGTTTGACCCGTGCCTCCGCTTTTTTTACGAACGGCGCGAGCGCATCATAATGTTCAATCTTTTCTTGCCACATACTTACACCTCAAATTGTTTTAGCGTCGCATATAGACGCGTGTCTTCTCTCATATAACCTACTAATTCGACAGAACCGTCATCTAAAAAGCTCTCTTCAAGACGATACATCGCCTCTTTGGCCGGGTGGTAGTGTTCAAACGCCGTCACCGGGAGAATGACATGGACTTTTGTCAAAATGTCCGCAATCTTATCCTCGAGAGCACCTGTCAACGTCACGATATCTTCCGAGGCAATTGCCGAGATCAATAACGGTCCGCCGACGAAGTCTTCCGTCAGACGGTCTTTCTTATTATATACCTCGAGCTGAGGCACCTCACTCGCACCGAGTTCCTCTAATACCGCATTCGTCGTATCGATTTGATTCAGATAATGTGGGTTCGATGCATCGATGACATGAAGGATCAAGTCGGCACCGACAACTTCTTCTAATGTCGAACGAAACGCGGCAACGAGTTTCGTCGGCAAGTCACGGATGAATCCGACCGTATCTGTGATCAGTACTTTCCCACCTCGCGGAAGTTCGAGCTCGCGCGTCAACGGGTCGAGCGTCGCAAACAATTCATCCTGCTCGTACGTGTCGGCATCGGTCAATCGGTTAAAGATTGTCGACTTCCCAGCATTCGTATACCCGACGAGCGCGACTTGGAATACCCTGTTTTCTTTTCGGCGTTCTCGGTAACGTCCACGGTGTGCGACTGTCCCCTCGAGCTGTTTCGTGATTTCATCGATGCGGCGCTTGATGTGACGACGATCCGATTCAAGTTTCGTCTCACCAGGACCACGCGTCCCGATTCCACCACCGAGTCGCGAAAGCTGTGTGCCTTGACCGATGAGACGCGGCAGCAAATAGTTCATCTGCGCGAGTTCGACCTGCAATTTCCCTTCGCGCGATTGCGCACGGCTCGCAAAGATGTCCAAGATGAGCTGTGTGCGGTCAATCAACTTCATCTCATCTGGATCGTTCAAGGCGATGCGAATGTTTTTCGACTGTGCCGGTGTCAATTCGGCGTTGAAAATCAATAAGTCCGGCTCGAACTGTTCGACGAGCATCGCGAGTTCCTCGATTTTCCCTTTCCCGATAAAGGTACGACGGTCGATTTGTTGACGCTTTTGGTCGAGTCTGGCAACGACTTCGCCTTGCGCTGTGTCCACGAGTTCAACGAGCTCGCCCATCGACTGTTCATATGTCCAATCATCGGTGTCAGGCAACTGACAACCGACGATGACAACTTTTTCACGTTCAATCATGTAATCCCTCATTCCATAAAGTCTCACCTTTCATCTTACCACGAATCAGCGTATAGAGAACGTCCGTTTGTGGTAGGATAAAGGAAGAAGGAGGCTCGACCATGACGAAACGAAGAAAAGACTACCCGCTCCCGGAATTTATTGAAACGTACCTCTATCATCTCGGCGCCAGCGGTCGTCAACCCTCGACGCTTAAGCGATATCGCTACGACTTGATCGACGTGCATAAATACTTTCACGACCACAATGTCGAACTCAACGAACCGACGGACTGGTTAGACGTTCCGCTCGAATCGTGGAAGACATTCGTGAATGACTTCTTAATCGAAGAGAAGCACTATCAACAGGCGACCGTCGCAAGAATCGTCACGGTCATCAATAGCCTGACCCAATTTTTAAATCCGCTTCGTAAAAAGATGCTTGCCTATTCCCAACCGGCACATACGTTGACAGTCGACCAAGTCGCACTCGAATCTGAATTCGACCGACTCGTTCAAACGATTCGTTCGACGAGAGGACTGAGTGAGAATCAGCTCCAAGCTCATCCTTATCTCGTCAATCGGAACGAACTGATTGTGACGCTTTTCTATAGATATGGATTGCGTGTCCATCACATCATCCGTTTGCGAATGATCGACTTGCATCTGGCCGATCACACCTTCGACGTGTATGATCGTCTCGGAAACCGTTTCACGTTGAAGCTGTCACAAGAAGATCAATCGTTGCTCATGAATTACCTAGCTGATATCCCGACCCCGGTACGACCACGTTGGTATTCAGAAGACCCGGTCTTCGTCTCATTCGATTTTGCCCGGATGACGTTCCGCTGGGTGTATGCGAAGAATCAACCGAAGCAATTGACGATCGTCATGATTACGAAAATGATGCGGCAGTTGAACGAACGAAGTGGCCTCGCGCGCTCCGTCACGCCATCGATGCTTCGAAACGCCCATGTGTTGAAGACATATGCTGGCGATATGACACCATCCGAGCGGATGAATATCACCTGTATGCATAAGGAATCTTCCCTCCGCCGGTATGAACAGGCGTATGAAGAGTTTGGAACTGAATTATTTGAGTCAGACGAAAGACCCGCCCTCTCGTGAAGGGCAGGTCTTGGTCTGTACGATTTCAGGTTATCTAATGGTACAAAGACAACTTGATCCTTACCATCTATAGTCAATCGATTTCTAACCTTGAGGTTTATATAACTTCTCGACACTCATCAATGTATTGTTCTCAAAAGTCGCCTTATAGATATCCGGCATGTCGAGTTCTTTCCAAAATTCATATCCATATCGCACATCAAAATAATTCAACATGAGAACCATAATATTTCCATGTGTGCCGAGCACCACTTTTTTCCCTTCGTATGTACGGAGCAGTGATATGAGAGCCTCTACCCCTCTAGATTGGGCCTGATCGTTCGACTCTCCCCCTTCCCATGCGAACGCAGGATTTTTCCAAACGGTCTCCATCGCGCTTGTAAAGTCTTTAGCTGGTTCTGAAGTCAAGGTTCGCTCTCTCAAATCATCCGACACTACAACGTCCTGTCCAAGATAATCCGCGATGCCTTTTACGGTTTGAACGGCTCGTTTGTATGGACTCGAAGTCACGATATCGATCCCCTCATCGATTAGAAGGTTTGTAATTTCAGCAACATCATGCATTCCTTTCTCAGATAACGGTCTGGCGAATTCGTCTGGTGTATAGGTAGAATGTGCATGTCTGACAAAATATATGGTTGTCATTCAGTAGTCCCCTTTTAAAATGTCTCGTCGTTGTTTACATACGATGTCCAGCCTCATCAAAAGCTTTAGAATGATGGTTTAGCTGCAAAAATTCATGTTTCAACAACCCGTAGACGACATGATCGACGTAACGGTCATACAGCCACTCCGCATCTCGAATGACCCCTTCTTCCTTAAAGCTGAATCGTTCCGGAAGTGCCCGACTCTTCACATTCTCTGTCGCGACTCGGATCTCAATTTTATTTAGTTTCAAATCTTGAAACCCATACTCGATGATGGTCTCGAGCGCTTGACTCATGATGCCTTTCCCTTGAAACTCTTGTCCGAGCCAGTATCCGATTGTGCCACATTGGATACCACGATCGATTTCGTTAAATCCAATTGTTCCGGCCAGTGCTCCTTTATACATCAAAGCGAACGATTTTGGGTGCCCGCCCGTTTCAATCAACCCTTTGATTCGTCCCTCTATGTTCTGCTTCGAGTCTTCCACCGTCTCAATATAGTCGAGCCAGCCAAGCCACTCTCGCAAATAAGGCTTCGATGCAATCGTGAGCTTAAATAACTCGTCCGCATCGTCTGCATTGAACATTCTCAGTGTGACATCATCATTTAGTTTATATTCAAGCATATAGTCCCATCCTTATCATTCATTGTTTTTTCAATTCACTTTCGTAAAGTAACCCACGTAATTGCTTTTTACCCACTACCATCAAAGCTTGTTGAATCATTCCACTCTTCTATTATGACAATTTCACCCATATGATAAGTTTACAGAATTAATCAAATTTTGTATAATTATTTTTATATCATTTTATGAAGAGGTGAAAATGTGTAAAAACGATTCGTCTAACCTACCAAATTGAATAGATTCGGAGGAGATTTGTGATGAAATCGTTTTACACACTGCTCGTTAGCCAATGGCTCGCAAACATTGGCGATGTCCTATACATCGTCGCGCTCATTGCCTTGCTGTATCAACAAACTGGGTCCGCTCTCATGGCGGCCAGTTTCCCGATTGCCGTGACTGCCGGTATGACGCTCAGCGGACTCTTTTTCGCCCGCATCCTCAGTCACTACTCGCTCGGGAAAACGCTCGTCCTGTCACAACTGATGAAGACGATCACCCTTGTTCTCGTTCTCTTCACGGATTCGATTCTTGTTCTCGGCCTCGTCATGTGGATTGCATTTCTCGATGGATTCGCACGTCCGATTCAAGCCTCGTTCATCCCAAGTTTGGCGACGAATCGTCAACAAGCGAACAGCCTAGTTCAAGGTTCCAATCAGTTCATCCAACTCGCGATGTGGCCGCTCGGGACGATGCTCGTCTCTCTCTCGTCTAGCGCCTTTGCATTAATCGTTTCACTCGTTCTCTTCAGCCTTTCAACGGTTGTGACGATTTACTTCTATCAATCGCTTACGGAAGACATCGTCGATGATGGAACGGAGGAATCGATTACCTTACGCGATAGTCTTACTTATGTAAGAACGTCACCATTCGCTCGTCGTGTGACTTGGTTTGTGACGTATGAATCATTTGTCAGCACGCTTTGGATTTCAGCGTTGCTTCTCGTCTATCTCGAGCGACATTTGCAAGTCGATACAGGCTGGTGGGGAACGCTTAACGCATCATTTTTGATTAGTATGATCGCGGCGAGTGCTTATCTTTATCGGTCTCGTCGAGCACCCTCGCTACCGTCGACTGCCGTCTTATCCATTGTTGCCGCTCTGTTGTTCGGCGTGACCGAGCATCTCGCGTTTGCGATTTTGGCGTTAGTGATTCAAGGGGCAGCCACACAAATGCGGATCATCCAGGCGAATACCGTCATTCAAGAACAGATCCCGACTGCGCGACTTCCCTATGTATATAGTGTGCAACAAACGGGATACGCCCTCGCATTCAGTGTAGGGAGTTTGCTGTTCGGTCTTCTTGCGGATGGACTACCAATTGATTCGGTTTACCTTCTCGGAGCACTTTTGACTCTTCCGTTGATTTGGATCGGACGATTGACTGAACAGTCTATGTTGACCGTATCATCTGTATAAACAAGAGGCGCCTTCTCTAAGAAAGGGCGCCTTATTTAAATGATTTTCTAACTGGTAGATTCTCCATTCTCACAATTGAAAAGACAACCTGTAGCGATTCATATCGTATACTAAAAGAAACAAATGATCGGAGTGATTTCCATGTCGAAACTTTCACAGGAAGAAACCATCGAGTTACTAAATACCTTAGAGTCTCGTTTCACTGAAAACGTTGAACTTCATTCTGACGTCGTCTGGTCAGACATATTGGAGCGAATTCAAATTGATCAGGATAAGTTGACCACCCTCGCATTGATGGAAGAGACCGGCGGAGAACCAGACGTGATTCGTCTCCCTAACGGAGACCTCGCTTTTTGCGACTGTTCAGTTGAGAGTCCGAGTGGTCGACGAAGTCTCTGTTATGACGAACCAGCTCTTGAGGCACGTAAAAAGAATAAGCCTGCCGGAAGCGCGGTCGCCCTATCTGAACAGATGGGCATAACCCTTCTCGATGAAGAAACATACCGACACTTACAAACGCTCGGTGCATTCGATTTGAAGACGTCAAGTTGGATTCAGACACCGGACACCATTCGTCAAAAAGGTGGCGCCCTGTTCTGCGACCGTCGCTATGATCACATCTTCGTCTACCACAATGGTGCAGATTCTTATTATGCCGCTCGAGGATTTAGAGGAATAATCATGATTTAAGCAAGGCATTGCGCCTTGCTTCTTTTTATTGCAATAACCAACTAAAGACTTTCGGAATATATATGATGAAAAATAAGCTGACAGGAATCACTGCGAAAAGCCTTAATATCCACGTATATTTACCCTTGAACTTTCTGAAGTAGAACAGCAACGCACCAAACGCAATCGCATTTGCTGTCAAATTCGGTTCTTCTATACCGTTCTCAATCCATTGAAAAAAATCTTCCATCCAGGAAAGGGTTCGAGGGCGAACGACTCGTTGAAACTCGGTGTAAGGTTGTATTTCAGCCTCATAAACCAGGCTCCTATATAGACAAAGATGAATAAGAGCGCGTAACACATCAGTACAACGTTCCACAATTTCCCTTTCCAACTCTCAATCCGAAAGTACAAGACGCCAATCAAAATCAGGACACTAAATATCACATTTATTATGAATGGTGGTGAACTCGTCAGGATCGAAAACGTCTCTCGATCTAATACCATTCCCACTTGAAAGATCCCTTGCTGAAACATAGCCTTTCCTCTTTTCTAATATGTACTGATTCAATCAAAATACGGTAATTGAAATATTAAGAAATACGCTATATTTCGATTTACTTCATTTGTGCCCTATCTGAATATACTCGATTTCATATACAAATCCACCAAAAAACTGCAGACAGATCGTCTGCAGTTCTCATTTATGCTTGTAGTGTCACATTCAACTCTTCCGCGACCGTTTTAAACGCTTCGAGTGCCCGTTCGAGGTCATCTCGTGTATGTTCCGCTGTGACGATGGTCCGGATACGGGCTTTCCCGCGTTCGACCGTCGGGAAAGCGATACTCTGTGCGAATACACCATGCTCTTTCAACTTGTCAGAGAATGTATGCGCAAGCGTCTCTTCGCCGAGCATGACCGGTGTGATCGGTGTCGTCGCATGTCCGATATCGAAACCAAGGTCACGTAAACCGTTTTTGAAGAACTCGGTGTTCGCCCATAGCTTGTCGAACAGTTCTTCTTCCTCTTTCATCACACGGATCGCTTCACGGTTCGCCGCCACGACTGCCGGTGGATGTGATGTCGAGAAGAGGAACGGGCGACCTTTGTGGATCAAGTAATCCCGAATATCTTGTGAACAGGCGACATAGCCACCGAGGACACCGATCGCTTTTGAGAGCGTCCCGACCTGAAGCGCGACACGACCGTCCAAACCGAAGTGGTTGACCGTTCCGCGACCGTTCTTCCCGAGAACGCCAGATGCGTGAGCATCATCGACCATGACCGCAGCGTCATACTTCTCGGCGAGTTCGACGATGGCCGGAAGCGGTGCGATGTTCCCGTCCATCGAGAACACACCGTCCGTCACGACAAGACGTGTGCGATAATCTTGTGTCTCTTTCAACGCCTTCTCCAAGTCTTCGAGGTCGACGTGTTTATAGATACGTCGAGCCGCTTTCGTGAGGCGAATCCCATCGATGATTGACGCATGGTTGAGGGCGTCACTGATGACGACATCCTCCGGTCCAAGCAGTGCAGACAATACCCCGAGGTTCGTCGCGAATCCTGATTGGAAGACGAGTGAGGCCTCCGTATGTTTGAACTCCGCGAGTTCGCGCTCAAATGCTTCATGCATCTCGAACGTTCCGGCAATCGTACGGACTGATCCCGTTCCTGCGCCGTATTGCTCGACCGCTTCAATGGCTGCCTGTTTCAAGCGCGGGTGGTTCGCAAGTCCGAGATAGTTATTTGACGACAGTTGGACGAGTGACTTTCCATCGATTGTCACTTCATTCCCTTGTGCTGATTCGAGTGGGACGAGCTTACGGAACGTCCCTTGTTCTTTCATCTCGTTGATTGCTTCTGTAATATGTTCAAATGCCATGTTGTTTCCCCCTTTATGGTATTAAGACGACCTTCCCACATTTCCCTGCCCGCATGAGTTCGAATCCTTTTTCGAACTCCTCGAGCTTGAAGACGTGTGTGATGATCGGTTCGACGTTCAGCTGACCCGTCGCGAGCATCGTCGAGACCTGGCCCCACGTCTCATACATCTTACGTCCTGTGATCCCTTGGACGCGGACCCCTTTAAAGACGACGTCCCGTGTGAGATCGATGGCGACCGGACGGGCCGGGAGTGACAAGACGTTGACGTCCCCGCCTGCCGTGACCATCTTAAACGCTTGATCGATGGCAATCGGATGACCGCTCATCTCGCAGACGACATCGATTCCGTCCCCGTCGGTCTCACGTTCAATCAATTCGAGCGGATTCTCCTCTAAACTGTTGATGACGACATCGGCCCCCATCTTTTCGGCAAGTTGTAAGCGATATGGATTGACGTCAATCGCATAGACACGACTCGCCCCTGCTGCTTTGGCGACACCGACCGCCATGAGTCCGATTGGGCCACAACCGACGATGGCGACCGATTTAGCTGACACATCACTCGCCAACACCGTGTGCACCGCATTCCCGAGCGGTTCTTGAATCGATGCCAGTTTCGCTGGCATCGACTCCGGGTTCACCCATAAGTTCTCTTCGGGCATGACGACGTATTCTGCGAAGCAGCCTTGCGTGTCCACCCCGATGATTTTTGTGTTCTTACAGATGTGGTACTGCCCGCGCAAACATTGTTTACACTGATGACAGACGATATGCGTTTCAGCAGACACCGTCTGTCCAACTTTGATCCGCTTCGTCCCTTCTCCGAGCGCCACGACTTCCCCCGAAAATTCATGACCGAATACGTATGGTGGTTTGACGCGGCTCTGTGACCATTCATCCCACTCATAGATGTGGACATCGGTCCCGCAAATCGATGTCGCTTTGACTTGAATGAGTACTTCTCCAGGTCCTGGTGTCGGAACTGGTACGTCGACCAGTTTTGCCCCAAACCCGGCCGTGTGTTTTTGAATCGCTTTCATTACTGGTGTCGTTGATTCCGTCTCTTTAGTTGACACAAGTTGTTCCATTGAAAACGTCCCCCTCTTGTCTCTAATGATCGAACGATACGTTCTTTATCATCTTGTCATAAAATGACGAAACTGAGAAGATAGAACGTCCGATTTACACAAAAAAGAGGAGCCATCCGCGCCGATGGCTCCTCTTCACAAGAATAGGACCTATGTCCCGACCGCTCATCGCGGCTCAATGATGAGCTTGATGGCAGTACGTTCCTCTCCGTCAATCATAATATCAGTAAAGGCCGGAATGCAAATCAAATCGAGACCGCTTGGCGCGACGAAGCCTCGGGCAATCGCGACGGCTTTGATGGACTGATTCAGTGCCCCTGCCCCGATCGCCTGTATCTCACACGTTCCTTTTTCACGTAGCACACCCGCTAAAGCACCCGCAACGGAGTTAGGGTTCGATTTTGCCGAAACTTTGAGTACGTCCATTCTTGTTTCCCCCTCGGGTAGGTTGTTCAATCAAACCAGACGGTCTGATCATCTAGGTGTATTCGTTCGATTTTTGTCGCTCGTTTCGTCTGATCATCGATTGTAATGAAAACTCCATTAAGTTGTTCCCGTCCCTCGGCAACTTCAAACCGAACTGGGAGTTGTGTCATAAATTTTTTTAAAACAGTCGAAGCATCCATTCCGAGTACCCCGTCTAGTGGACCGGTCATGCCGACGTCGGTAATGTAGGCCGTGCCGTTCGATAGGACACGCTCGTCCGCTGTCTGCACGTGTGTATGTGTCCCGACAACGGCTTGAGCGCGACCGTCGAGATGATAGCCCATAGCGATTTTCTCGCTTGTCGCCTCAGCATGGACATCCACAAAAATCGCATCGACCTCATCGCGCACTTCTTCGACGAGACGGTCGACGGTACGGAACGGACAGTCAAGCGACGGCAAGAAGACATTTCCCATGACATTGATCACGGCCAATTTCTTCCCATTTTGTTTCAACTTCATCATGCCAACCCCAGGTGTCCCGTCCGGATAGTTGGCCGGACGGACGATCCGGTCGGCGTCGTCGATCCAATCAAAGATGTCACGGTTGTCCCACGTGTGGTTTCCCATCGTTACCCCATGAAAGCCGAGCTCCAAAAACTGTTGGTAAATCTTTTTCGTAAGACCACGTCCATTTGCTGCATTCTCACCGTTGACGAGCATGAACGTCGGGTTGTATTTGTCTTTCAAGCGTCCGATTTGTTTCGTCAATATATCACGACCTGGTTTCCCGACCACATCACCGATAAATAAAATTTTCATATAAAGTCCTCCCTCAAACAGAAAAAGCGGAGAAATTCTCCGCTTCGTTTACTTCGCATAATCGACGGAACGTGTTTCACGAATGACCGTCACTTTGATTTGTCCAGGATAATCGAGTTCGTCCTCGATTCGCTTACAAATATCACGTGCCATCTTACCGGCGACGACATCGTCAACGACATCAGGGCGAACGATAATCCGAACTTCACGTCCTGCTTGAATCGCATACGATTTCTCGACACCTTCGAACGACTCACAGATTGATTCGAGTCGCTCAAGACGACGGATGTAGCTTTCAAGTGTCTCTTGGCGAGCTCCAGGACGCGCTGCTGACAAGGCATCAGCCGCTGCCACAAGTACAGCAATCGTCGATGTCGCCTCGACGTCCCCGTGGTGGGAAGCGATCGAATTGATGACGACCGGATGTTCTTTGTATTTCGTCGCGAGTTCTACACCGATTTCAACGTGACTACCTTCGACTTCGTGGTCGATTGCTTTCCCGATATCGTGTAAGAGTCCTGCCCGTTTCGCGAGCGTAACATCTTCACCAAGTTCGGCTGCCATCATCCCGGCAAGATGTGCCACCTCAACCGAGTGAGACAAGACGTTCTGACCATAACTCGTACGATAACGCATGCGACCGAGCGTCTTGACAAGGTCTGGATGGAGTCCGTGAATTCCGGCTTCAAACGTAGCTTCCTCCCCGTATTCACGAATGCGTTCATCCACTTCACGGCGAGACTTCTCTACCATTTCTTCAATTCGAGCGGGGTGAATCCGACCGTCTTGAACGAGTTTTTCAAGCGTCATCTTCGCGATTTCACGACGAACCGGGTCGAACCCTGACAAGATGACGGCTTCTGGTGTGTCATCGATGATGAGGTCAATCCCAGTCAACGTTTCGAGCGTCCGGATGTTACGTCCTTCGCGCCCGATGATACGACCCTTCATCTCATCACTCGGTAAGTTGACAACGGATACCGTCGTCTCGGCGACATGTTCAGCTGCATATCGTTGCATCGTGAGAGATAAGAGGTGTTTCGCTTTTTTATCCGCTTCTTGTTTTGCTTTTTGCTCGATTTCTTTTTGAAGGAGAGCAGCATCGTGAAGCGCTTCCTGCTTCGCTTCGTCCATGATGATGGTACGTGCTTCATCTTTCGAGAGGGATGCCACGCGTACAAGTTCTCGGCGTGCCTCTTCGTATAACTCCTCCACTTTGCTTTCGAGCATTTCTGCTTCACGCTTGCGTTTTTCGAGTCCTCGTTCCTGTTCATCTAGCGAGTCTTCTTTCCGCTCGAGCATGTCTGCTTTGCGGTCAAGAAGCTCTTCCTTTTGAACGAGGCGATTCTCTTTCACTTTCTGTTCTTCGCGACGTTCACGCAATTCTTGTTCCGTCTCATTACGAAGTTGAATCATCTCTTCTTTTACTTCAAGCCGTGCTTCTTTTTGCATCGCTTCCGATTGTTGTTTTGCTTGCTCTACAATCTTAGTCGCTTCCGTCTCGGCACCTTGAATCTTCGCTTCGGCGATCGATTTACGCACAAAAAAACCTGCAACAAAAGCTATCGGCAAAAGGAGGATCAGAATAAGCCAGTATAGCCATTCCATCATGTTCACCTCCCTTTCGCAAGGTTATTTTATTTTTTTAATAAGTGAGATACACGGGCAAGCCCGCGCATAACTTTATTGTACTTATTTAATAGGGAGAATGCAATGCACGGACAGGATAGAACTACCAATTGCCTAAAAAATTATACTAAAAAAATCTCACTCGAAAGAATTCGAGTGAGACGATGTGCTTATTCGTCATCGAGAAGTGAGAGGACTTCGTCGTCTTCGCCTTCGACCGTGACCGTTTTTTCTCCATTCAATCCGTAGTGATCTCGAATCTGTTGTTCGACCTCAGCTGCGATTGCTGGATTTTCTTTCATGTATTGCTTGGCGTTTTCACGGCCTTGACCAAGACGTTCTTCATTGAACGAGTACCAAGCTCCGCTCTTTTGAACGATGTCGAGGTCTGCACCGATATCGATGAGTTCCCCTTCACGCGAGATCCCCTCACCATACATAATATCAACTTCCGCTGTTTTGAACGGAGGTGCAATCTTGTTTTTTACAATCTTGATCTTCGTACGGTTCCCGACCATATCTTGACCTTGTTTGAGCGTCTCCGCACGACGAACTTCAAGACGTACAGAAGAGTAGAATTTCAAGGCACGGCCCCCTGGAGTCGTTTCCGGGTTACCGAACATGATCCCGATCTTCTCACGGATTTGGTTGATGAAGATGACAATCGTTTTCGACTTGTTCGTCGCACCAGACAACTTACGAAGTGCTTGAGACATCAAACGAGCTTGAAGACCGACGTGCGAGTCTCCCATTTCCCCTTCGATTTCGGCTTTCGGTACGAGTGCCGCAACCGAGTCGACGACGAGGATATCAACTGCTCCCGAGCGAACGAGCGCTTCAGCGATTTCGAGCGCTTGCTCCCCAGTATCCGGCTGTGAAAGGAGCAACTCATCGATGTTGACCCCAAGATTTTTAGCATACTTCGGATCGAGTGCGTGCTCGGCATCAACGAATGCTGCTTGACCGCCACGCTTTTGGACTTCTGCAATCGCATGAAGGGCAACCGTCGTCTTACCTGAAGATTCTGGTCCGTATACTTCGATGACACGACCACGTGGATATCCACCCGCACCGAGCGCGACGTCGAGGGCGATTGACCCTGAAGGGATGACCGATACTTGTTGGTCTGTATTTTCACCAAGGCGCATGATTGAGCCTTTACCGAATTGTTTTTCAATCTGGCGTAATGCCATTTCTAACGCTTGTTTACGATCACTCATAGATAAATGAGCCTCCTTTAATTGATACTCTTATTATACGTGAACACTGTACGATACACAAGTTTTTTACGAACATTTATTCGCCTTTTTTGATTCGTTGAATGAGAGCCCATAATCCGTCCTTCGCGGCTCGCATGCGGATGATATTCCGTTCTTGATGGGGATACGTCCGCTCGATGACCTCTATTCCGTTTGGTGTCTTCACTCCGATATAGACCGTACCGATCGGACGACCCGAATTCGATGTCGGTCCTGCCTCTCCCGTGAAAGAGAGGGCATAGTCGGCATGGGTGGTCTTTGACAATCCGTCCACCATCTCATAGGCAACTTCTTTTGAGACGACTGAGTGCTGTTCAATTGTATCAAGCGAGACCCCTAAATACCTATTTTTTAGCTCATCCGAATAGGTCACGACTCCACCTAGAAAGACGACTGAAGCGCCAGGTGTTGATGTAATCATCGATTGTACCTCGCCGCCGGTCAACGACTCAGCCACAGCGAACGTACGATTCAATCTAGACAATGATTGGACAAGGTGTGATGCAATCGTCTCATCGTCAGAGCCAAAGTAGTACGAACCGACCCGTTTCAGGATTTCAGTCTTCACTTCTTCAATCATCTGACGCGCGGTCACCTCGTCCGTCGCTCGGGCACTGATCCGAAGTCTTGCCTCTCCCGTCTCGGCGTAGGGGGCAACGGTCGGATTCGAACCATCCAATAAGTCCTTCACGGCATCATCGAGAGCGGATTCTCCAATCTCATAAAACCGTAATGATTCTGAGACGAGCGTCGCTCCTGATAGTTTCTTAGGAAACGCCGCCTCGACCAATGCTTTCATCTCACGTGGCACACCCGGTAAAAGCAACCACGTCGTGTCTCCGGCAATCCACATGCCCGGGGCAAGCCCGACCGGATTTGGTAATACGTCTGCTCCGCTGAGCACGTCGGCTTGGCGAGCGTCCCCATCATTCATCAATCGATTTCGTGACACGAGGAATCGTTGAATCGTCTCATACGCTTCCTCATCCCGAACGATCGGACGGTCTAGTAAGTCGGAAAGGACTGTCTTTGTGACATCATCCGCCGTCGGACCGAGTCCACCCGTGACGATGACAAAGTCGGAACGACGACGGGCGATTTCAAACGTCTCTCGCATTCGTACCGCGTTATCCCCGACAACTTGATGATACAAGACCGGCACACCGTACTTCGACAGTTGTTCTGATATGTAACTCGCATTCGTATTGACGATTTCCCCTAAGAGCAACTCGCTTCCTACCGCAATGATTTCGGCTCGTTTCATCTCATTTCCTCCTCAACTTCAAAAAAAAGACGAGCTAGATCAACCAACTCGTCTCTGTCGACTTACATCGACTTCACAATAATCTTATAGTTTTGTGCGAAATATTCGGCACCTGAGTAAATTGTAAGTACGAGCGCCAACCACATCGCCCATTCGCCAAACGGGATCCCGACATAGCTAAAGATCGGGTTACCGAACAGTAAGAAGATGATGGCAAAGAGCTGCACCCACGTCTTCGCTTTTCCAGATTTCCCGGCCGCGACGACAATTCCTTCATCGGCAGCGACGAGACGTAAGCCTGTAACCGCAAATTCACGTGATAGAATCACGACGACGACCCACGCCGCGACGAGATCCATCTCAACGAGCAACACAAGGGCCGCCGTGACGAGCAGTTTATCTGCGAGCGGGTCCATAAATTTACCAAAGTTCGTGACTAAGTTATGCTTACGGGCCAAATGTCCGTCTAACCAGTCTGTAATGGCCGCAATCGTAAAAATCACACCAGCGATAAATTGGTGCATCGGGATATCAGCGCCTAAAAAAGCGATGTTTCCCCAATCAAAATCAACAGCGAGTAAGACGACGAATACGGGGATCAAGACCACGCGTAGCATCGTCAATCGGTTAGGTAGGTTCATATAGAACGCCTCCTCTTAGAAGGAGAGTCGACTTATTCGGCGTCGACTCTCTTTACAAAAATATTTTGTGTGACCGGAGACTCTTGAAGCTCGAGCTCACGACCGTTGACGACGATTTTCTCAACGCCTGCGATGAGTCCGATTCGAATACGCAATGTGTCCGTCTCGGCATCTTCAATGACAATCGGATTCTGTTTCGACTGGTTCGGATATTCCGGTGCGAGAAAGGCTCCTTCTAACGACGTATCACGAACACCCACGTAAGAGGCAGGTGACTCCTTCACATAAATCTCGGTCGACAGTTTCTCGTTCGTCGCGAGTTCATAAGTGATATCTGCCCCATTCGACTCCTTCACCGCAATCGGACCAGATTCCGCTGGCGGTTCTTCTTCGGTCGGCTCCTCTTCAGTCGGTTCCTCCTCGACCGGTTCATCAGCCGGGACATCCTCATTCTGGTCGACTGTGACACCAGAACTTGGCGGTTCGGCAGGACTTGCATCCTGACCACCGAAGTCGATGCTTCTCACTGCGAAATAAATCGCGGTGATGAGCAAGAAGACCGTGAGAACGAGGAGAACTTTCGGAACCCATCTCGAGACCCGACTTGTCGACTCGGAAGCCTTCGAATACGTTTTCTTCCGAGAGAGTTGAACAGACGGCTGTGCCTCGATGACCGGTAAATCTTTTGCATATGTCTCGTATAATTCATCCACATCTAGGCCGAGCGACTCCGCATACGTCTTAATGAACGCCCGTGCATAAAAAGAGCCAGGGAGATTTTTGTAATCACCTTCCTCGATTGCGATGATATAGCGCTTTTGAATCTTCGTCGTCTGCTGGATTTGGTCGAGCGTCAATCCGCTCTCCTCACGCTTTTGTTTCAAAAAAGTCCCTAGTTCTGTCACAGGGGTCCACACCTTCCATTCACATAATTATTCAAACCATTCTGACTCACGATGCGTTTCTTGTGGGATGATGATCGTCTCATCCGGATTGTTTCTCAATTCAATAATATAATCAAAGTCTTCATACACGCAATCGGTGTTTCGGACGTACAGGTCAGGGTGTTCGATGACTTTCACGGCCGGCAACCGCATGACTTCACGAATGAGCTGGCGATGTCGTTCATCCATCGTTCGGGTAGAGACGGCACCATCGATTATGTATACGTGATCGCCTTCCCGTTCCTCTTCAAATAATGAGGTCCGAACGGTCTGTTTCATCAGTGTCGAGGAAAGAAACAACCATCGTTTGTTCGCACACACACTCGCTGCTACGATGGACTCCGTCTTTCCGACGCGTGGATTTCCACGAACACCGATTAACAAATGGCGTTCTTCCTTCATCAGTTCCGCAACGAAATCGACGAGAATGCCCAAATCTTCACGGACGAAGCGAAACGTTTTTTTGTCATCACTATCATGGTCGATATAACGACCGTGACGGATTGCAATCCGGTCTCGTAACTTCGGACGGCGCAACTTGATGACGGCAATAGCTTCCATCCGCTTTAAAATATGCTCGAGTCGATGCACATGATCGGCGGCAGGTGCTTTGAGCAACATTCCCCGTCGCTGCAAATCGACCCCATTGATGGTGACGATGGAGATTTGAAGCATCCCCATGAGAGATGCGATGTCTCCGAGGATACCCGGTCGATTCTGACACAATTCATATTCGAGATACCACTCTTCGAATTTATGTTCCATCCCCAACCATCCTTTCGAGCGAGTTCGCTACCTTGCCTATTTTAAATTATTTTAGAAGAATTGAAAAGAACAGGTTTATTTACATGGATCGGATCATTGCCAACCGCCGTCGACGCGTATCACCGTGCCCGTCATATACGAGGCGTCCGGTGAGCACAAGAAACGAATCGTGTTGGCCACGTCCTCTGCCGCTCCGAGACGTCCAAGTGGAATGTCATCGATCACGGATTGTTTCGACTCTTCTACCGTATCATTCATTGGCGTATCAATCCACCCCGGGGTCACCGCATTGACTCGAACATTGAACGGTCCGGCTTCTCGTGCGAACGCCTTGACGAAGCCGAGCTGTGCCGCTTTGACGGTTGAATAAAACACCTCAGCCGCCGCACCGACCTCTCCCCATACACTCGAGACAATCACGATATCCACGTGATGATCGTAAGGCTTCCTTGCAACGACGGACTGGATGAGTCGGATCATTGCCCGAACATGTACATCGTACAGCCGGTCGAGCTCATCCATCGACTGGTCGACGACGAGACCATGGAGCGCATGTCCGGCCACATATACAATTCGGTCGATGTCCAGCATATCCTGCACCCACGACTCAACAGCGTCACGGTCTGTTAGGTCACAAGGGAGAATTTCTGCCGAAAGATTCTCTTCATCTATCAAATGACGGAGTTTTTCACTACTCTCGTTCGCATGCAAAATCAGTTCATCTTCACGAAAAGCGAGCGAGACGGCACGTCCGATGGTACCGCTCGCTCCAACAATCAATGTCTTCATCGTTTTTTGACGATGCATACCGTTCGTTGTTCATGGCGGAACAAGCGCTCGTATGCTTCGTATAGTTCGTCGAGTGTGATGGCATCAATCAAAGTCGGGATTTCAAACAAATTCCCATCATTGAGTGCATATCGAGAGAACTGATTTGCGATGAATTCCGGTGAGTTCAATGCTTTCAAGAACTGCCCTTGCATCATGCGTTTCTTCCGGTCGAGCGTCTCTTGACTCAACTGAAGTGGACGTTCTAACGCCTCCGTCACACGGGCGACAAACGCATCTACTTCCGACGTCTCCATCGACAAGGCGGCAAAGGCAAACGTTTCCTCTGACGTATAGTCAAACGAGAAGGCATCGTCAATCAATCCTTCAGCATAAAGTTCTGTATAAAGAGGAGCTGTCGTGTCGAAGAGCGCATGCATGAGCAATTCTACTGTCAATTCTTGCTTCAGACCTGCTTCCCCAGCTTGTGGTACATCCTTATACCCAATCATGACTTTCGGTACAGAGACGTCCATCTCGATGACCCGTTCTGACAGACGAACCGTGGTCGGCTCATATACTGTCTCACGAGCACTCAATCGTGGTGTCTCAAAAGATTTACCTGCTTGGTTATCTCGAATCAACGCAAGCATCTCATCCGGTTCGATGTTCCCGACGACGAACAATGCCATGTTGCTCGGATGATAGAACGCTTGATGACAGGTGTACAAGTCTTCCGCCGTGATCTTTGAAATCGATTCGATTGTACCTGCGATATCAATCTTGACGGGATGTGTCTCGTACATCGCCTCAATTAAACCAAAATACAAGCGCCATCCCGGATTGTCTTGATACATTTGAATTTCTTGACCGATGATGCCTTTCTCTTTCTCGACCGACTCTTTCGTAAAATAAGGAGTCTGGACGAAATCAAGTAGCGTTTGTACGTTTTCCGAAATCTTGGACGTGGCACCGAACAAATAAGCCGTCCGTATGAAGGAAGTGAAAGCGTTCGCTGACGCTCCTTGACGACCGAATTGTTGGAAGACGTCACCATCTTCTTTCTCGAACATCTTATGTTCTAAGAAATGTGCGATACCATCAGGAACCTCGATCCAGTCTTCTAGTTTGAAGCGTCGGTCAATCGATCCATATTTAGTCGTGAACGTCGCGAATGTTTTTTCATATCCAGTCTTTTTCAACAAGTAAACGGAGAGGCCATTGTCGAGAACGTGATGATGTAACGTCTCTCCGACGTTAGGAAAGTCTAATTTCATGCTTCTCCTCCTTTCAAGCAATAAACCGCTTCGAGTTCCATTTCTTTCGCAAGCGCAACGACATGATCTCGTGTCGTGTTTTCAATGATTGCCATCTCTTCGTCTAACGAGAACGGACGAACGTCTGCTCCACTCATCCAAGCAATCAATTGACGTGGACTGTCTCCAAGTTGTCGACGTTGATGGAACAACAACTCTTTCGTCTGTTGCAACGTCTCATCCTCAAACTCGCCCGCTTGTAAAGCGTTCAATTGCTCTTCGATGATCTGTTCGGTTTTTTGCTGGTTCGACGCATCGATGCCGGCATAGACGAACAACTTCCGACTGAGGGAACTATATTGGGAAGCGGCATAGTACGCCAGGCTCTCTTTTTCACGCACGTTCATGAACAGTTTCGAGTGAGGGAATCCTCCGAACAATCCATTCACGACTTGCATGCGAATCGCCGCTTCCGTTCTTGGGTCGACATTGAGTGAATAAGCGAGATGGAGCTTGCTTTGTTTAATGTCTTGGTGTTCTTCCAAACGCTTGAACTCTCCTCGACTCGCTTCTGGTAACAGGCGTGGTCGACGTGTCCCAAGGGATTCCAATGGATTGAAAGCCTGTTCGACTTGCTCACGATTGACATCCCCGACAACATAGATGTCCACACGGTCATGTTGAATCATCGATTGATATGCCTCATACAATGATTTCGGTGTGACATGGTCGAGTTGCTCAAGCGTACCGAGTGACGGAATCGCAAGTTCTCCTCCGAGCATTTCTTGTAGACGCTGTTGGGCGAAACGCATTTTGTCATCATAGACCGATTCGATACGCTGACGTTGCAATCGACGTTCCTGCTCGACGATGAGTGGCTGGAACGCCCCATCGTATGCGTTCGGACGAAGGAGAACGTCTTCGAGTAACTCGATTGCCTGACTCAATACGTCTTCTCCGACAAGATGATCGTTGACGACTTCGAGTTGGAATTGGATGACGTGCTCCTTTCCGATCTTAGATGCACCAGCATATAAGTTTGTGTCATACAACTCCTCTAGCGGTGTGTGAAATAACTCAATGGATGGATACGTTGCCGTCGATTTCTCCATAATGAACGGGAGCAATGCCCGATCTGCGACCGTCTCCGCCGATAATGGAGCGGCGAATGACACGAGACAAGTCGTCGTTTTAAATTTTTTGGTCGGATAGACCGAGTAGTGCAATTGATGTTGGAACTGTTCGATTCCTTTCATCTGCCGATCACTCCTTTTTTCGTTTTGGTTGAAACACGGCAGCGCCGCGCGCATATTCTTGATCCGGCACCCCTGCCACGACGTTCGCGTAACGGGCAACCGTAAATAAATAATCACTCAAGCGGTTAAAGTAAGGCAATTGCCGGTCTGCGACTCCGAGAGCCGCTAAGTCACGCTCGACCCGTCGACAGACGGCACGAGCCACATGTAAGCTAGCTGCGGCAACGCTGCCGCCCGGAAGGATGAAGCGCACAAGTTCCGGACAGGACTCCTCCCACTCATCCATCCATCGTTCTAGTTCCGTCACGATTGACAAATCGACCATTTTTGGCGGTGCCTCAGCATACATCAGCTCCGATCCGAGGTCGAACAAGTCGTGCTGAATCTTCGTCAGCTGTATTCGGAGCGTCTCATCCTCTTGATGCGCGATGGCGAGTCCAATCTGACTATTCAACTCATCGAGATGACCCATCGCTTCAATCTGAGGATGGGATTTCTCGACACGACTACCGATTAATGATGTTTCACCCTTGTCGCCCGTTCGTGTATAACGTTTCATTCGACTCCCCCCTTAAAATGCCACAAATGGTGACTCAAGCGAGTCACCATTACGAGTTGTGTGGTTGTTCAAATGGTAAGTAAATCTCGAAGGTGGTTCCGACCCCGAGTGTACTCGATACGCTCACTTTTCCGTGATGGGCATCGACCACATTCTTCACGATCGCGAGTCCGATGCCTGTCCCTGTCTTCGAACCACTGGTCCGGGCTTTATCGGCTTTATAGAATCGCTCGAAAACGAACGGCAAATCCTCTTTTGGAATTCCATGACCTGTATCCGTCAACTGAATCCGTAGCCCGTCCGTCTCTTCTGTGGCCTCAATCCGAATTTCTCCAGAATCGGTATGCGCGATAGCATTGCCAATCAAGTTGGTGAACACTTGCTCGAGACGATCGCCATCCGCCTCGATGAGACGGTGCGGGGCGTCGGTCTGTAAACGAATCTCTTTTTCAGATGCCATCTGATTGAACTTTCGCATGACTCGGGGCAAGAAATCACCGATATCAAACGAAGTGAAATGCATCGTCTCTTTACCCGATTCGATGCGTGCCAAATCCAACAAATCATTGACGAGTCTTGCCAAGCGGAGCGATTCATCATAGATGATGGAGGCGAACTCTTTCGTCGCCTCGTCACTCTCAGTGATGCCATCGATGATTGCCTCTGAATACCCTTGAAGCGTCACGAGCGGTGTCCGGAGTTCATGGCTAATGTTCGCCACAAAATCGGTCCGCATCTTATCGAGTCGATGACTTTCTGACGTATCCCGGATGACAACGACAGCACCCTCGAAATCGTCTTCTCCGACGAGTGGTGTGACTGTCAGTGTATAGTACCGCTCATCCTGTTTCACTTCGATCGTCTTTTCAGACGTCCCCTCCATCACTTCCTCATAAAGAGACAATACGACTTCATGTGGTTGCCCATCTTGAAGTAATGGACTCGCTTGCGGGTTCGTGACAATCACGTTCGCATGACGATCGAGTGTAATGACACCGTCTGCCATCGAACGAAGAATCGACGCAAGTTGCAGCCGTTCCCGGTCAAGGGCATTCACATACTTCGAAAGCTGACTGCTCATTGCGTTGAAAGAAGCAGCGAGTTCTCCAATCTCATCCCGTGTCTTCGTCTCCAAACGCAAATCAAATTGCCCCTCTCCCGTCTTATTGACTGCATCCCGCATCGCTCGGAGCGGTGCCGTGATTCGTGTCGACAAGAAGAAAGCGAAGACGGTCGTGACGATGATGGCCGAAGCGACGGTCCAAAGAATGATGGTCCGTGCTCCCGCGTTCGCACTCGAGATCGCATCGAGCGGTTCGAGCAGGTAGAGCGTATACTGTCCTGTCGATAAGGAGAAGGTCGTCCGATACGCTAGTGCGGCCTGGTCGTCAAAAGATGAGAAATTCCCGATGGCCGTCTCACCGACCGCCTGATAGGTTTCCCAATCCTGTCGTTCAAGTTCCACCATCAAACCATCCACTTGATTTCCAAAATTCGATCGGGTCGTCCCGTTCTCTAAGATATAGTTAGCCCCGTACACTTCGATGATTTGATCAATCGTCTGGGACGTGTCACCTTCATTCAACAAAACCGATTGGACCTGTCCACCGAGCTTGGCAAGATGGCCTCGTTCCTGGTCGATATGAAAGGAATTAAAAAATTCAAGCATCAACACCGAGACGATGAATAAGATGACACTGACCAAAACGAGAATCGTCAGCCACAGTTTCGTGACGATGCTGTTTCGACGAATCATCATTCACTGGCAGCTTCGAACTTGTACCCGACACCCCATACGGTCGTGATCATATGCGCCGCGTCCGGTGAGACACGATTCAATTTCTCACGAAGACGTTTCACATGCGTATCGACGGTCCGAAGGTCTCCGAAAAATTCGTAGTTCCATACTTCTTTTAACAACTGCTCTCGTGAAAAGACTTTATCCACCTGTTTTGCGAGGAAGAACAATAACTCATATTCTTTTGGTGTGAGGGCGATTTCCTCGCCGTCCACCGTGACGCGGTGTGCATCATTATCGATTGTCAGATGTGGGAAGACGATCAAATCCTTCGACTTCTCACTCGTGTGCATGAACTTCGTCGAACCAGAGCGGCGAAGCAATGCTTTGACACGGAGCACGACTTCACGCGGACTGAACGGCTTGACGATATAATCATCCGCCCCGACTTCGAATCCTTGGACACGGTCGATTTCTTCACCTTTCGCCGTGAGCATGATGACCGGAGTCGCTTTCGTCTTCCGGAGTTCTGTACATACTTCAACCCCATCCATCTTTGGCATCATCAAATCAAGCAAGATCACGTCGTATTCGTTATCAAGGGCAAGCGCGAGCGCCTCTTCGCCATTGACCGCTTCTTCAATCACATACTGTTCACGTTCTAAGTACATTTTCAAAAGTCGGCGAATTCTCTCCTCGTCGTCGACTACTAAAATCTTCGTTTTCTCAGCCATACCTGAAACCCTCCTAAGACCCATTACGAGTTGTAGCGAATGTTGCACAATTGTGAACATTCCACTCTCTGCCATAACTATACCACTCTATTATTTCGCTTCACAACGATGATTTGATGGACCAAATGAAAAAGAAGCCACAATTGTGACTTCTTTTATGTCAGGCATACGAATGCAGACCGGCAATGACCAGGTTGACGAAGACGAGGTTGAACATGATGATGGCAAATCCACCGACACATAACCAGGCCGCTTTCGTTCCTGTCCAGCCACGCTGAATGCGCATATGCAAGTAGTAAATATAGATCAGCATCGTGATGAGGGCCCAAACTTCTTTCGGGTCCCATCCCCAGAAACGGTTCCAGGCAATCTGTGCCCAAATCATCGCAAAGATCAGACCACCAAGGATAAAGACCGGTAATCCAATCGCGACCGAGCGATAGCTGATTTCATCAGCAAGGTCGAGATCGACTTTTTTTGCAAGGGGTTGGAGCGCTTCAGCGACGCGTTTACGCAAGATGACAAAGCGGAGCAACACATAGATTACAATTCCGCCGATGACCGACCAGATGAGCGTGTTCAACTTGAGTGTATTGATCCAGTTCGGGAGCTCGAGTGACAAGCCACTCGCGCCAGACACGAGTTGTGCCCCTTCTGGGACGAACAAGATCGGCATGAAATATTCATACGTCTCCGCTTGACCGCGGTCGTTCGTGAACTCGACGACACCTCCGGCACCAATCCCCTTGAATAACATCGAGACGATGATGAAGCCGAGCGTGCACATGAGGACAAACATCGTCACTTCGAGCCACGTCCGTGACTTAGACTGTTCTTTCATCGATGTTTCGTTCAATAAGAAAATGAGGCCCGATGCAAAACTAATGGCCAAAATCCCTTGTCCGAGCGCAGCCGTCGTAACGTGAATTTTCAGCCATACACTGTTGAGTGCCGGGATGAGCGGTGCGACCTCACTCGAGAACATTGAAGCGAAGGCGATGACGAGTAACGCCACCGGCATCGCGAACAAGCCGAGTACATCATTTTTATAAATTCCATATACGACGAGGAACCCAAGTACCATCATCATACCGAAGAACGTCGTATATTCGTACAAGTTTGATACCGGCGCATAGCCGACACCTGCCCAGCGCATAAAGAAATATGTCATTTGAGCGACAAAGCCGATGATTGCCAAGATAAAGGCGTATTTCCCATAGGCAACACGGTTGACGTTTCGATCTTTACGCATACCACTGACGGCAATCGTAAAGAGAACCGTCGAGATTGCGTACAGGAAGAACGCGATAAACAGCATTCGGCTGCTCCATTCAATCCATTCCATCAAGATTCCCCTCTTTCATCTGTTGACTCGTTCTCCGACTTCTCTGTGAATCTCGCCTGGTCTTCCCACATCGGTAAGCCAGTTTGTTCTAATAGCGGCGACACTTCACGACGGAGCGAGGACGGGTTTTTATTCGTAAAACCGGCTACAAGCACGCCCTCTTCATGACGACGGATCCAAACGCGACGGTGTGGCCAGTACATGCCCATCGCAATACCGATCATAAAGATCGTGGCACCGACGATCAAAATCGGATAGGTGGAGTCACTCTTCACACGTAAACCACTCGTGCTCGCCATCTCTGTACCTGCAAACTGGACATCGTAGCGGTTCTCTTCATCAGCGACATTCAGACGAATGCCGATTAAATTCGACTCCGTTTCTCCTTCAGGTGATTCAACGTTGAAGAAGAAGGCAGGATTCAGTGCACGTGGTGATTTCGTATTCGGTTGTCCATCTTTCACTTCAAAGTCTGGATACAAATCTTTCAACGTGACGGTGACCCCATCGAGCTCATAAGACTTTTCCGGATTCTCCAAATCAACTTTGAACGGACCATATTCGTCGCCGGTTTCTTTATCTGCCAACATGAACGACATCGATAAGAACTCTGGACGACTTGAATATTGTTCCTGATACACTTCAAATTTATCGAACTTAAACGGGTGGTTGACTTTCGTCGAACCGACATCGACTTGCTCGAGTTGCGGCGATCCGTCCTCGTTCGTTCCCGTCTTTTTGAATAACGTCAACTCTGTCTCATAATTTTTAGGAACGGCTCCTGCTTTTTCAATGGCGGCCGCGAACTTCGCGTCCTCTTCATTGTTCTCAGGGTCGTACATTTCAAGAATGAACTGGTCGTTCCGTAAGTAGTACTCGCCGTCAGTCGCCTCTAGCGACACCGTGTCGCCTTCACGCACCCATTCGAGCGTATCCGTATGGAATGCAGGGAACACTCGCAGCATCGCCCCTAGGAAGAAGATGACAAGTCCGAGGTGGTTGACGTACGGACCCCAACGACCAAACCGGTGTTTCTCTGCTAACAGAGCATCGCCGTCCCGTTTGACGGTATATCGTTTCTTTTTAAGTGCGACTGCGATCTCATCAATTTGAGCCTCCGTCCCATCACCTTGTCCGAAGAGACGTTGCCCCTTCATAAAACGTTCTGTCCGTCTGACCGGTTGTTTTTTAAGCGCCTTATAGAGCGGAACCCCACGGTCAATCGACACGACGACGAGTGAGAGCGTCAACATGACAATCAGACCGATGTACCACCACGATGTGTATAGGTTATGGAATCCGAGGGCGTAATAAATAGAACCCGGTGTTCCATACTCCTCCATATAATATTGTTCAGGCGGTAATTGTTGTGGGATGTACATCTCTTGAGGAAAGATTGTTCCGATTGCCGAACCGACAATAATCAATGCAATTAACCACAACCCCACTTTGACCGATGCAAAGAAGTTCCACACACGGTCAATGATCGATTTCGGACGACGCTTCGACCGTAAATCAGCGCCTTCGTATTTCATATCTAGCATCTGTGCGTCCCCCGTTCGCTTACAATGACTTCTCGGCTAGCTCCATCAATTTCTCTTTCGTGAGTTCACCTTCATACTTTTCAATTACGTTCCCTTCACCATCGATGACGAATGTGACGGGTAGGTTATAAATGCCATACGCTCCTTCGACTTCGCTCTGGGTATCCATCAAAATCGGATAGTCGAGCCCGACACCAAGGTCGTTGATGAAATTATCGACACGAAGCGGTGTCTCTCCGACGTTCACGGCCCAAAAATCGACACCCATGTCTTGAAGTGTCGCATAGTTTTCTTGTACGACCGGCATCTCTTTCTTACACGGTTCACAGAACGTACCCCAGAAATTCAAGAGCATCCCTTTCCCTTCGTAGTTATCTCGCTCATACAAGGTCGAACCGTCGAGTGTGACGAGCTTGAAGTTCGGTGCCTCGTCGCCCGCCTCGATGCGTCCATCGTTACCCGCTTGGTCGAATGTTTGCATAATCGTAACCGCTCCCGCGAAGAGAACGACCGTCATGATCATCATCCGCCAAAATGACCTCTTTTTCTTTTTTGCGACCGCTTGTTCCATCCGGTCGTCTTTTTGTTGATCTTTTGTCATCGTTTTCACACCATCCTTCAGTTGCTATTGTACTGAAAAAACATTAAAAACGCACATTAACAGACTTTTTTCATTTTTTTGTCACACAATCTACACAATCAAAAAAATCATCCTATTTCAGGACGATTTTTTGTTGTTATTTTTTCTTCTTTTTGCCTCGTGGTTTCGGTGGAACGGTAGGGTTCGCAAGTTCCCGAAGCTTACTGATTTCTTTGTGTGAAAGTTCACGCCAGTCGCCCGTGTTCAGACCGTCGAGCGTCAAGAAACCGAACTGTTCACGCTTCAGTTTGATGACCTCTGAACCAATGGCTTCCACCATCCGACGGATTTGACGATTGTGACCTTCCGAGATGACGATTTCGAGGATGGCTGTGTTCTTCTTCTGGTCTACAGACTTCATCTTCACTTTCGCACTTCCCGTTTTGAATCCGTCATCGAGTTCGACACCAGACTCAAGCTGTTTGATGGCCAAGTAAGATGGGATGTTCTTCACTTTTGCCACATAACGCTTTTGAATTTTATATTTCGGGTGTGTCATCATGTTCGAGAACTCGCCATCGTTCGTCAAGATGATGAGACCCGTCGTGTTGTAGTCAAGACGACCGACCGGGAATACACGTGCTCCTGGTGGGACGAGGTCTGTGATGACTTTACGTCCTTTGTCGTCATCGACCGTCGATACGTAGCCACTCGGTTTATAAAGCAAATAGTAGACATGTTCTTCTTGTTCGATTTTGACGCCATCGACTTCAATCTCTGACTTCGGTCCAACTTTCGTCCCGAGTTCACGGACGACTTTTCCGTTCACGCGGACGCGACCATCCAAAATCATTTCTTCCGCTTTCCGACGCGAGGCGACCCCCGCTTGTGCGATTACTTTTTGCAAACGTTCCATATGATTAATCCTTCTCCAATCTCTCTTCTTGCTTCGGTGATTCCTGACCGAAGAACAAATCGCCTTCGTCTGTCAGTTCATCCTCAAATGTTAATGGTGGCAATTCTTCGAGCGAGTTGAACCCGAAATGGTCGAGGAAGTGCTCTGTCGTACGATACAGCTTGGCACGACCAATCGTCTTCGCACGACCAGCCGATTCGATCAATCCTTTCGATAACAACGTATGGATGACCCGTTCGACTTTGACCCCGCGAATCTCTTCGATATCCGCTCGTGTGACCGGCTGTTTGTAGGCGATGATAACAAGCGTCTCCATCGCTGCACGTGAGAGCGCCTGCTCAGCCATCGTCCCGACATATTTTTGAATGTACGGAGAGACGTCCGGAACGGTCACGAGCTTGTAGACACCTGCCGATTCCATGAGCTGAAACGGCCGATTCGATGATTTGAACGATGTCTCTAGCTTACTGAGCTGTTCTCGTGCCGCAGCTTCTGAGATATCGAGCGTCTCGGCGAGCGCGCGTACTTCCATCCCTTCATCACCGACGACGAACAGCAATCCTTCAATAATCGTCTCATAAGACAGCAACCGCTTCATCCCCTTTCTTTGATGGTTCAATGAATGAGATTTGAATATCTTGGTCGAGTTGTTTTGTTACGACGACCCGTAGCTTGATCAGCTCAAGAAGCGCCATAAACGTTACCACGAGATCCGAGACGTTCGGTTGCTCAACAAAAAAGGCGAAAAACGACGTTTGTCTCGTCGATGATACGTGTTCATGAAGACGCGTCATCTGCTCTTCAAGCGTACGCTCTTCCCGCTTGATCGTCTTTTTGCGTCGTTCTTTCCAACGTTTCCGTTCAATCATCTTCGAATAGGCGTGGAGAAGATCCGAGAAGTTGAGTGGTCCGTCATACTTAGACACCTCTTCAGACATATAAGTCGTCAAATCTTCACCCGGTCGCGTATACAATTCAAGCCGGTGTTCTTCTTGTTCACGCATGAAGACGACCGCTTCTTTATATGCTTTGTATTCAATCAATTGACGAATGAGACCTTCACGCGTCGGTTCCTCACTGAAGTCTGGAACCTCTTCATCCTCGACCGAAACTGGCGGTAACAATTGTTTGCTCTTCAATTGGAGCAACGTCGCCGCCATGACCAAGTATTCACTGGCCACATCGAGTTCAAATTTTTGCATCGTGCGAATATAGCCGACATACTGGTCAGTGACTTCTGCCACGGAAATGTCGACGATATCAATCTCCATTTTTCCAATCAAATGGAGCAACAGGTCGAGTGGACCTTCGAACGTATCAATTTTAACGTTATAGGCTTCCATAGAGACACCTGCCATTTTACATTTTTGCGCTTTAGTATAACATGTTTTATAACACCGTGGACACGAAAGGAGAAAATTGATTCATGACCCCTTTTATTCATTATACGTTGCTTTTTGAATGTCATGCCGATTATTTCGAATGTCATGAGGTATTAGAAGAGGCGTGGCAGGCAGACGGACGCCGTCACCACGGCTATGCAGCGCTCATCCAATATGCTGTCATCCACTATCACCTCCGGCGCGACAATTTGGTCGGCGCAAAAAAGAGCTTGCGACTCTTACGTCGAAAGATCGACATCGCTTCTCCCTATTTGAATGAACTCGGTCTAGATGTCGACTCCTTCATCGCACAACTCGAGGAATGGCCGCTTCGCGCGACGCTTCCATTGCAATCAGATGTCCGTGAGACGGTCGAATCCCTAAAATCGACGTTTCCATCGACGGACCTGGCGTTCGAGGAACTCGTTCATAAACATCTACACCGTGACCGGAGCGAAGTGATTATGGAACGGAAATCTGCCCTTCTCGAACGTCAACGAGCGAGGAATTCCGCTAGCCATTCCTGAACCACATGCAAAACCCCCGCAGTCACAGGGTCGTGATTGCAGGGGTTTTTATCGTCAGACGACTAATTGATTCCATTTATCCAATAAATCGCCCGTCTTGCCTGTACCGGTTAGCGTCAAATCAAGTGGAAGGACGTTTCTTACCTCGTCTAGAAGCTCGTAAGAACGTTTCTCGCCACGGAATGATGGCGACAAGGCGATATGGTCGATGACCATTGTCGTTTCTTGTTGCTCCATACCAATGATACCAACGAAGTCTTCACCGACTTTCCACAAATAGAGGAACTTCGACTCCTCCTCGTCATACGATCGGACGAGTTCAAGCAAGCTTAGCGGAGATTTGTCACTGCATGAGAATGCGAGTAGACCCATCGCCGTCTTTTCATAAGAACGTTTATATTTGACCAGCATTGCTGGGTTCACCACCTTTTGTCATTCAAGTTTCACGACGTGAACACGTGAGAGACATGGTTCATTGTGCCATACCCTTCAGGCAAAAATCAATTCTCGTCCCAAACCTTCACTTCTGCCATCTTCGTACCTTGACGAAGTTTGACGGCATGCTCAAGACCAGATGTCACTTTACCGAATACCGTATGGACACCATCCAAATGCGGTTGTGGCTCATGGACGATGAAGAACTGTGAAGACCCTGTGTCACGACCTGCGTGGGCCATTGAGAGTGAACCCGCTTCGTGTTTGTGTGGGAACGATGTCGATGTCTCACAAGGAATCGTATAGCCTGCGCCACCCATTCCAGTTCCTTGTGGGCAACCACCTTGGCTGACGAAACCAGGGATGACACGGTGGAACGTCAATCCGTTGTAAAACCCGCTGTTCGCAAGTTTTTCGAAGTTTTCGACCGTGATTGGTGCTTCACCGTGGAATAAATCAAATTCAATCATTTCGCCATTTTCAAGTTTCATAGAACCTTTTTTCATGTTTCAAGCAACCCCTTTTTCATAATATGTATCCTGCTGTTTGACACTCACATTACCCATCTTATCAAAAAAACACGTCTGTCTCCACTTTTTTGTGGAAACAGACGTTCTGCCTTATTGAATCACCGCGTGAACGAGTGGACGGGCCTCTGGTTTCGTTGCACCGATCGTATACGCATGGTCTAAACGCTCGATGGCTGAAGACATGTCTTCGATGTTCGAACGGAGTACCGCGATCACATCGCCTACCTCGACACGGTCGCCGACTTTTTTCTCAAGCGTGATGCCTGCCGCAAAGTCGATTTTGTCTTCTTTTGTCGCGCGTCCTGCACCGAGAAGCATCGCCGCAACACCTACTTCGTCTGCGATGATCGACTCGATATAACCTGCTTCTTTTGCGACGAATGTCGTCTCATATGAAGCTTGTGGTAATTTCGTCACATCATCGACGAGTGATGCGTCGCCACCTTGTGCTTCGACGAACTTGCGGAACACTTCGAGGGCGTGTCCATCTGCAATGCGCTTCTCAAGGTCGGCATATGCTTCTTCAAACGTTGGATAGAACTCACCGAGGACAGCCATATGTCCAGCGATCGTAAGCGCGATTGTTTTCAAATCTTCGACTTCTTTACCTGAGAGGACTTCAATCGCTTCTTTCACTTCGTTCGCGTTCCCGATTTCAAAGCCGAGCGGTTGGTCCATGTCTGTGATGACCGCGACCGTCTTACGTCCGACGTTTTTCCCGATTGCGACCATTTCTTCCGCGAGGGCTTTCGCATCATCAAACGATTTCATGAACGCGCCAGAACCTGTCTTGACGTCAAGAACGATACTGTCCGCGCCTGCTGCAATCTTCTTCGACATGATTGAACTTGCGATGAGCGGGATCGATTCGACCGTAGCCGTAACGTCGCGGAGCGCATACAAGCGCTTATCGGCAGGCGTCAAGTTCCCTGTCTGACCGATGATCGACATTTTGATATCATTTACTTGTTTCGTGAATTGTTCTTCCGTCAATTCAACGTTGAACCCCGGGAATGATTCGAGCTTATCAATCGTACCACCCGTGTGACCGAGACCACGACCGCTCATCTTCGCAACGGGGATGCCGATTGAAGCAACGAGTGGTGCCACGATCAAGCTGATTTTGTCCCCGACGCCGCCCGTCGAGTGCTTGTCAACTTTTTTCCCTTCGATGTTGGAAAGGTCAATCGTATCACCAGACTTCACCATTTCCATCGTCAATGCAGCCGTCTCGTTTTCAGTCATCCCATTGAAGTAGATGGCCATCGATAAGGCTGACATCTGATAGTCAGGGATTGATTCGTTCGTGAAACCTTCGACAACGAAGCGAATCTCCTCTTCGTTCAATTCTCCACCGTTACGTTTCTTTAAAATCAAATCGACCATACGCATAACTGTCGTCCTCCTAAAATTAAGTTACTTACATGCTTTTAATCGTGCCACGTACGAGAGAGAGGAAGTCTTGACGAACGCGCTCTGTCGTTTCGATGACTTCTTCATGGTTGAGTGGTTGATCTAAGATGCCTGCTGCCATGTTCGAGACACACGAAATCCCTAGGACACGCATATCCGAATGACGCGCGACAATGACTTCTGGAACGGTCGACATACCAACGACGTCGCCACCGAGAAGACGGGCCATTTTGACTTCAGCTGGTGTTTCGTACGTAGGACCTGTGTTACCGAAGTAAACCCCTTTTTGTACAGAAAGTCCAAGGTCTGAAGCGACACGTTCTGTCAATTTCACGAGCTCTTTATCGTACGCTTCTGACATGTCAGGGAAACGAGTCCCGAATTCACTCGCATTCTTCCCGATGAGCGGGCTCGTACCAAAGAAGTTGATATGATCTGTGATGATCATCAAGTCGCCTGGGTTGAATGACTCGTTACATGCTCCTGCCGCGTTTGTGACGATAAGAGTCTCGACACCGATCAATTTGAGGACACGAACCGGGAACGTCACTTGTTCCATCGAGTATCCTTCATAGAAGTGGAACCGTCCTTGCATGGCGACGACTCGTTTTCCTTCAAGTTCACCGAACACGAGTTGACCCGCATGTCCTTCGACAGTCGATACCGGGAAGTGTGGAATCTCCTCATAAGGAATCGCTACCGGGTTCTCAATCTCGTCCGCGAGGACTCCAAGTCCCGACCCTAGAATGAGTCCGATTTCTGGTGTACTGCCCATACGCTCCTGCAAAAACGCTTTTGTTTCGTTCCAATTTACCATGAATATTGCCTCCTCAAATTTCGTTTAAGAAACTCTTTCCGTTTGATGGTGCCGCGACGTCAAAGTTGTCAGCGACGGTCGCACCGATATCTGCGAACGTACCACGAATGCCTAAATCAACCGCTTTCGCTCCGTTGTGATGAACGATGAGCGGAACGTATTCACGCGTGTGATCTGTACCGGCATGAACAGGGTCATTTCCGTGGTCAGCCGTGATGATGAGCAAGTCATCTTCACGAAGGCGCTCCATCACTTCCGGTAAGCGAGCGTCATACTCTTCAAGCGCGACCGCATAGCCTTCCGGGTCACGACGATGACCGAATAATGCGTCGAAGTCAACTAAATTCAAGAAGCAGAGCCCTTCGAAGTCTTCCTCGAGCGACTCGACCAATTTGTCCATGCCATCCATGTTCGATTTCGTGCGGACCGCTTTTGTCACACCTTCACCATCGTAAATATCGCTGATTTTCCCTAATGCGATGACGTCTTTCCCAGCTTCCTCGAGCGTGTTCATGACGGTCTTGCCGAATGGTTTCAAGGCGTAATCGTGACGGTTTGCCGTACGGACCCATGCTCCTGGTGTCCCGATGAACGGGCGAGCGATGATTCGTCCGAGCATGTATGGATCTTCACGTGTGATTTCACGAGCGTATTCGCAGATTCGGTACAACTCATCAACCGGCACGATGTCCTCGTGTGCTGCGATTTGAAGGACTGAGTCGGCTGATGTATAGACAATCAGAGCGCCAGTCTCGACATGTTCTTCACCGAGTTCGTCCAAAATTTCTGTTCCTGACGCCGGTTTGTTTCCGATGATTTTACGTCCGCTGAACTCTTCGAGGCGGTGAATCAAGTCATCAGGGAACTCCTCGAATACACGGAATGGTGTATCGATATGAAGACCCATGATTTCCCAATGTCCTGTCATCGTATCCTTACCAGCTGAGATTTCTTCCATGCGACCATACGCACTCGGTGCATCCGATGCATCGATGCCTTGAATCGGCTTGATGTTCGAAAGTCCAAGTTTACCCATGTTCGGCATGTTCAATCCGTTATGTTCACGCGCGATATGCCCGAGCGTGTCGGCCCCTTTGTCACCGAACTGTTCAGCATCTGGTGCTTCACCGATACCGACCGAGTCCATGACGACTAAGAAAATACGTTTAAACTTCTTCACAAAAAATTCCTCCTTTTCGGTGTCTAGGCACGAGGGTGATGCTTACGATACACATCATGCAATCGTGATTTGTTGACGTGTGTATATACTTGCGTCGTCGCTAAATCCGCATGACCGAGCATCTGTTGAATGGCGCGTAAATCCGCACCGTTCTCGAGAAGGTGTGTCGCAAAAGAATGACGGAGTACGTGCGGTGTGATTTCTTTGTCAATTCCAGCAAGTTTGGCTCGTCGTTTGATCATCTTCCAAAATCCTTGGCGACTGAGCCGTCCTCCTCTGCCGTTTAAAAAGAGCGCTTCGGTCTCTCTGCCGCCAAGTCCGTTACGAGCTTGTTGGATGTAACGCTCGACAAAACTTTGGGCAACCGAGGATACCGGAATGATTCGTGCGCGCTCGCCTTTCCCTTCACATTGTAGATACCCCAATTCGAACTGCAAATCATCCAAATCCAAACCTAAAAGTTCACTGACCCGCATCCCTGTCCCGTAAAGCAATTCAAGCATGGCTCGGTCTCGTAACGAGAGCGGGTCCGACGTCGGGACGCTGTCCAACAGACGTTCAACTTCCGCTTGTGACCATGTATCCGGAAGTTGCTTTTCTGCTTTTGGAGATTCTAGGTAAAGAGACGGATCGGTCGTCGTGACTCCGGTCATTTTGAGATGATGATGAAACATCCGGATCGAACTGACAGCTCGTCTTAATGAGGACGAGGCACGCCCCGCCTGTGACAGTTCTTCGATATGTTTGACGATATGCGAACGTGTCACTTCATTCCACTCTTCTACCCCAAGTTGGGTCAAGGTCGATGCGTACTGCGTCAAATCGCTCGCATACGCCTGTCTCGTATTCGCGGACATCCGCTTTTCAACTGTCATGTATTGAAGAAATGACTCGATATGCGAACGCATCATACCCTCCTCCTTCCTTGTTTCACCTGAATACGCTTACAGCATATCACTTATGTAAACTGTTGTGAAGATGTCTGACCTCATTTTTTATTCACTTTTTTGTGAACGTTTACGTGATAAAAATACATCTCAGAATTCTTATTTTTCTGGCATCTTCAAATGAGAAACGTTATACTACAAATAACTTATTAAAATATTTTAAAAAGTGGATAGGAGTTGAATCGTGATGAAAGATCCGCAACATGAATTACTAGTCGACATCCGAAAGCAAATTGCCCTACACAACGTTTCGACAATTTCCGAGTTGAGTAAGGCCACACACGTTTCATTCCCTACCGTTAAGAAGATGATTGATGACATGATTGAACACGGTGAAGTCATCGAACACGGTCAACTTGCCCCAAGAGGAGGAAGACCCGCAAAAAGTTATAAATACAATCCAACATTCCGATGTTGCCTGACCCTATATATCGAAGCGAGCGAGATTCACTATCGCTTGATTGACTGTCAAACTCAGAATGTTGAAGAAGGTGTAACTTTAGTCTCAGGCACGCATTTAGAGACGTTAGGCAAACTCGTCGATACATTCGATGAGCACACAATAAAAATCGGTGCCATCTCTGTCGGCGTCGCCGCTGCAGTCGATACGGGTCGAATTGTTTTCGCCCCAGAATATCCATCACTGGCGCATTTAGATTTGAAGAATTGGTTGATTGAACGAACTGGACTTCCGGTCGTCATTGAAAATGATATGAATGCCGCCGTCTATGGATTTTCCATACGAGATGAGACCACAACACATCAGTCCATCGTCTATCTCGGCCTCGGAAAGAATGGTCCAGGTGCTGGTATCTTGCTCGATGGACATGTCGCTCGCGGACAATCCGGGTTTAGTGGTGAAGTTTCATTTCTTCCGCTTTATGATGATGCAACTTTCTTTGACCGCATAAAAAACAAGCCTTATGGACCACATGTTCTGAAAAAAGAAGAAATCGATGCATTAGGACGGCTCGTCGCTACATTTGCTGCGACACTAAACCCACACACATTCATCTTTTCAGACGTCGACCTCATTACTGACGATCTGTCTCACATCGACCGTGCATGCGAACGATATCTTCCCTCTCGTCACCTTCCTCGTCTACGGATTGGGGAATGGGAAGAGGATTACTTTTCCGGACTGGCTCGCCTCGGCATTGAATTGATGCTCGAAACGATTCCGCGAGGTGACGTATGACGATTGTTTTGTTGGCCGTGATCTATCTCGCATTTATCAGCCTTGGTCTTCCGGATGCCCTCATCGGTGTCGGGTGGCCACTTATGCATCAAGAATTCTCCGCACCCGTATCGATGGTCGGATGGATTTTTATGACGATTGCTGGTGGAACGATTCTTTCGAGTCTACTGAGCGGTAAACTATTGAAACATTTTGACACGAAACAAGTCACGTTCGGTTCGACATTACTCACAGCGCTCTGTCTGTTCGGATTCTACTCTGCTCCTTCAATCGGTTGGCTATTCGTATTCGCCATCCCGCTCGGTCTAGGTGCCGGTGCCGTCGATGCCGCTCTGAATCATTACGTTGCCGAACATTACGAAGCACATCATATGAACTGGCTACACTGCTTTTGGGGAATCGGCGCGACCGGGGGACCACTCGTCATGGCGGGTGTATTAACAGAGGATGGATGGCGTGACGGCTATTTGATTATCGCCGCCGTTCAGTTCAGTTTAGCTCTCGTATTGTGGTTGTCTTTCCCACTTTGGAAACAGAAAGAGGATTCCACTGCACATCCTCAAGAAACAGCCGTCACGACACTCGATCGCAAGCTACCGACCGGAGTGTCCTATGCATTGGCCACATTTCTACTTTACTGTGGGGTTGAAGCGTTGATTGGGTTATGGACGAGCAGTTATCTTGTGCAGATGAAACAGTTTTCCATTGCGACGGCTGCGGCATGGGTGTCCATCTACTACGGTAGTATCACAATTGGACGGTTTGTGAGCGGATTCCTCTCGTTCCGTTTCACGAACAAACAGATGATCCGGATGGGACAAATACTCGCCCTTGTCGGAAGCATCCTCTTCTTCATCCCAATCTCCGCGACGATGCTCGTCGGCTTGATGCTGATTGGCTTCGGATTGGCTCCGATTTATCCAAGTATGCTTCACGATACGCCGAATCGGTTTGGCTCGGCACAATCGAAACGTTTGATGGGGTTTCAAATGGCATTCGCCTACTCAGGGAGTACGTTTCTCCCCCCGTTATTCGGATTAATCGTGTCTATGACGTCACTCCGTTTTTTACCGTTTGTGGTCATCCTGATCATGACCGGGATGCTCTTCAATACAGAACGGTTGAATCAAATGATTAGACGAACATCAGAGGAGGATTCTATATGAGAATTGAACATGTCGCCCTTTGGGTAAACGATATCGAAAACATGCGCAGGTTTTACGAAGTCTATTTTGATGCACAGTCAAATGATAAATATGAAAACGAGAAGAAACAGTTTGAATCGTACTTTTTAACGTTTCGAGGTTCACGTTGCCGACTCGAACTGATGAGACGACCTCACCTTAAAGAACATCCGAAAGAATCGGCCGGGTATGCACATCTCGCCTTTTCACTCGGAAGTAAACACGCGGTAGATGCCTTGACGGAACGCTTTCAACTTGATGGATACACACACGTTGACGGTCCACGGACGACCGGTGATGGTTATTACGAAAGCGTCATCCTTGATCCGGAAGGCAACATCATCGAATTGACAATCTAAACAGAAGGAGACAACACACATGATCCAGGCAATTTTACTTGATTTAGACGGAACGCTGTTAAATGACGAGAAAATCATCACGGAACAGACGAAGCGCACGCTACTTGCATTGCAAGAGCAAGGTGTCAAAGTGGTGCTTGCGTCAGGACGTCCAAAGCGAGGGATGATTCGCTATGCACAAGAGTTGAAATTGAACGAGTTCGGCGGGTTGATTGTCTCTTCTAATGGAGCATGTGTCACGGACGCTTCTACAGGCGACACGCTTTTTGAACAAGCAATGCAAATCGAGGATGTTCGCTCAATCTTAAAGCACTTAGAGCACTACGAGGTCATCCCAATGATTAACGATGATACGTATATGTATGTGCGCGACGTTTTCGAGGGACAACTTGAAGTGAATGGAAAATTGATTAACATCATCGAATATGAATCGAGAGGCGGTCAGTTCCAATTGCGAGAAGAACCGAACTTAATCGAGATTATCGACTTCCCCGTCCATAAGATTCTCGTTGCTGGCGAGCCTTCATACTTACGAGAGAATGCAACTGCATTAGCTGGCCCTTTCACAGGTCGGGTCACGAGTATGTTCACAGCGGCGATGTATTATGAATTCACCGATTTCGGCATTGATAAGGCGAAGGCGCTGCGTCACGTCTTCGAGGAGTTGTGTATCGATCGTGACCACGTCATCGCTTTCGGAGATGGTCATAACGACCGTTCAATCATTGAATACGCAGGAATTGGGATTGCCATGGGAAATGCCGTCGATGCATTGATCGACATTGCGAGTGAGGTCACGACATCAAACAACGACGATGGGATCTCGAAGATTCTTGAGCGATATATCACACATTGAAAAAGGACAGATGACCTGTTGGGGTCGTCTGTCCTTTCTGCATTAACCGTTGATGACTGCTTTATGACCTTCGAGTGTGACGCCTTTTGCTTGGCATACTTTACAGATACCGTGAAACGTCAAGCGATGGTCTTTAATCAAAAATTCGTATTTACTCTCGACTTTTTTCTCAACATCGACGAGCAAGTCTTCCATGATTTCCTCGACCGAGCCGCATTCGACACAGACGAGATGGTGGTGCGAATGGTTCGCCCCTTCTGGACGTAAGTCAAAGCGTGCAACTCCGTCACCGAAGTTGACTTTATCGACCACGCCGAGCTCTGTCAATAATTCTAATGTGCGATAAACCGTTGCGAGTCCAATTTCTGGTGCGATGCTTTTCACGAGCATGAAGACGTTCTCCGCACTTAAATGGTCACTCTCATTCTCAAGTAAGATACGTACCGTCGATTCACGTTGTGGTGTTAATTTATATCCTTTGGCGCTCAATTGCTGTTTAATTCGTTCAATTCGCGTTTCCATAAGGCGCCCCCTCTTTACATAGTTCACTACTGAAAGCATACCGAAGTTTTACTCAATTTTCAATTTAAAATCATTACTATGTAAGTTTATCATATAAGTACTTAGATTAGAATTATTTCAATCTAGACAATTGCCACCATTGGATTGCCATAATTGTCTTGGCGTCGGTAATGATGCCTCGGTCCAGTAAATCGACGGCTTCATCAAATGAGTATCGTTTCACATTTAAAAATTCATCTTCGTCTAAATTCATCTCACCGGCAGATAACCCTTTTGCGACATATACATCGACCCGCTCACTGCAGAACCCAGGTGCCCCGTAGAAAGAAAAAATCTTTTCAAACGATTCCGCCGTGTAGCCCGTCTCCTCTTCGAGCTCGCGCTCGGCACTCGCCATCGGCTCTTCGCCTTTTTCCAACTTACCGGCTGGAATCTCAAGCGACATCGATTCAAACGCTTTTCGGTACTGCTCCACCATGACGATGTTGTCCGATTCATCAATGACGAGTACAGCGACGGCTCCGTTATGATAGACGAGTTCACGTACAGACGTGTTTCCGTTCGGAAGGGAAACGACATGCTTTTCCACATCGAAGATTTTGCCTTGATAAATGACTTCCCGCTCAATCGTTTTTTCTTCCATATGATTACTCCTCACTTTTCGATATACTCTGATTATGAGTCAAACCTACATTTCGAACAAGGAGGAATCCAAATGAGTGAACTCGGACTCGGAACGATGACGATTTTGAAACATGGGGAGAAAGAGGCAAAGAATATCCTGGAAACGGCCATTCAATCGGGGATTCGCCATATCGATACGGCAGACGTCTATGAACGACAAGCTGTCGAGCGTGTGATTGGGGAAACGTTGGGTCAAGAGCGACAACACTTATTTTTGGCGAGTAAAGGTGGCAACGAATTGACTGAGGAGGGCATGCGTTGGAATCCTGATCCGTCCTATTTAGAGGAAGCATTGCACGGATCGCTCGAGCGATTGAAAACCGATTACCTGGATTTATATTATATACATGGCGGCACGCTCGAGGATGACCTCGACGCAACGATTGAATGGGCACAAAAACAAAAACGAGATGGTCTAATCCGACAAATCGGACTCTCGTCGATTCGTCCGAACGTCATCAACCATTGGGTCAAATCCGGTGCCCTCGATGTTCTCATGACACCGTATTCCCTACTCGACCGCCGGGCAGAGACGCTCAACATTTCAATCCCCATCGTCGGTCGAGGGGTTCTTGCCAAAGGCCTATTAACGGATGAATGGGAGACTCGTCTCGGAGCTAAGGGATTTGAGACGTGGCGAAAAGAGGAACTCGCAAGTGAATTGGCGATGATGCCGACACCGATTCAAGCCTATGCACTCGAAGCTGCAAAACGGTTCTGTGACGTCGTCTTACCAGGCGCCTCTTCAGTCAAGCAATTGAACGAAACGATTCGTTCATTTGAGACCAAAACCGATGATGAAGTGCTTGATCGCTTACTCGCTCGTTTACCGGTTCACCCATACACAAAACACGTGACCTGATCCGCTCAGGTCACGTGTTTTTCGTTGCGTGCTTGAATCTGTTCGATCGCCCAATCCGCCCATCCGGCATAGTTCTCCATCATTCGGATCGCATACTCGCTCGTCAGCAAATAGCCAAGTGTATCCTCGTCCGATTGATGTTCTTCTTGAAATAGTCGAATCTGTTGTGCGACCTGCTCATGGTGTGCCTTTGTCTCTTCGATATATCGGACCGCTTCTTCAACCGGCAACAATTGGAGCAGACTGACACGCAGGAGGTTTTCATCCTTCATTTTCGGTTGGAACGACGTTGGTTGACGTAACCAATTGATTAACTCTTCTCGTCCTCGATCCGTGATGGAGTATATTTTTTTGTCTGGCAACTCTTGTTGAGAGACATGTTCCGCCGAAACGAGTGCCTCTTCTTCCATCTTTAACAGTTCCCGATAAATCTGTGTATGATGGGCGTTCCAAAAATGAATCATCTGCGCCTTGAACGTCGCGTTCAAGGCGTACCCGGTCGCAGGCTGATGGGTCAATAACCCGAGCAATGCGTGACGTAACGCCATATCCATCACCTTTTCCTTCTCATGCTATTTTTAATAGTGTATCACATTCTCAAATGGTTTCGAGAATGCCAATCTGTTGACGACCCGTTAAAAACCCGACAAAATAGATAGAAGAAAGGAGAGTTGTCTATGCAACCGATTCATTCATCACAACAATTTGACGAAGCCACAAAAGATCATGGAATGGTGGTCTTCACTACATCATGGTGCCCGGACTGTAAACGTCTGGACATGTATGTCGATGAGCTTGTCAAAGACTATCCACAATTTAACTGGCACGTCGTCGACCGCGACGAACTCCCAGAGCTATCTGATGCACAAGAAGTTCGCGGCATCCCTTCACTTCTTTACTATAAAGACGGGGTAAAACAAGAACACCTCCACTCGGCGAACGCCAAGACGGAGATGCAAATCCGTTCTTTCCTCGATACGATCCAAGCATGACCTGATTCCTGCAGCCCATTCGACTGCAGGATTTTTTTGTACACACCTCTGTCATCCTCGATTATACTGTAAGAAATAACCAAATGAGAAAGGGAAACAATCATGACGTTTACACGCCTTTTCACTCCACTCTGTTTTACCATATTGATGTTGGTCGGCTGCATACAACCATCCACGTCACCATCCATGCCGTCTGATGACGAGACGGCTATCATAAAAAGTGCTGTTACCTATCTACAAAATAAGAATTGGCTACCAACCGATGAAAACGGGAAACAGGCTACGATTCAATCCATTACAGTCGATGATCGTTATGACTTAGTCGATGATCGGTTTGAAGGAACACGTGCCTGGCTCGTCACGTTCCCCCCTGATCCACAGCGTACGGTCGAGATTCCACAAGTACTCGTTGAATCGGAATCGAACGACGTGATTGGTCATCTTTTAAGCGAATAACGTGAACCTCCGACTACTTGTAATGCCGAACATACCGCGAGTCAATCCACCGCTTCATATAGTATGGAATCCGACCATGCCATGTAAACTTTCCATATGTTAGCAAGGCGCGCCCTGGTGTCGTCAGTAAGATATTCATCGATTGACGTCTCCGAAATGGTCGACTTGTTTCCTCTAGTAACCGTTTGCCGACATAGCGCCCTGACCTAACCGCATCGACGCCTCCATTTAAGGAGGATGCCATATCTCCTGTTACATATATATTTGTAAAATGATGATGACGTAAATATTTGTCTACCTCTATAAAACTCTCAGGTTTTGCAAGCCCTGATTCAGTCCACCATTCCACGGGAACAACCCCCGTCGCATCCAATAAGAGCCCTTCCGATACGTCTGCATGAAACGCCTGTTTGACGACCATGACCCCTGTTCTGACCAACAATCGCTCGATGTGCTTTCTAGTATGGACCGAGACGTCTGGTAATATCTCTTTTGCATACAGTGACACATTTTTTGTTCGAGCACACGTGAACGCCAATTCTACGCCGGCCTTCCCGCCTCCGACGATGGTCACTTGTGAACTCGATTCGATTTGGTCGAGTAAAGCTTGTGACATCGGTTTAAGTGGCGTGCCGATTCCCCGACTTTTCGCACCGGTGGCTAAAACGAATTGATCGTATTCAAACATTCCGTTTTCTGTTTGAACCGTCTGCTGAATCGGGTCAATCGAGAGCACCCGCTTTGCGACCGGCTCTAGTTGAGGTGATCGGACCGTAGCTGAATCCATGAGCCCGGCAATCACTTGTGGAAACGCACCTGTATAAATCGTCTGGCAGTCTCCAATGAAGCGAACATCATAATGTTTGCATATCTCCTCAATACGATCGAGAATTTCTAGCTGTCCGTGTCCAAGTCCGGCCAACACCAACTTCGGTTTCATCGCAAAATCCTCCGCGCCTCAATGAATCGTTGTGTGATTGTCATGACTTCAAGCAATAAAAAGATAAGAGCAATCCCGCCGACCCAGTTCGGGAAGAGAATCATCAACGTGAACAAAATGAAGCACTCTGTTCGCTCGATAATTCCTGGCTGATAGTAAAACGTCTTCTCTGAGCGCTTTGAACTACTCGCACCGACAGCTAGGAACAGTGTCATGGCGATCACAAATGAAGCAATCAGAATGAGAAAAATAGGCATATATTCCGGGTAACGAAGGGCAAGGGCAATCACGACCGACAATTCGACGAATCGGTCCAAGACGAGGTCAAGCACCGTTCCAAACCCACTCGTTTTCGACTTTCGAGCCATCGTCCCATCTAAAACATCAAACAAGCCAGATAGCCACAGTAAGATGACGGCAGTCCAGTGCATATCATTATAGATAAAGATTCCGGTCGAGATTCCGATGATTCCTCCAAGTACTGTCACTTCGTTCGGCGTGAAATTCCATTTGAGCAACCGATTCGCTCCACGCTCGATGACCGGTTGAACGTAACGACTTCCGTATGTATCGAGCATACTATTCCTCCTTTCGTTTAATTCGATAAATCATTCCAGTTTGGTACGTTTCACACGTCGGTAACATGACGGATCGTCCATCCTTGAACTGATATTCCCCGAAACATTGACCGAATCGATAAATTTTCTTCATCAACTGAACCGACACACCAGTCGCTTCGGATACCTCCACCTCAGACAACGGTCGCAGTTCTCCATCGAGCATGACAAAGTCACCGAATCCAGGGGCCGTATCGTATAACTCCGCAACCGTCCCCGTACGTGTCACCTTGCCTTCATCAATCAGCGTCACCTGGTCTGCCATGAGCATCGCTTCTTCCCGATCATGAGTGACCAATACCGCCGTCAAGTTGAGTTCTTTCACTAAGTCCCGGATAAAACGCTGCAAGTCGAGCTTGAGTTTGGGATCAAGGTTTGTAAAGGGTTCATCTAATAACAGTAGTTCTGGTTCAGCAGCTAAAGCTCGGGCAAGACTGACCCGTTGTTGTTCGCCACCAGACAGTTCGTGTATCTCGGCATCATATCGGTCACCGAGTTGAACGACTCGTAGCCAATGTTCGGCTTGCTTACGAGAACGCTCTCGAGTCACGAGCGTGACATTCTCTCCGACTGTCAAATGTGGGAACAATAAAGCCGTTTGCGATAGCATCGTCACGCGCCGTTTATGCGCAGGGATAGGGATTAAAGAACGGTGATTCCATTTCACGTCGCCGCTGTCAGTCGACTCAAGACCTGCGATGATTCGTAGAATCGTCGATTTCCCTGAACCACTCACACCGACGATTGCGTGAATGTCGTGAGGTTTAACCTCGAAGTCGACACCATTTAGTATTTGTTTCGTTCCAAATTGTTTATATAGATTTTGTACATTCAAACTCATTGAAGACGTCCTTTCAGCATACGCACCATATACCGATCCCATCCTGAGAGCAGGAAATAGAGGAGAACGGGGAATAGGATGAGCATCCATGTGTTCGAGAGAGCTAGACCACGATTGTTTCCCGCATAAGATTGATACAATTCTGTCGTCACGGTCGGAATCAATCCCGCACCAATCAACTGGATCAGCGCAAATTGACTGAGCAAAATGACGGTCGTGAACAACGCGATGGTCCGCATCAATCTAGAAAAGAGCGGATACAGCACGTACATGACTCGCCGTCTCGATGGCAGAATCCGAGCTTGTTCCAAAAGTGGTCGACCGATGACCGCCATTCCGTTGTAGGCGAGGCGGATTGAATAGGGAATCGTCACGACGAGCAGAGCAAGGGTGACGCCGACATACGTCCCAATCAGACCGGCTTCCGCCAAGATCAGATAGAGGCCAAACAATGTGGCCAGCATCGGAATGAACAATGGTAAAAAGACGAGCCATTCGATGACATGTTTCCATCTAGAATCTGTCCACAATAGCCACCAGGCACACATCATCGAGAGCCACACATTGATCCCAGATAAAATCACAATCAATCCTATCGTATGAACGATTGCCATGTTGTTCTCGATTTCAAATGTCGGGACTACGAAAAAGAGGCTGATAAACGGTATGAACGTCAAACAGATGAGAAGCCCTTGTCGAATCATCGTCTCACCCCACGTTCAATTCGTCGTCGTATGGATGCGGTCAATACGTAAGATAGGAATACGCCGATTCCGACAAGACATGTCCAGACGAGGGCGACCGCATAAGGCTCTGTCGCCTCTAAATAGAGTCCAGTCGACAGTCGTTCATACGCGAGGACACCGATAAGTTTCGGGTAAGTCACGCCGAGCAATGCCGGGACCTCGTATGCGAACGAGATAAAGGCGATTAAAATCCATGCCGAATCGAGTAATGGTTTCATCAGAAACGGCAACTCCCCATGTTTGAATTGGTCAAACGGAGAGAGTTGGAGCGTCTTCGCCATCTCGACGTAACCCCGATTCAATTGCTCATATGTCCCGAGCATCATTAAAAAGACGAACGGTGTCTCCTTCCATATATAGGTCAGGATGACCGTGACATAGTTTCGTTCGTTCGCCTCAATCCATCCGATGCCGTTCATTCCGGTGAACAATAACCAAAACAGGTATGCAGCGGCAATGTGAGGGACAAACATCGGAAGTCGGAGTACAGATGATAGGAAACGCCAACCTTTTTGGACGACCGTTCTTGCAAGCCACGTCCCGATTACAAGCGATAGACCGGTCGATACGCTGACGACATAAATCGTCGTGACGAAACTATCGCGCCACGTCTCATTTGTTAAAAGCGAGCCCCAATCCGTTCCCATTGACTCTATGGCGAGAAAGACGAGAGCAGTGAGAGGAAGAAGCGACACCATGATCGTCACTGCGACACTACTTCGCAACACGTGGCCACTCCTCGCGGACGGTGTCAATCACGTTCGGTCCATAATCCGGAATCGAACGTTCGAGCAACTGCTCCGAATCTGGGTACGTGACACCCTCCCCTAATTCTTCAAACGCTCGTTGGTCATTCACGTCAAGCTTCGTTAAGTCGAGTGATGTGCCGTCTCCCCAATATTCTGGTCCTTGTTTGACAAGCTGTGCTTCAGGAGACAACAGTTCTTGAAGAAGGACTAACGCCCCATCTGGATTCGGGGCATTGAATGGGACTGCTAAAAAGTGTGTCGAGGCAATGGAGTGATCGAGGACGAGCGCGCGTGTCTCTTTCGGGAAAATCCCTTCCGTCACCTCCGCCTCGGCTCGACGTTCGTTGAATCCCATCGTCATCCAAACTTCTCCCGATGCATAGAGCTGATCGAGTTGTTCGAGCGTCTTTGGATACGTTTGTCCGTCTTTCCACAAATTCGGAGACCACGCTTTCAAGTCATCCCAGAACGAATCCTCAATGGTCGCTTTTTGGTCCAACTCGTCACCGTATCGTTCATACAATAGATGGCGGACGAAGGCATTCCCGGTGAAATCTGTGACTTCAGGATACGTGAATCGACCTGGATTGTCTTCAGTCCAGCGACGTAATTCTTCAAACGATTGCGGAGGATTGTCCACTTTCGAAGCATCGTAATGCATGATGAATTGTACATTCCCCCATGCGAGCTCCAAGTCCTCTGTCGGGGTGCCAGCATCTGATTGCTGGGCCGTTTCGTTTAATAACTCGGCGTTCGGGACACGTTCCATCAGTCCGTCTCGAAGAAGACCAGCCTCTTTCGCATTTCGGAAATTATCGCCATTGATCCAGACGGCATCAATCGTCCCGACTTGTCTGTCCGCTTTTTTATCGAGTGATAATTGTCGAATGAATTCTGCCGTATCCATTGCGACACGGTTCAATTCGACATTGTAAGATTCCTCGAGGCGAGGTGCCACGTAGTCATCGATGTAGCTGTTGATGCCCTCGTCCCCACCCCACATATATAGGTTGACGGTCGACCCTTCTGCCGTCGTCGCTGCTTTTTCAAACGAGTCCGAAAACTCAACTGCCTGTTCACTCCCACACGCTGCCACGAATGTTAGCATGACAGTTGCGAGCAGTACTCTCCATTTCCTCATCATAATCCCCCTTTTTACTTTTTCTCAAATCCCCGTTTTGCGAGCATTTCGAACATGGTTGGACAGATTGCATACACATTCGCCCCTACGTTCATCCACCACGGCGCATTGATTTCACGTTTTCGCTTACGACTTCCTCTGACAATCGCATCAGCCAATTGTTTCGGGTCAAGCATGATCCTTTGAACACTTTCAGCATATGTACCACTTTTATCAGCTCGATTAAAGAACGGCGTTGCAATCGGTCCTGGATTGACCGTCATGACGTGAATGCCACGGGGCTTCAACTCTAGCCTGAGCGCGTTCGAAAACTGTAAAAGTGCCGCCTTTGACCCTGCGTAGACGGCTGACTTAGGTGTCGGTACTTTCGCAGCCTGTGAACAGATGTTGACAATGATACCCTCTCGCTCCATCACGCGGGCGACATCTCGCGATAACAGCATCGGTGCGAGAGCGTTCACACGCATCGTTTCTTCTATCACATCCGTCGACTGATCGGTCACAAAATCAAATTCGGCCATGCCTGCATTGTTGACCCATACGTCAAATTTCCCGAACCGTTCGCTCACATCATGAACGAGAGCCGTTGACTTTGCGACATCCGCGCACATCCAATCCCCTTCACATGTTGCGGCAATCTTTTTTAACCGTTCTTCATTTCTTCCAATCAACAATACGTTGTATCCATATTCATAAAAAGAATGCGCCAATGCGGCACCGAGCCCGCTTGACGCACCAGTAATGACTACTCTTTTCACGACATCACTTCTTTCTTCGTATAAATCCATTTTTGATCATCTCGACGTCTCTCGATGTCGCCACGTTCCTCGAGTAAACTGAGTCGTGCAAACACTTCACTGAAGACGAGCGGCATCCCACGTCGCATCTTTCGTCCATATAACTTCATTGACCAATCAAAAACGCTAAGTCCATCTTCCCATTCGGCAAGCAATTGTTCACTGCGCTCATACCGTTGGCGAATTCGACTCTCGATTAAATCATTCGGATGGTGAATCGGTTCACCGTGTCCACTGACGACGAGCTTTAAATCAATCCCACGTAATTTTTTAAGCGAATCGATATAGAGAATGACGGGTGATGCAAATCCTTCGTCATCATACGGCTGTTCGATGAGCGGATTTGGTTCGACCTTGTCGATGAGGTGATCTCCGGCAATCAAGACTCCTCCGGGACCAATCAACCCGAGCTGGTCACTGGCGTGTCCAGGTAAATGGATTGTCTGCCACGCCCCATCCGAGGTCAATGCTTGCCCGTCCCCGAACGTCATCGTGACAGTCGTCGGACCAATCCAGCGAAGCGCTTCGCGATAGTCTGGTAATTTTTCCACGAGGGGAGCCGGGGCCCCGAAAGAGATGGCCAATTCATGTAAAAAGTGATTGCCACGCTTCAAAAAGTTTGGGGTTTGCTCTAAGTATCGAACGAGCTTTTCATGCCCGTACACGGGGATGGACGCGTCGCGAAGACGCCATGCTTGTCCGGCATGATCAGCATGATGATGTGTCAAAAATAAAAAGTCGATATCCGCCAACGAGAGTTCAAGCTCTTCAAGTTGACGGTTCAACGAGGTCCACGCCTCTTCTGTGTCTGGTCCACAATCGACCATGAAGAAGCGGTTCATATGTTCAACGATATATACGTTCACGTTCCCGACTTCGAACGGTGTCGGGATATCGAGTCTTGCCAGTTGGCTAGAAATCCAGTCCGCCATGTCATCACCACCCCTTCTTCCTGTCTTTCTATATTATACCCGTCTGAAAGATGCGTTTTCAATCAAACAAAAAAGAGGGAGATGTCTCTCCCTCATGAATGATTCATATTATAGGTTGATGACCGTCACTTTATCACGTGTCATCGTCTCAAGGCTACGTCCGATTCCTTGAACACCGAGTCCCGATTGCTTGACACCGATGAATGGGAAGTGGTCTGGACCGCGTTCTGTCCGTCCGTTCACTTGGACCGTACCGACTTCTAACTTATCAGCGACCGTGAAGGCGCTATTGACGTTTTGTGTGAAGACGCTCGCCTGAAGACCAAACTCCGATTCATTCGTGAGTGCGATCATCTCGTCGAGTGATTTCACACGGATGACCGGGAGGACCGGTCCGAACGGTTCTTCCCATGCGACACGCATATCTGTCGTCACATGATCAAGCAATGTCGGGTGAAGCAAGTTTCCTTCACGCTTATTACCGTAAACGACCGTTGCCTTTTTATTGACGGCGTCGTCAATCAAACCCTGTACATAATCCGTCGTCTTCGCATCAACTAAAGGAACGATGAAGCTGTTCTCTTCCGGTGAACCGACTGAAAGTTTTGCGACACGTTCTTTCAACATATCGACGAGCTCATCCGCCTGATTTTCAAGGACGAAGACGCGCTTGATTGCTGTACAACGTTGACCTGAATATGAGAACGCTCCGCTGACAATTTGGTCAGCTGCTAACGTCAAGTCTGCATCCTCTAAAACGAGGGCTGGGTCTTTCCCGCCGAGTTCGAGTACGACCGGTACCATCGACGCTTGTTGTGACAAATGTTGACCCGTACCCGTTCCACCTGTGAACGTGATCATGTCGATCCCTGGGTGTGATGTCAAGTAGTCACCGATGACCGAACCGCGACCTGTCACGAGGTTCAACAGACCTTTTGGAAGACCGGCATCGTGAAGAGCCTCGACCATCTTGATCCCACTGATTGCACCTTGCGTCGCTGGTTTGAAGACTACCGCATTTCCTGTGACGAGCGCCGGCGCAATCTTAGCAGCTGCCAAGTTTACCGGGTAGTTGAACGGTGAAATCGCGAGGATGACACCGAGCGCTTCTTTCTTGATGATGGCCATCTTGTTTTTCGAGCCACCTGGGAATGAATCACCTTGCATGAAGCCGCCATTGAAGCGAATTCCTTCTTCTGCCGTATAACGAATGATTTCCGCCGTCCGTACGACTTCCTTCTTCGCGTCGTTCAAGTTTTTCCCGACTTCTCGCATGATGATTTGACCAATCTCATCCACGCGTTCTTCGAGTTTTTCTGCCCATGCATACAATAATTCAGCGCGCTTGTTGACCGGAAGCGCCGCCCATTCTTGTTGTGCACGTTTTGCGCCATGGATGGCTTCATCGACTTCATCGCGTGACATCGCTTGAACGCGACCTACGACTTCGTCTTTATATGGTGAAACGAGTTCAATCGTTTCGTTGCTTGAAGATTCCTGCCATTGACCATTCAATAAATATGGATATGTGTTCATACTCATCATCTCTATCTGCCTCCTGAGTAAGCTGTAATATCTCGTTGCCAACCCCATTGTATGCAGATTTTTTTGCATTGGACAACTATAACGATTCAGTTTATGAGATGTAAACGGTTACTATGAAACTTTTTGTGAATTCTGATGAGAGTTGACACTATTTTTACTGTAGATTTATCGATTGGATACCGATAGTAAAGATGAGAGTACGTGAAATAGGAGGGACTACCATTGAGCACTGATCATAATATTTTACTTGAAGCAGGAACGAACGAACTTGAAATCGTCATTTTCCAAGCTGGACCGTTCTTGTTCGGCATCAATGTCATGAAAGTACGTGAAATTATCACGATGCTTCCATTGACGCCACTCCCAGGTACGCCTGAAGCCATCATGGGATTAATCGAGCTGCGCGGTGAAGTCATGACCGTCATCGACCTTCCGATGGTCATCAGCCATCCGCGTGAAGTCGGAAGTGATGATCGTTTGATTGTCTGTGAGTTCAACGGTGAGAAGTCGGTTCTTCGTGTCGACCAGGTAACCGAGATCAAACGCATCTCTTGGGAACAAATTGATACCCCATCCGATCTCGCACGTGGTGTTCAAGGCATTACAAACGGTGTCGTCAAAACAGGTGACCAGATGATCATCTTGCTCGATTATGAGCGAATCGCGCTCGAGTTGTCACGTAAGGACATCATGGCTCGCGAATCTGTGAAGCGACTCGGCGCTCGTGAGCGCTCGAACAAAAACATTTGGCTAGCTGAAGATTCAGAAATGCTCCGCACATTGATCCTCGACACGTTGGATGACGCGGGGTACTTCAATACGACTGTCTTCAATAACGGGAAAGAGGCACTCGATGCGTTTGAACAAGAAGGTGCCGAGTGTGACCTCCTCATCACCGACATTGAGATGCCACAGATGGATGGACTTCATTTGACGAAGCGTCTTCGTGAGATGGACCAATACGCAACACTTCCAATCATCATCTTCTCGTCACTCATTTCAGATGACTTGAAACATAAAGGGGAAGCCGTCGGTGCGAACGCTCAAATCACGAAACCAGAAATCGGAATGTTGATTGCGACGCTCGATGAATTTGTAGGATAATAAAAAAGTTTGCGACTTCTCCGTCGCAAACTTTTTTATGTGAATTGTTCAAAATGCGTATTCCATTCGGTTAAAAATCGCTTACTATGCGATTCGATGGTTGCCAATGTTTCGGTCGCTCCATCTAGATGTGCATTTTCTCCAGCCACTTCAAGGTCGTGGAAAAGAAGCGCCGTCTGTTCTAGACCAACTGAATAGGAGGCCCCTTTCAATAAATGGGCGAGTTGCTCGACGCGAGAATAATCTTTCGACTCGACTGCCGATTGAAGTTCAGGATACTTCGCCTCGAACTGCTGGATATATGTGGTTGCAATTTTATTTAAGAACTCAATGTTTCCGTTTGCGATTTGGTGAAGCTCTGCTAGTTTTTCTTCATTGAACAGAGCGTCTTCGGGCATTCTAGTCAATATAACCCCTCCTCAATAAACGATATTCCAATCGTTCCCTCTCACTGTAACACGTTTTCGAGAGAAAACAAAAAAACTCCTGCTTTGGATTGCACTCTTCATTTTGGCTACCTATAATAAGATTGAGTTAAGGTAGGAGGAAGATGCATGCTGACGATTTACCGTACTGACGCATCAGGCCATGTGGATGAAATCGAAGACTTTGATAAAGGAAGCTGGATCCAACTCGTGAACCCGACAAAAGATGAGGCCGATCAAGTCATCGAGGCGTCCGGCATTCCAGAAGACTTTGTATATGACCCACTTGATATCGAAGAGAAACCACGTTTTGAAAAAGATGATGAAGGACTTCTCATGATCATCGACGTTCCGTATGTGGAGGAAGATGATACAGGTCGCACGTATAATACGATCCCGCTCGGTATCATCGTGACCGGACGACATTTCATTACCGTCTGCTCGCGAGATCTCGACGTGTTGAATTTGTTCGCTAACGGGAAGGCAAGACTGTTCCGAACAAACTATCGTAGTCGCTTCGTCTTTCAGATTTTACATCGTGTGAGCATGACGTATTTGCGCTTCTTGCGTCAAATCGACCGAAGAATGGACGAACTCGAGCAAGAGTTGCAGCGTTCCATGCGAAACCAAGAGATTTTCCAGTTGATGAACCTTCAAAAATCTCTCGTCTACTTCATGACTTCGTTAAAAGCGAATGATAGCGTCTTGGACCGAATCGTCAAGACACCGAGTTTGGAGAAGCATGAAGAGGACGAAGAACTACTCGAAGACGTTTTTGTCGAACACCGACAAGCGATGGAAATGGCATCGATTTATAACGACATCATCAGCATCAAGATGGAGGCATTCGGATCCATCATTTCGAACAATGTTAACTTCGTCATGAAATTCTTGGCATCCATCACGATTGTCCTCAGCATCCCGACAATGATATCTGGAATTTTTGGGATGAACGTTCAAGTTCCATGGGAAGGACAACCGTTCGGATTCATCATGGCCATCACGATGATGATTGGATTTTCCGGTCTCGCCTTCTATATCCTTTGGCGAAAGCGATATTTCTAGCAAAAAAGAGCCTGACGCACGTTGCGTCAGGCTCTTTTCATGTGATTTTGACCGTGACGAGACATAGGTCGTCTTCAATTTCAATCTTTGGCACAAGCTGTTCAGCGACGTGACGACTATAGTCAAGACCATATGTGGAAACGTCCTTTTCTAGCCATCGAATCCCATCATCGATATCTTTGCTGTAACACTCCATGAGTCCATCCGTATACATATGAAGCGTCATATTCGGTGTGATGTCAATCTCTTTGGATTCATAATTCGGTTCCTCGAACATACCGACTGGTACCCCTGTCGTCTCAAGACGACAGTTTCCTTCTTCTGACGTCACGATGACAGGCGGATGACCCGCATTCACATATTCGATTCGACGTTTTGTCGTGTCGATGTAGCAATAGACCGCCGTGAAGTAGCTGTGCATATCGTCACCCGAGAAGAGGAACGTCATCTGACGGTTCAACTCCGTCATGACGTCTACCGGATATTGCACGTTCCCGACAAGCCCCGGTAGGATTGAACGGATTCCCATCGTGATGAGCGCCGATGAGACCCCATGTCCCATGACATCAAAGATGATGACCCCGTATCGGTCCGGTGCGACCTGAAACCACGCGTACATGTCTCCGGCTAGTTTTTTAGAAGGCAGATAGAGCGCACGAACATCAATCTCTTCATTACTGATTGGTGGCGTAAGCGCACTCTGTTGAATCTTTTGGGCAAGGTCCAAATCATACTGAAGACGGGCCTCATAAATTTTCCGTTCATCAACAGCCGCCTTATAACGGAGGGCAGAACGGATTCGTGCGAGTAATTCTGTTATTTTGATTGGTTTGGTCGTGTAATCTGACGCCTCCGCATCGAGTCCCTCGGCAATCTGCTTCTCTTCCGTTCGTCCGGAAACCATGATGACCGGCAACTCTTCAAAGTCAGCCATCTGCCGAATCCGTTTGCACGTCTCGATTCCTGAAATCCCAGGCATTTCGACATCCAACAGGACGAGATCATACAGCGATGCGGCTTGTGGGGCCATCAGTAAATCGAGCGCTTCTTCCCCACTCGAGACCGATACCGTCTCATAGTCGTGCTGGTGAAGCAGTTGCTCAAGTACGAGCGTATTGACCGGTTCATCATCCACAATCAAAATCGCCATGACTATCCCTTCCTTCTCTACGTAGTAATCTATATCGTATTGTACCATATCTTTTCACTCGCACACGACATAACCGTCTATTCATTCTAGTTGAAGAACCTGTCCACTGTTTGGCATACTGAAGAGAGAAAGTGAGGGGTTCATATGGCCTGGATATTCGCCGTAAGCGGTTTAATTATTTTACTCGTCCTCATCGCATCCATCGTCGTCATCCAAAAAGGATACGCCTATAAAGACAATAAAGACGACATCGTGCTCGACTATGACGAAATCAATCGTCGCATTGAAGATGACAAGAAGAGAGAAAAGACTGACCAGACAGAAGGGCCGCTCTAATGCGCGACCCTTTTTTATTTGAATTCAAATCGAAGTATACCTTTTTCTAAATACAATGAGGCATTGAATGTCTTGTCTCCCTTTTTAAACGTATGGACGTTCGACTGCCCGCCATTGATCATTTGCTTCAACTCATCTTTGACGAGTCCGACGCCAAGCACTTGTTTGGAGACGGTGAAGCGACATCCTTCCCGATAACCGCTGCACCCGATGAACTTTGGATGTTCGACAAGCCCTTTCCCACAATTCGGACAGACACCAAATGATGCCTTCGGTCGAGTCGTTCCTTTCTTGCCATAACGTTTCGCCTCAATCGTATAGCCCTCTGGATTAGCCGCCTCTACTCGCGATTTCGCTTCTTCGACCAAATGAACGGACATCTTCTTCGCTTGTTCAATGAATTCGGCAGCGGATGCCGATGCTTGACCGATCTCATGGAGTCGCTTCTCCCATTTCGCCGTCATGGCGGGTGATGCCAAAATACTATCTCCGAGGACATCAATCAACAGGCGACCCTTGTCTGTTGGAACAAGCTCTTTTTTCTGAAGTTGGACATAGCCTCGCTTCTTCAATCCATCGATGATGTTGGCACGTGTAGCCTCAGTCCCAAGACCCTCTACTTCTTTCATGATATGAATCAGCTCTTCGTCATCGAGTTGTTTCCCGGCGACTTTCATCGCCATAATGAGCGCGCCCTCCGTATATCGCTTCGGTGGCTCTGTCTGTTTCGACAACACTTCAACTTTCTTCTCTTTTAATTCTTCACCGACCATCATCGCAGGAAGCTCGACATCTTTTGATTTCATCTCAACGACTTGTCGATAGCCAGGACTCACAACGACGGTTCCTTTTGCTCGATACAAGTCGCTTCCATCAATCAAATCAACCGTTGTCTTCTCGAGCATCGCTGCGGGTGCAAAGGCCGCAAGGAAGCGTCGATTGATCAAATCATACAGTTTCGCATCATCCCCACCGAGTCGAGTGATGTCACCACATGCCTCCGTCGGGATGATTGCGTAGTGGTCACTGACTTTCTTGGCATTGACATAGCGTCGATTTTTCGACGGGTCCTCAGTCAAAAGGTCACGAAGTCCGGCATAGGCTTCGGACTTTAGCAGTCTTGCCTTTGTCTGTGGAAATAGCGTTGCCTCATCTGGTGTGACAAATCCCGAATCGGTCCGAGGGTAACTAATCCACCCTTTCGTATATAACTTTTGAGCGATATCAAGTGTCTTTTTCGCTCCGAATCCGAAGCGTTTCCCTGCCTCCGCTTGTAATCCGGATAGACTGAACCAAAATGGCGGTTGCTCAATTTTTTCTTCTTTGTCGATTGTCTTCACAATCGCAGTTCCAGATGCGCGTTTGACGACCGCATCAGCTTCCTCACGCGTTTTGAGCTTTGTTGTCTTTCCAAACGTGTACTTCGCTTTGAACGTGCCTCGACCTTTTGCAAGTGTCGCCTCGACTTCGAAGTATGGTTCTGGCACGAATTGTTTGATTTCTCGTTCGCGATTGACGATTAAGGCAAGAGTCGGGGTTTGCACACGACCGAGCGAGAATACGTCTTCAATCCCAATCGTCTTCAACAACGTCGTATAGGCACGAGACGCATTCATCCCAACGAGCCAGTCCGCACAGGCGCGGCTCATCGCCTCATGGTAGTATGGAATCGTCTGTTCACCTGGCAACAGTTGCGAGAATCCACGATCGACTGCTTGCTCCGTCAAACTCGAGATCCATAGTCGAGCAAGCGGTTTTTTGTTACCTGCGAGTCGGAGGATCAGACGAACGATTGCTTCCCCTTCCCTTTCGGCATCCGATGCGATGATGACATCAGTAATCGAGCGATCATGGAGCCATTTTTTGATGGCATAGAACGGTTTCGACTTCCCTTTTGAAATACGATAATCAAATCGTTCTGGTACAATCGGAAGTGAATCGTACTTCCACGACTTCCATTCCGGTCGATAGTGCGACGGTTCTTGAAGTTCACAAAGGTGACCGACCGCCCATACAACAATCGCCCCTTCCGGGAAACGGGGACAAGGTGAGATTTCAATCTCGTCTTTTCGCTTTTTTGATGGGTAGGGAGCAGCCAACTTTTGAGCTTGTGATGGCTTTTCCGCAATGATTAGTCTCATAAGAACTCCTTACTTTGCCTCCTACATAACGGCAAGACGTACATGATTAGCTAGCTTCTACTATGTATTTTACTATATCAAGTCAAAGATGGACACATCGAGAGGGGAGCATTTGTTTGCTATTTTTGAATCGTGTCTTGCCTCGTGGCTGTTTTCCGATATTATTAACAGAGAAGTACAACTGTGAAGGAGTGTCGCCATGTCTTATCTCATCTTGTTCGCTGCTGTCTTTTTCTTATCGACGAGTGTCCTCTTCGTCAAATGGACGTCGGCACCTGCCGAGACTGCCGCATTTTACCGTATGCTGTTCACGTGTCTCATGTTGTTACCGTTTGTCGATTTCAAATCACTCATCACCACGCGCCTCATGACTCGCTACGCTCTACTCCTTAGCGGAACGTTACTGGCGTTTCACTTTTGGCTTTGGTTTTTGTCACTCGATTACACGACGGTTGCCAGCTCCACACTATTTGTCACGTCGAGTCCAATTTTTGTGTTGATCGGGAATGCACTCATCTTTAAAAAGAATCCGACTCGAAAAGGACTTGCCTTCGCGCTCGTCGCTGTCCTTGGGGGCATGCTCGTTGCTGCAGGGGACGTTCAACTCGGCCGTGAAGCCCTCTTCGGAGACCTACTCGCCTTGATTGCCGCCCTATTGATTGCAGGGTATTGGCTCGTTGGACAGCATGTACGAGCTTCGATGAACACGAATACATATTCTTTTAGCGTATATCTCGTTGCGACGGTCGTGCTTTGCTTCATGTTGCTCGTTCGCGGCACGACATTCACTGCCTTTGAATCCATCAACTGGTGGTACTTCCTCGCGCTCGCTTTCTTCCCGACAATCCTCGGGCACAACCTGTTCAACTATGCGCTTGCCCGTGTCAGTGCGACCGTCGTCAGTATCACGATTCTTGGAGAGGCGTTGTGGGGAATGCTGTTTGGATACGCCTTCTTCGGAGAGCGACTTGGACCGTTCCAATGGATTGGAGCCGTCGTCCTCCTCGGTGGGATATACTTGTTCCTAAAAGAAGACGCCCGCTCGACACGAGCGGACGCTTGATTATAAGTTTGTCGCATTTGGATTTACATCATGTGCTTCTTTATCTTCTTCTGAAGGACGGAACAATAATTTACGGTCCCAGAATGCCAAAGCAACAGCCGTCAAAAATGTCATCGCATCAGCGATTGGGAATGCCAACCATACGCCGAACACTCCGAGGAACGACGGGAGAATAAAGACGAGCGGAATCGTGTAGAGCGTCTGACGTGAAAGGGACAAGAACATAGCGACGCGTGCTTTCCCGAGGGACTGATAGATTCCATTGACGAGCATCTGAACACTCGGAAGGAAGGAAACGGCGAACAAAATGTGAATCGCCGTCACACCGCCAGCAATGAGCGCCTCATCCGTCGAGAACCAGCCCATGAGTGTTTGCGGGAATAGCTGCAGAATCAACCAAATGATGACAGCAATCGCAATCCCGGCCCGCATCGCCGTCCAAATGGTTTCACGCATTCGGTCGAATCGCTCTGCACCGTAGTTATATCCAACGATTGGTTGCATCCCTTGGACGATTCCCATGATTGGCATACCAACGAGCGCCATGAACTTGTTGATAATGGCGAAAATGGCCAATTCTTCGGTCCCGCCGTACGTACCGAGCATCACGTTGACACCAACAAATAAAATGGATTGGGACACCATCATGATGAACGAAGACGAACCGATTGCCATGATTTCTGTTATCTCATCGAATCGAATCCGGAACTGACGCCACTTGAAGCGCAGTTCCGTTTTTGGTTTTCGGGCGAAGAAGAAGCGCAGCATCAATACGGAACCGATGACTTGGGCGAGTGCCGTAGAAGTCGCTGCCCCGTACATGCCCCAGTCGAACGTGAAAATGAAGAGCGGGGTCGTCACGAGGTTGACGAGAACGGTCGTCAGCATGACCTTCATTTGATAAGGTGCCTGTCCTTCAGCACGAACCATCGCACTCGAAGCGAGTGTGAACATGAAGAATGGTGAACTGATCAAGACAACTGATAAGTACTGTCGGCTGAGATCCATGATTTCGGTCGTCGCACCGAACACTTTTAAAATGTCATCTAACATAAAGAAAGCAGAACTGACCGCAAGTGCCGCAAACAGACCGACGAGGACAAGTACGTTCAAGAATGTAACGGCTGCACCGGCATCGTCACCGCGTCCAAGCTTCCTCGAACTGATAGACGCCCCACCTAGACCAACGGCACTCGACACGGCCATTAAAATCATCTGAATCGGAAACGCAATCCCGATGGCAGCGACTGCCGATGCACCGATCCCTCGGGCGACAAAAATCGTATCAATGATATTGTAGAGCGCCGTCACGAGCATCCCAATCATCGCCGGAAGCGATAACTTGAAGAGGAGTCTGCCGATGGGCTCAGTCCGTAATTGCTCCGTATTTTGGTTCATTCTTCCATCCCTCCGTCTCTACTTCTTAGGGTAGCAGGATTGAACGGAACGGGCGACTATGTTGGCTCGGTGGATGTGTCAAACGAGCGAACGAGCACGCACACCTTTTCGCTTACGCATAATGTAATCGGTTGCGACCGGCCGATCCACTTTTACACGAATTGTCATCATCGCTTGGTTAGCAGACTCGAGGAGGTGACCGTCCACATCCTCCATCGTATCAATGACTTGTGAAAAACGAACAAATCCGGGTCCGAAAAATTCAACCTCTTCACCGATTGAAAAGTGATTCCGCTGTTCGAGCGTTGCCATACCCGTCACAGGGTCGTATGAGATGACACGAGCCGCAAACGCAAATTGCGGAATCGAACGAGGTTTCCCGAACAATTGCTCTTTTTCAGTCGGGATCCCGTAATAGAACCCGGTCGCGAGTTCACGTTGGGCCGCTTTCCAAATTTCTTCTTCCCATGCAGGGTCGAAGACGAAATGCTCTGGATCTTCACAGTACGCATCAATCACTTGACGATAGACGTTACACACCGTCGCGACGTAATGAATCGATTTCATTCGTCCCTCTATCTTCAAACTATCGACTCCTGCCTCCACCAAGTCAGGAATGTGGCGGACCATCGATAAATCAACTGAACTCATCGAGAACGGCTCTTCGTCACGCGCTTCCATCTCTTCTGTTAGAAGATCACCTTCTTCAAAGAAACCATATTTCCAGCGGCATGATTGGGCACATCCCCCACGGTTGGCATCTCGTAATGTCATGTGATTTGATAACGTGCATCGACCGGAATACGAGATACACATCGCCCCATGGACGAACGTCTCAATTTCGACATCGACTTCCTGTTTCATTTTAATGATTTCATCCATCGATACCTCACGAGCCAAGACGATTCGTTCGAGTCCTTCTTCCTTCCAGAAACGAAGGGTCTCGTAGTTTGTCGCCGAAGCTTGGGTCGACAAATGGACGGGCAACCCTTCTGCTTCCGTAAGACAAGTTTCAATCATCGCTGGATCCGAGACGATGACTGCATCGATTCCGATATCTCGAAGTGTTCGGAAGAAGTCACCTGCCCCCTCGATATCGCCTTCATGCGTCACCATGTTCGCAGCGACGTATACTTTCGCGCCGTACGCATGTGCGAAGGCTACCCCCTCACGCATCTCGTCATAACTGAAATTACCGGCACGTGAACGTAACCCGAACTGCTGTCCGCCGATATAGACCGCATCGGCACCATAATGGATGGCCATCTTTAATTTCTCTAAGTTTCCTGCTGGCGCTAATAATTCTGGACGTCGTTTCATCTTGATCCCTCACTTAATCTCTTCTGGTTTTCGCAACCACAGTCCCGTACCGAGACGGAACGTTTCCGGTTGAAGCTCGTGAAGACGATGTTCCATCTCTACACGATCAAATCGACCGTTCAACAAATTCGTCCGGGCATAAGTAAACAACTGAACGATTTCAACAAACTGGTCCCCGGCGTGCCATCCGTCTAGCTTCCACGTGTGAAGTCCATTTTTGACTAACGTCGGAAGCTGACCCATGAGCGTCAAATCCTCAGAGAAAATATGGGTGCCGTTCTCGTCCTCATAGATGGGATAACGACTGGTCGTATCTGCCGGTTCGCTCATATAAAATTCGCGTTGTTTTGCTTCTTCAACCGGTCTTCCGAGTTCGTTAAAGTAATTCGTCACGAGTGGGCGTTTAGAGTGATGGATGCATGTCGGACCATATACTTGTACTTCAACAGGAAGTCCGATTTGCTGCTGGATCAAGACGAGTTCTTCGATTGTCACTTCGCGGGCGACGACCGCTCCAATCGCTTCGCGTTTCCCCCAAAATTGGATCTGTTTGGCGGATGTGACGAGCGTTTGGGCATCATACCAATACGGAATCTTTGCCTGTCGAATCAAGCGAATGGCGCCGGGGTCTCCAGCGGTGACATCATCGACTCCTATCGTTTTCAGCGTTTGCAAATAATCTTTTAACTCTTCAATGTGGTCATTGTGCATCAGGTTGTTGACGGCTACCGTCACTTCTTTCCCATACCGATGGGCAAGTTGTGTGACTTCTCTCACAGCATCGATTGTCCAGTCACCTTTTTGTCTCAACCCAAACCTTGAATTTCCGATATATAGTCGGTCCGCGCCGGCTTTGATTAACGCTTCTGCCTGATCAACGCTTTGCGCCGTAGTGACGAGCTGAATCATCATATTTGTTCTACTCCCTACTTTGTGAGTCTAATCACATTTTCTTGCTATACTTTAGCATATGTTTCAATGTGCGAACGGAGCAGGATTTTAACAACTCGTGAAGAATTCAGTAACAATGTATGACTTTTCATCAAAGGAGTGGATCATGTTGTCAAAGACAGCTTTAATCACCGGCGCCTCGATGGGCATCGGTCTAGACTTGGCCGTACTCGCCGCTCGCGACGGCTACGACTGTATTTTAGTATCTCGGAACGAACCACGATTGCATGAACTAAAAAAAGTACTTGAGACACGTTATCGCATCAACGTACATGTCTTTGCTCTAGATTTGGCAAAACATGGCGCAGCAGTCCGATTGACGACGATGATTGCCGAAGCTGGCCTCACTGTCGACTTTTTAATTAACAATGCCGGGTTTGGCACGTCCGGCGCGTTCGCCGACCTTGATGCTGAGACGGAAGCCGACGAGGTCCGATTGAACGTCAATACGTTGACCGAACTGACGAAAGCCTATTTGCCTGGCATGCTCGAACGTGACCACGGATATGTGTTGAACGTTGCATCCGTCGCTGCCTTCCAACCTGGTCCATATATGGCCGTCTATTACGCGACGAAAGCCTATGTCCTCTCATTCACTGAAGCGATTCATGCCGAGGTGAAAGGTAGTGGCGTGCATGTGAGTGTGTTATGCCCTGGCCCGACGGATACGAACTTCTTTAATCGTGCCGGGAGTGAATTGTCATTCTCGAAAATGCCATCTCATCTCGTCGCCTTCTTCGGATACAAAGGGGTGATGAATAACAAGCGTGTGGTCATCCCTGGACTCTCTAATCAGTTATTGGTCGGGGTCGCCAAATTGATGCCACGAGCTCTCAGTCTCGAAGTATTACGTCGCGTCCAAAAACCGGCTGATGGAACACCTGCTGAATCGACCACATGAAAAAGGAGCGACCGCATCGGTTCGCTCCTTTTATGGTTCAGAGTGTAAGCGAGAGACGTTCACAAGCCGGTGTAGAAATACACCTGCCGGAATCATAGTCATCAGCGCTGTAGCGATGACGACTCCCCACGCCATGACGGCATCGAGCGTCAGGTCTCCTGACGTGAGCTGGTCCATGATGCTCAGTTGTTCCACGGAAAGCACAATCATGAGTGCTGGCCACACGCTCGCCGCAAGGATGCTGATCATGGCAAAACGGGCTCTCGTGTAACGTTTTGCCAATAGAATCAGGTTTAACAAGATAAACAATAGTCCTACGAGTAGAAACATGCCGACTTCTGTGAGATTGATATATGCACCCATCCGTCGTTCACCTCACTCAAAATGATATGACTATTGTATGTTTACCCGAGCTGACGAAGGAATATGCGCTCGAACAAGGGACGGATTAAAAAGAGGAAAACGACATTCGATAGCCCATGTGCCAAGTCAAACGGGACGCTGAGTAGAAGTAGCTTCCAAAAATCAGCTCCAATCACTTCGAAGAACGCTAGATTGGTCGTCCATCCATATATAAATCCGGACAAAAAACCAAACAGAAGAAAAAGGATGTTCGACTTCATCCATAACGGTCTAAAACTGCTGACGAGCGTTACGATAAGGAGCCAGCCTAAAAATTGATAGAAGACGAACGGTCCGATCCCGAGCAACAGACCTGACAAGATGGGTACGAAGAGCGCAAGGACCGCCGCAGCATTCAATCCAATACATAGTGCCGTCAGCATCAAAATGGCTGTCGTCGGTTGTACGTTCGGAATCGTCATGAAAAGCCAGCGACCGATGACTGCGAGTGCCAAGAGCTGCACGAGCGGTTGAACCGGGAGATCGGATTTCTCAAATCGATACAGGACCAGGATGGCAATCAGAATGGCGAGGACGTATGTGACCATAGCGTACTCCGTTCTTGAAAGAGTGACCGTTCTCCTTCAAAGACCACGCGCCCACTCGCAAGGTAAATCACGTCCGTCGCTTGGTCGACTAACGCCAAATCATGTGTCGCACAAAGCACACGTGCTGATTCGGACTTTTTCAAGAGCGCTTCAAGGAACGCCGTACGTTCCCCATTCGTTAAATCCACCGTCGGTTCATCGAGCAAAAGGACGCTTGCCGAGTCGTTCAGGACGGCTTGTAGTTGAGCGATCCTCCGGTTCGATTCTTGCGGAAACGGACCGTATTCCGTTTCGGCAGGAAGATAAGCAGCTCGCTCCCCCCGCTTCACCCGTCCACGAAGAGGGCGTCTGCTCCTTGCTAAAAGTTCGAGCAACGTCGATTTTCCACTTCCGTTCGTCCCAATACAGACGGTGAGGCCCGGTTCATTCATTTGGACCGTCACTTCTTCAATGGCATAAGTCGCCTGAAGCGGATGACGATAGGATACATCGGTCGCTTCAATTCTTGGTATCGTCTCCGATTGTCGGAAAGTGATTTTCATGTCTTCAGACGATTCTTGCGCCCGTTCCGTATAACCAATCCGAACACCGAGACCGGAAGTACGACGAAGTAGCATCTCTAGATGTTCTCTACGGAATTGATCGAGGTAGCGGAACGGTTCGATAAGTACAATTGCTTCGGGCTGATCTAATAGAGCATAAGCGACTTGTACAATCTGTTGCTCACCGCTTGAACAGGCGTCAAACGCTTTTGGATACAGGGCATCGATTTGTAAGAGTGAGGCGAGTTCCGCCCCCCGAAGCGAATCAACACGGGATAATAAATGACCAACTTTTCCTGAGAATGGTTGATTCATTCTGATGACTCGAGGACGATACCGCTCGATATATGCCTCGAGCGACCCGTCAACGGTAGAAAGCCATTGCATCACGAACACCTCCTTTTGTGACGTATGGATAGATGAGCCATGGGATGATGGTCCACTCGAGTGATACGTAGCCAATCAAGCCAATCATAAAGAGTTGGAGAACATCCTCAAATCGGAAGCGACGCATCGGCTCGACCGCAAATCGTGGCTCATGCCTTTGGCTATTAATGCCAATCTCGATTGCTTCTTGCCAGGCTCCTTTCGGGTGACTTCTGAGCGACTGACGTACCGCTCGTTCCATCGAAGGAATAAGTGCCCACGCCCCGTACAAGAGGGAAGTTGAACGGGGCCATTTATAGAGAAGTGGGAGCAATCGTTCCAATCGAACAATCCGAGAAATCCAAAGCATGCCAAGTAAGAAAGTAGCCAACTTCAATAGCTGACGCCATATGTAAGTGAGCGATAACTCCCATCCGAACAATGCAGGGAAGACCGAGACAACAGCAAACGCAATCAATACGATGAGCATCGTCCATGGAAACCGACGTTCAAGCATGAGCAAAAGGACAAGGCCGATGACAAATACTGTGACATCATAGATATACGTCAGAATGAATAGATGACTAAATAGAAAGAAAAGGAGCGTGACAGGATGTCGCCGCTCCCAATCTGCCTCATTCGAAGAAAGCAATCGCATCTTCTTCAAACCGCCACTGAATGACATCCCTCGATTCTACTTCTTTAGCACCGGCCCCTTCATCTCCGGGCGCGCCATTAAAAGCAAATACCCAGCCTGACGATTGTCCTTCAGATTTTTCTTCGATGCCTTCGATTGCCGTCACGTACGACATGTCTCCGCTTCCTGTCACTTCGAGGTCAAGCCCTGTCGCTTTCAATGCGTCGAGCACGGTCGCATCCTCTTCCAAACAGACGCTCTTCTCTTGATAGAGTGTCTCTTCCGTCGCCGCATTGTATACGGAAATGGTCGGACTTACATCGCACGCCTCTTGTTGGGCTTCTTCTCCGCCACATCCGACAAGAAGTGCGGTCGTTAATAGTGAAATACTCAAATACGGTTTGATCATTCTGTCAAATCCTCTCGTTGATGTATCGAATAATTATATAGTATCGCAAAACGTTCGCCTGAACTTCGTCCTTCCCGTGTCAGTCCGACGAGTTGGATGCTGTTTGCGAGGACTGGTTCGCGCTGGAGCCAGAACTTGACCAGTTCATTGTCCCGATTGATCATGAGCATCGATTCGTTTTCGAACGTGTACATGTCATACAGCCCATCATAGGAAAGTTGTAACACTGGGGCAGAAACGACGTCAGTATATTCATCCCATGAAGGACCTCGTAACGTCGACAGCATGTGGTCGAATTCGACAAGCTTTTCAAAAAAGGCCTGTCCAGATTCTTTACGCAGTTCATCGACTTGTTCATACGAAAGTTGTCCTGAGCCGTATGTTACACGGATCTGTTGGAACGATTCGGCTCGTTCCACCATGAGTAAGTACTCAATGGATTGAACGTTCCCTTCTCGGTCGATCTGTAGTTTCCCACGATCTAATTTAATCGATTCACTATTGATTCGTTGTAACAATTTTTCGGTCATGTCATCAAACGATTCATCCGTGACCGAAACGGCGCCGATTTGTTGCGATTCGGAACGAAACCCGGATTGATCGAATAACGGGACAAAAAGCAAGACAAGAAAAAAGAAGAACCCTAACAGTGCCCCATACCATTTATACCGGCTGTTCTGTTTCGGAAAGAACAAAAAAGACAATAGAAAGCCAATCGGAATGTGAAAACCGCCGATGGGGAAAGACACGATTCCAAGCAGTGAATAAAATAAGAACTTTGGAAAAAAGTTCGCTTCCGACTCTTTTAATTGATTCAATCGAATCCCTAATAGAACGCTGATTACTAAAAAGGCTGCCCATACATAGAGTTGAATGGTCACATCACTCCCCCACTGTATATTCTAAAAAGTCCGTCGCAACGAGACTCGATGGAAAATCCGACACAACTTCTTGAACAAATTCTTCCTCTCGTCCGACATAGCGTGCTGAGATGTGTGTCACAATCAGCTTGCCGACGGCGCACGCATTCGCTAGAGCGGTCGCTTCACGTGTCGTCGAGTGACCATACTTCCGAGCGAGCGCTTGTTCCGCCTCCATAAACGTCGCCTCGTGAACGAGGAGGTCTGCTCCATCCGCCAACTTCTGCGCGTTCTCACACGGGATTGTATCTCCTAAAATCGCTACGATTTTTCCCGGAATCGGTTCAGTGACGTATTCTTTAGAGTCATACCATTTTCCTTCAAATTCAAATCGGTCTGATTCTTTGATGGTTCGATAAATCGGTCCACTTGGAATACCGAGTTCTCTTACAAGATCGACGCGTAGCATGCCCGGTTTTTCTGGACCATCGATTCGGAAACCGAATGAAGGGAACCGATGCTCTAATTTTCGCACAGTGACGAGATGGTCGTCTTGTATGAATGTGTCCCCGTCCGAGTACTCGATCACGGTCAGCTCGTATCCTAGATGTGAGCCTGTGACACGCAAAGTAGCTTCAAGCCATTTTTTCAATCCTTTTGGTCCATAGACGGTCAAGGGGGCGGTTCCATCGAGTGCCGAACGAGTCGATAAGAATCCAGGCAATCCGAATACATGGTCACCATGAAGATGCGTCACCCATACCGCTGTCACTTTTCTCGGTTTGATTTTCGTATAGAGCATTTGGTGTTGCGTGCCCTCGCCACAATCAATCAGCCAGGTCACGTTCGATAAATCGAGAGCTAGCCCTGATACGTTGCGCTGTTTCGAAGGCATCCCCGACCCAGTTCCTAAAAACTGTAACTTCATAAATATTTAATTCCTTTCTTCAAGCCGTTCCATGCTATACTTGACGTAATCGCTGAAAAGGATGTGATTTGTGATGACCAAGGCAGAACAACCCGAATCGATTTATGAGACGATTCGAGAACGCGCAGCTTTGATGAATCGCTTGCACCAACAGGAACAAGGCACCTCTATCCGCATTCACGACATAGCGATCGAACTTCATTGCACAGACGAGTTGATTTTAGAATCACTGGAGTTCGCAGCATAACGAGTACGAACACATACGAAGAGCCGACGAATGGTCGGCTCTTTTTTATTGCTTAGGTGATGCGACTTCTTCAACGATTGTCACGACATATTCGACGAGTTTATACAACTCTTCAAGTGGCATCCGTTCGTTCGTCGTATGAATCTCTTCATAGCCGACCGCCAAGTTGACTGTCGGGATTCCCCCACCGGCGATGACGTTCGCATCCGAACCGCCCCCTGAGTGTAAGATTCGAGTCGGACGTCCGATTGTCTGAGCCGCACGTTTCGCCACCTCAACGACTTCGTCCCCTTCCTCAAACTTGAATCCAGGATACATGATGTCGATGTCCACTTCGGCACGACCACCGAACGACTCAGCGACCTCGATGTACGCTTGTTTCATCGTTTCCGCCTGTTTCTCCATCTTCTCATGGATGAGGGAACGGGCCTCAGCAAGAACCTCGACATAGTCACACACGATGTTTGTCGCGCGGCCCCCTTCGAAACGTCCGATGTTGGCTGTCGTCTCTTCATCGATACGACCGAGCGGCATCTTCGCGATGGCTTTCGCTGCGATTTGAATCGCCGAGATTCCTTTTTCAGGTGCGACACCAGCATGAGCCGTCTTCCCGTAAATCTTCGCGTTCACTTTTGCTTGAGTCGGAGCGGCGACAATGATGTCTCCAACTGGTCCATCCGAATCAAGGGCAAAACCGAACTTCGCATCGATTTTTGATAAATCCAATACTTTCGCACCGACGAGACCTGATTCTTCCCCGACCGTGATCACGAACTGGATTTGACCATGTGGAATTTGTTTTTCTTTCAATACACGCACGAGTTCGATCATCGCAGTGAGGCCGGTCTTGTCGTCTGCTCCGAGAATCGTCGTACCATCCGTGACGACATATCCGTCTTTGATGCTCGTCTTGATTCCTTTACCTGGAGTGACCGTATCCATGTGAGCCGTAAAGTAAATCGGATCAACATTTTCTTTCGTTGCAGGCAACGTGATGATCAAGTTGTTACCAGAGTGTGCCGTCTTCGTTGATGCGTCGTCCTCGTAGACGTCGCAGCCAAGCTCTGTGAATACACCTTTCAAATGTTCACAGATGACCGCTTCTTCCTTCGTTTCTGAATCGATGCCGACCAATCCTAAAAATGTGTCGAGCACGCGTGTCTCGTTTACCATAAACAACATCCCTCCATCCAAACATTTCTTGACCATTATATCAAACTCCCCTGGATTGCACGAATCTTTTCCATTCTGTACAATGATGGCAAACACGTATATGGAGGCAGACCATGAAGAAAAAACAGAAAAGACGACAACGCATCATTCAAATCGGCGTCGTCGTCATCGTCTCAATCTTTTTAATCAGCACGTTTCTCTCGAGCATGACCATGTTCTTTTAAGAGCAAGATGTATCGCTCTTTCAAGATCAAGTAACTTTTTACATCTGATAAAATATTTAATAAGGATGAGCGTACCTCGAATTCCTCACGCGTCGTGGGGAGAGGTACGTTTTTTCGATAATGCTCAATCATCTCTTCTAGCTCCTGTAAAAAGACAGAGGCATCGGCCTGCTCGTTCACATGGTCCCCGACTCGACGTAAAAACGTCGCGACCGGTTTCGCTTCATTGACGACCATCGTGATTTCTCTGGCGTTATCAGCGACTCGTTTGAGAATATCATACTGTCGTTCACGCATTCGGAAATATAGATAGTCCATGTCCTCGTTTCGCTTTCCGATTGAGTTCCCCATACGACGAAGAGCCAAATCTTTCCCCTCTTTCAGATAGTCCCGCGTCTTGATGAGCATCATCGAGTGATTGTTATAGACGCCCGTCTCGACACATGCCGCCACGTCATAAAACAGAACAGCAAGCGAACGGTCGATATTCTCTTTAATCCGTTCAATCTCACGGTCAAGCGTCGGCATATACATGTTGACGACGAGCCCGACACCGACACCGATTGCAATGAGCAATAGCTCATTGATAAATAACTCGAGTGAAAACTGTGCTTCGGTGTAGAGGTGGGTCAAGATGACGACACTTGTAATGAGCCCATCTTGCAGTTTCAATTGTTGTACGAGTGGAATGAAAATGACAAAATAAAGTGTGAGCGTCACCGGTGAATAGCCGAGTAGCGTGAACATCGCCGCACCCATTCCGATGGCGAGAAGACTTGCCATGACTCGTTCATAGGAGGCGCGAATCGATTTTTTACGCGTCTCTTGAATACTTAAAATGGCGATAATGGCTGCAAATACAAAATAATCGAGATGAATTGTTTCGGAAATGAGCATCGCGATACCTGCTGCGACCGCGGTCTTTAACGTCCGCGTTCCAATTTTCATACTAATTTCCCCCTTCTCCATCAAATTGTTGACTAAATCAACTCGTTTGGCAATTCAAAAGTTTGGAAGTGATTTGATTGAAACGAAAGAAAAGACTTAAGGTTTGGCCGATGATTGCGACACTTAGTCTCGCCATCGCAGCCTTTTTATGGATTCAATCTTCCCGTGAAGACACCTATACCGTCGAAACGGTGACGAATGGCGACCGTGTCACGAGGTCGTTCGAATCTCTCGCAGAAGCAAAACGATACATGACGGCCGGTAAGAACCGGACATTGTTCTCCCCCTCTGGAGAAGTACTCGATTTTACAGGTACCGGAGTCGTCGTCACTCCGAGTGATGCTATCACAAACTTATATAAAGATGCATCATTTAAAACACGACAATCCTATGTCGCTGGTGGCACGAGACTTCAACTAATTGAACGCGGAGACGATCATCTTAAAGTACGTATCTCCGGGGCGGATGTGTATGTCAAACCGGATCAAATGGCGTTATTTCCTGAAGCAGTTGTGAAGAGACGTGGATTTTACGAGATTCGAGAAGGTGACGTCTACCATACGGTGGAAGCGAACGCCAATCTCGCCGGTACGTTCCTTGTAGGTCCGACAGAAAAAAACTCGGATGACCGTTTTTACACAGAACGTGTCCAAGACGTCTTCGATTCTCCTTATCAATTTGCATCGATTCGCACGTCATCCCCATATTCGGCTGACGAGTTTGATCAATATTTAAAATCCATCGATTCACCACTCGCTGGGGAAGGCAAGTCCTTTAAACGGGCAGAAGATACGTATAACATCAATGCCTTATTCCTGCTGGCGGTTGCCGGGCATGAGTCCCGATTTGGAACGTCCGATATCGCTCGAGACAAGCGGAACCTATTTGGGTTCCGCGCGACAGATGACGACCCGAGCGGGAATGCGACATCCTTTAAAACAATTGACGCCAGCGTACAAGCTGCTGCTGAATTGTTTGCGACTAAATATGTCACAGGGCCGTACGCTCGTGGCGATTATCCCGGGAACAAGCAGGAAGGCATCAATATCTTCTATGCATCCGATCCATACTGGGGCGAGAAAGTTGCTGGTACAATGTACACGATTGACCGTGAACTCGGTTTGAAGTACTTGAAAAAAATTCAATGAAAAGCAGCCCGGCTTATACGAGTCGGGCTGCTTGACGTCTGTATACGTTTCAGGACGAAGAAATGATTCAACATGAATCAATATCTTATTAGAGGATTTTCGCATCGCAAGACGAATACTATAAATGAACGACCATTCATTTCTGAGGGGGAATTAAGATGAAAACGATTTGGATTACCGGGGGATCGTCCGGCATGGGGAAAGCGATGGCATTAAAATTTAAACAGGAAGGATGGAACGTCGCTATCAGCGGTCGAAACGAGGAACGACTACTAGAAGCGATGAACGAATTGAATTCAATCGACGCGGGTCAGGCGATGAGTGTGCAACATGACGTTCGTGACTATGAAGGATGCGCGAAAGCACTGGCTGACATCGTATCCGCTTATGGACCTGTACACGCACTCGTCAACAATGCTGCCGGGAATTTTGTGTGTCCGACCCTTGATTTATCTCCTAATGGTTGGGCAAGTGTCATCGACATCGTCTTGAACGGGACATTCAACTGCACCCATGTTCTCGGGAAACATTGGGAAGCAGATGAAATCCGTGGCGGCTCCATCATTAATATGGTCGCCTCATATGCATGGCAGGCAGGACCTGGTGTCGCACCGAGTGCGGCAGCGAAAGCAGGCGTCTTGAACTTGACGCGAACGCTCGCAGTTGAATGGGGCTATCAATTCGGCGCTCGCGTCAATGCCATCAGTCCCGGACCGATTGAACGGACCGGCGGTGCTGAAAAGCTCGTATCCCATGTGAAGGAAGTGGAGCGCATTCGCCGTAACGTCCCGCTCGGACGTTTTGGGACACCTGAAGAAATCGCGGACCTCGCTTACTGGATGGCATCAGACGAAATGCGCTATTTGAACGGAGATTGTATTTCATTAGACGGTGGACATTGGCTCAACAAACATCCATTCTAACCTAGAAAAAGGGACGACCGAAATCAATCGGTCGTCCCTTTCATGTATCCATCCCGTCCCATTCTTCATGAAACTGGTTGTAGAACCTTTCCATGAAGACATGACGTGAATGTGCCAAGCGTTTCGCTTCTTTCGTATGCATCATCGACGCTAACTTCAATAACTTATCTTGAAAATGTTGAATCGCACTATCCTCTGACAAATCAAGAGGTGTACCGCGAGAACCCGCGAATTGGAACGTTCGCGCAATACCGATGGCCCCAATCGCATCAAGGCGGTCGGCATCTTGTAGGATTTCACTTTCCCGAGTCGTTGGTGTCATGCCTTTTGAAAAAGAAACCTCATCAATCAACGCTTCCACGAAACTCGCTCGCTCCTCTGTGATGTCAAGAGAAGCCAAATGTTGTTTGACGAGCCCTTTTGGACGACCGAGCTTATGGTCTTCGACGTCATGTAAATAAGCGGCTAGCAGAAGTCCCGTTCGATCGACCGGTTCATTTTCCATCAAGCGCTTTACGAGTCGAACGACCCGCTCGATGTGGGCAATATCATGACCCGTCTGATCATTTGCATGAATCGTTTCGACGAACTTTCTCGTCGCTTGTATCACGTCCACACTCAAATCTCGATCGTCGTATTCGGTTCAATCAAGAGACCTCGACGGTGCAATTGGTCACAAAATGCCTGAGCATCTTGTTTAATCGGCGGGAACGTATCAAAGTGAATCGGAACGACACGTTTCGCTTGTAGCCACTGCGCCGCATCTAATGCGTCTGTCGGTCCCATCGTGAAGTTGTCTCCGATCGGAAGGAAAGCGACATCGATTTCAAAACGTTCTCCGTACATCTTCATATCTGAGAAGAGACTCGTGTCTCCAGCGTGGTAGACCGTCAGTTCGTTCGTCTCGATGATGAATCCGGCAGGCATCCCCATATAGACCGGTGTATCCCCCATGTCAAAGCTCGAACTGTGGAACGCTTGCGTCATCGTGACGCGTCCGAACGGAAAGGCATGACCTCCCCCGATGTTCATCCCGTGAACAGAGAAGCCTTTTTTCTCGTAATACGTTGCGAGTTCATGTGTCGCCACAATCGTCGCACCCGACGATTTCGCAATCAATTCGACATCCTCGATATGATCGAAATGAGCATGTGTGAGCAACAAATAGTCTGGGCGTAGCGTGGATGGATCCACGTCTGTATGCGGGTTGCTCGTCAAAAACGGATCAATCAACACATTTACACCATCAATTTCAAACCCTACCGTCGCATGTCCGTAGTACGTGATGTTCATTTGCTTTCATCCTTCCCATGTGAAATCAGATTACAACACTTTCTCCAAGAAACGTTTCGCCCGGTCTGTTTGCGGGTTTAATAACAGGTCAGCCGGTTTTCCTTCTTCCATCAGGATGCCTTCGTCGAGGAAGAGGACACGGTCTGCCACTTCACGGGCAAAGCCCATCTCGTGTGTGACGACGACCATCGTCATTCCCGTTTCGGCCAATCCTTTCATAACATCAAGTACTTCATTGACCATCTCCGGGTCAAGTGCCGATGTCGGTTCATCGAATAACATGACGTTCGGTTCCATCGCCAAGGCACGCGCAATGGCGACACGTTGTTTTTGTCCACCTGAAAGTTGGCTCGGATAGGCGTCGATTTTCTCAGAGAGGCCGACACGTTCCAGTAATTTCTTCGCACGTTCTAGCGCTTCCGTCTTGCTGACTTTCAAGACGTTGATCGGTGCATACGTCAAATTGTCCAATACGCTCATATGAGGGAACAAGTTGAACTGTTGGAATACCATCCCAATGTTTTGACGCGCCTTCGCGACGTTCGCTCCTTTTTTCGTGAGCTCGAATCCGTCGACACTGACCGTACCGCTCGTTGGAATCTCAAGCATGTTCAAGCAGCGTAGAAATGTCGATTTACCAGACCCGGACGGTCCGATGACAGCAACCACTTCACCACGCTCGATCGTCGTCGTGATTCCTTTTAACACTTCTAAGTCACCAAATTGTTTGTGTAGGTCTTTTACTTCGATCATCTTCCATCACTCTTTCTTAACCGTTTTTCTAGACGTTGTCCAAGATACGTCAAGATCATCACTATCGTAAAGTATATCACACCGGCGAAAAGAAGCGGTTCGAAGTAGATTGCCTTCTGCCCACCGACGATTTGCGCACGACGCATGATATCGAGCACCCCGACCGTCGAGACGAGGGCAGACTCTTTCGTTAATGTGATCATCTCGTTCACAAGAGCAGGCAAGATGTTCTTGAACGCCTGTGGCAAGATGATGGAACGTAACTGTTTGACATACGGGACACCAAGAGCATCCGAAGCCTCCCACTGTCCTTTATCTACTGCTTGGATACCCGCTCGAATAATCTCTGAAATATACGCCCCCGAGTTGAGCGAGAAGGCGATGACCGCTGACTGGTACGGTGTCGTGATATATCCCGTCAGTTGCGGCAATCCGAAGTGGATGATGGCGAGTTGCAAAATGAGTGGTGTCCCACGGAACACCGCCGTATAAGCATGTCCGATAAAGTTAATCAGACGATTTGGGACAATTTTTAATGTAGCGACAACAATCCCAAGTGAGATCCCAATCAATGCCGAGACGATCACCACTTGGAACATGACTGGAATCCCCTCAAGTATATAAGGGATCGAATCATAAATCCGGCTAAAATCCATAGTGAGTTCCTCCTAAAAAAGGGCTGACCGATTCATCTTCAGTCAGCCTCGTACGAATCATTATTCGGCTGGCGCAGCCTCTTCTTCAAACCACTTCTGTGCTAACTCTTCGATTTCTCCACTGTCGATCATCTTCTTCAATTCTTCATTGAATTGATCGCGGAGATCATCATCTTTACGGAAGGCAGCAGCAGAACCTGCTTCTTCTTCGTCCACAATTTCAAATGTCGTCAATTCACTATCTTGCTCGAGGTATTTTTTCGCTACCGTATCTTCGATGACCATCGCGTCAATACGTCCTGTCTTGATTTCTTGAATGATCTCAGGAATCTTGTTCAATGAAACAATCTCAGCATCTGTGATTTGATCTTGTGCAATCCCTTCTTGAATCGAACCGAGCTGGACTCCGATCTTTTTCCCTTTCAAGTCTTCAAGTGATTGAAGCGAATCATCTTTTGACAAGATCAAGTTCACCGCTGTGAAATAAATATCTGAGAAATCGGCATTTTCTTTACGCTCTTCTGTCGGAGTCATCCCCGCCATGACGAAGTCGACTCGACCTGCATTGAGGGCTCCAAGTAAGCTTCCGAAATCCATATCTTCAATTTTCAATTCATATCCCATGTTCTCTGCCACTTTTTTGGCGATATCGATATCAAATCCGACAATCTCGTCACCATTCGCTGTATCGACGAACTCATATGGGAAGTAATCGGCACTTGTACCCATGACGATGACTTTGTCATCCTCACCATCGGTCGATGTCGATCCTCCTTCGTTCACGTCTGCCCCACACGCGACTGAGAACGCGGCCAGTCCTGCTAAACATAATGCTAGAAAACCTTTTTTCATCTTCATCTCCCTTTCGTAGTTGAATGATAATTATCAGAACTTTTAAAAAAATTATGACATATGTGTGAACGTAGCTCAACTGTTCTATGACACATCAGTTGTCCGACTTGTGTCTTCAACCACTATATACACATAATTATTACTTGTAAAGTATATTCATGCAAATTATACAAAAAAGAAGGTCACATTCGCTCGAAAGCGAAATATGTGACCGTTCCATTGTCGCGTGACCCATACGGTTGCACCTGTTTGACCGAAGTCATCGGGATGGCACTATACACATGTGGATAACGTTCTCCATCCTCATCCAACTCATAATGTAGCAGCTGACCAAGTCGGTTGACGTGTAACGATACGAGAACGACTGCTTCACCCGAATACGACTTTTTGACGACCTTTCCAATCTGTTGCGGCGTACAACATTTAATCGTCCCTTCCGATTGAAGTGACGGCTCATTGATCTCACCGCGTGACAGGGCAATCATATACTCTGCCTCCGTCATGATTTTGATGACTGGTTCCATATACCCTGCCCCTTTTCACAAAAGCGCAAAGGCAGTGCCTTTGCGCCGATGCTTGATTATGCGAAGTAGATGTCGAACAATGTTTGCAATTGGTCGACGAGCTCTTCAGCAGTCGATGACTCGATTTCACTACGCTCTACCATCGTCACGATGTTGCCATCTTCAAGAAGTGCGATTGACGGTGAAGACGGTGCATATCCTTCAAAATACTCACGTGCACGATCTGTCGCTTCACGGTCTTGACCAGCAAACACGGTCACGAAATGGTCAGGCTTCACACCTTCCATCTTGTTGACGTATGCGGCAGCTGGACGAGCAATCCCGCCTGCACACCCACAAACCGAGTTGACGAGGACGAGTGTCTTCCCTTCTTTTTTCAGTGCTCCGTCTACTTCTTCCGGTGTCGTGAGCTCTGTGTATCCTGCAGCACGTACTTCGTTACGCGCTTGTTCGACTACATCTTGAAAATATAATTGAAAATCCATGTTGTTTCCCCTTTCGACATTTCGTCTGTACTCCCTTATTTTACGTCTTGTTCTACCTTGAGGACAAGTCTATCGCTCAATTCACGTTCTAAGAACGGGTCTGCCCCTAACATCTGTTTGAAAGCAAGGTAACGTGCCTTCGTCTCTGCGCTCGCCTGACGGTTCGTCAAGTAGGCACGAATCATGATATTTTTCGGCGTATGCTCAAGGTCGATGAATTCGAGCAGCTGGGCATCATACCCGACAAGTCCAAGCAGTTCAGCCCGAATGGAATCGGTCGCGAGTGAGGCGAACCGTTCTTTGATCAAGCCATGTTGGAGCATCACGTCTAAATTCGACGCTTGAATTTGACGATTCAATTCCTTTTGACAACACGGAACGCTCAAGATGACTTTCGCGCCCCAGCGGACGGCACGTGCCAACGCCATGTCTGTCGCCACATCACATGCATGAAGGGTCACGACCATATCAACAGCTGTTTCCCCTTCATATTCATTAATGTCCCCGACTAAAAATTCGAGCCGTTCATATCCTAAGTCTTTCGCAATCGATGCACACTCTTCAATGACCTCTTTCTTCAAATCGAGCCCTGTGATATGGACGTCATATCCTTTCATCTCATGAAGGAAATGATAGAGCGCGAACGTCAAATACGACTTCCCTGACCCGAAATCCAAGATTCGAACGGTACGGTCTGCCGGCAAGTATTTCAGTGAATCCTCAATGAACTCGAGGAAACGATTGATCTGTTTGAACTTGTCATACTTTTGACGCTTCACTTTTCCGTCCGTTGACTGAATGCCGAGTCGAATGAGAAACGGAACTGGCTCGTCGAGTGGAAGCACGTACTGTTTTTCCCGATTGTGGCTCAGTTGAACTTCTTTTTGAGCCGTCTGCTTTTCTTTCAATGTCACTTTGAACTTTTTCGATAATTGGAACTGGAGGTCGGAATCTTTTAACTGAAACTGTCCTTGTCGGAATGTTTCGAGAAGCTCATTCACTTCTGTGACGGCCTCATCTGGTGTCAAGTTTTTATGGTTCATCACCCGCTCATACTGATACTCGAACTGGATATGATACGCATTTCGTAGCATGACCGGTTTCAATTTGACACGTCTGAGATCGCTAGATTTTTGACGGGGTTGACTGATGGTCGCCGACACGAGATGATTTGATTGTAAGACGTCTGCGAGACGCTCTTGTAACGCTTTATATTCCACTGGATTCAATCCTTTTTTAGAAATTTTGAAACATATCGTTTCACCTGTCCGTACATACTATTACACGAAGACGACGTTACGTCAAAGGAGGATACACATATGTTTAAAAAGATTTTATCATCAATCGGAATCGGTGCCGCAAAAGTCGACACACGCTTGAATGAGAGCCACTGTTCACCCGGTGGAGAACTCACTGGAGTCGTCCATATCGAAGGCGGTTCGGTCGAACAATCCGTCGACAGCATCTATCTCTTCTTCAATACGTTGTATAAACATGAGGTGAACGATAAGTCGACATACTCGACGTTCACGATTGAAAAAATCTTATTGAATGAAGCACCGTTTATGATTGGTCCCGGAGAAGTGAAAGAAATTCCGTTCACAGTCAACGTCCCGTTCAATACGCCACTCTCTGTGAGTCAATCGAAATCATGGATTGAAACGGGCCTTGATATCGCCCAAGCCGTCGATCCAAAAGATGAAGATGCGATCACCGTACAACCGAATGCAGTTCAACAAGTCATATTAGATGCGATGGACGAGCTCGGATTCCGTTTGAAGAAAGCCGACACGGAGATGCTCCCGGCACGTCATCGTTCGGGACGTCTTCCGATTGCCCAAGAACTCGAGTATTCAGCGAACGGTTCGCGATTCGGTCGCCAGTTAGACGAGGTAGAAGTTGTGATTCTACAAGACGAGGATGCCATCGAATTGCTCATTCAAGTCGACCGCAGTGTCCACGACCTCGGAAGTCTCTTTGCTGACTTGACGGGAACAGACGAGTCGACTCATCGTGTACGCTATGACGCCGCACGTTTATCAGTAGCTGAAGTTCGTCGCGACATCGAATCGATGATTGAACAATCGATTTAAGGAAATCACCGACACGCCATTTCTATGAATGGCGTGTTTTTCTGAGGTATTGAATTTAAGCATCCATTTTTTTACAATGAACATATGGAATCAACCCTTTTCTGGAGGTGACTACATCTTGTTTGCTTTAGTAATGATTGGGAGTCTTGGTCTTGCAACGCTTGCCTTACCGATTCTAGAGACCAGTCTTTCTGAGTCACTCGCCTATTTCACCCTTGGTGGAATCGAAGTGCTGATTGGTTTGATTGCCATATATCTCATGCGCAATCCGTCGACAAACGCCTTATCCTTCATGAAGTTCATGCCATATCTTGTAATATTGATTCATTTCCCTACCTCACTCCTTTTGCTTTGGATTTCTTCGGTCAGACATGATGGGGTTTCTGCATTTTCATTAAACTATATTTTTATATACTGGATGTTCCTTCTCGTGTTCGTCGTAGTCAGCAGATTGACGTACCGTGTCCATCAACGACGATTCGAAGGTGCATGATTAGAAAGGATGATTCTACATTGGATCTACTTCAAGTTCTTTACGACCGAGCAATTCCACTCACACTATTCACGACGCTCGGCCTATTCAGTCTCATGTTTGCGTTCGCACTATATAAATCCAAACCACGACTCTCCAAAGGACTCGTCAGAATGGGCATGTCTTTCTCATTCCTTCTCTTACTGATCTCAGCCGTAAGCTTCGTTTTCACGGTATTCGTTGGCTATAACTCATAAGAAATGGAGGCACCCTACTGGGGCGCCTCCATTTTTTAATCAATATACGGTATATGTGTTCGAGTCAATCGACTCGAGTGAGTGCTTGATCGCTTGTAAGAACTGACCTGCGACGAGACCGTCAAGGACACGATGGTCGACAGACATACAAAGGTTGACCATATCGCGTGCCGCGAACATCCCGTTCATCCAGACCGGACGCTTCACAATCGACTCGACCGATAGGATTGCCGCTTGTGGGTAATTCAAGATTGGCGCTGATTGGATCGAACCAAACGCACCTGTGTTGTTGATGGTGAATGTCCCACCACGCATTTCTTCAGCCTTCAAGCGGTTCTCACGCGCTCGCGTTGCCACGTCTTGAAGGGAAACGGCTAGTCCTTTAATATTCTTCTCATCCGCTTGGCGAATGACCGGAACGTATAGGGCGTCGTTTGCCGCGACGGCTACCGAGAGATGGATGTCTTGGTGAACTTTGATGTGATCGCCTGCCCACTCCGAATTCATCATCGGATACTTCTTCAATGCTTCGATGGCTGCCTTCATGAAGAATGGCATGAACGTCAATTTGACGCCTTCCCGTTTCATGAACTCATCTTTTAACTTTGCACGGGCTTCGACGAGGTTCGTCACATCCACTTCAATCATGAGCCATGCGTGTGGCGCCTCATGCTTCGAGCGGACCATATTGTTCGCAATCGCTTGACGTACCCCGGCTGTCGGAATCGATTCATAACGGCCAGATGAAGTCGATGATGATGCGACCGGTTGTGACGGTTCAACGACAGGACGTGGTGCCTCAGTCGGAACGTCCAACTTCGTCTGTACCATCGTCTCTTGGACAGGCGCTTGTGTCGCTTTCTCAGAAGTCGATGCCGGACGTCCTTCTGATAAGTAACGAAGAATATCTTTCCGCGTGATCCGACCGCCTAGACCGCTTCCGCTCAGTTCATTCAAATCGATATCGTTCTCATTGGCGAGTCGGATGACGGCAGGAGAGTATCGACCGTTTCCACTTTGTTTTTTCGGTGCAGTGGCGACAGCTTGCTTAGAGACGGATTCTGCAGGTGCCGTTTCTGCAATCGGTTCTGTCTTCGTCTCAACTGCAGCTTCCTCCGCGCTCTCGACTTCCATCGTCAATACCGGTGTCCCGACGCTGACGGTCTCCCCTTCTGGAATGAGAAACTCTTTGACGACTCCTGCGCTAGTCGCCGGAATCTCTGCCGTCACTTTGTCCGTCATGACTTCCGCGAGTGGTTCATATTCTTCCACACGGTCTCCCGGTTTGACGAGATAGGTCGTGATTGTTCCTTCTGTCACACTCTCCCCAAGTTGGGGCATAGTAATCGTTTGTTCCATGGAGATGCCTCCTTAAAACGCCGCGAGCTGACGCGCCCGCTCGGCAATTTTTTCTGGGGATACGATAAAGAATTTTTCCATCGGTGGTGCATACGGCATTGCCGGCACATCGGGGCCAGCCAAACGCTCAATCGGCGCATCGAGTTCGAAGAGCGCCTTCTCCGCGATAATCGCCGCCACTTCTCCGATGATGCTTCCTTCTTTGTTGTCCTCTGTCACGAGTAGCACTTTACCTGTCTTCTTGACCGATTCGATGATCGCTTCTTGGTCGAGCGGGTAGACGGTACGAAGATCGAGGATGTGCGTGCTGACCCCTTCTTCTTCGAGCGTTTTCGCAGCCTCTTGTGCCATATGCACGCAAAGACCGTACGTGATGATCGTGATATCGTCACCTTCCCGTTTAACCGCAGCCTTACCGATTTCAACCGTATATTCGTCCGTCGGCAAGTCTGCCTTCAAAAGACGATAGGCGCGCTTATGTTCAAAGAAAAGAACAGGGTCGTTCGAACGGATTGCTGCTTTCAACAACCCCTTCGCATCGACTGGGTCTGATGGAATGACGACTTTCAGACCTGGCGTCGAACTGAACATCGCCTCGACCGATTGCGAGTGATAGAGTGCCCCGTGAATGCCCCCACCGAAAGGAGCTCGGATGACCATCGGACACGTCCAATCGTTGTTTGAACGGTACCGAATTTTTGCCGCTTCTGAAACGATTTGGTTCACTGCTGGCATGATAAAGTCTGCGAATTGCATTTCTGCGATCGGTCGCATGCCGTACATGGCAGCTCCGACCCCGACTCCGGCAATCGCACTCTCAGCGAGCGGTGCGTCGATGACACGATCCTCTCCATACTTTTCAATCAATCCCTGAGTGGCTCGGAATACACCACCACGAACGCCGACGTCTTCCCCGACGACGAAGACGTTTTCGTCGCGCTCCATTTCTTCATGAATCGCTTCATTGATCGCTTCGATAAACGTTTTCATCATTTTTCCTCCTCATAGACGTAATCTAGTGCAGATTCAGGCGATGCATACGGTGCTTTGTCCGCATATGTCGTCGCTTCATTCACTTCAGCATCGATTTGTGCATCGATTTCAGCAAGTGTATCCGCCGTTGCGATTCCGTCGTTCACAAGTCGTTGACGGAACAATTGAATACCATCCCGCTCTTTTAACCCAGCCAATTCTTCAGCTGAACGGTACGCTTTGTCATCGTCATCCGATGAGTGTGGCACGAGACGTTCAACTTCTGCTTCGATTAATGTCGGTCCTTCTCCGCGAAGTGCACGTTCACGCGCTTCCTTCACGACCGCATAGACGGCGATCGGGTCTGTCCCGTCGACTGTCACACCTGGCATGCCGTAACCTTTTGCACGGTCTGATACGCGCTCACATGCCAACTGTTTCGTAAGCGGAACCGAAATCGCATACTTGTTGTTCTCACAGAACAAGATGACCGGCAACTTGTGGACACCTGCAAAGTTTGCGCCTTCATGGAAGTCTCCTTGGTTCGAAGACCCTTCTCCGAACGAAACGAACGTGACGAGTTCTTCTTTTTTCATCTTCGCCGCAAGTGCGATCCCGACTGCATGAGGGACTTGTGTCGTGACCGGAGACGAACCCGTTACGATGCGATGCTCTTTCGAACCGAAGTGACCAGGCATCTGACGACCACCTGAGTTTGGATCTTCCGCTTTCGCGAATGCCGATAACATTAAATCTCTTGATGTTTGACCGAAGTGAAGGACGACCGCCACATCACGATAGTAAGGCAAGACGTAGTCGATTCCTTTCTCGAGTGCGAACGCCGCACCGACTTGCGCCGCTTCTTGTCCTTGACATGAGACGACGAATGGGATTTTCCCGGCGCGGTTCAACTTCCACATCCGTTCATCGATTTTGCGGGCACGTACCATCGTTTCGTACATCGCCAATAAATCTTGTTTCGTTAAACCAAGCTCTTCATATGAGTTTACAGTCATCTGTTCCATCCTTGTTCCTCCTTAGGCGTGAATCGGTAATCCATCGACGGCAAGAGCCGCTTCTTGGAAGGCTTCGCTCAGTGCAGGATGCGGGTGCACAAGTTGTCCCATCTCCCAAGCCGTCGCGTTCAAGACGAGCGCGAGTCCACCTTCTGTGATGAGTTCGGTCGCTTTCGGTCCGACGATATGAACACCGAGAAGGTCGTCTGTTTCTTTGTCCGAAACGAGTTTGACGAATCCGTCGGCTTGTCCTTCAATCCGCGCTTTCCCGAGTCCGTTGAATCGATACGTCCCCGTCTTCACATCATGTCCGGCATCTTTTGCCGCTTCTTCTGTCAAGCCGACCGAAGCGACTTCAGGGACACTGTATACACAGCGTGGAATGAGCGCATAATCGAGCGGTGTCGGCTCAAGACCAAGAATCGTCTCGACCGCTTTCACACCTTCTGCCGACGCGACGTGGGCGAGTTGTAACTTCCCGATGCAATCCCCGATTGCGAAGATATGACGTTCTTTCGTCCGATACTGACTATCGACTTGAATGATGCCGTTCTCTACGACGATAGAAGTGTTTTGAAGTCCTAAGTCTTCCGTGTTGGCAACTCGGCCAACCGAGACGAGGACACAGTCTACTTGTAACATCTCTTCCCCGACAGCAATCTCCACTGCATTTTCGTGAATCAATGTTCGTTCAGCGTCGACCGTCACGCTCTTCTTCACACGGACGCCACGCTTCTTCAATAGACGCTCCACTTCACGGGAGACTGCCTTGTCCTCGAGTGGGAGTAATCGATCGCCTACTTCGATCAACGTCACGTTCACATCTAAATCGACGAGCATGGAGGCCCATTCCACTCCGATGACCCCGCCACCGACAATCGCAATCGATTCAGGAAGCGTTTCAAAATTGAGGAGGTCGTCTGAATTCAAAATCCGCTTGTGATCGAACGGCAATCCAGGAAGTTCACGAGGAATCGACCCTGTCGCGATAATCAATTGATTCGGCAAGATCAGTTCTGATTCACCGCTTTCATCCTCAACGGATACAGTCCCTGGTTGAGGTGAGAAGATGCTTGGTCCAAGGATCGAGGCTTTTCCGCGAAACACTTCGATTTTCCCTTGTTTCATCAAATGCTCGATTCCCTTTTCAAGACCAGCCACAAGATCACGTTTATACGTTTGAGCGCGTTCCATATTGAACGTCACATCTCCCGTCTCCACGCCATACGTCGCACTTTGCTTCGCCGTTTGATAAACATGTGCAGCTTTTAAAAGTGCCTTCGTCGGGATGCAACCTCTATGTAAGCAGGTGCCGCCTAACTTTCTCGCCTCGACGATTGCGACAGATTTCCCTGCCTGGGCCGCCTTGATTGCAGCCACATATCCTCCTGGTCCTCCACCGATGACGACAACATCAAATTCTCGTGCCATGTGTATCCCCCTCATAAACTCGTGCGGTCTCTTCCTTCTCGATGACGCGAAGTGCACCTTCAGCCAACGCTTTAAGCTCATCTTCACCCGGATATACGTGTACCGGCGCGAGATAAGTGACACGCTCCTTGATTTTTTCAGTCAGCCACTCGGAATATGCAATCCCGCCCGTCAGTAAGATGGCATCCACACGACCGCATAATGTCGCGCCGTGTTTTGAAATCTCTTGAGCGACACGATAAGCCATCGTCTCATACAACAGTCTCGCCTCATCATCACCTGATTCCACCCGCTGCTCGATTTCAATGGCATCGAACGTACCGAGATGAGCAAATAGGCCGCCCTGACCGACAATTTTCTTTTTCATTTCCGATTCTTTATACCTGGTACTATAACATAGTTCTATTACCTGTCCAACAGGAATCGAACCTGCCCGCTCCGGCGCGAGCGGTCCATCTCCGTCGAGACCATTATTCACGTCGATGACTCGACCTGCCGCATGGGCACCGACTGTGATTCCCCCACCAAGATGCGCAACGATAAGATTCATCTCATTGTAATCGCTTCCATTTTCAGCCGCGAATCGTTTCGCGACAGCCTTTTGATTGAGGGCATGGAAAATGCTACGACGATTGATTTCTGGCATGCCGGTCTTTCGGGCCAACTCGTCCATCTCATCGACGACGACCGGATCCACTATGAAACTAGGAATCCCTTCAGCCCCACCGATTTTCGAAGCGATCAGACCACCGAGATTCGATGCATGCATCCCGAAACGTCCGCTCGTCAAATCTTCACGCATGAGTTCATTGACCGTATACGTTCCAGACGTCATCGGTGCAAGCAAGCCACCACGACCGACGATCGCGGTCAAATCATTGACCGCGATGCCCGTCTCTTCTAACAAGGCGCGTACTTCTTGCTCACGATGAGGCAACTGCTCTGGAAGTGTGAGACCCGTCACATCGATTGAATGTCGGACCGTACGTGTCATCACTTCTTCCTTCCCATCAAACAATCCAACTTTCGTCGAGGTCGACCCTGGGTTGATTGCAAGAATTAGCCGTTTTGTCATCTTAGCGTCTCCCTAGGATGCTTTTTTCAACTTTAAGGAACTGACTGCGTGAACGCGACATCATGTGAATCCGCTCTTCCGCCATCTTATCGGCCGCAACGTGCGTTGGCACACCATCACGTTCTGCGATCTCAAAGACGCGCATCATGTTGTCATAGATGAGTTCGACTTTCTTCATTGCCCGTTCACGGTTGTAGCCTTCAAGTTCGTCCGCGACGTTGATGACACCACCTGCATTAATGACGAAGTCTGGTGCATATAGAATTCCATTTTCGTCGAGCACGTCTCCGTGACGATCTTCTGCTAATTGGTTATTGGCAGCGCCTGCGACGATTTGTGCTTTCAATTGTGGAATCGTTTTGTCGTTGATGACAGCACCGAGAGCGCATGGAGCGAAAATGTCACATTCGACCGCGTAAATCTCATCCGGCTTGACGACCGTCGCACCAAAGTCTGCTTCGGCACGTTTGAGTGCTTCCTCGTTAATGTCGGTCACAATCAAATGAGCACCCTCTTCGTGGAGGTGGCGACATAAGTTGTAGGCCACGTTACCAACACCTTGTACAGCAACGGTCTTCCCTGCGAGCGAGTCTGTCCCAAATTTCCATTTCGCAGCAGCCTTCATTCCACGATACACACCATATGCCGTGACCGGTGAAGGGTTACCACTTGAACCGAATGCAGGACTGACGCCCGTGACGTAATCCGTTTCCATGTGAATGAAGTCCATGTCGGCAACTGTAGTATTCACATCTTCAGCCGTGATGTAACGACCACTGAGGGATTGAACGTATCGTCCGAACGCACGGAAGAGCGCCTCTGATTTATCTGTCTTCGCATTTCCGATGATGACGGCCTTCCCGCCCCCAAGGTTGAGACCCGCTGCAGCATTTTTATATGTCATTCCTTTTGCAAGACGCAACACATCGGTGAGTGCCTCTTGTTCAGATTCATAGTTCCACATACGGAGTCCGCCGAGAGCTGGTCCGAGCGTCGTGTCGTGGATGGCGATGATCGCCTTTAGTCCAGACGCTTGGTCTTGGCAAAATACGATTTGCTCGTAGTCCTCAGATTGTAAGACATCAAAAATACGGAAGCGTGGCTCTGTGTTTGTTTCCATCATGATTAATTCCTCCTGTTAAGTACGATTAATGTTTAGCATGTAACAAAGCGAATGCGAGGGAATATAGCTTCGCTTCGGCAGTATCGGCACGACTTGTCAATACAACAGGGGCAGATGCGCCGACGACAATCGCCGCTACGCTCGCCTCTGCGAAATACATGATTGATTTATAAAGGACGTTGCCGACCTCTATGTAAGGTACGACTAATAAATCGGCTTGACCGGCAACTTCACTGTTGATTCCTTTTTGCTTTGCTGCGACCATGTCGACAGCGTTGTCGAGCGCGAGCGGTCCATCTACGACACAGCCCTTGATTTGTCCACGTCGATTCATTTGGCTAAGTAGTGCCGCGTCGAGAGTCGCATTCATTTGTGGATTGACTACTTCGACTGCTCCAATGGCTGCGACTTTCGGCGATTCGTAACCGATGTCATGCATCGCTTCTACCGCATTGTGAATGATTTCGACCTTCTCTTCGAGTGTTGGTGCGATATGAATCGCCGCATCCGTCACTCCAATCAACTTTTCACGATTCGGAATTTGGAATAGTGCGATGTGGCTAAGCGTCCGCTTCGTACGGAGTCCAGCTTCACGATTGAGGACGGCTTTCATAAATGTCGATGTCGACACCATCCCCTTCATGAGGACGTCCGCCTCTTTATTTTTCACAGCTAATGCGGCACGTCGCGCAATCTCAACGTCACCTTTCGCATGTAAAATATCGACGGCTGACTCTTCGATTCCATGCTGTTCACATAACTTTCGGATCTCTCGAGCTTCACCGAACAAAATGAAGCGTGACAGTCCATGATCCGTAGCGAGTTTTACGGCCCGGATGACTTCTTCGTCCGCTGCCCCCGCAATGGACACGGTACAGCCTTCTAACTCTTTTGCGTTCGTCAGCATCCGTTCAAAATTCATCATTGTCCCCCCTTGCTCTCTACACTATATCATAAGCAAGTTTGTTTCCTAAATTGTAAGCGCTTTATAATGCGGATGACCATGCAAATTAATGCTTACCATGCATAAATTTTCCTGCAAATTATTGCGCAGTGTCGAGCTTGTTGTATAATGTTCGAATCGAAATCTTCAATCGGCGGGCTGCTTCTGATTTGTTGCCACTTGCCTCTTCAATTGCTCGTTCAATCAAATCGCGTTCATATTTTGCAACGGCCTCGTGAAACGTTCCAGATTCGACTACTTTTTGACTCGTGGAACGATTGGATAACTGCAAATGATGTGGGGCAATCCACTGTTCGGAGCTTGCCATATAAATCATCGCACGACCGATCACATTCTCCAGTTCTCGCACATTCCCTTTCCAATGCTGGCTCATCAGTAATGTTAAGGCATCTTCGTCAACGCCACGTACACTACGACCGTACTCTTGATTCAGTTTCCGGATCATCCGTTCACATAGTGCCTCGAGTTCATTCAGTCGCTCACGTAATGGTGGGATATGGATCGGCATCCGATTGATTCGGTAATACAAATCTTCCCGGAATGTTCCGTCTGCTACCTTTTGTTCAAGATCGGCATTCGTTGCGGCAATGATTCGGACATCGATTGGGATTGCCGTCGTCCCTCCGACTCGGACAATTTCATTTTCTTGGAGGACACGTAAGAGCTTTACTTGGACATCAAGGGGGAGCTCCCCGATTTCGTCTAGAAAGAGTGAACCGCCATCCGCTTCTTCGAAATATCCTGTTTTCCCGCCTCGTTTAGCTCCACTGAAGGCTCCATCTTCATAACCGAATAGCTCACTTTCAAGTAGCGTCGGTGAAATCGCCGCACAGTTCACGCGAATGAACTTTTTATATTTTCGAGGAGATTCTCCATGAATGGCGTGGGCGAACAGTTCCTTTCCTGTTCCCGATTCTCCGCGAATCAATACCGTCACGGGGGTCACAGCCGCAAGTTTCGCCTGTTCGATGACAAATCGCATGGCGTCACTCGTCGCAATGATATCGGCAAACTGATATTTCGCTTCTAGATTCCGGATGCGTGTCTTTGCCTCCTGCAATTCATCACGCAGTGCACGAATCTGAGATACGTCACGAATGACCCCGACCGATCCTCGCAACTTCCCTTCGACGATGATCGGTTCCGCATTCACAAGAATATCTCGTCGTGTCGCCCCAATTTGCATCCGGATGTCCCGAACGCCTTGCCCGGTCGATAGTACTTTTAAATGGACGCTTTCCTGCATCCCGATATCTGCCGTCGCTGGTTTGTCGACCACATCTTCTTTTTTGAATCCGGTCAACCGTGTATAAGACGGATTGATCAAAATCGTGTTACCGTGATGATCTGCGACCGATATGGCCTCACTCGTACATTCAATGATGGCCTCAAGCATTTGTTGATTCTGTTTCAATCGTTCGACCACAATCCGAATAAATTCCCCTGGTAAGACGACTGCATCTTTGAAATGATCCTTTAATTGTTCAAACGTTTGATGCTTCCCCGTCGTTTCGATGACAAAATCTAAAGTCGCATCCGCATACTGTTTCCAATCGTCCGCCACAGATATGCCATAACTTTTAGCAAGGGCTATTCCTTCAGCAGATGCATCAGAATCTACGACCGCTACAATCGTCGCAAGCGGCGAATCCATCAGCATATGAAGGACTTCGGTCCCCCCTTTTCCTGCCCCCACAATCATCAATCGTTTATTCATACATATTCCCCCATCATCATTCTTCTCTATTTCATGCTACTGAATCCGCACCTGATTCGCAAGCTGCCCAAAAATAGACCGTGTCGAACAGATCGATTTCTGTTAAAATAATGTATGGTAAAGGAGGAGATTGCATGCGTTTTATCGCGCTTCTAATCTTAATCGTCCCTGGGTTATTAGGTGTTTACGGAATCAAATTGCTACGTGATAGCTTCTTTTTGAAGACGAGCGCACCGTTTTCATGGTTCGATTCACTCGCTGCCGCCTCCATGTTGCAGGGGACCTTTGGGCTTCTGCTCGCCATGGGCGGGATCGGATTTGTAGCCGGCTATATTTTTAACCGCGACAAAAAAACAGGAAAAGTACAACGCCTCGACTCATAAGCACACAAAAAAAGGTTCCCTAACTTGACTTCATTTCAAGTGCGGAACCTTTTATTCATATTGAATTGTGATCACTACGGATGATCTCCTTTCAAACTACGTTACTTACTTTGACATGAAATCCAACGTCTTCTTAATGAAGAAGTATGAAAGAACTTTAGTAACTGCCGTCTTGCGTGAACGGAATCTTACCATTCGAGTTACTAACTGATTTACTTATCGGATCATGTCGAACCATCCATCGTGAAGTCGAACGCTTGCCATAAACTGTTCAACGGTTGACAACACTCCTTTTGGTCAACTGAACGATTGATTTTTCCTATATCAACCCCTAGCTTCGAGTTGATGATAGAATCGCCTCGCGAATGAGCGACTGTCGCGACCTCACGTCGGGACATTAACGACTTGAGGTGTCGTTCCCACCTCTGAGCTATAATCGGATAGCGAACCGAGATGATTTGGTTTCTTCAAACGTTGCTCCGGAACAAGTTTGAAAAGCGTTCATCTGACGCTTGTCCAAGTAACTTGGTACATCTTTATTATAACAAAGGTCCATCATTTTGCAAGCGCTTTCTTTCATAAAGTAAATAAATCTTAAAGTAATTGTTTCATCAAAAAAGACTAAGTCCCATCACGACTTAGTCCTCATGAAATGATTCAATTATTCTTAAACGATACATACGTGACGAAGTACGAGATAAACTCCGAGTTTTTCGGGCTTCGCTCACGCTCCGGTCGCCCTTCGAACATCTCATGATCGCGCATGCCGTTCTCCCATGCCGTCTTGATTGCATGACGCATTGCTCGTTCTACACGAGAAGATGTCGTCTCATGCTCTTTTGCGACCATCGGATATAATTCTTTCGTGATGAGACCGAGCAAATCTTGCCGTTCTCGCACGTAAATGACAGCTTGACGGATATACTTGAACCCTTTGATTCGCGGAGAGATTCCGAGTTGCTGAAGCAGGAGTGAGATTTCAATTTCTTCTGGCGTCATTCCGTCGAATTCTCGATTTGTTCCTTCTGACAATTCACGAATTTTCGTTAATAACTGTTGAATATTGAACGGTTTGACGAGAAAATAAGAGGCCCCGAGTTGCACGGCCTGTTTCGTCACTTCATCTTTTCCAAACGCGCTCAACATGATCACTTCCGGTTTGTCATCACCTAATTCTTCATTTAGGCGTTGCAATACTCCGATTCCATCCAAATGCGGCATGATAATATCGAGTAAGAGTACATCCGGTTGGTGTGTCTTGACGACATCCAAGCATGTTTCTCCATCGTGTGCCGTACCTACGACACGAAGATCAGGCTCAGATTCTAGTTGTCGGCTCAACAAATCGACGATTTCTCGATTGTCGTCCGCAATACATAATGTAATCACTTATGACACTCCTTTGATGAACTTCTGTTTTACTTGTTGTGACATCTCAAGTAATTCTTCGACGTGTTGCTTCGTCAAGTCTGTCATTTGAGCGCCAGCAATCATGCGACCCAATTCGTCGATTCGACTTTCACGGTCGAGGGACGTCACATTTGTTTTCGTCCGTTCATTCGTTTCGGTTTTAGTAATGTAAAGATGTTGGTCTGCCATCGCAGCAACTTGTGCCAAGTGCGTGATACAGAGGACTTGAGAGCCGACAGAAAGTCGGAAGATTTTTTCACCCATCGCCTGCGCGACACGTCCAGAGACCCCTGTGTCGACCTCGTCAAAAATAATGGAGGCCACTCCGACCGTTCTTGAGAAGATTGATTTGAGTGCGAGCATGACACGGGAAAGCTCTCCTCCTGAAGCGACTTTTGCGAGTGGTTTGAACGGTTCTCCAACGTTCGTCATCATGTAAAACTCTACGTCATCTAAACCATCTTGTTTAAGCGATGTAGTTTTAAAACGGACCTCGAACGCTGTTTTTTCCATATATAGTTCTTTCAACTCTCGATGAATCGCATGCTGAAGCGACTCCGCAGCCATCTTACGCGCTGAAGACAGTCTCTTGCCAGCTTCTCTTGCAATTTGCTCTAATCGAATGAGTTCATCTGAGAGCGTTTGTAAATGCTCTTCCCGGTTCGTCATCGACTTCAATTCATCCGACACTTGTTCGCCATAGGTGATGACTTCTTCGATGGTCGTCCCATACTTTCGTTTCAATTGCTGGAAAAGAGCCAATCGTGACTCAATCTCATCCAATCGAATCGGGTCAAATTCGAGCGAATCTAACTGGTCCCGGAGTTGAAACTTTGCATCCTCCAACAAATAATAAGCGTTAGAGATTGTCTCCGATATAGATGTCAAAGACGAAGAGAGCTGTGACGCCTCTTCCATCTCGCGCATCGCCACTCCGATTTGATCGAGTCCATTTGACTCCTCGGCAACCGCCTCATACGAGAGACGAATGTGTTGATGAATGCGTTCAAAGTTGGCCAATTCATCCCGTTCTTCTGTCAACGCCTGTTCTTCCCCAACTTTTAATTCAGCCGCTTCGATTTCTTTCGTTTGAAACGACAAAAGATCCATTCGTTGAGCAAGCTCCTGCTCACTTTGACTAAGACGCTTCAATTCATCGGCGACTTGTTTCCAGGCCGCAAATGCCGTTTGATATTCCTCGACTAACGGACTGATTTCTTTTTCGGCGAAATGGTCTAATATGCCAAGGTGAAATTCCGCATCCATTAAATGTTGATGTTCATGTTGACCGTGAATATCGACCAGGAGCCGTCCGAACTCCCGTAACGTCGAGAGCGGCATCATTTTCCCGTTCACACGGCAGACGCTCTTCCCGCTACTATGTAGGTCTCGACGTAAGATGACTGTCCCATCTTCAACATCGATGCCATATTGTTCGGCCGCTTCGATGACCGGGTGATCCGGTTCAATCATAAACAGACCTTCGATTTCAGCTTTATCTTGACCATATCGCACGAACTCACTTGAGCCACGTCCTCCAACAAGCAATCCAATCGCATCCAACAAGATCGATTTACCGGCACCTGTCTCACCTGTGAGCACAGTCATACCTCGATTAAACGGAATGTTTAATTCGTCAATAATCGCAAACTGTTTGATTGATAGTTCTGCTAACATACGTACGTTCACCTCATAACATTCCGAGTAGTCGATCGATGATTTGCTTCGCTTTCTCTTCATCACGTGCAATCATTAAAATCGTATCATCTCCACACACCGTTCCAATCAATTCATCCCAAGATAAATGATCGATCAAGACACCGATTGCATCAGCATTCCCCGGAAGCACTTTCATGACGACCAAATTTTGAGCAGAATCGACCGAGACGAAACTGTCACTAAGGATTCGCTTCATTTTACCGTATGGATTAAAACGTTGATCCGCAGGCAAGCTATATTTATACCGTCCATCGTTCAATGGGACTTTGACCAGATGTAACTCTTTAATATCCCTAGACACGGTTGCCTGTGTGACCGGATACCCCGAGCGACGTAGCTCATCCACTAACTCATCTTGCGTCTCGATTTCTCGATTCGTCACGATGTCTCGAATTTTAATCAATCGCTGTCCTTTGTTCATAAGCGCTGACACCTCATTTTTCGTTTCACATACACATTATCATTCTAAAGTATTGTCGAAAAAAGGTCTAGCATTCCAGGTGGGATTTCCACCATTCCCCATCTAGTAGACGAGTAAAGGAAAAAGCTACAGACGACGAGGTCTGTAGCATCATTTTATCCCTTCAGTTTGGCATGGGCCGCGTTTACGACCTCTTCGACTTGTAGCGATGGCGAGACGCCACCTACTCCTGTGTACCGAGCGAAGAGAAGAAACTCGATGTTCCCATCCCCTCCAGTGATCGGAGAGTAATCCAAAGCTTCGACAAAGAAGCCTTCCGATGCGAAGTATCGGACCATATCGCTTGCGACTCGTTCATGGACGTTACGGTCCCGAACAATTCCTTTTTTCCCGACATCGGCCTTCCCTGCTTCAAATTGAGGTTTGACGAGCGCCATGACGACACCGTCTTGCTTCAAAATTTGTTTCAACGGTGGCACCATCAGACGAAGCGAGATAAAAGAGACGTCAATCGTTGCGAAATCTGGTTTAATCGGGAACTGATTGGCCGTCGCGTGGCGGAAGTTCATCCGCTCCATGACGACGACGCGATCATCGCTCCGTAGTTTCCAGGCAAGCTGATTATAGCCGACATCGACCGCGTACATTTGAGTCGCGCCGTTTTGAAGCGCACAGTCCGTGAACCCACCCGTCGATGAGCCGATGTCGATTCCGACTCGTCCAAAGACATCGAGCGGGAAGACGTGGAGCGCTTTCTCGAGCTTCAAGCCGCCACGTCCAACATAAGGAAGAACTTGACCCTTCACTTCGAGAGGGATATCATCAAACACTTTATCGCCCGCCTTGTCTAGACGTTCTGTCCCACTATAGACGAGACCGGCCATGACCGACCGTTTTGCCTTTTCCCGTGTTTCAGCAAGTCCACGTTCGACGAGCAATACATCTAATCTAGTTTTCTTTCTTTTTTCCATAATCCCTCACACATTCTGTCGATTTGTCTCCATGACGAACCGTTCAATCGATTCCGCCATTTGGGCAGGTCGCAGTCCAATCTCTTCTAGGAGCTGGTTGACACCGCCATGCTCGATATATCGATCCGGAATACCGAGACGTTGAATCCGTGGAAACGCTCCGGCTTCATTCGCGTGTTCAAGCACGCTACTTCCAAAGCCACCGGCGAGAGCAGCCTCTTCTAATGTCACGAGCGGAATCCCCTCTGCATAAAGTGAAGTCAGCATCGCATCATCGAGCGGCTTGATGCTACGACAGTTAATGACGCGCACACTGAGCTTACCTTCTAATAGTGCTCGGACTTCGAGGGCGTCTTGCACTTGGGGACCGAACGTCAAGATAGCGACATCTGTCCCTTCTGCCTCGACTTCCCAATCATCGAGTGAAATTTCTTGAAGCGTCTCACTCATCGGAACACCGATCCCTTCACCACGCGGGAAACGAATCGCAATCGGTCCACCATCGTAACGGAGTGCAGAATAGACGAGTTGTTGTAATTCTTCTTCATCTTTCGCCATCAAAATTCGAATGTTTGGCACGTGACGCATGAAGGCGATATCGAACACACCTTGGTGCGTCTCTCCATCCGCTCCGACAAGTCCAGATCGGTCAATCGTGAACACGACGTTCAAGTTTTGACGACAAATGTCATGGACCAGTTGATCGTACGCGCGTTGGAAGAAGGTCGAATAAATCGAGACGACCGGTTTCAACCCTTGCGTCGCCTGTCCCCCAGCGAGGGTGACCGCATGTTGCTCGGCAATTCCGACATCAAACATACGCTCCGGGAATTTCTTCGTAAAGCAATCGAGTTTCGAACCGACACTCATCGCTGGTGTGATCAACGTCACCCGTTCGTCTGACTCCGCCACTTTCGTGATCGTCTCCGCGACGACTTTCGAATAGCTCGGTCCTTTCGGTTTGCCTTTGATGACTTCACCGGATTCAATTTTATAAGGTCCAAGACCGTGCCATGTTCCGACACCGTCCAATTCAGCCGGACGATATCCCTTCCCTTTTTTCGTAATGACGTGGACGAGAACCGGACCGTCGATTTTCTTCGCGTACTCAAGCGTTTCGAGCAAGTCTTTCAAATCATGCCCATCTGTAGGTCCAAAGTAAGTGAAGCCAAGTTCTTCAAAGAACGTTCCCGGAATGAGAGCAGATTTTAAGAGGTCCTTCACCCGTTCCCCGCTCCGTTCAAGTGAACTCCCGACGAGCGGGATGTGTTTGATGAGTGACTCCATTTCTTCTCGAGCATGCTTCAACTTGCGCGATGCCCGGATACGACCAAGCATATTATGCATCGCTCCTACGTTCGGCGCAATCGACATCTCGTTATCATTTAGAATGACAATCACGTTCTGTTTCTCGGCACCGATGTGATTGAGGGCTTCAAGTGCCATCCCCCCAGTCAAAGCACCGTCCCCGATGATGGCGATGGCACGATCGTTGGCGCGCCCTTTCAATTCATTCGCAATCGCAATCCCCATGGCTGCAGAGAGGGAAGTCGAACTGTGCCCTGTTTCCCACACATCATGCTCGCTCTCACAACGTTTCGGGAAACCACATAACCCATTGTATTGTCGGAGAGTATCAAACTGGTTCGTACGTCCTGTCAAAATTTTATGAACGTATGCTTGATGACCGACGTCCCATACGAGTTGGTCTTTCGGACTGTCAAATACACGGTGCAAGGCAAGCGTCAACTCTACAACTCCCAAGTTTGGCGCCAAATGCCCTCCCGTCACTGCCAATTTTTCAATCAAGAATCGTCTAATGTCTGAACCGAGCGATTCGAGCTCTGATACAGACATCCGTTTCAGGAACGACGGGTCTTGAATGGATGTCAAGTCCATAATGACCATCCTTTCTCCTCACATTTTACTGATTCGTACCTTACATTTTACAAGAATGTGACGGCATATGCCACACATTCCCCAAAACAAAGGTGACACGATGTGCTCATCGTGTCACCGAGGTCAATGATTTCGTTTCACTACAAATGATAGCATCTCAAGAAGCAACGGCGCTGGAACTGAAAGTGATTCAATTGCAGCGTGTGCCGCTCCCACTTCTTGCTCAAGAGCTTGCTTCGCTCCCTCTAAGCCGAGAAGCTTCGGATAAGTCGTCTTGTCATTCAATTCATCTGAGCCGACGCGTTTTCCGATTGTTTGTTCATCTCCGACGACATCGAGGATATCGTCTTGAATCTGAAAAGCGATGCCAAGATGACGTCCGAACTGTTTGAGGTGCATCCGATCTTCCACCGATGCCCCTGCCAAAATCGCACCGGCTTCAAGTGCATAGACGAGTAGCGCACCTGTCTTCCGTTCATGAATGGATTGGAGCTCTTCAAGTGTGACGTCGTTCCGCTTTTCAGCCAGCATATCATCCAACTGCCCACCGACCATACCTGAGCTACCGGCCGCCAATCCGAAAATACGAATAATCTCGACGACATCTAGCGCAGGGAGTGGTATCTGTGTGAGAATACGGAATGCGTCCGTCAATAAGGCGTCCCCAGCCAAAATAGCGGTCGCTTCATCAAACTGACGATGATTGGTCGGTCGTCCACGACGAAGATCGTCATCATCCATGGCCGGCAAATCATCATGGATGAGTGAGTATGTATGAACCATCTCTAAACTCGCCGCCACCTCTCGTCCTCGCTCGAGTGACATGCTATACGTTTCAAGGACGGCATAGACGAGAGCAGGACGAATGCGTTTCCCGCCAGCCTCTAAAGAATACGTCATTGCGTCTCGTAATCGTTTCGGCATCTCACTCGACTCAATGAGTTCCTGCATCGCCAGTTCGACGGTCCGTTTCCACTTGTTCAAGTCATCGGTACGGTTCATGCGGATCCTCCCTTTTCACGAAGCGTCCCATCAAGTTCTAAAATTTCATCCATTTTTTTCTCGGCGGCAGAGAGTTTTGTCTGGCACAATGCAGACAAGCGGACACCTTCCTCATATAGGGTCATCGCTTCCTCTAATGGGACATCACCGCTCTCGAGTTGCGCGACGATCTGTTCGAGGCGCTCGAGCGCCGCCTCAAATGTCTGTTCTTTCTTCGTCACCGACAATCCTCTCCTTCACCTCAGCGATTGCATGACCATCCCGAAAACGAATCGAGACATCACCATCGCGTAATTGTTTCACGTTCTGCACATAGATCCCATCTTGTTCGATGAACGTATATCCACGTGACAAGACGGCGAGTGGACTGACTGCATGCAATCGTCCAACCTGTTGTGCAAATTGAAGCGTTGCTTGTTCTAATGGCTTCGTTCGACGGAGTCGCTCGACCATATGATTGACTTCTTCCCCTTGCTTGGACAACGTTTTTGAAAATCGTTTTACATCTAGCTGCTGTGACAACTGACGGAGCTGATGAGTGGCTTGGGTGAGATGTCGCCTCATCCCTTGCTCGAGACGGATTTCCGACTGGGCGAATCGTTCCCGTTTCTGAGATATCGTGTACCTCGGTGATTTTAATCCATAGCTATTGATCATCCGTTCCACACGGGTTCGCGAATCATCCAATTGGTCTTTGACGGCTTTGTGCAGATGGTTATCCAAACGTTCTACATCTTTTCGCTGCGCATCAATCATCGCGGTAGCAAGTTCAGCCGCCGCTGTCGGAGTCGCAGCCCGAACATCGGCAACGAAATCCGAAAGCGTAAAGTCTGTCTCGTGACCGACAGCAGAAATGATGGGAATCGTGGACGCATAGATTGCCTCCACCACAACATCTTCATTAAATGCCCAAAGCTCCTCAATAGAACCACCACCGCGACCGACAATGAGTACATCACAATCGGTGCGTTCGTTCATCCAGCGAATGGCAGAAGCAACTTGTGGAGCCGCCATTTCGCCCTGTACAGCAACAGGGGCGAACGTAATCGCCACATGTGGTGCACGACGTCGAAGTGTGGTTGCGATATCGTGTAGCGCCGCACCTTTTGGAGACGTCACGATTCCAACGCGTTCTGGAAACGTCGGGAGCGGGTGCTTCCGCTCCTCGTCAAACCATCCCATCTCCTCTAATTCACGCTTTCTCGCCTCATATCGCTCAAACAATAGACCGATTCCGTCTTGTCGCATCAATTCGACATATAGTTGGACATCTCCCGTAGCCTCATACATCGTCACCTTTGAGACGGCGATGACTTTCATTCCATCTTTCGGTTCGAATTGAAGTTGTTTGGCATCGCGAGAAAACATGACAGCTTTCATCCGAGACGCGTCATCTTTCAACGTGAAATAACAATGACCGGATGAATAACGTTTGAAATTTGAGATTTCACCGATGACCGCGACTTGTCGAAGCAATACATCATCATCAAGTTGTCGCTTCACATATCGAACAACTTCAGAAACCGGAAGTGGATTAGCCACGTGATGCAACCTCGACCGTATTATGCATGAGCATCGTGATGGTCATCGGACCGACACCACCCGGAACAGGGGTGATGGCACTCGCCTTCTCCTTAACAGCTTCATAGTCCACGTCACCGACTAGACGACCTTCGACCCGATTGACTCCGACATCGATGACAAGCGCGCCAGGTTTGACCATGTCTGCTGTGACTAAACCAGCGCGTCCGACAGCGACAATCAAAATGTCCGCTTGGCGTGTCATCTCACCGAGGTCAGCTGTTTTTGAATGACAATATGTGACCGTTGCTGATTCATTCAAGAACAACATGCCTACCGGTTTACCGACAATCTGACTACGACCGACGACGACAACGTGCTTTCCGGCGATCTCGGTCTGTGTTTTTGCGAGATGCAAGATGCCGTGCGGCGTGCACGGGAGTAGCGTATCAAGTCCGAGCATCATCTTCCCAACATTCTCAGGATGAAAGCCATCGACGTCCTTTTCTGGGGAGATGCGCATGATGACTCGTGATTCGTCGATGTGTTTCGGCAGAGGGAGTTGCACGAGAATCCCGTGAACTTCTTCATCCGCATTCATCAAGTCAATCAAGTCAAGCAATTCCTTCTCGCTAATCGTCTCATCAAAACGGAGGACTTGTGAATCGATTCCGATTTCTTCTGCCGCCCGTTCCTTCCCGCGTACATAGCTATGACTTGCTGGGTCATCCCCAATCAACACGACTTTAAGTTTCGGTACGATGCCACGTGCGCGAAGTGCTGCCACACGTTCTTTTAACGTTTCTCGATATGATGCTGCCACTTGTTTCCCGTCGATCACTACTGCCATCTCTCTCATCCCCCGTTGTCTTTAGGTTTTTCTGTAGTTGGTCTGGTGTCTTATCTCTATTTTTTTAGTCTTCTTTAATGATGTTACCGAGTACGCCATTCACGAGTTTGCCGGCTTCTTCGTCCGCGAACGATTTCGCGAGTTCGACCGCTTCGTTGATGGTGACGTTTTCTGGAATCGTCTCGACGTATAACAATTCGAACGTTGCCATTCGAAGAATCGTACGCTCGACGTTTCCGAGGCGATCTAACCGCCAATTTTTCAAGTTTTCAACTAGTAACGCATCGATATCTTCAATATGTTCTAGCGTCCCTGTGACGAGTTGTTCGTAAAACGGATCAGACTCTTCTCCATCCAATGCGAACTCGATTGCTTCGTCCACCTCTAATTTAGATACTTCGATTTGAAAAAGCGTTTGAATCGCTTTCTCTCGTGCTTCATGACGTTTCATTCAGTTACTCTCCTTTTACATGCTTTCATTGTGATAGTTTAGCATAAAGCACTCATAAATTCAGTACAAAAAACCAGGAAACCGAAATAATGTTCGGGCTTCCTGGTTCATGTTATTTTGCCAATGACATTTCTTTTTCAACGAATTTCGTATCGAACGTACCGATGCGGAACTGCTCATGTGCCATGACTTGTTGATGAAACGGAATCGTCGTTTTAATTCCCGAAACCGTAAACTCACCCAAAGCACGCAACATTTTCAGAATGGCCTCATCACGCGTTGGTGCATGAACAATCAACTTCGCTACCATCGAGTCATAGAACGGCGGGATCATCGCTCCTGCATAGAGTCCGCTATCGACACGGACACCCATACCGCCTGGAACGATATATTGGTCAATCTTCCCTGCCATCGGACGGAAGTCCATAAATGGGTCCTCCGCGTTGATTCGACATTCGATGGAATGTCCTGAGAACGTAATGTCCTCTTGTGAGATGGCAAGCGGATGTCCGAGCGCCACTTCAAGCTGCGCTTGAACGAGATCGAATCCTGTGATCATCTCGGTGACGGGATGCTCGACTTGGATCCGGGTATTCATCTCCATGAAATAAAACTCGTTTGATTCTGGAACGTAAATGAACTCGATTGTTCCCGCTCCCGAGTACTGAATGGCTTTTGCCGCTTTGACGGCAGCATCCCCCATCAATTGACGTGTCGTTGCATCAATCGCAGGTGACGGCGCCTCTTCAACTAGTTTTTGCATGCGACGTTGGATTGTACAATCACGTTCACCTAAGTGAATGACGTTACCGAATTGGTCGGCAAGAACCTGCACTTCGACGTGACGGAACGACTCGATGAACTTTTCGAGATACACGTCACCATTCCCGAACGCCTGCTTCGCTTCTTTACGTGTCGCGACCAATCCTGAAACGAGTTCGTCCTCGTCTCGAGCGACGCGAATGCCACGTCCTCCACCGCCGGCTGTCGCCTTGATGATGACCGGATAACCCATCTCACGCGCGAGTTCCATCGCTTCTTCGTCTGTGACGACACCACTTGAACCTGGAACGACAGGAACCCCTGACTCGATCATCGTTCGTTTGGCTTCATCCTTGATTCCCATTTTGCGAATCGCATAGCTGCTTGGGCCGACAAATTGAATTCCACACGCCTCGCACATCTCAGCGAACTCGGCATTTTCAGCCAAAAAGCCGTAACCCGGATGTACCATCGTCGCATCCACGGCGCAGGCGACTGATAAAATATTTGGGATATTCAAATAGGAGTCTTTCGATGGATTCGGACCGATGCAATAAGCCTCGTCAGCCAGATGAACATGTAACGCTTCACGATCTGCCTCAGAGAAGACAGCGACCGTCGGAATATTCAACTCTTTTGCTGCACGTATGATTCGAACCGCGATTTCCCCGCGGTTAGCAATTAATAATTTCATAACGACCTCACTTCACGCTGAAGAGCGGTTGACCGAATTCGACGAGATCGCCATCGGCGACTAACACCTCTACGATTTCGCCACTGATTTCCGCTTCGACATCGTTAAACAGTTTCATCGCCTCTAGAATACAAACGATTTGTCCTGACTCGACACGGTCGCCGACGTTCACGAACGCTTCTTTATCCGGGGCCGGACGTGAATAGAACGTTCCAACCATCGGCGAGGTGATAGTACGATAAGACGCCTTTTCTTGCGTCGGTTCTTCTGTTTGTTCATTTACTTGAGGAGCAGGCGCAGGCGGTGCGAATGCTTGTGTCTGCATGATAGGCGCGCTCACTGTTTGTTGCGCTTCTTTCTTTAATGACAGTTTGAAATCAGATGTTTCAAGCTCCATTTCATGGACTGATGATTGGTCCAATAATTGAATAAGCTCTTTAATTTGATCGATTTGCATCTTTCTTACCCCCTGTTTATACCTGGTACTAATCTCTCCTTCACTATAACTGGTCAGACCAATGAATGCAACGAGAAAAAAAGAGCGCCCATTCATTCGAATGAGCACTCGTAAGGATTAACCGTTATAACGACCCATGAACTCTCCAGTACGTGTATCGACTGTCACTTTTTCACCTGGTTCGATGAAAAGTGGCACTTGAATGACATGTCCTGTTTCCACTGTCGCGTTTTTCTTCACGTTCGATGCCGTGTCACCTTTTACGCCTGGGTCTGCTTCGACGATTGTCAAGACAACGCTCGTTGGAAGCTCGATTCCAAGAATCTCCCCTTCGTAGTCCGCGATGCTGACTTCCATGTTCTCAAGCAAATATGGAAGTGCTGATTTGACTTGAGCGCTTGTCAATTCAAGTTGCTCGTATGATTCATTGTCCATGAAGACATACGTGTCGCCCATTGGATAAAGATATTGCATGCGTTTACGCTCGATGTGTGCGCGTTCGATTTTTTCTCCACCACGGAACGTCGTTTCTTGGATTGCACCGTTACGCAAGTTACGCATTTTCGTACGAACGAATGCCGCTCCTTTACCCGGTTTTACGTGTTGGAACTCGATGACTTGCCAAATCGAACCGTCAGACGTTTTGACCGTCAATCCTGTTTTTAAATCGTTAACTGATACCATATTGATTTCCTCCTAAATTCAGATGAAGCTTATGCCTCGATCGTAATTAACTCTTTTGGCGATTGTGTCAGACGGTAGCATCCGTCTTCTGTGATGACGACATCGTCTTCAATCCGGCAACCACCGACACCGTTGATGTAAATACCCGGCTCGATCGTTACGACCATACCAGGTTCGAGCACCGTTTCCGAACGGAACGATAATCCTGGGGCCTCATGCACTTCCATTCCAAGACCATGTCCTGTCGAGTGGCCGAAGTACTCGCCATATCCAGCTTCTTTAATAATATCGCGGGTCAATGCATCCGCTTCAATGCCAGTGATTCCGGCACGTGTGCCTTCTACACCAGCAAGTTGGGCACAAAGTACCGTATCGTAGATTTGACGCAACTCATCCGAAATCGGACCGATTGCAAGCGTACGCGTGATATCTGAGCAGTACCCTTTATAGTAAGCACCGAAATCAAGCGTAACCAATTCTCCAGATTCGATGACTTTATCACTTGCCACACCGTGTGGTAGCGCCGAACGGAGACCCGAGGCGACAATCATGTCGAACGATGACGAGTCAGCACCTTTTGAACGCATGAACATTTCGAGTTCGTTCGCGACTTCTCTCTCGGTACGACCAGGACGAATGAACGTCTGGATATGGGTGTACGCCGCATCAGCGATTGCCGCAGCTTCCTTCATAATCTTAATCTCTGATTCATCCTTAATCAAGCGCAGTTTTTCTACGATTCCAGACGTTTCAATAAGTTGAGCGTCGACATCTTTTTCATAGGCACGATATTGCCCCACTGTCATCGCATCCTGCTCGATGCCAAGGCGCTTGATGGATTCACGGGACACGACATCTGCTACCGACTTGATGAGTGATGTATCAAGCTCAATGATGTCGTACCCTTTTACTTGATCGTTCGCTTGTTCCGTGTAACGGAAGTCCGTGATGAAACTTGCCGAATTCGACGTGATGACGATGACACCACTCGACCCGGTGAAACCAGATAAGTAGCGGATATTCTCACGTTTTGTGACGAGTAATGCATCAATCTCGTTTTTTTCTAACTGTGCTTGCAGTTTGTTTACGCGTTCAATCATGTCGATTCCTCCAATGTTCGATTAGTGCATGCAGCGCTAACGTATAGCTCGTGAGTCCAAAACCGGTAATGACACCGATACAGACGGCAGCAAGTTTCGACTCATGCCGAAAAGCCTCGCGTGCATGCACGTTCGAGATATGTACTTCAACGACTGGGGCAGCGATAGCGGATATGGCATCCCGGATCGCGATTGATGTATGCGTATAGGCACCTGCATTCAATATGACACCCTCATAATCAAAAGCGTCATGTAGCGCATCAATTAAATCTCCCTCATGATTCGATTGTTTAAAGGTGAGTTCGACGTCTTCTGGAGCGCGCAGCATCAGTTCTGCCGCCAAACCTTTCAACGACACCTCGCCATATACATCCGGTTCACGATGACCCAGTAGATTTAAATTCGGTCCATTTAAAACTAAAATCCGCAACCTTCTTCCCCCCTCGTTCGTCAAGTCTCATCTATTGTAACAAATTTATCGAAAGAACGTGAATTGAGCCTTCTGCCCTTTCGTTTTTTTTACAAATCACGGTATAATTCAAGTACAACATTTGAATTTGAAGAATCGAGGAAAGTGAATGAATTCCAAACCAACCATCCCAGTCGGGGGACAGGCGCTCGTGGAAGGCGTCATGTTTCAAGGCCGCTCTGAAAGCGCATCTGCCATCCGGCGAAAAGATGGCTCGATTGAAACATTCGAGCAAGCACGTATTCTTGTCCCTTGGGTCCAATCTTTAAAAAAAGTACCTTTCTTGAGAGGGATTGTCGCGCTGTATGAATCGTTAAAGAACGGTTCTGCACATATGAACTTTGCGAGCGATCGATATGATGTCGATCCAAGTGAAGATACGAACACGAACGAAGACCAAAAACAGAGCATATGGATGATTGCCTTCATCGCAATCGTCGGTGTCATCTCGTACGTTTTTGGTAAATTGATTTTCAATGTGACGCCAGCACTTCTCGCGGCCATGTTTCAAGACGTACCTTTATTTTCCGGACATGTGATTCAAAACCTCCTTGAAGGGGGAATAAAATTAGTATTGTTACTCAGCTACCTTTACTTGATATCATTGACGCCACTCATTAAGCGTGTCTTCCAATATCACGGCGCTGAGCATAAAGTCATCAATTGCTATGAGTCCGGGCGTCCGGTCACGGTTGAACAAGTACGCCAAAGCTCGCGATTGCATTATCGCTGTGGCTCAAGCTTCATTTTATTCACCGTCTTCGTCGGGATTGGCGTTTACATGATTGTGCCAATCGATCCGCTCTGGTTGCGACTCATCAGCCGAATCGCGCTATTGCCGGTCGTCATCGGAATCTCATTTGAAGTCCTGCAGTTTACCAATCGTTTCCGCGACCATCGCTTTCTGTCATTCCTTGGCAAACCGGGCCTGTCGCTCCAATTATTGACGACACGAGAGCCAAATGATGAGCAGATTCAAGTCGCGATTGAAGCATTTGAGACATGGGAACGAAAAGAGTTAGGAGAATCGGTCATTCATAGAGAGGGATAAGAGGAGGAAGCACCATGATCAGACAAAGAGTCGGTTCGATCGCTGCAACAATCGTGTTTATCCTTGGCTTCATCGGGGTCGGGCATATGCTTGCCACCGATCCAGGTCGCCTGTTTAGACAATTGTTGTTCATCGGGATATTCGGGTTAGTCTTTTATGTGATCTATCGCGTCTTCATGGCACCACGTATGTCTGCAGAAGATGCACGCTATCGTAAAACCGCGCAAGCCTCAAAAAAACGAATGCAGGGAAGTCGTGGTCCTCAAGTCAAACCTTCCGCTTCCGCTAAAAACCGGAAAGGGAAGAAACCTGGTTCGAACGTCACCAAGTTATCTAAACGTTCAACCGTACATCGTAGCAATCCACCACACCTAACAGTGATTGAAGGTAAAAAAGGGAAGAAGAAAAAGAAAGCAAACATGTAAAAGGAGCGCCACGGCGCTCCTTTTTATGTTGTTTCTACATATCCGATATATGGCAGATTCCGATATTGTTCCGCGTAATCGATCCCATACCCGATGACGAACTCATCAGGAATCTCGAATCCGACATAGTCTGCGTCCAACTGAACGAGTCGACGCGCCGGCTTGTCGAGAAGCGTACAAATTTTCAACTGTTTCGGTTGATGGAGCTCCATATGTTTACATAAGAATTTCAACGTCTGTCCCGTGTCGATGATGTCCTCGATAATGACAACATACTTTCCTTCCACATCTAAATCCAAGTCCTTTCGAAGTTGCACACTCCCACTCGAGACCGACTTTTTCCCGTAAGAAGACGTCGCGACCGTATCGAGCTGAACGCTCCCTTTCATGTATCGCATCAAGTCTGCCGCAAAGACCATCGAGCCTTTTAATACGGCGACGATCACAATCGGTATCCCCTCTGCATCGTTCTCAATCTCTTCAGCCAATTCTTTCACACGTTTTTGAATCTGCTGTTCATCAAACAGTTTTCCTTTAATTTGAATCTCCATTTATCCGGCGAATGTTCGCCGTCACCCCCTATCTATTCAATCCACGATTCATCTTAACATAATGACGACTAAAAAATATACATTCTAAGATAAATATGAATGTTTCGTTCGTATTTTAGCGATATTGAGCAAAATAAAAAGCATCAATCGAGTTAGATTGATGCTTTTTACATATTATTCTTCTGAAGCTCGTTCTTGTTCCCGAAATTCTCTAAATTGATTCATGAGTTCAGGCTTATCTTCAAAAAATTCCACAAACTGTGTCATGCAGTCGAGCGTGTTCGAACTGAGATGGTGTTCGATACCCTCGACATCCTCGTACACATCTGATTCATCTACTCCGATTAGACGTAAAAAAGACTCGAGCATCGCATGACGCTCGACCAATCGCTTCCCTACTTTTTGACCCTTTTTTGTAAGCATGAGACCACGATACTTTTCATACACAAGATATTCTTCACGGTCCAACTTTTGAACCATTTTGGTGACAGAGGAGGGATGGACCCCTAAATGTTCCGCAATATCAGATACACGCGCATAGCCTTTCTCTGACATCAATAAATAAATACGTTCTAAATAATCTTCCATACTCGGCGTCGGCATGGGCACGACCTCCCCTAATGTTCCGGTTTCCATTCCTTATTTTATCCTAATTAGAATGAAATCGAAAGGGAAAGCCCCGATTGATTAAGTCAATCATTGTCTCATGACCTTAATTTCATTATAATGAGATATGGTAACTTTGAAAGAGAAGGGAAGAACATCTATGGGACTCGAAACAATCCTCGTCATCCTCCTATGGGTTGCCTTGATCGCCTACATCGTATGGCGTTTCATGCCAGCTCGCGGGTTGAAAAAAATGAAACAAGAAGAATTCCGTGCCTCACTCCGTAAAGGTCAGTTAATTGACGTGCGTGAACCGAACGAATACAAAGGTGGACATATCGTTGGTGCCCGGAATATCCCGGTCGGCCAAATGAAACTACGCATGAAAGAACTGCGTAAAGATCAACCGATTTTAATTTACTGTCAAGGTAGTTCACGTTCAAACCAGGCGGCTAAACTCCTGATGAAGAACGGATACAACAATATCTACATGCTCGAAGGCGGCTTCAAGAACTGGAAGGGCAAGATTAAAAAAGCATAAAAAAACGGGCGGGTCGATACAATCATCGACTCGCCCTTTCTTTATTTTACAGATGACGCCTCACGACGCTCATATTTCAAGACCGGTTTACGGGCAGCGAGTGTCTCGTCCATCCGTTTAACGACCGTCGTATGAGGAGCAGTCTGAACGATTTCCGGATTCTCTTCCGCCTCTCTGGCAATTTGGAGCATCGCATCACAGAACGCATCGAGTGTTTCTTTTGATTCTGTCTCTGTCGGTTCCACCATGATACATTCCTCGACATTTAATGGGAAATAAATTGTCGGTGGGTGGTAACCGAAGTCAAGAAGGCGTTTAGCGATATCGAGTGTACGAACACCAAGGGCTTTTTGACGCTTCCCAGACAAGACAAATTCGTGTTTGCAATACGTATCATATGGCACGTCGAACGCATCTTTTAGTCGCGCAAACATATAGTTGGCGTTGAGGACCGCTTCACGGGATACCCGCGTCAATCCTTCTGCGCCCATTGTCTTGATATAGCTGTACGCTCGAACGTTGATCCCGAAGTTTCCATAGAATGGTTTGATTCGCCCGATTGAATGTGGTCGGTCGTAATCGAGACCATATCCATCATCTGTTTTCGTCACGATTGGAGTCGGTAAGAATGGAATCAAGTCACGCTTCACCCCGACTGGACCTGAGCCTGGACCTCCACCGCCGTGAGGCCCCGTGAACGTCTTATGCAAGTTCAAGTGGACGACGTCAAAGCCCATGTCCCCAGGACGTGCGATTCCAAGAATCGCGTTTGAGTTAGCGCCATCATAATACAGCTTCCCGCCAGCTTCATGAACGACTTTTGAGATTTCAAGGATATCCGCTTCAAATAGTCCAAGCGTATTCGGGTTTGTCAGCATGAGAGCAGCCGTATCCGCTCCAACTTTTGACTTCAAATCATCCAAATCGACGAGACCGCGCTCATCCGACTTGACGGTCACCGTCTCGAATCCAGCAACGACTGCGGACGCCGGGTTTGTCCCGTGCGCCGAATCTGGTACGAGTACTTTCGTACGAGCCGTATCCCCATTACGCTCATGGAACGCTTTAATCAACATAAGCCCCGTCCATTCCCCATGGGCACCTGCCGCTGGTTGGAGTGTGACTTCGTCCATCCCCGTGATTTCAGCGAGTTGCTCCTGTAAGTCCACCATGAGTTCGAGCGCACCTTGAATCGTCTCAACCGGTTGCAATGGGTGAATATGTGCAAATCCAGGAAGACGAGCCATATCTTCGTTCACTTTCGGATTATATTTCATCGTACACGAACCGAGCGGATAGAAGCCCGAATCGACCCCATGGTTTCGAGTAGATAGAGACGTGTAATGGCGAACGACATCAAGTTCAGACACTTCTGGAAGTTCCGCCGCCTCTTTCCGAATCATCGTAGCCGGTAACAACGTCTCAAGGTCAACCTCCGGGACAGTCGGTGTCGGCAAATTATACCCAGTTCGTCCTTCACGTGATACTTCAAAAATTAGCGTTTGCTCGTGTTGCATTATTTCATCCCCCCAACCACTTCGACAAACTGATCAATCTCTTCTTTCGTGCGCAATTCCGTCGCGCAAACCAACATTTGTGTCTGACGCTCCCCTTCATACGTACCAAGCGGTAGACCACCGATCATGCCGCGCTCGAGTAGATGGCGCGATACTTCTTCTGCGTCACGTCCAAAATCCACGACGAACTCATTGAACATTGGTCCTTCGTCCACGATGTTGAATCCTGCAGCTTTTAACGCTTCTTTCATATAATGAGCGGTTTGAATATTCCGAACAGCCATATCACGAATTCCGTATTTTCCTAGAGCGGACATCGTGATTGAAGCAGCCAATGCATTAAGTGCTTGGTTTGAACAGATATTGGATGTCGCTTTATCACGGCGAATGTGTTGTTCCCGCGCCTGAAGCGTCAACACGAATCCGCGTTTGCCGTCCTCATCGACCGTTTGACCGACTAGTCGGCCCGGTAGTTTACGCATCAAAGATTTTTTGACCGCGAAGTATCCACATGACGGTCCACCAAAACTTTGCGGAATACCGAATGGCTGTGCATCTCCGACCGTGATGTCCGCACCGAGTGCTCCTGGTGACTCAAGAATCCCGAGGGCGAGCGGGTTGCTCGAAACGACGAATAGCGCGCCGGCTTCATGAGCCAATTCTGCCAATGTTTCTAAGTCTTCAATACGACCGTAGAAGTTTGGATATTGTACGACAAGACACGATGCATCCGTCAAATCGAGGTCTGACACGTCCGTCACCCCGTTCTCCACATCTGTGTAATCAACGGATAGACCTGGTCCGTCAGCATACGTACGGATTACATCCATTGCTTCAGGATGCACTGCACCAGAGACGACGACACGTTTTTTCTTCGTCTGCGCGCTCGCTAGGTAAGTCGCCTCAGCGAGAGCCGTGATCCCGTCGTACATCGAAGAGTTCGCGACGTCCATCCCTGTCAATTCACAAATCATTGTTTGGAATTCGAACATCGCCTGAAGTTCACCTTGTGAAATCTCAGGTTGATATGGCGTATACGCCGTATAGAATTCAGAACGCAAAAGCATATGGTTCATCACACTTGGTGAAAGATGATCGTACATCCCTGCTCCAAGGAAGCTCGGGTATGATTTCGTATGTTTGTTTTTATCAGCCAACTTCGTCATATGACGAACGAGATCGACTTCCGGAAGCGGAGCCCCAATCGCCGCCAATGATGCTTGTTCGCGAAGTGTTTCTGGAATATCTGAAAGAAGCGCTTCGATTGAATCGACGCCGATTGTCTCTAACATGTCTCGTTCATCTTGTTCGGTCATCGGTAAATAACGAAATTCCATTCTGTTCATTCTGAATCCCCCTGTTTCATTTCGTTCGTTTATAGAAAGGTGTCGGTACGCGTTCGGCTTCAATCTTTTTGCCACGGATGTCGATGACAAAACGATCTTCATCTTTGTAACGTGCATCGACTCGTGCCCATGCGATTGATTCATTTACAGTCGGAGGCATCGTACCGGTCGTGACAACGCCGATTACATTCCCATCCAATTCAACTTGCGCCCCTTGGCGGGCAATCCCACGACCGAGCAATTTCAATCCGATCAATCGATTCGGAATATTCTCTTTTTGGGTGACGAGTGCTTCCTTACCAACAAAATCAGTATCTAGCTTGACGGCAAAATTGAGATTCGCTTCGAATGGCGTGACCGACTCATCCAACTCATGACCGTAAAGCGGCAAGCACGCTTCGAAACGTAATGTATCGCGTGCGCCCAGCCCACATGGGGTAACACCCTCGGTTTCAAGCGCTTCCCAAATGGCAGAAATCGCTTCTGCTCGAGCATAAATCTCGAAACCATCTTCCCCAGTATACCCACTTCTAGAGATGATCGATGGCACACCCGCAACGTCCCCATTCATGAATTTGAAAAACCCGATTTCGTCGAGTGCCACATTTGTGATAGTTTGAAGTACGGATTGTGCATTCGGTCCTTGAATCGCAATCTGACCATATTCATCAGATTCATTTGTCACAACCACGTCACCCTTGACGTATCGACGAATGTGGGCTTCATCCTTTTCAATATTTGAAGCATTGACGACGAGCCAATAAGCATCCTCATCCAATCGATAGACAAGCAAATCGTCCACCACACCGCCGTCTTCAAGACAGAGAAGGTTATACTGGGCTTGACCAACTTTAATTTTCGAGATATCATTCGTCACCAAGTTTTGAACTTGCTCAAGCGCATTCGGCCCTTCGATTCGAATTTCTCCCATGTGAGATACATCAAACATCCCCACGTTTTGACGTACAGCCAAATGCTCTTCTTTAATCGAAGAGAACATAATCGGCATTTCAAATCCCGCAAAATCAACCATCTTCGCCTTCGGTTCGATCAAATCGAACAAAGGCGTACGTTTCAAAGTAACCTTTTCCATAATATCCCCCAATCCCGAACATAAAATGCTTTTGTTTTTGAAATCTTTCGTTTTCCATTCCACTTTAACAATTTTTATTCCTTCTGCATAGGTAAAAAGGCGAAAAAGAAAAAGGATGAAAAACGAAAACGTTTTCATCCTCATTATTTCATATTTTCGACTCGGTGGAAACGTCAGAACGTTCAATTCCAGCTGTCCGTTTGATTTCATGGGTTAGCTCAACGGCAGCTTGCTTCAATTCAATCGATTCATTCTTCGCATTGATCCCAAACTCTTTTATTTGAGTAACAGATCGATTGACCGCATCTACGTGTCCCTTGATTTCATTGACCTGTTGACCAATCACGTCTGCCCGAATTTTAAAACGTTCCGTCAGACGATTCAAACGACCAAATTCTGGTTTCATTTTGCTTTTGAACAAGAGATAACCGTATATCACAAGTCCGATTAATGAAAATACGATGATGGCGAAATTAATCCAGATCATACTTTTTCCCCCTTTATACGGATGATTTGCTTGGCGATGTCTTCAGGCGGTTGAGATGCATCGATGGATACACTCGCTGTTCGATATAATCGATCGCGTCGTTGAAACAACGTCTGAACATCCTCCCGTCCTTTTTTAACAAGTGGTCGTGCAGAATCTTTGATTCGTTCCCAACACATGTCGAACGGAAGATTTAAATGGATCATCGTACCACGTTCTCGCATCCAACGTATATTTTCAGAGCGCTCCACCACTCCGCCACCTGTCAGGATATAGTCAGCAGTGACTTGTTTCAGTACTGTTGATTCAACATCACGAAACGCAGACTCACCAAAACGGTCAAAATATGTAGCGATATCCATTCCAGTCATGGACTCAATGACTAAATCAAGATCGATGACCTCCCCATATTCTTTTAGAAACGAGAATAAGGTAGATTTACCTGTACCCATAAACCCCACGATATAAAACGGATTATCATTCATAAACCATCACCTCTTTATGCCGTTCGCCGGATGTTAACACAATGTCCACTTCAGTACGATTAGGTGCAATCGGACGACACGTCAGAGTTCCCGTCGGTTTATGCAACGTTAACGGTCGTTCAGCGCAACGCTCCTTCGCCAGTAACAAATGCGATTCAAAACGAATCGCTAAGATTTCCTCTGACAGTCGCCTCGTCGTTCGTTCCACATCAGTATACCAAAATAACGCGGAGCCGAGTAACCAAACAACAATGGTCAAGGTGATGACGAGAAAGAAGCCTGCTTCATGCACATGACATGCCGCTCTCTTCTGAACGATGAATCTTTCCATGAGATTCGAAATCCCTTTCCGACCGTTTCGACATGATACTGGTCGATTCCTCTTAAAAAGAGTAAGTTTCCTCCTCCATCTCCGACCATAACCAAATTGCCATTTACTTGTTTGATCGTCCATGACCATCGCTCCTCATCCGATTTGACGAAATCACCCCGTAATCGTCCTTCGTCAACACGACAGTTCTCGCTATCTATCAGACGGCGCACAATCAGTTGAGGTGTCGTATGATGATTCCATTTAGGCTGTTCATAAAGATGTTGACCGAGCGTGAGCAGTTCCACTAAAAGAAAAAGAAACATGGGAAGGATCAGCAAAACGAACGTCATTTCAATCATCGTAAAGCCTTTTTCATAATGTCGGCAGACAAAATCCTTTCTCACACACTTGCTCACGCCCTGTCGGTTCAGTGGCTTCAAGCAGAACCTCTCCTTGTAATCGTTCATAGATGAACAGCGTATCACTCAACCGTTGGATTCGTTCGTTCCCCTGCATGACAAATGATGTCAGAATGAAAATCCACCCCATGACGACCGCAAGACTAACACTTAGCTCCCATAATGAGAAACCCGATTCATCCACTTTCACGAATAATCACCTCCGGTTCATAAGTCCCGATTCGAAATTTGAGCGTCACCGATGTCTTTCCACTGACGAATTTCCATTGTCCCGCATAAGAAGCTGTCGCTTGTGAAAAGGTCAAAGTGTTGTACGTCGGAAGATATACATCCACACCATCAGGAACATCAACCTCCCTGACGACCTCTCGCCCACACACAATCAGATAAGTTTGTTGTTTCGAAATCCAAATCAATCGTGGTACACAATCTCCCTCTTCTGAAATATAAGGAAATTGCCCAGCTTCTTGAATATTTGCTACCAATGAGTCCGTAAAATTGTAGAGCTCCATTCGTTCGAACGGTCTCGTACTCGGTGCACTAATCAATAGTAAGAACGACAGCACGACAAGTACCCAAGTCATTTCGACCAAGGTGTAGCCTTTCATTGTTTTTTTAAGGAGCCGTCAGTCGGTGAATACGTATAGGCGGAGGATTGACAACTATAAACGAGTGGATCTGCAGCCGACGCACGCTTAATCACTTCTAACGTTTCAGGATAGGCTTTATGTTCCGCGTAATGCAAGTTGATTTCAGATTCAACGATTCGAACGCTACCTTCGCAACTCACTTGGTCAGCACGAGATTTCCCGTCCGACAAAGAAGGGACAAGTAACAAGAGAAGAACTGATATAATGAGTAATACTGCCGCCATCTCAACTAATGTGAACCCACGCTCTTCCTTCATTTCATCTTTCTCCTTTCACAATTGAGCCATAATGAGTTTGACCGGTAAATAGAGTGTGTAAAAAAGAACACCAATCATGACACTGAGGATGCCGTATAAAGACGGTTCAATTTTCTCAATCAAACCCCGACTATATTGCTCCATCTCTTCGAATACAAGATCTCGATGAAGAGACATCAATTTACCAAGTTCCCCACTCATCGAACCCACACCTAATAGACTCACGACCTCATGATCGATAAACGGTTCACACCTCGTCGCCGCTTCAATCCCTTCACCTTCAGACATGCGATGGTGAATTCGCTTGGCCATCTCTGCCATTTCCCCCTCTTCCTCGGCTAGCCGACTGATAATCTGCCTAATATTCGTTTCAGTATGTTGGAGCAAGGACAACTCACTGACAAACACATAGGTCATATAGAGTGTTTTCCCACGTCTCCATACGTAAAAAGGGAGCTCTACTCCTCGACGATGGAATCCATATATGAGAACCGCGATTGCCACGAATATAGAAAACAGTACAGGAAAGAACCAATTCGACAATAGAATCGACCCCACACCGTCATGCGACGAGACATCTACCATCCCCATTAATTTCGGGAAAATGTATAAGGCATAAATCATGCCTAATGCAAGTAGGATGAAGAAGATAATCAACGGATAGCGAATTAGCCTCCGCAACTCCTGCTTTAACCGTTGTCGCATCTCGAGCACCATCGCCACTTGCGACAATCCATCCATGAATCGTCCGTTGCGGTCCGCCGTATGTAAAATCTCTTGCATCTGCCTATTCGTGATCAAGATGGAAAATACTTCAGACAAACTCACACCCGCTTCTAGACGAATCCTCATCTCTCGAATACAGTCTTTCATTTTTCCCTTCTCATGAAGTTCAAGCGTCTCCATGGTCACCTTCAATGACACACCTCGTGATTGTAGACGGAGAAAACGATGAATCATTCGAATCGATGGGATTATCGGAACGTTGACCATTCGCAAGTCACCTCCTGATTTCGAGTCAGTACACACCAATGTCTTTCCACGGTCGCCATACCAAGAAGTTGTGTCAGCCGCTTTTCTCCATCTTGAATCGATGCGGTATGAAAGGTTGTAATCGTCAAATGACCACTGAGCGCGGCATCGTATGCGACCATCAATTCTTCATCTGTCCGCACCTCACCAATCACGATAATATCTGGGTCGGCACGAAGCGTCTCTTTCAACAAGTTTCGATGGCTAAGTCCAGCTTTAGCATTCACTTCCAACTGAATGACACCATCGACCATTTGTTCAGGAGGGTTTTCAATCGTCACAATCCGCTCATGCTTCAGCTGATTTAAAAGGGCATACAGTACCGTCGTCTTGCCCGCTCCGGTAGAACCCCCTATAAAGAAAAGACCATGATGTGATGCCACCACTTTCTGAAATCGTTCTACATCGTGTGATCGTAACAAATGCTGGAGTTCAAACGTGTCATGGGGAATGCGCCAAGACATTGACGTCTGGGCGAACGACGGGAGAAAGGTCACCCGGATGACATCCTGATTCAATTCATAGACACCCGATTGTGGAATACGTTGATTAGATTCAGGTAGTGAACACCAATATCGCATATGAAGTGTAAGTCGATCATACAGCTCGACATCCATCGATTGAAGTGCAGCAAGCTTACTAGCAGAGCGAACTTGAACCTTTACTTGGTTTGCATCGGGTATAAAATGAAGATCACTCGCACCGATTTGACGTGCTCCATCTACTAGATCTTCAATGAGTTCCTTCATATCGTTCACCTCGAGACAAGCATAAAAAAAAGCCCACTATGTTGAAAGTGGACTTGTTTTATGAAACTTGAACCGCTGCAGTGTTGTGGCGACGAGCATATGTTTCGATTGAGACCTTGTCATATCCGACAATCACTTCTTTTCCATCAGTTAAAATCGGACGTTTCAAAAGCTTTGGATTTTCACTCATCAGCTTCAGAAGCTCACTTAATTTCAAATCCTCCACGTCAACATCGAGTTGCTTGAAGGCCTGGCTTCGCGTCGCAAGGAGAGAGTCGACTCCTTCCTCACTAATAGCAAGGAGCTGCAACAATTCGTCAACTGTTGGTGCATCTCTGAAAATGTGACGCTCACTCACTTGAAGTTCTTGTTCTTGTAAAAACGCTTTCGTCTTCCGACAAGAAGTACAGCTTGGATACGTGTAAAACATTAGTTCTGATGCCATTTTTATGTTCCTCCCTCATTCAACTTTCACTTCGCTCATTTTGTATAAGTTGATTATACATCTCTATACCCCGTTTGTACATGTTTTGTGCAACTTTTTTATAAATTTTGTACAACTTTATTTACCGAAATGATTTCACATATTTTTCACGATTATTTTGCTCAATTATCACGTTTCCATAGCATTTTTTCGAATGTGTTGGTAAAATAGTGAATGAGAATGGAATAATGCACGTATGGGGGGATTAACATGGCAAGAATGTTTCGTGTCCTAGGCTTTTGGACTGGACTAGTAGCGGCACTTGCTTTCGTAGGCGCACTAGGCGGCGACCAAAGTAGTAGTGAACATACTGGCGACTTTATCGTTATGGGACTTGTCTTCTTAGCACAAACGATTTTCTTCGTCGCTCTTGGTTACTTAAAACTAACTGAAAAAACGTATGTATATGTCTTCGGCGCGTATTTGACAATTTTCTTCGTTGTCTTTACGTATTGGAGCAACTTCCAAATGTAAAAAAAGATTGTCTCGCCGGAGACAATCTTTTTTTATGTGAAGAACGGATTTGTCCGCTTTTCTTCTTCTAGCGTCGTAATAGGACCGTGCCCCGAGTATAACGTCGTCTCATCGGAAAGGAGCTGCTTCATCCGATCGATGGACCCCATTAATGTCGACTGGTCTCCACCGAACAGGTCTGTCCGTCCGACGGATTGCTTAAAGATCAAGTCACCACAAAAGGCGATTCTTTCATCATCCATATACAATACGACACTCCCTGGGGAATGACCCGGCGTATGATAGATTCGAAATACGATGTTCCCAATTTCTAATACATCACCTTCGTAGGTTTTTTCTGCCGGTTTCATCGATGGTATCGGCAAGTTGAACGCAGAAGCGCCATTCTTTTCGCCATCTGTCAGCCAATCCGCTTCTAAGCGGTGTACATAGACTGGTACCTGGTAACGTTCACGGAGCGCATCGATTCCTCCGATATGATCGAAGTGCGCATGAGTTAACAGGACGGCGGATAGTGTACCGAAACGTTCGATTGTATCGAAGAACCTCGGGTCATCCGTTCCGGGGTCAATGACGACGACAGTGCCGCCTTTTTCAATCACATAGCCGTTCTCTTGTGCCAAGCCAGACGTAATCTTTTTGATTTGCATAGCATTCATCCCCTTCTTATTCAAAACAATATTGTGGCAAAATTGTTTCGATGTCAACCTTTGCTCGACAGCGACTCTATAATCGGATAAAATAATAATGATATTTCAGTGAAATTTTTATGAATTTCATGACGTATAATTAAAGGGGGAACTCGTCATGCATTTGTATGAACCGTTCGGATGGATTTCCGTCATCGTCGCGATTGTGGCTATTTGGGGAATGCTTCGTTCATTCCAAAAACGCCAATTCTTTCCGCTCGTTTTTGCAGGTTTAACTGTACTCGTATTCGGATTCTTTGGTGTCGCCACGTTGATCTACGGTGGAATTCCAGGTTAATGATTCGCATATGCAATCATCAAGCGACTTCGGTCGCTTTTTTTATGCCTTTTTTACGTTCATTCCCTCTGTTCCATAAAACGGACCAAATCACTATGTGACTTGGTCCGTACTCATTATTCTTCAGTTTGTTCTTTGAAACGGAGTAAGTCGGAGTAAATCAAATCATCGTTCATTTGCAGGATTTTTTCCGCTTCTTCCGTCATCGGACCACATAACGACGTATCTTCGACTACTTCACCAGAAGTCGCGTTATAACATGTCGACTGTGTCCAAACATATTCATCCGTCACGACCGTTCCGTCGCGGAAAATCGCGCGGCTGTTTCGATTTTCAGAGAATAAGTCGTTTCCGAATCCAATCGTATCTGACGTGTCGATTCCGAGTAAGTGCAGGATGGTCGGCTTCATGTCTACATGACTACCGATCGTTTCATGAACTTCCCCTTCTTTCTGGTCAGGCAAGTGAATGGCAAACGGAACTTGTTGCAATTTCGCCACGTCGAATGGTGTCAACTCATCTTTCCCAAGTAGCTCTGCCATCGCACTGTTGTGGTTCGTCGAAATACCATAATGGTCACCGTAGACGACAAAGATTGTATCTTCCCACATTCCATTCTCTTTCAACTGGTCGATGAAGAGACCGAGTGCGTAATCCTGATAAGCTAGAGCTTGCGGGAAGTTGTTCAACGTAGTTGAGCTCGTCTCAAATTTTGGTACAAGCTCATAGTCTTCACTTGGCATCGTGTACGGGAAGTGGTTCGTCAATGTGATGAACTTCGCGTAGTATGGTTCAGGCAATTCTTGAAGCATTGGAATGGATTGCTCGAAGAAGCTATCATCTAAGAGACCCCATTCTGTCATATCTTCAGGATTCCCGAGGTCATAACTCTTTTCATCAAAGAATTGATCGACCCCAATATTTTTGTACATTTGATCGCGGTTCCAGAACGATTTGTTATTCGCATGGAACACGGCTGAGTAATAATTTTCGTCCTTGACCAACTCAGGGAGCGCTTGATATTCGTTATCGGCGTTCGTAAAGTATACAGCACCACGCGGGAGTCCATATAGTGAGTTATCGAGTGCGAACTCAGCATCAGAAGTCTTCCCTTGACCGACTGTATGGTAGTAGTTCGGCCAGTAGTGAGATTCTTCAATCAGTTTGTTCAAGTTCGGCGTGATGAACTCTCCATTCGGCGCCTTCATGTTGTGAGTGAAATTCTGCGCCGATTCGAATGAAACCACGATGACATTTTTCCCTTTATATTTTCCGAATAAATCCGGATTCGGCGCCGCATAGTTTTGACGGGTGAATTGCTCAATCGTTGCGAGTTCTGATTCATCCGCCATCGCTTTTTGAGCCGATGTTTTCGTTTGGAGCATGGCATCATACACATGGAAGTTAAATGTTCCAATGTTTTTCACCAACAGCTCACGGTCAAATGAACGAGTCAACAATTCAGGTCGTTCCGTTTCTGCTAAAGAAAGGTTGAACAAGAAGACAGAGACCGCTACAACGAATGTGACGAGCGCACGTCGATGTGAAGCTACATTCTCTTTCATGTTCATTCGCCATAAGATAAACGGAAGGACAAACACGTCACCAAGAATGATTAAATCTTTCCATTCAAGAAGCGAAGTGAATGATGTCGATAACGTCTCCATGTTCGATGGTTGCATGATGACAGGCATTGTCAAATAGTCCGTGAATTCCCGATAATACACGGCGTCCGCAAACAAGATAAACGATGCGATCGCATAGAGCGTGTAGAGCACCCATTTTTGTTTGTTTCCTTTAAAGAAGAAATGGAAGGCAAACAAGAATAGTGTCGAACTGATCGGGCTAATCAGTAAGATAAAAGCTTGTGCGGTGTTTTCAATCGGAATGTTGAAGAAAAATTGATAGACGATATACGTCTTCGTCCAAAGCAATAACGTAAAAATCCAAAATAGACGATATTCTTGAAACGAAGCGCGGACCGTGTCGTTCAGTCTCGTCGATAGCTTCGAAAAGCGTTGAGATGAATTCATCTGACGGTCTCCTCCTCTTTTCAGTTTTCGGCATGTTTTAGTTGCCATTCTTTTTTATATTTGTTCATTCATTGTACAATTCGGATTGAATAGTACACGTCCAGTATCAAGTCCAAATCTTACCCCTTTTTTAATAAAAAATCAACTGTGACGTTACAAATTTTACAATATCCCATACCCTTTCCCACAAAAAAACACGCCTGCAATGTGCAGACGCGTCCGTTTCATACCCGTGTCGGAAGGAAGTGTTTCCGTGCCAGCCACGCACATCCAATCACACCGGCATCGTTTTCAAGTTCAGCGATTTTGAATGTTGTCGACTCGTAAACGCGCTCGAGCGCAAACCGTTTGAACTGTGCATCAAGCGGATCCAATAACGCGTCGCCAGCTTTTGAGACACCTCCACCGATGACAATCATTTTCGGGTTGAGCGTGTTCGCGATGTTCGAGATGGTCAAGCCGAGGTATTCAGTCATCTCTTCAATGACTTCTGTGGCGATTGAGTCACCGGCTTTATATGCTTCAAACACGTCACGTGCTGTCACTTCTTTCAACTCGTTTAATGAAGTATCTTGATTCTTACGCTTCTGTAATGCCAGACGTGAGATGCCGGTCGCCGAAGCAATCGTCTCGATACACCCGAGGCGCCCACAACCACACTTCACAGCTTTCGACTCGTCTCGTTCCACGGTAATATGCCCGATTTCTCCAGCCATTCCTGCCGTCCCATGAACGATATTCCCGTTCGTGATCACGCCACCACCGACACCTGTACCGAGCGTGATCGCCAATAATTCTGAAGCCCCTTCGCCCGCGCCCTTCCACATCTCACCAAGGGCCGCGGCGTTCGCATCATTTTCGAGCACGGCCGGAAGACCGACTGCTTTTTCGAACTCACTCACGAGAGCAAAATCTTTCCACCCGATGTTCGGAGAATATTCGACAACTCCTTCTGAGAAGTTGACGAAGCCTGGTGCCCCGATTCCCGCACCCGCAAAGTCTTCTTTCTTCTTACCTGATGTTTGTAAGTATGTTTCAAAAGAAGCTGCGATGTCTTTTGGAATATGTACACCATTCTCTCGAATATCCGTTTTGACTTCCCACTTATCCGAAATGATGCCGTTCATGTCTAAAACAGCCATCTTCACCGTCGTACCACCGATGTCGATACCTAATAACCATTTCATACCGTTCACTCCTCATCTCAACTAAATCGCTTTCATTGAATAGTGTACACTATTATCCCCTTAGTGCAACCCTTTGCACTAAGGGGATTTCTGTCAATCTGTTGAATTTTTTAATTCGTGGGTCAAAATGATTTTGGCCGTATCATACACACGTTGTTCGATGATGCCCCCTTCATACAATTCGTCGAGTTCCATCATCATGAGTGAGATTTCAGCATCCCGTTCTCCGATATAAATAATGGTACCGAACGATTTTAAAAACTGTTGGACATCATAAAAGTTTTTCATGCTTCTTCCTCCATCGTCGATTGTACATAACGATTTAACAATTCTCGTGTTGCTTCCATTGATGACACATGCGTTCGCTCATAACTATGGCTCGATTCGATTCCTGGCCCAACCAAAGCATGTCGCACATCATACCCTGCTCGAATCGCTGCCGAAGCATCTGAACCATAATACGGGTAAATATCTACCTTATATGCGATCTCATGAGTTTTACACAACGACGTGAACTTCCGTCGTAATCCGATATCATACGGTCCGGACGAATCCTTGGCACAAATCGAGACTGTATACTCATCCGAATGCTGTCCATCCCCAAGCGCGCCCATATCAACGGCAATGTATTCTACGACGTCTTCCGGGATACCCGCGTTTCCTCCAAATCCGACCTCTTCATAATTCGAAATCAAGAAATGAACGGTATGCGGTAAGTCATAACGGACCAAGTCTTTCGCAAGGTCCAATAGAATGGCGACAGAAGCCTTATCATCCAAGTGACGTGATTTCACGTATCCTGAAGATGTCACTCGAAAGCGAGGATCGAATGAAACAAAGTCTCCGATTTCAATCCCTAGTTCTGTCACGTCTTCACGAGAATGTACTTTTGCATCCAATCGGACTTCGATGTTTGATGCAGATCGCTCCGCTGAGTTCGTGTCTTTATAGACGTGAACACTCGACTGATGAATCAAGATTGTGCCTTCAATCGCCTCTCCTTCTTCTCGGTGGACGAGGCAGTTCTCTCCTTCAATCGCCGTCCATGCATATCCTCCTACTTGAGTCAAACGGAGACGCCCACTCGGTAAGATGTCTTTGACCATCGCACCAAGAGTGTCCACGTGTGCCGTCAACAGACGTGCCTTGCCAGAGCGACCTGAAAACGTTGCCAGTAGTGCCCCTTTATGTAGACGTGACGTCTTGACACCCAGTGCATTCAATTCTTGCTCAGCGAAACGGATGGCCTCTTCCGTCATACCGGAAGGACTCGGGATGTTAACGAGTGTTTTTAATGTTTCAATCATTGAATTCTCCCCTTACCAAAATCCGTACCCAACGAATAGTCCAAACAGCGAGATGGTGAGTACGGAAAATAAGATTCGTTGTACGCGGTTCTTCTCATCCGGCAGCCCGACGACTCCAGAAACGACAAAACCACCAATCAGACCACCCGCATGTGCGAAATGATCAAGACCTGCACCTAATACAAAGGCAAGTCCTACATTTAATCCTAACATAATAAAGAGCGGAGGTCCGAGCGTCTTCATGAAGAGAGAACGATCACGTAACCCAAAATATAAGAGCGCACCGACCAAACCAAATAGCGCTCCTGAAGCGCCTGCTGATATCGATTCGCTGAATGCAAACGATGTGGATGTCGCTAATATTCCACTTAGCAGATAGATGATTAAAAATCGTATGGAGCCATACATCCGTTCAACGAGCGGACCGAGCGACCAGAGTGCAAACATATTAATCGCAAAGTGGAACCAACCAATATGCAGGAACATCGGTGTAATCAAACGCCACCATTCCCCTTGTTCAATCAACGGGTTCACTTTGGCCCCGAATGCGATTAACGTGTTTGGATCAAGAGTCGAACCGACCGATTCCGCTAACCACATGACTAAAAAAGTGATGAACAGTAGCCCATATACCACTTGTGGTTTCCCAAAGGAAAATCGTTTCTTCAGCTCTGCTTTCTTTTTTCGGTCGAGGGAGACCGCTAGCATTCGGAACCGGTCCTCTTCCATAGTCGGTGTGCAAATCGAACGAGACAATGTCACTTTCGCAGGGATTTGGAACGTCAACGAGTCCACACGCTCTTCATCCACAAGGCGCTCGCCATAGACATGAATGGTCAATCGCTTCCGCCCGATACGAGATAAGCGAAATGCGTTCAAAATCGCGTCTATATCCGTCCCAACATGATTCGCCCATGCTTTTTCAGTCTGAATGAACAAATCATACCGATCACCTGCTTTTGTATCGAACAAGATGACCGCACGGGAGGGTTCGAGTATGCCTTCAATTCGCCCACCGTTTTCGACCTTTCGATATATATCTTCCCAAAAACAAGTTGTCGCCAACGAAACCCCTCCTCTCTCTCAATTCTATTGTAAATCACGAGACGACAGACGACCAAACGATGATTCGTTCTATATGTACAAAAACCCGTAACCATATGGCTACGGGTTTCAAAAGGATGGAGATTACAAGACAGGTTCCATCGTTTTCATGAGTACGTTCGCAGAATGTTGCATTTTCTCATGCTCTTCTTGTGACAACTCAATCTCAACGACTTCACGAACGCCTTGACGGTTGATAATCGCTGGTACACCGATATGGATATCGTGCAATCCATACTCACCATCAAGATGGGCACCGACTGTCAACAACGTATTCTCGTTACGAAGGACAGCCTTGACCAACCGAAGGAGACCGAGTCCAATCGCATAGTACGTCGCACCTTTACGTTCAATGATATGATATGCTGCGTCACGAACGTTGACATAAATGTCTTCAAGGTCTTCCCAACTATACTCATCATGCTCTTCAAGTAGTTGCTCGACCGATTTTCCATATATACGAGCGTTGCTCCAGGCAGCAAACTCAGTATCACCATGCTCACCCATAATGTAGGCGTGACAGTTACGCGGGTCGACGTTGAAATAGTCTCCGAGCATGTAACGCAAGCGAGACGTATCAAGCACTGTTCCTGAACCAAAGACACGATGTTTCGGAAGACCAGAATATTTCCATGCGAGATGTGTCATGATGTCGACCGGGTTTGAAGCAATAATGATAATTCCGTCAAAACCAGAGTCCATGATCTCTGAAATCATAGATTTCATGATCTTCGCATTTTTTTCAACGAGATCAAGACGTGTTTCACCTGGACGCTGCGGTGCGCCAGCCGTGATGACTACGATGTCAGCGACGCCACAATCCGAATAGTCCCCTGCCCAGACGCGCATTGGTGATGAAGCGAATGAAACCCCATGGTTCAAGTCCATCGCTTCTCCTTCTGCCTTGGCTTTATTAATATCGATGATGACAAGTTCTTCACATAGACTAGCTGTCGTCAACTGGTAAGCAAAACTCGCACCTACTGCCCCTGCCCCTACAAGTGCGACTCGTGTTACTTTAGCATGATTTAATGTTTCCATAATGATTCTCCACCCTTCAAACAATCTGTTTCATGTTTTTGTTATCTCTGTTACAAATAGATTGTAACATCATTCACAAACTCTAACTACAGCGGAAACCGTTTTCACTTTGGCGATATTGTGACAATATTCACATTCGTTTGGAACACCTTCATTTTCTGTACTACCCTCATCCAAACACAAAAAAACAAATCATCGTTGCCCCACAAACCGAAAGAAAATTAACCGCATCATTTCCGAGAAAACGCCATCCCGACACGTAACTCGTCGGCACGTCGTGATGTATTTTTTGCTCGGTCAACTTTCCACAAACAGCACAACGAAACGTTCGTTGGACGGTCGCACCAAGTAGCGTATCAATCATACTACCAGTTAATCCAATCACCCATAATAAAAGAAGAAGCGTGATGCTTAAGTCAATGAAAACAAGAGAGGATATGACAATCAACAATGCACCAAACATCGACATGACGGTACCGAATGTCGAGACGGCCCCACTCATTCCCGGTTCGACTCGCTTAAAGGTAAACATGAACCGAGGTTTCCGCTTCGAGAGGACACCAAATTCAGATCCCCACGTATCGCTCGTCGCTGCCGCGATGGACACGACATACATATAGAGGTAGACCGGATCATTTGTAAACTGATAACCGAGTGCACATAAAATCCCGACCCCACCGTTAGCCAACACTTGCATGGCATCACGAGCCCCCGTCTTCTCGACAATCTCATCTACTCCTTCTTTATCGCGAGAGCGATATTTCGAAGCGAGAGAAGAAGTCGAAAAAAACACCCCAAGCAAGTATAGACCGAACCATCCGAAGGAGAATCCAATCACCGAACCGGTCACTATCGTCAACAGTGCCCCAGAACGAGTCAACGAGCGTAACCGATAACCGAGATAGGCGACGAAACAAGTTACAGCGAATATGGCGAACACTGAATCATCTCCTTCTCTGTCACGATCCATTGAACGGGTAGGTCGTGCGGCTCAGTTGGTACTTGATCGACAATCTGAACGGTATATGCCAAAGCAAGTGTTCTACCTTTATAGGTTTTTAAATAGCGATCATAATAGCCCCCACCCCAACCGATGCGATAACCGGTTCGATCGAAAACGCGCCCCGGAACAAGACAAAGGTCGATCACTTGCGTAGTCGCTGGAGTGGTCGGCTCTAAAATATTCATGACTCCCTCTTCCAAATCATCAAATGAATGAATGATGTGAAACGTAAGTCCCCGCTCCGTTACTTTCGGGACGCAGACCGTTTTTCCTTCTTTAAAGGCCATATGAATAATCGGGGACGTATCAATTTCTAGAGGGAGTGACAACGTTAGCGCGATTGTTTGACTTTCAATCCATAAGTCCGAGGCAAATAATGATTGGTGAATGACTTCGTCCGCATGATGTCGATCCGCCATTTGTTTGATGTATTGATGAATCGTGCGCCGCAGCGCTGTTTTCTCTTCCACAACGTATTCCTCCTTACAAAAAAAGCCGCCACATATGTGACGGCCGGTCCCTCATTACTTCACTTCGCGGTAAAGCGTGTGACGACGGAGACGTGGGTTGTATTTGCGCAACTCGAGGCGCTCAGGGTTGTTACGTTTGTTTTTCTTCGTGATGTACGTGCGATCGCCTGTTTCTGTGCAAGCTAATGTAATTTTAACGCGCATTTCTTTCACTCCCATCTTAATGATGTTGTATCAAGTGCTTTTGCTTTACAGTCTAAGCATACTCAATTATCCTACCAAGTTTCTTGTGAAAAAGCAAGGTTATTTCACGTTCTTTTTCATTGATTCCTGTCCATACGGAGAAGTCTCAAGAGGTAGGCATGTGTTGACGTTCTCACTCACGTTATACCATTGTTTCAGGTCGTGAATCGAGATCTCTTCACCGACATAAACGCGTTCTGATGCAGAAAACACACTGTTTTCGATTCGATGGATTGCATCGAACAAACCACCGTGACCATGCGGATTGCGAGTCGCTTCAAAGGACAACATAGTTGAGTATAACGGAATCGCAAGGGATTGCGCAAGTTCTCTTGCAGCAGGAATTGTCATCCAATCGAAGTGATGAATCACTTTGAAGGAAACACGTTTCGAAAGTTCATGTACTAGTTTTACATAGGCGATATTTTGTGTAGCCACCTGGTTCATAACATGCTCTAAAAATGGGCTAGTTGGGCGAACACGATACACATGTATGTTTCCTTGACGTTCATACTCAGGCAACTCGTCATGATATGGCGTTAATACATAGACAACTTCGCCATCGTCCGCTCTCGCCTCGATTTCATCGACGACCCGTCTTCCGAGTCCCCCTACGATATGACCGTGATATTCAGGCGTGAGTACTAAAATAGCTGATTTTTCATCTTCGCGCTCGATTGTCACATAGTAATCGTGAGGAGATAAGAACGAATCAATATCGATGTCTTCGTCTTGAAGGAATGGATATGCAGCATAATGATCATGTAGCAACTGCTCCGATACTCCATCCTGATAGAGTGCCGTTTCAAGTTCTGCAAAGAGTCGTGTGTGTTCACGGAACCGTTCGGCGGCATATTGCGCCGTCGTTTGCCCATCCAAGATGAACGCCCAGTCACTCGACACAGCCAATACGTAATGACGGATTAATTGTTTCAAGGCGCGATTCGTCGCTTCCGATTGATTACGATAGTCCGCCACATCTTTTACGAGTTGCATCTCCATCATGTGCAAATGACGAAGCATCCACTCATTTCTTTCGTTAATCCAAACTTCACCATAACCTTTACGTCCCCATGTATTCATCGACACGTGGACCGTCTGTAAATCTTTAAAGTGACGTTCAAGGAAGAGCGCTGGCGTGATGGTTTCAATTCCAAATTCAGCAAGTCTCTCTGCTACTTTCCCAAGAAACTCTGGCCCCTCAAACCACCAGTGACCGAACAACTCCGCATCGAACGGAGCCGTGACTAAAAATGGTGGGAATGTCTGAGCACCGTGCGCTTCAAGATGTGATTCTAACGTTTTGGCAAAATCGGTCGCATGGTTTTCAATTTGATGTTCCGCCCATTCGCGCACGTAGAAATCCTTTTGATCCGTATCACCCGTAATCCGGTGCATTTTTAAACCCGTATCAAAACGAATTCCTTCCGGATGCATGAAGGACTGGATATAGTCCCAGTCCCGATCGTATGCCAAATCGCGGTAAAACTCACGATAATCCGGATGGCCTGGATATCCGATCATTGAACTCCAAATTTTACCTGAGATGATTTGATCCCGAGGGAACAACGCGACGCCATGTGGTGAATAAACAGGGGCTCCAATTCCTTTCTCTGGCGTCGGATCTGCGTCGAGAAGAGCATGTTCATCGACAAATGTGTAGCGAATTCCTTCTTCATAAAGAATCCGATCAACTCCTGGTGTATAAGCACACTCTGGTAACCAGATGCCTGTTGGACGGAACCCATAATGACGTTCGAAACAGTTCAAACCTGTGCGAATCTCAGCGCGCGCCGCCTGTTCCGTGAAGAGATGTGGATTAAAGCCATGGGTTGCCGTACATGTCACCATGTCAATATAACCTGCCTCACGATATGTACGGAACGCCTCATTCAAATTTTTATTCCAATGAAGGAACGTATTTTTTAAATCGTGGTATCGTTGACGATAAAAATGTAACGTCGCTGTTTCTTCGTCTGTTCGGTCCTCAGACAATTCGAGGGCAATCAATTCGAGCATATCGTCTAAGTGCTCCACATAGCGATCCTGAATGAGAGGATCGGCAAGCATTTCAACGACAGGTGGGGAAATACTAACCGTCCAATGCAAGGGACGCTTCAAGCGATCGACTTGCCATAGAATCGGAAGATATGTCTCAGAGATGGCCTCGTAAACCCATCTTTCTTCTAAACGGTGTTTCTCTTCATGCCTAACGTACGGTAAATGAGCATGAAGGACGAGTGAAAAGTACCCAGGTTTCATAATAAAAAGTCCTCCTTAACGCACGAGTCGGTATGCTGCATATTTTGGTAACGTATCAAGTAGTTCTGGAGAATCAACTTCCCCGTATTGCCAACGTCGGACCGGTTCTGCGAATCGTCCGACTCCAACTGGTTCTGCCCGCGGCGTATCAAGCGGATTTGATGCGACGATTGGGAGAAACTCCCCTTCCATCGTCCGAATCCCAAATTCAAACACATATGTCGTATTCGGGTCGAGAGGGCGAACGAACCAGCTGTTCGTCATTTCAGGAAGATCGAATGTATAGGAGCGGTTTGCGTGACCGCTATTGTAATCAAGTAACGTAACATCAAGGATGCGAAACGCCTTCGGCAATTCTTCCCAGCGTCGCATAAATTGAAGCACTAACGTTTCTTTCACGAGATCAGATACTTCCCAGCATACATACACTGCGTTTGGAGACTGTACGACCGCATGCATAAAGTCCACGTTGTACCGATCGGGTAGCTTCCAGTATCCTTCCGGACCCTTTTCAAGAAGTGGAGAAGTCGACACGTTGGCCGTCTCTTTCGCTGATGCCACTTGTTTGCGTGAGGTCGTCACCGACGTCTTTGCTTTCTTCGTTTCACGCTTTTTTTTCACAGGGGCAACCGCCTCCACTTCCTGTTGCTGATTTCTCCATTTACGCCATGCGTATTGGACTTTGCCAATCGGGACGTCTAATTCTGCCGCAATCTGTTTTAACGTAAGACCTTGTTGTTTCAAGGATACGATTTTCTCTTCCATCTCTATATGGCTCCCTTCATGTAAAATCCATGTAGACTATTATTCGCTCCTTGAGTTTGTATTCCTGCCCAAAAAAATAAAGAACAACAGCACTGTTGTTCTTTACCACTAATCTTATTGATTCAAATCATAATGTTTCCCTTTTTCGAGGAAAATTAAATGTTCTCCGAAGTTCGTCACATGATCGCCCATCCGTTCGAGGTATCGAGCAATGTTCGAGAATTCGTATACATCGTTCGTCCCAACCGTCATGGCCGGAAGAGAACCGATATATTGTTTAATCACCGTTAGATTGATGTCATCAATCACGCGGTCCATCTCATTGAGTTCACGAACACGGCTCACTTCACCTTTACGATAGGCACGTGTCGCCAGTTCAAGCATGTCAATCAACTGCTCGGCCATCTTCTTGAGCGGTTGGATGTCAAGTACATAAGGAACGTGCTCGATTCGTGTCACTGCTTTTGCGATGTTTGTCGCATAGTCCGCAATGCGTTCAAGATCTGTCGCTGATTTCATCGTCACAATCAGACGTCGTAAGTCAGTCGCGACTGGTTGCTGTTTTGCAATCAATAGAATCGCTTCGTCATTGATTGTCAACTCCAACTCGTCTAACTCGTTATCGTTATCAATCACGGTTTTAGCCAATTCGAGATCATGTTTTTCCAACACTTCGATTGCCGTCGCCGTTTGGCGCATCGTCAAGTTTGCCAATCGTACAACTTTATCTTCTAATTCAGTCAACTTCGTATCAAAAAATGTGCGGTTTTGTGCCATCAATCCAGTCTCCTCCTTAACCGAAACGGCCAGAAATATAGTCTTCCGTCCGTTTGTCAGATGGATTCGAGAAAATCTTATCTGTTACATCGAACTCGACAACTTCTCCATTTAAGAAGAATGCCGTTTTATCCGAAACACGGGCAGCTTGTTGCATGTTATGTGTCACGATGATGATTGAATATTGTTCTTTCAACTCTTGTACCAATTCTTCCACTTTCAATGTAGAGATCGGATCAAGGGCAGACGTCGGCTCGTCCATTAAGATGACATCCGGTTCAATCGCTAACGTACGCGCGATACAGAGACGTTGTTGTTGTCCACCTGAAAGTCCGTACGCATTCTCATTCAATCGATCTTTTACTTCATCCCAGATTGCCGCACCACGTAATGAACGCTCGACAATTTCATCGAGTACTTTCTTATTTTTGATTCCGTGCGTCCGCGGTCCGTATGCCACGTTGTCATAGACCGATTTTGGGAACGGGTTCGGTTGTTGAAATACCATCCCGACCGACGTACGCAAGTCTTCTACTTTATATCCACGGTCGAAGATGTTACGACCATGATACAAGATTTCACCGTTCGTCCGAACCGATGGAACGAGTTCGACCATACGGTTTAGAGTCTTAATGAACGTCGATTTCCCGCACCCAGATGGTCCAATGATTGCCGTGACTTCATTCTTTTTAATATCGAGGTTGACGTCAATCAAAGCCTGGTCTTCTCCATACCACAAGTTCAAATTGTTGACGACATAGGCGCTATCTTTTTTCATCTCAGTCGTTGTCGGTTCTGTCGTAGTTGTATTCACGTTTTGATCTCCTTTGTTGAGCTCTTGTTGTTTCATCATCTCGAGCTTCCTCCTCATTCATCTGCAAAAAAGACTTAGTGTCGATTTGTATATTTGTTTCGAATATAGATTGCAACCGAGTTCATCGCGATGAGCATCGTCATGAGTACGATAATCCCTGCTGCTGCTAAGTTTTGGAACTCTGCTTGTGGTCGACTCGTCCAGTTATAAATCTGGATCGGGAGGGCCGTGAAGTCAGAGAAAATGTTACTCGGTGTCGTTGAAATGAATGTTGCCGCTCCGACCATGATGAGTGGAGCCGTTTCACCAATCGCACGAGAAACCGCTAGGATAATTCCCGTAATGATCCCTGGCAACGCCGAAGGTAACACGACGTTAAATGTCGTCTGCCACTTCGATGCCCCGAGCGCTAGCGAAGCGTGTCGTAATTCCATTTTGACTGCTCGTAGCGCTTCCTGTGAGGCCACGATGACAATCGGCAAACTCATGAGACCGAGCGTCAAGGCACCGGCCATAATCGAGTTCCCTAATTCCATGACTCGAACGAAAATCGTCAATCCAAGCAATCCGAATACGATTGACGGAACGCCTGCCAAGTTCGAAATGTTGACTTCAATAAACGAAGTCATGCGATTTTTCGGAGCGTATTCTTCCAAGTAAATTGCCGCTCCAACACCGATGACAAACACCATCGGTACGATCAATAGCATGAGCCATAACGACCCAATCAACGCAGGATATAATCCAGCCTGTTCAGGACGGCGCGACGGGAAGTTGCGTAAGAAATCGAGGTCGACCCATCCTACACCTTTTGACACGATGTCATAAATCAACGTCGATAAGACGACGAGTGCAAAGACGAGTCCCGCCAAAAAGATGTACTTAAATATTTCATTCAATTGTAAACGTCGTTTAATTCGTTGAGACACGGTCTCACGATTCATCAAGTTCTTCGTATTCTTGAACTCACTGTTCGGTAAAGCCATATTAGTACTCCTCTCTGAAGCGGCGCGTCACCCAGTTTGCGAGCAAGTTCATCAATAGAGTAAAGACGAACAACAACGCACCGACCGCATAGATACTGTAATATTCGATTGTGCCGTAACCTGCATCACCTTTTGCGATTTGAACGATATATGCTGTCATCGTCTGAATCGCATTGAGCGGATTGAACTCGAAGTTCGGCTGTGAACCACCAGCAATCGTTACAATCATCGTCTCCCCAATCGCACGGCTCATACCGAGAACGATAGAGGCAATGATCCCAGACGTCGCTGCAGGCATGACAACTTTCGTCGCCACTTCAAGACGTGTCGCACCTAAACCGAGCGCACCGTCCCGAATTTTCTTCGGAACAGCACTCATTGCATCCTCAGAAATCGAGGCAATCATCGGAATAATCATAATCCCGACGACAATCCCCGGGCTTAGTGCATTGTAAATTTGAAGTCCTGGGATGAGTGCTTGCAAAATCGGTGTAATGAATGACAAGGCGAAGAAACCGAATACGATCGTCGGCACACCGGCCAACACTTCTAGAATTGGTTTCAACACACGTCGTGCCCGTTCAGAGGCGTATTCACTTAAATAAATCGCAGACGCCAAACCGAGCGGAACGGCTACAATCATCGCAATCACAGTAATTTGGAGTGTTCCCATCACAAGGGCCCATACCCCGAAGCGCTGATCTGCGCTAAGCGGGTACCATTCTGTCGATCCTAAAAATTCTGCGACAGGGACTCGTTCAAAGAACTTAAATAGCTCAAAGCCTAATGTGAACGCAATACCAATGGTCGTGACGACCGATACGAATGCGCTCAAGAATAATAAGAACGGCATGATTTTATCAAACACGTTCGTCGTACTATATTTCTTTTGTTTATTTTGTTGAATCATCTCTCGAATCGAAAGCTTATTGTTCGGTTCATTCATCTCGTGTATCGCTCCCTACCTCTTCATACTAGAAAGCATGGCGAGAAGGCGAGACCGTGTCTCACCTTCTGCCACCTATCATCTTATTCTCCAGCGATTTCGTCGATCATCTTCATGTTTTCGTCGTAACGGCCTTGTTCCATTTTCACGTAACCGACTTCTTCAGAAAGATCGGCAGCGTTTTCGTTCATGAAGCGTGCGAAGTCCGCAACTTGCTCTTTGTCTTTCAACGAAGCGTTGTTGACGTACGTGTAGATTTCACGTGAGAGCGGGTAAGATAAATCGTTAATTGTGTCATGTGTCGGCTCAACGCCCTCAACATTTAATGCACGAAGTGTGTCTTTGTTCTCAAGGTAATACGCGAATCCAAAGAATCCGATTGCTCCTTCTGTTCCGGCTACACCTGTGACGAGGACGTTGTCATCCTCAGACAATTGCGCATCTTGACGAATATCTGTTTCATTCAATACTTTTTCGTCGAAGAAATCGTAAGTACCTGAGTCTTTACCTGGTGCGAAGAATGAGATCTCCTCATCTGGCCAGTCTGATCGAACGTCTTTCCACGTCTTGACGCTCGTGTCCGTCCACATCTTATTCAATTCTTCAATCGTGATATCTTGTGCCCAATCGTTCGCTGGGTTTACAACGAGCGAAAGTCCATCAAGTGCAACCGAGAGTTGCGTGAATTCCACACCGTTTTTCTCAGCTTCGGCTGCTTCTTCTTCTTTGATTTCACGTGATGCGTTCGAGAAGTCTGTCTCTCCCGTCACGAAACGTTTGAAGCCACCACCCGTACCAGAGACACCGACTGTCACTTCAACTTCTGGTTGTTCAGCTGAATATTCTTCTGCGACTGCTTCCATGATTGGGAATACAGTTGATGATCCGTCCATGACGACTTTTCCTGAGAGCGCATCGCCGCCTTCAGCAGCGCCACCTTCTTCATTGTTCCCACAAGCAGCACCTACGAGTGCGACTGAAGTGATTGAAGCGAGTAAAGCTGATTTTTTCATCCAAGACATTTGTGACGTCCTCCTTGAGTTTGCTTTGATTTTTGTTGTGGATTTGTTGTTCTGTCCTACAATTAATATCCTAATGAACTTCTATTAACGAGAAATAAACGGAACGTAAAAGAATTGTAAAGACAAAAAAAGAAGTCACCGAAGTGACTTCTTTTACTGAAGCATTGCATTGACGTCTTCTAGATTAAAGTAAGCTTTCATGATGTCGTGCGCGACACGCGTATTGATTCCTTCCGCCTCAAGTCCAGGCATGATGATCGCCCAAGCGATTTCCGGGTCATCGAACGGTGCCCAACCGACATGGTTTGAGTTCAATGTCTTGATCGGTTCTCCGTTCGCATTTCGTTTCGCCTGACCGTCTGCGCCCTCCGCAATCGCTTGGGCAGTTCCGGTTTTACCTGCAGCCGTCATACCGGTCTCCTGTAAAATGCGAGACGAACCGGAAGAAGATTCAACCCCTTGACGATACCCTTCACGGACCCGCTCGATATATTCATCCTGGATATCGACTTTATTCAACGCATTCGGTTGGAACGTGCTCACGACTTGCTTATTGTTCTCATCAAGCGAACCCGGCTCAATGATTTCTTTCAGCAAGTGTGGTTGTACACGATAGCCACCGTTCGCCAATGCTGACGTATATTGCGCCAATTGAATCGGAGTATAAGAAATATACTGTCCGATCGACATATCCATCAGAAGCGTGACGCGGTCCGGGATGCTACGGAATCCGGTCGACTCAAACGGCAAGTCGATCCCTGTTTCGATTCCGAGACCGAATTGTTTATAGTAGTGTTCCATCGTTTCGAACGCCTGCGTGACATTTTCTCCGACAATTTGACCTGTCGAGTAATAATCAGCCAGACGCAAAGCAATTTGGAACATATAGATATTCGATGACATCGCGAGCGCATCTAAGTCGTTGATGTTCCCCATATTCCGGTAGGAAGCTTTCACTGACGAACCAATCCGAATCGGAGCATCATAAATATATTCTCCCGGTTTCACGACGCCTTCTTCGAATCCATAGGCGACCGTCGCCCCTTTGATGGTTGATCCGATTTGGCTGGCACGAAGCACCGTTCCGGTCGATACATCCTTGAATTCGTTCGTTTCCAAATCGAGTTCTTGTCCAGATAAGGCGAGCAATTCACCCGTTTGTGGATTCATGACGACAGCGAATGCTCGGTCGAAATGAGGACTTCCAGAGCGCCCTGCGCGAATCGCCTTTTTCAAGATCTCATCGATTTCTTTTTGGAACTCGATGTCGGTCGATAAGACGATGTCTTTCCCTGGATTCCCACTCACTCGTGTCGGTTCACCGACCGGCTCCCCTTTATACGTCGTGAACACATCATAGGCCGGCGTTCCCCGAAGGACGTCTTCATACTGTTGTTCCAAGTAGGAGGTACCAACCCGATCGTTCAACCCGTAACCCTTCGCCTGATAAGATGCACGTTGTTCCGCCGGAATTTGACGATAACTTCCTAGGAAACTCTTGAACGTCTCATCATACGGATAATCCCGTTGATAGTAAGGTTCGACACTCACTCCAGGCAACTGCTCTAAGTTCTCTTCGATGACCGCCATCTCTTTCGGGCTTGCACCGATTTTGATGACCTGTGGGTCGAGTGCATAGCCACTCTCCATATTGTGTTTAATGGCGATGATTTCTTCTGTCGCATCATCAAACGTGATCTCTTCTTCGGTGATTGAATCAAGTAAAAGCCGGTCCACGTCTTGGTTAGACAATGCGGCTCGCTCCTCTTCCGATAATTCTTCCAATAACGCTTGAGTCCGTTCTTGCGCCAATTCCGGATTCGTTGCAATCCAGTAATCCTTTCGGTCTCGCTCCGTCATTTTACGGTCTTCTTTTGGAATGTCGACGATTTCCGCCAATTTTTTCGCGACGTCTAAACGTTCATCCGTCTTTGTCACTTGAGAGCGGCGATACATGACCGAGTAGTTTGAAATCGTATCCGCCAGCACTTGACCGTTCCGGTCGTAGATTTTACCTCGCGGCACTTCATATTTGATTTTACTCGACTCCGTTTTCTGTACTTCCCGAGCAATCAGTTCACCATTCACGATTTGTACGACACCCAATCGAAAAATGAGGGTCGCAAATAGAATGAAGACGATGAAAAATAGTAAATTTAAGCGTAACGGTAAGTGGTTTCGCCGTTTTTTCGGCACTTTTACCCGATTTTTTGCCAAGTCCGTTTACTCCCTCCACGTTCATTTCCTTCTATATTATAGAGGACAGGAATCCCTGTCTTTTTGTCCGAATTTCACTATATCATAATTTGTTTACAAATTAATGAAAACCACAAAAAAACCCGAGATTCGTATAAGAACCCCGGGTAAGACCAGTTTATTTTGCGTCAGCGTATAATTTCGCCACATAATCCCAATCGATGACATGGAAGAATGCGTTGATATAGTCAGGACGACGATTTTGGTAGTTCAAGTAGTAAGCATGTTCCCATACATCAAGACCGAGGATTGGCGTAACACCCTCCATGATTGGTGAGTCTTGGTTTGGTGTAGACGTGACTTCGAGTTTCCCGTTCTTCACGACGAGCCAAGCCCATCCTGAACCGAAACGAGTCGTTGCAGCTTTCGTGAATTCGTCTTTGAACGCATCAAAGCTACCGAACGACTCATCGATTGCAGCAGCGAGATCGCCAGACGGTGTGCCGTTCTCATTTTTCTTCAAGAGCTTCCAGAAGAACGAGTGGTTCCAATGACCGCCACCGTTGTTGCGGACAGCTGTTTGAATGTCAGCAGGAAGCGAATCGATTTTTTGAAGCAAGTCTTCGAGTGAAGAGTACTCCACATCTTTTCCTTCGAGTGCATTGTTTACGTTTGTGACGTAAGTGTTGTGGTGTTTCGTGTGGTGGATTTCCATCGTGCGTGCATCAATGTGTGGTTCGAGTGCATCATATGCGTAATCAAGTTGTGGTAATTCAAATTTAGCCATTACTAAAATCCCCCTTAAAAGTGTTTTGAACAACGTTCGTCTTAAATGTAACAGATATGTGACGGTCGACTCAATTGTAATGCTTTATTCGACATCTTCTTCTGGCAATGCCCAAACTGAAATCGACCCCGCCGACACTTTAAATACCCCAAATCCTTCTTCATCAATCTCAATTCGATCATTCAATGTATTCGTTAAATCGACCCATGTTTCACCGGCACGTTCTTCCCCGACAAACATTCTCTTTTCAGATTCATCAGAAGTTGAAATGAGGACGGCACATCCGGAACGTTCGATTTCCTCCACACCTTTTCGTACCCACCCGATGACGTTTGCATCATCAAAGTAATCATCCTGCTCCCCGTACGCTTTCTCTCGGCGCGCATATAGGAGCGTATCAATGGCGAGCTTCATCCCATCAGTCGGGTGAGGACCGTCTATACCGTAGTAATCGCCATAGAAGACACATGGATAACCATCTTTACGAAGTAAGACAAGACCATAGGCGATTTGCTTGAACCAATCTTTCACCCATGACTCAAGCGCCTCCTCGGGTTGTGAATCGTGATTATCTACGAACGTCACGGAATGAAGCGGGTGTGACTGAACGAGCGTATCATCAAAAATGGTTCGCATGTCAAACGCGGCCCCTTCCTCCGAGGCTTGATGTAATTTGTAATGGAGCGGGACATCGAATAAATCGACATGGTAATCGATATTATCGAGAAATTCACGACAGGCATCAAGGTCAGATTTCCAAAACTCGCCGACAAAATAGAATTGGTCACCTTTCTCTTCCCGCATCGTCTGACTGAACTCTTTTACAAAGTCATAGTTGATGTGTTTAATGGCGTCAAGACGGAATCCATCACATTTCGTCTCCTCGATGAACCATTTCCCCCAATTCAACACTTCTTCACGCACATCGGGATGGTGGTAATCGATGTTCGCAAACATTAAATAGTCATAGACACCGAATTCATCGTCGACGTTATCATTCCATCTTTTGTTTTCTCCAACAATAAAGAAAATACCGGAACGATCAGTCGCCGCATCATAATCCGTTCCGTTAAAGTGCGTGAAGTCCCATTTGAATGAAGAGTATTTCCCATCACGAGCTTCGTAATCAAATTTTGTCCATCCCTCGATTTCGAACGCTTCATCTGAAAGGACTTTCGTACGGTCGTCGGGATCTACTTCTAACACTTCAAACTTCTCGGTCGCATCCGCCCCGGCTTTATGGTTCATGACGACATCCATATAAATCTGCATCCCGAGTTCTTGTTGGCAATAGGCTGTCGCTTCAAGTAGTTCTTTTTTCGTACCGTATTTCGTGGCAATCGATCCTTTTTGATCGAACTCACCCAAATCATATAAGTCATAGATTCCATAACCGGTATCTTGATCACTTTGCCCTTTTGTGACAGGTGGTAGCCAAAGTGCAGTGATTCCTGCTTTGTTTAAGTCGGCTGCTCTCTCTTTTAGTCGCTTCCAATGCTTTTGATCTGCCTCGACATGCCATTCAAAAAATTGCATCATGGTGTGGTTTCGTTCCATTTTGTCCGCCTCATTTCATATTTTTCAAAAAACAAAATGCTAACGAGTATTTACCCAGCAATTTTAGATTGAAAACAAAAAAGCGACGTTCACATTGTGACGTCGCTTACGAATGGACCCTGTAGGACTTGAACCTACGACCGGACGGTTATGAGCCGTCTGCTCTAACCAGCTGAGCTAAGGGTCCTTATAAATAGCGGCGGAGGGAGTCGAACCCACGACCTCACGGGTATGAACCGTACGCTCTAGCCAGCTGAGCTACACCGCCATGTTGTTATACAGTAATAATATACTGAATATGTCTTGGAGTGTCAAGGAGTATTCCTTGCCGAATAAGAAAAAGCACCCCAAATTTCATTTGGAGTGCTTCTGATTTTATACGGTTACTTCGTTTGCATCTTCAAGTGTGATTTCCGTGATGTTCATAGCATGGTCACCGATTCGCTCCAAGTTCGAGAGCATATCGACGAAGAACATACCTGCTTGTCCATCGCAAGCACCTGTGTTCAAACGAACGACGTGGTTCTTACGGAATTGACGCTCGAGCATGTCGAGTTTCGCTTCCATTTCAATGACTTTACGTGCTTCAATCATGTCGCCGCTCCCCAACGTTTGAAGAGATTTCTCTAACGTCGCACGTGTGAGGTCGTACATTTCAGTCAATTCTTTTTGTGCATCTGCCGAAAGCGTCACTTTCGTAGCTGTCTTATAATCAATCAACTCGATGATGTTCTCAACGTGATCACCGATTCGCTCGATATCGTTGATGGCATGCATGAGTGTTTTGTGTTCTTGTGATTCTTGTTCTGTCAAATCAACGGCAGCCAATTTCACGAGGTAATCTGTAATTTTCGCATTCAACGAGTTCAATGCTTCTTCGATATGTGCCGACTTTTCAGCGTGCTTCTTGTCGCCAGTCGTCAAATAGTTGCGTGCTTCATCGAGACCGAGTTTTGCGAAATCTCCCATGCGGATGACTTCGTATTTCGCTTGCTCGACTGCAATCGAAGGTGACTGTTGAATGAAGATCGGGTCTAAATGTTGTGCTTTCGTATCGACGATTGAGTCTTCACCTGGGACCAATTTCGTCACAATCCAAGCAATCGTTCCGATGAACCAGAACTGGATCAATGTGTTGACGACGTTAAACGTACCGTGTGCAAATGCGATTTGCATCTTATCCTCAATCGCCAAGAGATCTGTGATCCAATAGATATAGTTTGTGAACGGAACTAATAAGATCATAAAGATTGTCGTACCAATCAAGTTAAAGATGACGTGTGCCGCTGCTGCACGACGTGCGGCAACTGATGCACCAATCGATGCCAAAATCGCTGTGATCGTTGTTCCGATGTTATCACCGAACAATACCGGTAAAGCAGCACCTAAATCGATGGAACCACCAGCATATAGTTCTTGCAAGATTCCAATCGTCGCAGACGATGATTGAACAATCACGGTAAATACTGTACCAACGATGACACCGAGGAACGGATTGTCACTCATTGATTGCGTCAAGTCGATGAAATATTCGCTTGAACGAAGTGGTTTCATCCCACTTCCCATCAATTCAAGTCCATAGAACAACATCCCGAAGCCAAAGAAGATTTGACCGAGGTGTTGTAATTTTTCTTTTTTAAAGAAGAACAATAATACTGCACCGATTGCAATAATCGGGAGCGCGTACTCACCGACATCGAATCCGATGATGAACGCCGTCACCGTCGTCCCGATATTCGCCCCCATGATGACCCCGATTGCTTGACGGAGTGTCATGAACCCGGCGCTAACAAGTCCGACCGTAATGACGGTTGTACCTGAAGATGATTGAATCAATACAGTAACGATAATCCCGGCGAGTACACCGAGGAATGGATTCGTTGTATACTTATCAAGGATGTCTCGCAGGCGATTCCCTGCAGACTTTTGGAGTCCGTCTCCCATCGATTTGATCCCGAAGAGGAAGATCCCTAGACCTCCAAAAAACATGAATAACATTTCTTGCAAATTGTATTCCACGATTTTTGTACTCCTTTTAATTAAGAATTGGTTGGATTTGCTTGGTTTTTAATGCCCTACTCATTATGCCTTCATCGGCAGTATCATGTAAACACGTTTAATGTAAAAGTTTTATTAAAACACTGTACCACTTCATGCATCTTATTGACTTCTGTAATATAACAGATTGGAGTTTTTAGTATGTTGTCCACTATTTTGACGTTCCTCCGAACAAGTCTTGTCCCATCTAAGCAAGTATTGCGTCTTCGTTTAGCCCCGCTCCATGCTTATATGGGAGCCACTCTCGTGTTGACGCTTCTGATCACTGTCTTGGACTTTATTGTGATTCGTCCTGATTTTTTCGTTCCGATGTGGCTATTCTTACACGGATTCGCCATTTTCTTTTTCTATTTACTTTGGGTCGCCATCATGGCTTTATATGTTCAGTTGGTTACAAAAGTCTACTCGAAAAACATGTGGGCCTACCGTCAAGCTTGGCCATATGCCGTGGCGATGACATTCGTCCCTACCGTTATATTAGTGGTGTTGTACCACATGAACCCGTCTCTTATATGGATTGGTTTCATCATTGGACTCGGATATATCACCTACCCTTTAACGAAAGTGCCAAAAAAAAAATAACGACAAGCGTCTTCGTAAACGCTTGTCGTTATTTTTATGCCGGAGAAAGTTCCTCGAGCGTCTGATTCAATGCTTCACTTTGGTCACTCAAGTCAGTACCTGCAGACTGTAAGGCAGACTGCACATTGGACCATCGTTCGACACCGTCGTTCAGCTCGAATAACTTTCGTTCGAGTAACGAACTGATTTCTCGCAACCGCTCATTCGATTCGATTAATTGCAAGAGCTGTCTCCCCGTATGTGACGTTTGATCCGAGATGGACTGAAACTCATCTAACTGAACTTTGATTTCATGGTCGATTGTTCCGATTCCAATCTCTACTCGATAAACAGCATCTTTTAATAGATGCACTTCTTTGATAAAGTCATTGACTTCAAACAACAGGTCCTTTCGTTCTTCGTTCAATGCTTCGATTGCATCTACCGCGAGAAGTGTCGCTTCATTCGTCATTTTTGCTAACTTCCCAACTTCATTGGCAACAACAGCAAATCCTTTACCATGTTCTCCTGCGCGGGCTGCCTCAATCGATGCGTTAAGCGACAACATCTTCGTAGCTGTCGACACCGATAGGATACTCTTTAGCGCCTCATCCGCTTTTGAAGAGTTCGACTCACTCTCTTCAAGCTTTTGTTGAATACTCTCCACTTGTTGCTCAACATAATCACTCGCCTCTTTCACAGAATAGAACGTTTCAAGTTCTTCATGTAATATGGATTTCAGTCGATTGCCACGGTCGTCCACACTCGAAATTTGATGTTCCAGCATTTCGATTTGTTGTGTCACTTCTCTCATTTTGAATGTAGAATCGCTTGTCACCGACTGATATGAATGACTCGTATGTTCTACCGTAACCGCAACTTCACGGAATTGTTCAACCTGATGATGGCTGTTCATCAGTTCTTGTTGGAAGATTGGAAGACTTTGATGAAATGCACTCGCTGTCTTCCCCATCATATCCATGGACTGATTCCATAATTGAATGAACGTGTTGAACTCGGTTTCGAGTATATGGATTTCTTTGGATTTCGCTCCAAGTGCCACGTCATCGAAACGACGCGTTTCAACGGCACGGCGCAATGAATGGGCCAATACACTCAACGGTTTGACTTCACGATGAATCAATCGCGAAAAGAGGATGGCCATCCCAATCATCGCAATGAATAAAATGAACGTGATATATTTTCGCAGTTCAGTCATTGGACCAAGCGCAGATTCTTTCGTGACAACGAGAACGTAATCTGCTTTTAGCTCAGGGATCGAGACCGATGCCATTAGTAAACCATCTTTCTCTTCTACTTCAGATGTTGTCGTTTGTGAAACTTTCCCTACAATCTGCTCTGTTTTCATTCCTTTTGACCCACTCAATTGCTCAACAGACTCTCCACGTACTAAAAATTGCGCTGCTTCAAAATCATCTCCCGATAGAATAGAAGCTTGTTGCATATAAGTAGATTTTAATGACCGGTTGAGTTGCTTCTCGTTTGCTACATATGCACTGTACGACGTCTTCACCGATTCTCGCATGACCGTAACTTCTCGCATAAGGCGCTGCTCGATTTCTGCGGACAATAGTTGTTCAGACTTTAGGGCGAACCAGCTAAACGTCACGATAAAGACAAGTAATATGATTGGCATGAGCGTCCATTGGAGGCGGTGCCCTATTTTAAAATGACGATTTAGTCGAGCGTTTCGTCCCGTACCCTTCATTTGATTTCGCTTGAAATTCATCTTCACGTTAAGCCACCTCTTTTTCTAATCTCGCCTATATATCGGTCTTGAGACGGTGGAAAATTATGAAGTAGATGTTAAGATAGCGTTAGAGTTTGTAAAGAGCACACATCCGTCACGCATCCTAGATGCTTTTTCACATTCTTTTCGTTATGATAATGAAGAAACCTTATCATCTTAAATCGATTGGATTCTTTCCAAAAGAAGGAGATTACGTATATGTCAGAAATTTTGCATCGTTCATTAACACGTCCGGTCCGCGTCGGTAACTTGATTATCGGAGGATCGAACGAAGTCATTATTCAATCTATGACCACTACGAAAACGCATGACGTCGAGGCAACAGTTGCCGAAATCAAGCGTCTTGAGGAAGCTGGTTGCCAAGTCGTTCGCGTGGCTTGTCCAGACGAACGTGCAGCTGACGCACTTGCAGAAATTAAGAGCCGCATCAATATCCCGCTCGTCGTCGACATCCACTTCGACTACAAGCTTGCTTTAAAAGCCATTGAAAGTGGCGTCGATAAAATCCGGATTAACCCGGGTAACATCGGTCGTCGTGAGAAAGTAGAGGCCGTCGTCAATGCGGCGAAAGCAAAAGGGATTCCAATTCGAATCGGTGTCAACGCCGGATCATTAGAAAAACAATTCCTTGAAAAGTATGGATATCCGACCGCGCAAGGTATGGTCGAGAGTGCGATGCACCACGTGAAGATTCTCGAGGATCTCGGCTTCTATAACACGATCATCTCGCTCAAAGCTTCAGACGTAAACCTTGCACTCGAAGCCTACACACTCGCTGCGAAGACGTTTGATTATCCTCTTCACGTCGGCATCACAGAGTCAGGTCCACTCTTCTCCGGTTCACTTAAATCGGCTGCAGGACTCGGTGCGATTCTCTCTCTTGGAATCGGTTCAACAGTTCGAGTTTCACTTTCAGACGACCCGGTTGAGGAAGTAAAAGTTGCGAAAGAAGTGCTCAAGTCATTTGGACTTGCAGCAAATGCCGCGACTTTGATCTCTTGTCCAACATGTGGACGAATTGAAATCGATTTGATTTCGATTGCAAAAGAGGTAGAAGAATACATCCAAAACATCAACGTCAACATTAAAGTTGCCGTTCTCGGATGTGCGGTAAACGGTCCTGGTGAGGCTCGTGAAGCGGACATCGGAATCGCAGGCGCACGTAATGAAGGACTTCTCTTCCGTCACGGAAAGATCATCCGTAAAGTGCCTGAGGCGACGATGGTCGAAGAATTGAAAAAAGAAATCGATGCGATCGCTGCTGAAAAAATGGCGGAACGTGAGCGCGAAGAACAAGAGCTCGCAAACCAATCAAATTAATGAATCTCATGCCCGTACGGTTGCAACCGTACGGGTTTTTGATAGAATAGAGGGCATGTGAGGAGGAGTGATGAGATGCGAATCGGCATTGATTTGGATGGAACCGTTACAGATCCTAAAAGTTGTTTTATATATATGAATGAATCACTCGGCTATTCGATTGACTATCATCGTGCGACCGAGTACGAGTTGCACACGTATACGACGATGGAGCAACATGAATTTTGGAAGTTTATGATTGAAGAGGGGCATGAAGAAGCGATTTACCGTCGTTCACTTCCGCACTCTGATGTGTTGGATGTGTTATGGGAATTAAAGCAGCAACATCACCTGCATTACGTCACCGCCCGAAGTGAGGCGGTTCGACCAGTTACCGAAGAATGGATCAAACAGCATCGTTTGCCGCTTGATTCGTTGGTCATGACCGGTTCTCACGATAAAATCAATGTCGTCAAAGACTTGTCACTCGAACTGTTTATGGAAGACCGGTATGAGAATGCCATCTCGATTCATGAAGAAACGTCAATTCCAGTACTCCTATTCGACGCACCCTATAATCGTAAGACGTTACCTGAAGGCGTAACTCGCATTTCGACATGGCGTGAGGCGTATCACCATGTCGCGCAATTGGAGAAACAAATCGTTCTACAGCAACGTTAAAAGGCAAGCCCGACACAATCGGGCTTGCCTTTTAAATTCGTCCGAGCTCTTCGATTATATCGCTTGCGAGTACACTTGCGGGGTGTATACTCTGGCTAATCGACTTGGCAGCGAGCGCATGCCATAGCACCGCTTGCTCGTTCGGTGCCGAAGGCTTTTTTCTTCTAGCCCATAGCGCAAGGAGGATTCCGGTCAACACGTCCCCACTTCCACCTTTCGCTAACGCCGATGCTTCAACGGTATTGACGGCACCTGTTCCGTCAGGTGTAACGATGATCGTATACGTTCCTTTTAAAATCAAATGGACTCGGTGTTGCTTCGCGAACTCACAAGCGATGGAAAACCGATCTGCCTCGATCTCTTCAACCGATTTTCCGGTCAATCTTGAAAATTCACCTGGATGCGGTGTCAGCGTAAGCGGCCCCCGGGTTTCCAATCGTTTCGTCGATAGTGCCCCAGCGTCCAAGATGACAGGACAAGACTGCTGTTTTGCGTATTGCCAAATGAGATTCAACGCTTCCCCTTCGACCATACCGGGACCGATGGCAAGTGCATCGTACGGTTGTTCCACCACATCGGTGTGTTGCTGATACATCGCTTCAGGTAATGTTGAGATGAGCGGGCTCGCTTCGCGTGGAATGGATAGACGCAATAAGCCAATGCCAGAACGAGTTGCAGCACGACCACCCAAGAATGGTGCACCGAGAAAATGACGACTCCCTCCGATGAGCATCCCATGTCCATATGTCGTCTTATGGCTGAATTGATCGCGCTCCAAAAGAGATCGGTCAAAGTCAGCGTCGGTCAACACCTTCCAATCGGATGTATGCGGGAGTCCGATATCAACCCGTTCCACTTTGCCATAGAATGGAGCCGTCCGATTTAAGAATGTCGAACGCTTGAAACCGTGTAACGAATACGTATATGTCGCCCGAATTGCCATGTCATCAAAGTCTCGAGTGTGATCACTCGGTACGCCTGACGGTACGTCAATCGAGATGACCGGCGTCGATTGACGATTCACCCATTCAATCACTTCCCGCGCGTGACCAGTCACGGGACCGGACAATCCGACACCGAACAAGGCATCAATGATGACATCTGTTTCAATCGGCCGCTCCACAAGGTGAAGAAATGCGGAGGCGTAGGAAGCGTGTATTGCAGCCGCCTCAGACTTACTTTTCCCTAACGGTGACCATACGCTGACCTCATGCCCTCTCATAGCAAGCTCTCGAGCGACGACCCAACCGTCCCCACCGTTGTTGCCCGTCCCACAAATCACCAAAATGGTAGACTGCGAATCGATTCGAATGTGAGGCACAATCGCCGAGGCCGCTCGCTCCATCAACACCTCTTCGGGCATCCCATTTTGAATCGCTGTGCGATCAATCTGCTTGATTTCAGCAGCTGTATAGATCATCTAACCTCCCCCTTCGATACAAAAAAGGGATTGAATCAAATCAATCCCTTTTGCTTACATTCTTTACAATACCCATATATCTCAAATTTATGATCGACCACTTCAAATTCAGGGTCGAGCGCCTCTACAAAGCGCATCGGACATAAATCGAGCAGTTTCGTCTTTCCACAGCTCCGACAAATCAAATGATGATGGTGATGTGCCGCACTGCAGGTGACTCGAAAGGATTTCTCACCATCGAGTTCCGTCGCTTCAAGTAATCCTTCCTCCGCAAACGACTTCAAATTTCGATACACCGTGTCAAAACTCATCGTCGGATGTTTGTCTCGCATGTACTCGAGTACTTCCTTCGCACTGATATATCGATCTTCTTCAGAGAGATAAGCATACATTTCAAGACGTTTCGGCGTCACTTTTAAAGAAGATGCACGAAGACGGTTCAATTGTTCAGTCTCATTCATGTTGTACCTCCTTTTTCTTGAAACTCATGACTTTCTCAAGTGCCATGACGGCTGCTAAAATACTGACCGCAATCAATACGATGACACCGCCTGGAGCGACATCGAGATCATACGCAAGGACGAGCCCACCGATTGTCGCGACCTCTCCGAAGATGATGGACCAGAGAATGGTCTGTTTGAAGCTCGATGTAAAGCGTAGCGCCGCTGCGACGGGTAACGTAATCAAGCTTGATACGAGAAGCGTTCCGACAATTCGCATGCTAACGGCAATCACAAGCGCTACGATGAACATGAATAACATATGAAGCATCGTACTCGGTAATCCCGACACTTTTGCCTGTTCTTCATCAAACGACAAGAACAACAACTGCTTATAGAAGATAAAGATCACAAGAAACGTCAAGACGGCCACACTGACGATCAATGTGATGTCCGATTGACTCACGGCAGAGATCGATCCAAACAAGAGCGTGGACAAGTCGACCGAGAATCCTCGCGATAGCGAGATGAAGATGGCACTGAGTCCCATTCCCGCGGACATCATGATCGGAATGGATAGCTCCTGGAAGTGCACATATTTCCCTCGAAGCCAGTTGAGCCCTAACGCCGCCAATACAGAGATGAGCGTTCCCATATATAAGGGGTTGAGATCAGCGAATAGAGCGATATATTGTCCGAGAAATAAACTGAATGAAATTCCGGCAAGCGTCATGTGTGACAATGCATCGGCAATCAAGCTCATCCGTCTCACCACGATGAATGAACCGATGAGCGGTGCGGTAAACCCGATCACAAGTGCTGCAATGAACGCATAACGTAAAAAACTATATGTCCAAAGATCCGTGATCATGTCGTTCCCTCGTGAACAAGTACTTTAACAGGATAAGGTTTGATGGACGATGCGAGTTCTCCGAGCTCGCTGTATTCTCTCAATCCACAATTACATGCCAATCGTCCGCGGTCGAGATGGACGACTTTCGTGACAAGATCGGTCACCACGTTTAAATCGTGGGTGACGAGGACGAACGTACAAGTCGTATGTTCACGAAGCATATGCAAGACTTCATAAAAATCTTGTAAGTGTTTTTGGTCCACACCGACGGTCGGCTCATCGAGAATCAATAGATCAGGCTGGTTGACCATCGCCCGAGCGATAAAGACACGCTGTTGTTGTCCTCCGGATAAATCTCCAATTTTCCGATGACGAAATTGCCACATGTTGACCGTTTGTAACGCATTTTGAATCGCTGCCTGGTCTTCCATTTTTAAACGTTTGAATAAACCGAGACGTCCATATCTACCCATCGCGACTACTTCTTCGACGGTAACCGGGAAGCCCGAGTTAAAGGAAGCCGCTTTTTGGGAAACGTAACTGATACGAGACTTATCTTTAAACTGCGAAATGGGCTTACCGAACAATTCGACCGACCCTTGCTGTGGGTTCAGTAATCCAAGAATGGTTCGAATCAAAGTCGACTTCCCAGAACCGTTTTCTCCGACGATTGCGACAAAGTCCCCTTGCCGAATATCAATCGATACGTTTTGTAAGGCCGGTGTCCCATCATAGAAATAAGACACCTCGTTTAATTTGACGACAGATGTAGTCATCTAATCCCTTCTCTCATATGTTAAATCGTAATCATTTCTACTTTCTAGGCGTTTGTATTATACAGAATATCACGCACACCTTCAAGCAAGACCGGTTTCACTTAGTCAAATGTGAAAATTCACGTAAATCGTATGTTCGTTCAAAACCTTGTCGATTACACTAGTATTATGAAGGGGATGGTTTTATGGAAAAGAAACTGGCAGTTATTGATATCGGATCCAACTCGATTCGAAACGTCATCTTCGAAGTGAACGAGGAAGGACAATACTTTGAACGGTTAAATGTGAAAGAAGTCGCGCGATTGTCCAGCCATATTAGTGATGCGAATGAGATGACTGAAGAAGGGATCGCTTCGCTCATCGATACGTTGCGTCACTTTAAAGAGTTGAACGACCATCATCACGTTACCGATGTGCTCCCAGTGGCGACGGCAGCCATTCGAAACGCAAATAACTCAGATGAGATTTTGCAGAATGTCAAACAATCTACAGGGATGACCATCCGCCTGTTGAGCGATTACGAAGAAGCCTTTTACGGATATTCGGCCATCGTCAACTCCACCTATGTGGAAGATGGATATTCCGTCGATATTGGTGGGGGATCAATGGAAGTCACATACTTTCAGAACCGAGAGCTCGTCTTTTATCACAGTTTTCCGTTCGGTGCCGTGACGTTAACGAAAGAATTTATGAAAGATGAGACGATGACGAAAGACGAGCGGAAAGCGTTGACCGCATACTTAAAGAAGGCATTCAAAGAAATTGAATGGCTCGAACCTCATGGTGTCCCACTTGTCGGTGTCGGTGGGACGGCTCGTAACTTAGTCCGGGTCGAACAGACCATATCGAACTTCCCGCTTGAAGGAATCCATCAGTATACGATTTCTGCTGAACAGTTAGAGGGCGTCATAGATGAACTCGTCGGAATGTCGAGCAAACAACTCGGACGTTTGGATGGGCTGTCAAAAGACCGGGTCGACATCATCGCGCCTGCCGTGACAGCAATCGGCGAACTCGCTAAATATTTGAAAGTACCTGAGTTCACGATGAGTAACAATGGACTCCGTGAAGGTCTCTTCTATGAAAACTATTTACATGAGCATGATAAAGTTCGTTTTGCCGATGTGAAAGAAGAAAGTTTTCGTCATTTTGAAAAACAATACGACGTGAACCCGACTCGTCATCAACATCTCATCCGATTGGCTAGACAGTTGTATACCGGATTAATTGAAGTGAAGGCGATTAAACCGAAACCATTTGAGCCTGGTCTTCTTGAAGGTGCCTGCCGCCTTGCCTATGTCGGTGAATATATCGATCACAACAATAAAAGTGACCACACGTTCCATCTGATTACCACAAACGATTTCAAAGGACTAAACAACGAGGATCGACTCGCTCTTGCCCTCGTCACATCCTTCAAATCAAAACGAGTATTGGAACAACATATCGAGGCTTTCCCGAAATGGTTTGATCAAAAGTTATTGAAGAGTTTGGAGTTGCTCGGGTCGATTGTGAAACTCGTCGATGCCCTCGACTTGACGGAGCGTCAGATCGTGACGGACATCCATGTTGCTAGTACAAAGGACGGTCTCACACTTACGCTAGATACGAATGGTTCTGCACGTTTTGAGTTGCAGCGAAGCACTCGCCATAAAAAGCATTTAGAACGCGCAATTGATCAATCGATTGAGATTGTCTTGAGCGAGGAGGAGTAACCATGTCCGAATATACGAATGAACATTTTAACAACCGTGAACTCAGCTGGCTCGACTTTAACGAGCGTGTCCTCGAGGAGGCGATGGATGAACGAAATCCATTGATGGAACGATTGAAATTTTTGGCGATTTTCAGTTCTAACCTTGATGAATTTTATATGGTACGAGTCGGTGGATTGAAAGATGAGGTCCTCGCCGGGTTCAATCGTCCGGAAGACAAGACGGGCCTCACTCCAAAACAGCAGATCAAGTCCATTTCGATGCGAGCGCAAGAACTCGTCGAGACACAATATGCGACATATAAAAAAATCACGAAACAGCTATCGAATCAGCACGTTCGCTTCTTACGGACGAAACATTTGAACAAGACCCAACAAGACTTCGTGAAAGAGTACTTTCGAACGCACGTATTCCCCGTCCTGACACCGATTGCAGTCGATGCCTATCGTCCGTTCCCAATGCTCTTATCCAAGTCACTGAACATTGCTGTCGAGATTGCCTCGAATGGCGAAGGAAAAAAACGACTCGCCCTCGTTCAAGTGCCATCCGTTCTTCCGCGGTATCTGGAACTACCTACTGATGATGAAGAACATACCGATTTGATTTTACTTGAGGATTTGATCATTCAATTCATCGACTCACTCTTCAAAGGATTTGTCGTCGAGTCCACGATGCCATTCCGAATTACGCGGAACGCGGACATGCCGTTTCACGAAGAGGGCAGTCGTGACGTCTTGAAACAAATCGAAAAAGAATTGAAGAAGAGAAGATATGGGGTTGCCATCCGACTCGAGGTACAGCAACGATCGTTACGAAAAGAACTGTTGTTCATGCTACAAGACGTCCTTGACTTACATGACCGGGATATCTTTATTGTCGACGGTCCGATCGACTTGACCTTCCTGTTTGGGATCTACAATCAGATCGGGATGGAATATGATGACATGATCAATGAAACGTTGATCCCATTTATCCCAGAAGGTCTTGAATCGGGCAAAGATTTATTCCAAAGTATCGCTAAACAGGATTATCTGCTCCATCACCCGTATCATTCATTCGATCCAATCGTCCGTTTTATCGTTCAAGCCGCCAAAGACCCGAACGTCTTGGCAATCAAGCAGACACTCTATCGCGTCTCCGGGGACTCTCCCATCATCAAAGCCTTGACTGATGCAGCCGAGAGCGGAAAACAAGTCACTGTCCTCGTCGAACTAAAAGCACGTTTTGATGAAGAAAAAAACATTCAATGGGCGAAGCAACTTGAGAAAGCCGGAGCTCACGTCATCTACGGCTATAAAGAACTGAAGACACACTCAAAAATCACCCTCGTCGTTCGCATTCTAGAAGGTGGTGTGTTGCAACGGTTCATTCATCTTGGTACCGGTAACTATAACGATTCGACCGCCAAGCTATACACAGACATTGGGCTCCTCACGACAAATGAAGAACTCGCTGAAGATGCAACGAACTTTTTCAACTGGTTATCCGGTTATGGGGAACGACCATCTTGGCATCAGTTCGAGACGTCGCCTGACGACATGAAAGACTTCTTCTTGAATAAAATCGATGATGAGATCAAACTGCATGAAAAGTACGGCAACGGTCGCATCGTCGCTAAGATGAACTCGATCACGGACCGGGCCATCATCACAAAATTGTATGATGCTTCGTCCGCGGGAGTGAAAATCGATTTGATTGTCCGAGGCATTTGTTGCTTACGACCGGGAATTAAAGGGGTTTCTGAAAACATCAAGGTCATCTCGATCATCGACCGATATCTCGAACATTCCCGAATCTTTTATTTTTACCAAAATGGAAAAGAAGACTTGTACTGTTCCTCTGCGGACTGGATGACACGAAATATGAAAAAACGGATTGAGATACTCTTCCCTATCTTGAACGCATCACATAAAACATACATCAAAGATATGATGGCCCTTCAACTCGTCGATAATGTGAAAGCAAGAAGACAACGTTCTGACGGCCGCTATGTGTATGTGAAACGTGAGAGCAACCAGGAAGAGATTCAATCCCAAATTATCATCCATCAGTACACAGGTGGTCGCTGGAACAATATACCTAGCGTATTCGAACGAGAACCGTCAAATTGGGCGGAACGTGAAGTTCTCCGCCTTCGGGCAGAGAATGAGAAAATGACAGATGACTGATGTTAGACTTCTCAAATAGAGAAACTCGTTGTATAATAAATTCGATTCAGTTATTATGAAGCGCTTTCATTTAGAGATGGAGGAATTATTTATGCAGGAGATTTTACTATCATTACTAGCCGGCTTGATTTGTGGTGCCATCTTCACTGCACTCAAACTGCCACTCCCTGCCCCACCGGTATTACCAGGAGTTGTTGGGATTTTCGGGGTGTTCCTCGGAATGAAGGTTTATCAATTTGCTGTAGCGAACTGGCCATTCTAATAAAAGATGCCCTCGAAAAAAGGGCATCTTTTATTATTTAGTCTAGTGTATGAATGGCTTTATGACAGGTCGGACAAACCCAGATGCCACGTTCCTCTGTCAAGTGATACTCAATCAAGTGATACGCCTCTTTCCCAAATCGTTCAGCTAGGTCTACATGACAGCTCGCACAAGTCGTCACATGAGACTTTGGTGCTAAGAGTTTTTCTCGAAACAAGTGAGCCTCATATGACTCTTTCGTCCATTTAGACGATGGTACATAATAGCCGTCATTCCATTTTTTTCGAATCGATTCGTACGGTTCATCTACCTCATACATCCCCACTTGCAATAACGGATGATGAAAATGTAGTTGCAACAGATCGACTAAGGAATACAGTTGTACCCCTTCCTGTTTCTCTCCTAGCCAATAAGGATCGTCTGGTCGCCCAATCATCTCTTCAAGTAAAACCTCTGCTTCCGCCACGATGCCATGCCCCATCACTTCGATAAATGCTGTCGGTGTCGTCACGGACCCGTTTACATAAACCGGACTTTGTTCAAGAAAATAAGTCGGGAATGCGTTCCAGACATCATATCGCTTTGGATCGACTTGTAGGACGTTCATCGTTTATTGATGAGCGAGCGTGAATCGTTCACGCCATTCGGCATCAAATTGATTGGCACGGAACATTTCAATCTCTTGTTTATATGGAGCGACTTTCGTTTTTTCGCTAATCGGGATATATGGCGTCTCTAGGATTTTCGGTAGATGCGCAAATGCCTCGTGATGAATGACACGATTCAATGTATCAAACCCGATCTCTCCGTAGCCGATGTTTTCATGACGGTCTTTTTTCGCACCGCGCACGTTCTTCGAATCATTTACATGAATGACTCCGAGACGGTCGAGTCCGACGATTCGATCGAATTGTTCGATGACGCCGTCTAAATCACCAACTAAGTCATATCCGGCATCGTGGACGTGACACGTATCAAAGCAAACTGAGAGTCGATCATTGTGCGTCACGCCATCAATGATCGTCGCAAGCTCTTCAAACGTCTTACCAAGTTCGCTTCCTTTCCCTGCCATCGTCTCCAATGCAATCTTCACTTTTTCATCACCCGTCAACACTTCATTCAATCCTTCGATGATTCGAGCGAGACCGATTTCTTCTCCCGCTCCGACATGAGCGCCCGGGTGAAGAACGACGTGGCGAGCCACTTGGAGTGCTTCTGCCCGCTTTAATTCCTGAGTTAAGAAAGAGACGGCCAATTCAAACGTCTCAGGTTTCGTCGTATTCCCGAGATTGATGATATATGGAGCGTGAACAACAATCTCTTCGATGTCATGTGCGGCCATATGTTTGAGTGCTGCCTCAATATTTAAATCTTCAATGGGTTTACGGCGTGTGTTTTGGGGCGCACCTGTATACACCATCATCGTATTCGCCCCGTAAGAGACAGCCTCTTCACTCCCTGCTAACAACATCTTTTTACCTGATACCGAAACGTGTGAACCTATTTTTAACATCCTCATCTTCCCTTCATCATCTTCTATCTCTAGTGTACACAAAAAGAAGAACCGACTCCAAGAAGTCGATTCTCCCAAACATTATCGTTTATTTTTCTTACGTGCTGCACGGCGATCCGAGCGTTGCTGTTGCATATGCTCACGTGATGCCGTCTCTTTCAACTTATACTTGAATTTCTTCTTATAGCCAGGCTTGACTTTCTTCTTCGCCTTCTTGATTTCACCGGCCATCCGACTATGAGCCGTGTGTGAGACCTTCATCTTACGGTCTGTTTGGCGACGACGACGTGTCTTGATCGGTTGAATCGAACCGTTGCGCAAGTCCACATGAGTGAATTCGAACCCACGTTCTTCAAGTCTGTTGATCGGTCCATTCTCATGGTCCTCATATAGTGTGTACGCCTCACCTGACGCGCCCGCACGTCCCGTACGACCGACACGGTGTGTATAGAAATCAAGATCTTTCGGAATCCCATGGTTGATGACGTGAGAGACTCCTGAAATATCGATACCGCGAGCCGCTAAATCCGTAGCAATCACATACTGATATTTCGCATCATTGATGTCCTTGATAGCTTGTTTGCGGCGACGTGCCTGCATGTCACCATGCAACGTACCGACGTTTAGACCTGCTTCGCGGAACGACGTCTCCAACTCATCTGCCTCTTGTTTCGTATTGGTGAACACGAGACAAACGAATGGATTGATTGCTTTCGCAATTTCGACAGTCAATTCTTTACGGTCACGGTGACGTACTGGAATCACGTGGTGCTTGATTTTTGGTGCGACGCGATGTTCTGGACTCGCCTCTGCAAAGCGTGGGTCATGAAGGTACTTCTTCAAGAACGGTTCAAGGTTCTCAGGAATCGTCGCTGAGAAGACCATCGTTTGCAGTTTTTCAGGAAGCGCCTGTGCGATGCGGTCGACCTCGGGCAAGAATCCCATATCGAGCATTTGATCGGCTTCATCGACGACAAAGTGTGTCACTTTGTGCGGGAATAACGCCTGTGCTTTCATGAGATCAAGGATTCGTCCCGGTGTCCCGATGATTAACTGTGGCGGATTTTTCATCTTATCGATTTGACGTTCGCGGTCTGTCCCTCCGACAATCAAACTCGATTTGATGTAATCTGGGTTTTTAATAAGAATCGATTTCAATTCTTCATGAATCTGCCAAGCGAGTTCGCGTGTCGGTGCGACGACGATTGCTTGAACTGAAGCATCTTCTGGATTGATCGCTTCAACGATCGGTAACAAGAACGCAAGTGTTTTACCCGTTCCTGTCTGTGATTTTCCAATAATATCTCGACCATTCAAGGCAGCCGGAATAATCCGGGCTTGTATATCGGTCGGTTTCGTAATGCGCTTTTCTGTTAACGCATCAACCATAAACGGTAGCAATTTGAACTGTTGGAAGCTGTTCAATCGATACACCTCCTGTTTCTTTCCACTTTTCCTAGCATAGCGGAATCAAATGATTTGTCAATCAATCTTTTGCCACACCTTCATATAAATAACTCGATGAATAATAGTGTTTGGCAATTTTCTTTCCATTTAAATGTTGTTCGAGTGCTTTGAAGCCGACTTCCATCATCTCGTTCGGTGACTGCACGACAGTGGCATTGACCTTCCCATTTTGAATGAGCGGATAGATATCTGAAATCCCGTCGACCGACACGATCGTCTTGTCCGTCAAACCATGACTTTCTAAAGCCCGGACGACACCAAACGTATTATCATCATTATGTGAAAAGATTGCATCAAACGGAATCTCTTCTTCTAACCAACGTGACATCTCGATTTCAGCTTGGAATGTGTCATAGTTCCCGGTGATGGATGCAATGATTTGAAAATCGTCGCCATGTTGCTTTTCGTACTCTCGGATACCAAGACTTCGGTCCATCGTGGAGCGAACTTTCGGCGTCCCCCTCACTTCGACCACGCGAATCGGACGTTCGAGCTCACTATACTTGGCAGCAATTTGTTCGGCCGCCATCCGACCGATATCGACATTGTCGGAAACGACGGATGTGAGTACACTCGGATGATCAATCATGCGGTCAATCGCAATAATCGGGATGTTTTTGCGTTTTGCGCGTTCTAATGAAGGTTGAATGAACGTGTCATCGAGAGTCGTCAAAAAGATAGCCTCGACACCCCGGTCAATCAACGAATCTAATTTTTCTTTTTCAAGGACACGCGAATCTTCACTCGTGGTCGGAATCGGGATGAACCCTTTTTGGTTTGCTGTATGCACGAACGAGTCCAATAGCTTATTCGCATGCTCGTGTTTATCACTGACAAATACGAATCCGACTTCTTTTTCATTCGTCTTTTGCTCTGGGAGTTGAATCGAGGTGATAAGGAGAATCGTCATGGCCCACACGACCGGTAACCAAAGCCAATAATGTTTTAGTCCTTTCATGACGGTTGTCTCCTTGGGATTTTGATTAAAATCGCGGTCCCTTTGTTCATCACACTATCGATCTCCATCGCACCGTTAACGCTCTTCAAGTACTCTTGAATCATATAGATTCCTAGACCGTTTCCACTTTCCTTCGTCGTATTGAAGGCGGAACCGACTGTCTTGAGTTGTTCCTCACTCATGCCAATTCCGTTATCTTCAATCAAAAAGCGATATTCCTGCTCCGTAAAGAGGACCGTCACGACGACACTCCCGTTAGCGCCTTTTGATTCGACGGCATCGACCGCATTTTTGAAGAGGTTGTAGATAATTTGAACGAGCATATCAAAGGATGCATAAAATGGCGGCATGTCGTTCGGTACAAGTAATTCCCATTTTGTCGGTCGTTTGTAACATTCGGCATCCATTAAAAATTCAAGTCGTTTCGCAAAGTCTAACATGTTGATCCAATCTTCGTTTTTACCAGCCTGATCGGGTTTGGCGAGCGTCAGCATCGTTGAAATCAAATCATTCGCCCGCTCCAGTTCTTTGATGGCGACATCCACCATATCTGAACTACCTTGACCCTCGCGCACCATCTGCAACGTGATATGGACGGGAGTCAGAGGATTTCGAATTTCATGGGCAATCCCGGCGGCCAATTGACCGAGCGAGGCTAATTTTTCTTGATGCAAAATCAACTGTTGCTGACTCAACTGTTCACGTCGTGACGTTTCCATCCGTTGTGCATAATCGTTATACGTATCGAGTAGCGTCTCCACTTCTTTCGAACCCGTTCGTTCCAATGAAATCGTTCCGAGCGATTGTTGTTGTTTAATCTGGTTGACCAGCTCGACAAGCGGATTCGTCAACGTCCGTGAAAGCAACAATCCAACGAGAATGCTCAGGAAGAACGTGACGAGCGCAATCATCAAATACTGCCAACGCGTGTCGTAGACCGTTTCATAGACGGAGTCATTTTGATGTTTTGCGAGCATACTCCATCCACTGACTCGTGCATCCGGTTCAAACATCACCGTATCTTCATCCGTACTCAAAATTGTCCGTTCGCTTCGATCTAATGCTTCGTCGATGACTTCACGCGATATCCGACGTTCTGCATCTGTGACCAAGTTGAACGAAGTCGTCAACACTTCGCCTTGCTCATCTAACAAGTATAGAATCATGTCATCATTCGCAGATTCCAACGAACGACGATACAAGTCAGAGTTCAAGACACTAATGCTTCCCCCAAAAATACCGATTGGTCGGTTCTCTTCGATGACCGGAACGTATAGGAAAGTTCCCATATCCCCACTGATCATCACAGGGTCACTCATATATAGTTCTTTTCCACTTGCAGTCAATACTTCCGTAAACTTCGGATCGCGTTTCAAGACAGAAGAGGCGACTTGTCGCTCCGAGTACCATTTAAATGAGTCTTGATTGACATCATAATAAAAGATGGACGTAAAACTCGTGCGTTGATTCAAATATCCTGTTCGGATCCGTTCTTCAATCCATGGCTCATTTCCAACGTAAGCGCCTAAGTAAACTAAATCCTCATACAATTTCCCAAGTCGGGACTCCACATTCTCAATACTGTCATCGATGGCGTAATCAAATTGCTCTTTCGCCAATTCTTCTGCTCGAGACACCGTGACGCGGTCAGCAGAGAAGGCAAGTGATGAAATGACAAGTGCTAAAATAATGATGATGATGAACGTAATTTGGAAAAAGTACGATTTTCTTAGTTCACGCAATGGTTTCATGCGATTCACGGCGTCCCTCCTCTCTAACCTAAAAATTATAGCATGAATACACGCAAATCTTTTCGTATTTTCGAAACAATGTTAGACTAATACGTATGAAAGCACTTCGAAAGGAGCCTTCGTCTTCATATGAAAGTTAAAAAAATTAGCCCACGCGGATATTGTTATGGTGTCGTCGATGCCATGAAGCTCGCAAATGAGGCCGTCGCAAATCCAGATTTGCCACGCCCGATTCATATACTTGGAATGATTGTCCATAACCGTCACGTCACGCAGGCATTTGAGGATCTCGGTGTCAAAACCGTTGATGGAGAAGACCGCATGCAAGCGCTCGAAACCATCGATCGAGGAACGGTCGTCTTCACGGCGCACGGCATTTCACCACTCGTCCGGAAACGTGCCATCGAGAAAGGATTGACGATTGTAGATGCCTCTTGTCCTGACGTCTTGGTCACACACGATTTGATTCGTGAGAAAACGGCAGAAGGATATGATGTCATCTATATCGGAAAACACGGGCATCCGGAACCGGAGGGTGCAATTGGTGTTGCACCAGACCATGTTCATTTGATTCAATATGAACATGAAATCGATCAGTTGCCGAGTCGCTTGTTCGAACGAAAAATTTTGGTGACGAACCAGACGACGATGAGTCAATGGGACGTTTCCGCATTAATTGAAACGATTCAAGCCCGTTATCCTCACGTGGAAGTGCATAATGAAATCTGTAACGCGACGCAAGTTCGTCAAGAAGCCGTCGCTGAACAAGCGGGAGACTGCGAATTGTTGATTGTCGTCGGAGATCCTAAATCTAACAACTCCAATCGTTTAGCACAAGTTTCAAAAGAGATTGCCGGAACGAATGCATATCGAATCGGTGACTTGAGTGAACTTGACTTGAATTGGCTCGAGGGAGTCGAGACCGTCGCTGTGACGTCGGGCGCCTCTACTCCTACACCGATCACAAAAAAAGTCATCGACTTTTTGTCGCAGTATGACCCAGACGATTTAAGCACGCACGATAAAACGCCATTTCTTGAACTTCGGAGCATCTTACCGAAAGTGAAAGCTTTGCGTAAGTGAAGGAATCCCCCATTCTCTCAGAGGATGGGGGATTTTTAGGATTTACTTGAATTGAAACGGGTTCGTGTTGGCAACAGATTGAATCAAGTCGACATTAATTTTCGATTTTTCAAACTTTTTGCTGAGCACATCGATTACACCTTGTTTCATGATACTCTCGACATGATGCCCTGGGTCTATGACTGCAAGCCCAAGGGCCATCGCATCATGAGCCACGTGGAAATATAAATCACCCGTCACATATGCATCTGCACCTTTGAAATGCGCAGTAGACACATATTTATTCCCGTCTCCACCTAATACGGCAACTTTTTCAATCGAACGCCTCGGGTCTCCGACGACTCGCACGCCCTCAACCCCAAAGCTTGTTTTCACGTGTTCGGCAAACTGTTCAAGTGTCATGGCCTGTTCAAGTCGACCGATTCGCCCTAGCCCAAATACATGACCCTCGATTTCATCGCGCATGAGGTCATACGCCACTTCCTCATAAGGATGGGCGTCTTTCATTGCTTTTAGTACACGCTTTTTCTGACTCTCCCGAACGACCGTTTCGATTTTTACTTCGTCCACTTGTTCCGTTTCATGTGGGCGACCGATGAAAGGGTCTGTCCCTTCGAGCGGAGTGAATTGTCCCGTTCCGGAAACACGGAACTGACAGTCCGCATAGTCACCGATATGTCCCGCACCCGCTTTTCCTAGAGCACGGGATACGTCTTGCGCATGCGTGGATGGAACGAATACAGATAGTTTATAGACCGGCTCTTCATAGGTCGGGACGAGTACTTTCGTATCGTGAAGACCGATCGCCTCACTCATCCAATCGTTCACACCACCGCTGCATACGTCTAAATTCGTATGGGCGACATAGACCGCGATATCGTGCTGAATACATTTCATCGTAATCTTCCCAGCCGTGGAGCGGTCATTGACTTGAGCTAACGGACTAAAGATGGGTGGATGATGCGCGATGATCAAATCAATCTGTTTCTCAATCGCTTCATCCACAACCGATTCGAGCACATCAAGCGTGACCATGACCCGTTTGACTTCTTTGTTGAGCGATCCAATCTGTAAACCGATTTTATCCCCTTCAACCGCCAAATGTTTCGGAGCAAATTCTTCAAACAATTGAATCACTTGATTGCCGTTCGCCATTACTGACTCACCTCTCTCATTTTGTCACGCATCCGTTTGAATTCCATTTGTTTTTGAATCAAGGCATCCGATTGAATGCCAGCTGCCATCTGTCCAAGCACATAATCGAGCTTATCGGCTTCACGACTCCATTTGAGTTTAAATGGTACCGGTCGCTCTTGAATAAGATATGGGCCGAATAACAACTGCCACATCCGCTCGTCCGACGCGTCGCTATAGATGGTCTCACTACCTTTTTCTCCGACTAGGATTTCGTAGACTTTATCATTTTCTTCTACAATTGCCTCTTCGACAAGGACATATCCATGTTCAAGCAGCCAGCTTCGTACGTGTTGCCCATCAACGTTCGGTTGAAGGACGAGTCGTTCGACCGCACCGAGCTTATCTTGACCCGCTTCGAGAATCGAGCGAATCAAACTGCCGCCCATCCCGCAGATCGAGATACACGTCGCTTCATTGGGCTGTAAGACAGCAAGACCATCGCCGAGGCGTACATCAATGGCATCACTGGCCCCAATCAAATCGACTTGTGCTCTCGCAGCTTCCATCGGTCCAACGTTCACTTCACCCGCGATTCCTTTTGAAATGATTCCTTGCTGAAAGGCATAGCATGGGACATACGCATGATCCGAACCGATATCGGCGAGCACACTTCCTTTTGGGATATAATCGACAACCTGCTTCAATCGTCGGTCTAACATGACACGTTCTTGCATACAGACAACTCCTTTGTTCTACTTCTTCCCTAGCGTATCGAATTCTCTACAGTTCGACAACAAAAAACGCACCCCATCACGGAGTGCGTCACCTCTTATTGTTCAATCAACCAGTTCGCAAGCACTTCTGCTTCTTCAGCTGATGCAAGACCTGCTGGCATCGCACCTTGACCGTTGACGATGATGTTTGCGATTTCTTCTGGTGAGAGACGATCGCCGACACCTGTAAGTGCTGGACCGACGCCACCTTCAAGGTTTCCGCCGTGGCAACCTGTGCAACCCTTCGCAGCATACAACTCTTCTGGGTTCATTTCAGTGACTGCTGGACCTTCAGCCGCTTGTTGCGCCTGATTCACCCCAAAATACGATAATGATACCATGGCAATAATTGCGACGATTGCGATTGCCGCAAACGGTAACAATGGATTACGCATTGTAGTTCCCCCTCATGTTCATTCCAAATTTCTATCCAACACTATTTTACTCAAAAAATAATAAAGAAGGAAGGAAAATCACTCATTTTCCTTCCTTTCTTCTAAAACTTCACACTTTATTCAAATATGAAATTAATCGAGGAAGTCTTTCAAGCGTTTGGAACGGCTCGGGTGACGCAATTTACGAAGTGCTTTCGCCTCGATTTGACGAATCCGCTCACGTGTGACACCGAATACTTTACCAACTTCTTCGAGTGTGCGTGTGCGGCCATCGTCTAGTCCGAAACGCAGGCGAAGGACGTTCTCTTCACGGTCTGTCAACGTATCCAACACGTCTTCTAATTGCTCTTTCAACAATTCATAGGCTGCCGCATCTTGAGGAGCCATCGCATCTTGGTCTTCGATGAAGTCACCGAGATGTGAATCGTCTTCTTCCCCAATCGGTGTCTCTAAAGAAACAGGTTCTTGGGCAATCTTTAGAATTTCACGGACTTTCTCAGGTGTGAGTTCCATCTCTTTGGCAATCTCTTCCGGAGAAGGTTCGCGACCGAGGTCTTGAAGCAATTGACGTTGGACACGAATCAATTTGTTGATTGTTTCCACCATGTGTACAGGAATACGAATCGTACGGGCTTGGTCAGCAATCGCACGTGTGATGGCTTGGCGAATCCACCACGTCGCATACGTCGAGAATTTGAACCCTTTCATGTAGTCGAATTTTTCGACCGCTTTAATGAGTCCCATGTTCCCTTCTTGAATCAAATCAAGGAAGAGCATCCCACGACCGACATAACGCTTCGCAATCGACACGACGAGACGTAGGTTCGCTTCTGCGAGACGTTTTTTCGCTTCTTCGTCCCCTTGCTCGATTCGTTTAGCGAGCTCCGTCTCATCTTTCGCACTGAGAAGGTCGACACGTCCGATTTCTTTCAAATACATCCGAACCGGGTCGTTGATTTTGATTCCTGGAGGTACTGATAAGTCGTTCAAATCGACTTCTTCATCCTCTTTTTTCGCAGGTGTTTCTTCTGCGTCCGCAGCATCTTCTGTGACACGGATGTCTTTAGCCTCTAAATCTTCGATGAAGTTATCGATGAAATCCGAATCCACCTCGAAGTGACTAAGGCGATCTTGGATTGCTTGCATTGAGACGACGCCTTTTTTCTTACCTAACTTTTCAAGTTCCTCTATGGCGTTAAATAAATCCTCTTTCTTCTTCTCTGCCATCTAGCAGTTCAACTCCTTCCAAACTTCATCCACGATCATCGTTCTCGAAGACGACGACTACGGGCAATCAATTCTTGTAGCTTGGACGCCTGGTCTACAATACTTTCGGCGTCTTGAGCGATTTCCCTTTTTGCACGCTCGATTTGACGTTGCTCCTCATAACTGTTTATCACCCGAATGTATTCGTCTAAAACCTCTTCAGACAGTTCATCCGGTCCAGCCATCAGACGGATCTCTGCAAAACGCATCGCATAATCAGGGCGTTGATCGCAATAACGCTCCATGAACGAAAGCGTGATTTGATCAAACTCATCCTGTGTCATCGTATCGGATACGATTTCATACAATGCTGACCCTAACATACGATGGGTTTCATCTTGATAACGAAGCCCTAAACGGTCGCGTACTAAACGGACCTGCTCCGGTCCCGTCAACATCGCACGCAACAAGTACTTCTCGGCTTTCATCCAACGAGGCTCACCTGTTTTACTCGAACGCTTCCGTACCGGCTCTACAGGTTCCATCGCACGGGTGGGAGTTGATTCACTTGACGTCGGACGAGGAATTCTCGAACGGAGCGTCTCTAGCGGAATCTCAAACTCATCCGACAGTTTCTTCACATATAAATCTCTTCGAATCGAATCATTTGTCTTCCCGATCTCTTCAAGCATAGATTCAATAAAGCGAATCCGTTCTCCTTCTCGGTTCAAGTTTTTTCCTCGCCGGTACATGCGATTCATAAAATCGAGAACACTCAACTGCTCAGTTTCAATAAACTGCTGCCAGTGAGTTGCCCCATGCTGACGGATATAATCATCTGGGTCCGTCTTTTCCGGTAGTGGCAAAACTTGTACATCGAGTGGAGACGCTTCTAAGAGGCGAATGACTTTTTGTGTCGCTTCTTGTCCCGCGTGGTCTCCGTCATAACAGATAATGACTTCATCCACGATTCGAGATAGCGCCCTCGCATGTTGAGGAGAGAACGCGGTTCCGAGCGATGCCACAACTTCTTGTGTGCCCGCTTGCGCGACTTGTAAAACGTCAACGTTCCCTTCAACGAGGAAGACACGCTTTTTCTTACGCATCGTCGCCCGGGCTTGAGAGAAGCCGAACAATAACTCGCTCTTATTGAAGAGTGGCGTCTCAGCCGTATTCACATATTTTGGTTGTCGGTCATCAATCGCTCGTCCACTGAAGCCAACGATGGTGCCGTCTCGATCCGCAATCGGAAAGACGACCCGTCCTTCAAATCGGTCAAAATATTCACCGGACTTCGACTTTGAAATCAAACCTGCCTCAACCATTACTTCTAAATCAAACCCGCGCCGCTCCAACAGCTCGACAGTAAAGCGTCGTTGGTCTGGGGCAAAACCGATCTTGTATTGCGCAATCGTCTCTTCAGCCAGATCACGATCCCGTAAATACGTTAAGCCCACTTCTCCAGCTTCTGTTTTCATCAACACTTCATGATACAAGTCAGCGACAAGGCGATGCGCATCACGCATCTGTTTGCGCCATACCTGTTCTCGCGTCAGTTCCTCGTCCCCTTGGATCCCGTCTACCGAAATATTCGCTCGTGTTGCCAAGCGTTCGACCGTCTCAGGAAACGACAATCCCTCGGTTTCCATCACGAACGTAAATACATTTCCGCCGGCACCACAACCGAAACAGTGATACATCCCTTTTTCAGGTGAAACGGAGAAAGAAGGTGAGTTTTCGGAATGAAACGGACATAATCCGACAAGGCGGTGTCCTTGTTTCTTTAATTCGACACGTTCGCCAATCAATTCTACGATATCGGTCGCTTGTTTCACTTCTGCGATGACTTCATCTGGTATTCGTGGCATGTTGACCACTCCCTGTTTCCAATCTCGCAACGAAACGGAACGCTCATCACGTTCCGTTTCACTGTACTGTCAATACTCTATTATACCCTCTTGAAGCAATGATTACTAATTGAAACACTTACTCATTCAATCATCTTTAGACTGTTCAAGATGACGCAAGATGATCCCTGCCGTTTCTTCAACTGCTTTGTTCGTCACATCGATGACATCGCAACCGATTCGTTCATAAATACCACGCGCATACTCGAGTTCACGATTGATTCGCTCTAGCTGCGCATAATCTGCTTCCGGCTTCAAACCTAGCGATTTGAGACGTTCCATCCGGATTGAAATCAGCTTTTCCGGGGAGATGATCAACCCGACACATCGTTCAGCAGGCAAATCAAACAATTCCTCAGGCGGTCTCGATTCTGGAACGAGTGGCACGTTCGCGACTTTGTATCGTTTCAGTGCCAAATATTGAGATAGCGGCGTCTTTGACGTTCGAGAAACACCGACCAACACGATATCAGCTTTTTTCAGGCCACGTGGGTCCCGACCATCGTCATACTTGACGGCAAACTCCATCGCCTCGATTTTTCGGAAGTAATCATCATCCAATCGATAGATGAGTCCCGGCTTTTCACGTGGCGCTTCTTTCAATTGGCTAGATAATACATCGAGCAAATCTCCGAGCAAATCAACCGTTTTCACTTGATGAGCTTCACCAAGCCGCATGAGAAGGGCGCGATGTTCCTCATTAACGAGCGTGAACGCAATGATGGCCTGTTGTGCTTTTGCTTGCGTGACGACATCGATAATCGTCTGCTCATCTTCGACGAACGGGATGCGAAGGGTTTCGATCGCATTCTCGTGGAATTGGATACTCGCTGCGCGGACGACGAGTTCGCACGTCTCTCCGACCGAGTCACTTACAACGAACACGAGTTGTTTCGTAGTCAATTCGATTTCCTCCTCAGATCGACTCATCGTTCGCTAACGCAATGAGCACCTTCGTCATATTGGTCTTCGTCATACGGCCGAGTACAATCAATTTCCCATCTTTTTCTTCTACGACGGGCATGGCATCGATTTGTTTCTCAATCAATTTCATCCCAGCTCGAATCAACGTTTCTGTTTTCTCACATACTGTAATGTTCGGCATGCGGGTCATGATGACGTTGACGGGTAACTGGTCTAAGTCTTGATTTCCGATGGCCGCACGAAGGAGGTCTTTACGAGATAAAACTCCGACTAACTCCCGGTCACGTCCGACAACGAACAATGAGCCGACATCTTCTAAGAACAACGTGACAATCGCATCATATACCGTCATCTCATCCCGTACGACTTTCGCAGAAGACATGAAGTCCCCTACGGTCAGCGAATCTAACTTTTCTCGTAGCATCGACGAATTCCGTTTGCCAACGAACGTGTAGCCGACACGAGGTCTAGCTTCAAGTATGCCTGTCATCGTCAAAATAGCGAGGTCAGGCCGCAGGGTCGCACGTGTCAATGAGAGCTCTTGTGCGATTTGTTCCCCTGTGATCGGCCCGTTCTCCTTCACGATCTCGACGATTTTTTGTTGGCGTTCATTCAGTTGCATAGCCAACCCCCTCTAGTTTGTTTAGAGTACGAGCGCGTTGAAATCTGCGACACGCTTAATCGTCGTTGCAAGTCGGTTCATTTCATGGAGACGGTTTTGGCGGACCGCCTCATCATCACTCATAACCATTGTATGTTCGAAGTACATCATAATCGGTGATTCGAGTTGTTGTAGAAGTTCGAGCGCTTTCTTGTAATCTCCCATCTCGACAGCTTCGGCTGTTGCAGGAGCGGTCTGTTCAATCGCATCATGCAATGCAATCTCATGATCGTTCTCAAACAAGGAAGGATCGACATCTCCCGCTTCACCTTTTTTCGAAATGTTCACGACGCGCGACAATTGCTCAATCAACGCCTTCGCATCCGTCGATACAAATTCTTGAATCGCGTCTGCGCGAGCATCGAGTCGCACAACCGTCAATGAGGTCGTCAATACGGCGTCAATCACATCATAACGAACCTGCTGTTCTTGCAGGCGATATTTCAAGCGCAATTTGAAGAACTCATCTAGTTGTGCCTTAACTTGTTCTTTATCGGCTTCATAGAGTCCTGCTTCCAGTTGTAATTCGACAACTTTTGAAAGCAACGTGTCGATTGAGAGATCAATCTTCCAATCTCCAAGAATCTGAACGACACCTTGGGCCTGGCGACGAAGCGCGAACGGGTCTTGTGAACCGCTCGGAATCATCCCGATGCCAAAGAATGCTGCAATCGAGTCTAATTTGTCGGCAAGGGCAAGAACGGCACCCGTTGCCGTCTCTGGAGAAGCGTCCCCAGCAAAGCGTGGCATGTAATGCTCACGGATTGCCGCTGCCACTTCCTTGTCTTCACCTTGTTGGAGTGCATATTTCTCACCCATGATTCCTTGAAGTTCTGTGAACTCGTATACCATCTGGCTCACGAGATCAAATTTATGAATGGCACCGGCACGGCTTACTTTTTCAAGGTCTGCCTCGAACAACGGTGCAAGTTCCTGAGCGATTTTCGTCACACGACGCGCTTTCGCACCAGTCGTTCCCAATTTTTCATGGAAGACGATGCGATCGAGACGTCCGAGCTGATCATCGATTTTCGTCTTTTTGTCTTCCTCATAGAAGAACACGGCATCCGCAAGACGGGCCCGGATGACTTTCTCGTTACCGCGCGCCACATTTTCAAGATGCTCGGCATTCCCGTTTCGTACGGTCACAAAATAGTTTTTCAATGTTCCGTCGAGATAGACCGGGAAATAACGTTGATGCTCTTTCATCGTTGTGATCAATACTTCCTCAGGCAAGTCGAGGTACGCTTCATCAAATTCCCCGAAGAGAGCGGTCGGCCATTCGACTAAGTTTGTCACTTCCTCAAGCAAGTCGGCGTCGAGTGGAATCGTCCATCCTTGTTTCGTTGCAAGCTCTTGAATTTGACGTTCGATTTCAGCTTTACGCATCTCGTAGTTCGCCATGACAAAAGCAGACTCTAATGTCTGGACATATTCGGTAGGTGATGAGATGACCACGTCCCCTTTACTGAGGAAACGATGCCCACGCGTCACGTTATTCGTTTTCACGCCTTCGATTGTGAAGTCGATGATGTCTTGACCAAAGAGTGCGATCAACCAACGAATCGGACGCATATACCGTAGGCTGCTTGTTCCCCATTTCATGTTTTTCGGGAACGTCAAGCTACGGACCACATCTTCAAGACCGTTCAATAGCGAGAGCGTCTCTTGTCCTTTTTCATGGCGTTCCGCGAAGACATACTCGACTCCTTTTTCTTCTGCGAAATAGAGATCTTCTACTGTCAATCCGCGGCCACGTGCAAAACCTTGTGCCGCCTTCGACCAGTTACCTTCCGCATCTTGTGCAATCTTTTTGGCAGGTCCACGAAGAGTTTCTGCCAAATCCTGTTGCGTTTCAGCCACATCACGAACGATGACAGCCAAACGACGTGGTGTCGAGTACACTTCGATTGAGCCAAAATCAACACGCGCCTCTTTTAAGAACGCGTCAACACGTTCCGCCAACTGTTTCTCTGAACGCAAGACATATTGAGCCGGCAGTTCCTCTAATCCAATCTCTAACAGAAGGTCACGCATTCAAGTCACCTGCTTTCTCTTGTTTCAAAAGTGGGAATCCAAGGCGTTCCCGTTCTTCAATAAATTTAGCGGCACACGCACGTGACATGTTCCGGACACGCTGGATGAAGCCGGTACGTTCCGTCACAGAAATGGCGCCTTTTGCGTCCAACAAGTTGAACGTGTGCGAACATTTTAGAATGTAATCGTATGCAGGGAAGACAAGGTTTTCTTCAAGCGCACGCTTCGCTTCTTTCTCATACGTATCAAATAACGTAAATAACATGTCGACGTCAGACAATTCGAACGTATATTTCGAATGTTCAAATTCTGGTTGATAGAAAATGTCACCGTATTTGAATCCGTCTGTCCAGACAAGATCGAATACACTTTCTACTTCTTGAATGTATGACGCGAGGCGTTCAAGTCCGTATGTGATTTCCACGGCAATCGGGTCACACTCGATTCCACCGACTTGTTGGAAGTATGTGAACTGCGTGATTTCCATTCCGTTCAACCAAACTTCCCAACCGAGACCTGCTGCTCCGAACGTCGGGTTTTCCCAGTTATCTTCGACGAAACGGATGTCATGCTCAAGCGGATTGATGCCAATCAGTTCAAGACTCTCCAAGTACAACTCTTGAATGTTGTTTGGTGACGGCTTCATGATCACCTGAAACTGATGGTGCTGGTAAAGACGGTTCGGGTTTTCTCCGTAACGACCGTCAGCTGGACGGCGTGACGGTTCGGTATAACAGACGTTCCACGGTTCTGGCCCAAGGCTTCTGAGGAATGTCATCGGGTTCATCGTCCCGGCCCCTTTTTCCACATCGTACGCCTGCATCGTCAAACAACCTTTTGACGCCCAAAAGTTTTGTAGCGTGAGAATGATTTCTTGCACTGTCATGTGCTTCATTAATGACACCTCCAATAGTATTGAAACGACAAAAAACGCCCCTATGTGCCTAGCACATAGGGACGGGATTGATTCCCGCGGTTCCACCCTACTTGCCCCAATAATGGGACCACTCTTAAAAGATGTGGGCGCTCTGGAATCGCCATTCGCTCTTCTCATGATACCCGGCTCACACCGCCCCGGACTCGCTTCATTCATGACAGGAAGAGTTACTTTTTTCCTTCATCGCGCACGCTATTTCATTTGTCTAATCGTACATCATCGTATCGAATTCACTATAAAAAGTCAATCCTCATTCAGATGAAGTCGAATCATTTGATCGAGCACCCGTTTCGTCTTTAATCGTAGTCCACTATACGATTCCATATAAGCATCAAAGAGCAGGCGCAAAAGGACTCTGGACTCATCCGATAGCGGAACGTTCCGAAACTCTGACAATTCGTGCTTACTCATCAAATAAAGTAGTTTCGCCAATCTTTCGGACAGCCGGATCACACCTTCTTCTGGATGTCGCGCACATAAAAAGCCACCGGACGCGACAGAGAAGTACATGGGATCCGTCACATCTCCACAGCGCACACATCCCGTCAAGACTGGGGCGACGCCTAATAGATGCAAAATACGTAATTCAACATAGTGCGTGATGACATCTGCGTCCATGCCCGCATTCAGTGCCTGCAAGGCATCCCGTAATATTCGAAACAATGGACGATTTTGGACACGATCCTCGACAGATCGATCAACAAGTTCTAACCAATACATCGCATATGCCATCCGTTCGACATCTTTTCGGATTTCAGGATAAGACGTCATGACGTCAGATGATTTTAACTGAGCGAGTCCTCGGCTAGACGGAAAGATATAGACACCTTCCACAAACGGCTGACTCGATGCGTGAAACCGGCTACCCGGTTTCTTTGCGCCCCGTGCCATGATCGCGACTTTGCCAAGTTCCTCTGTAAACAATGTCACGACTTTATTCGATTCCCCATAATTAACGGTACGAACGACGATTCCCGTGACTTTTTGTAACATGGCTCAATACTCGTCGTCGCGGAAACCGAGGTCACGAAGCTGACCCATCTTGTTACGCCAGTCTTTCTGCACTTTTACCCATAGGTTCAAATAAACTTTAGTCCCGAGAAGCGCTTCGATATCATGGCGCGCGTCTGTTCCGATTTCACGAAGCATAGCCCCTTTTTTTCCGATGATGATTCCTTTTTGCGAATCACGCTCCACCATGATCACGGCTTCGACATCAATCATCTCAGAGTTCTCACGTTTCTTGATCGATTCGATGGCTACAGCAATCGAATGAGGGACTTCATCGCGTGTCTTATGCAACACTTTCTCACGAATCATCTCTGAAATAATGAAACGCTCCGGGTGGTCCGTCACTTGATCGGCCGGATAATACATCGGTCCTTCAGGCAACAATTTCTTGATCTCACCTAAGAGCGGTTCGACGTTGTTGCCTTGTAGCGCCGAAATCGGGACGTACGCCGCGAAATCCAATTCGTTCGTATATTGTTCAATCACTTTCGGAAGTTCATCTGGATGGATTAAATCGATCTTGTTCATGACGAGAATAATCGGTGTGTCGAGCCCTTTGAGTTTCTCAATAATAAAGTCGTCGCCAGCTCCACGCGGTTCCGTCACGTTCACCATGAAGAGAATCGCATCAACTTCGCGTAATGCGTTCGTCGCCACTTTCATCATGAAGTCGCCAAGACGGTGTTTCGGTTTATGAATCCCTGGTGTATCGATGAAGATGATTTGGGAATCATCGGTTGTGTACACACCTTGCACCTTATTTCGTGTCGTTTGTGGTTTATCCGACATGATGGCAATCTTTTGTCCGATCACACGGTTTAAGAATGTCGATTTCCCGACGTTCGGTCGTCCGATAATCGAGACGAATCCGGATTTAAAATCTTCTTGATACATAATGCACCTGCTTTCTCTATTTCAGAACTATTAGTATAGCATGTTCCATAGCCGTGGACCGAATATTATGAGCGCCGTTACGGCAGCACCAAGTGAAGCGACTAAAACGGCTCCTGCGGCAACATCTTTCGCTTGCTTCGCGAGTGGATGGACGTCTTCTGTCACGAGATTAACCGTTCGTTCGATTGCCGTATTCATCATTTCCATGCTAATAACGGCAATCACCCACCCGAACAAGATGACAATCTCGAGTCTTGTCGGCTGTAACCAGATGGAAAAGACGAATACGAGAAAAGCTGACAGGAGATGGAGTCGCATGTTCCGTTCCGAACGAACGGCATGGAGGATTCCCTCACATGCCACACGGAACGGTCTCACACGTTGCCTCGCTTCAACTCAAAATGAGTGAGCACTTCTTCTTGCCTTGCCGTCATCTCCGCTTCTTCCTCAGGTGTCATATGATCATACCCAAGTAGATGGAGGAATCCATGAATTGCTAAAAAGCCGAGCTCCCGCTCAAACGAATGACCATAGTCAGCTGCCTGTTCTCGGCATCGTTCTACCGAGATGACGAGGTCACCGAGAAGATGTGGCTCATCTTCATCGAGCATGAAATCCATCTCGTCATCCCCCATCTCATCAAATGCGAAACTGATGACATCGGTCGGGGCATCTTTGCCTCGCCATTCTCGGTTCACTTCATGGATTTCCGCATTTGTTAAATACGTGACCGACAATTCGCTCGGCTCTTCCACCTCTTCTAGTTGGGCGGCATGTTGTAAAATCGACTCGACGAGCTCGATTTGAGATGTAGTTAACAATTCATGTTCATCGTTCGAGATGATTTGCATGTAATTCTCCCTCTTTCTTTAATTCTGGGTATTCGATTCGTTCGTGGAACAAGCCGGTCAGCGTCTCACACGCACTCTCTCCGACGCGCCAAATTTCTTTCGTCGTCAATTCACATTCTTCGAACTGCCCATCCGCCAACTTGTCGCGAATGATTGTTCGAACGAGCATTCGGATTTTTTCTGGCGTCGGTTGTTTCTGCGAACGGACAGCCGCTTCGATTGAATCGACGATCATGACAACGGCAGCCTCGCGCGATTGTGGCTTTGGACCTGGGTAGCGGAAACGAGACTCTAACACCTCTTTATCAGGATCTTCCTTCGCTTTAACGTAGAAATATTTCAATAAAGACGTTCCGTGATGCTGCTCTGCTATATCGATGATTTCTTTCGGTAACTTATAACGTCGCAACAGATCCGCTCCGTCATAAGGATGAGCCATAATAATGTCTGCCGATTCTTCAGGCGTCAAGCGATCATGAGGATTCCCTCCACCTTGTTGATTTTCAATGAAATGAAGGGGACGCTCCGTCTTCCCAAGATCGTGATAATAGCTTGCGACACGTGCGAGAAGACCATCTGCGCCAATCGCCTCACATGCGGACTCTGCCAAGTTCGCCACCATCATACTATGATGATACGTACCAGGTGCCTCCATTAAAAGTTTCCGCAGCAGCGGATGCGTCGGACTCATCAATTCCACAAGTCGACCAGAAGACAAGACGCCAAACCACGGTTCCAAAAATGGCAGGAAGCCAAACGTCAAGACAATGGAGAGCAAGGCGCTAATGACGGCAAATCCAGAAAGATACATCGCCATTTCCCAGGAAACTTGCACGTTCCGAAGTAAGAGTAACGCGATGACCATGATGATGTTGACGAAACCGAGCAACACCCCTGATAAGAATAGTCGCTTCCGCTGAATTTTCGGTTCAACTAAAAAGACAGCTAGAAAACTACCCGTCGCCACATACACGAGCGTCATGAAATTCGTGCTCTGTCCGAATGTGACAACGACACTCCCAGCAATCATCGTAATGAAGGCCGAGGCAAGCGCAACTCGTTCATCGATCAAGATGCGTAGAAGCAATACGACGAACGCTGTCGGCGCTAAAATATAGGCATATGTCGTAAAATCGACACCGATATATCCGACACCAAAAAAGATGCCGAGTTGTAAAAGTAGCAAGCCATAGACCGTCACTAAGATTTTCGGACTCAGTAACAGGTCTTTGATTTTCGAGCGGATGAGCATGAATAGAAACCCACCGGTCAACAATGCGCTGAGCAAGAATGACCCGAATAATGGTGCAAGGGAACGATTCGGATCGATGGCTCCAGATAGCTCTAATTTCCGATATATCTCTCGAGTCACCACCTCACCTTGACTGACGAGTAACTGTCCTTCTTGAATGATGACAGGATCGACAGCATCGACGGCTTCTTGTTCTTTTTGACGGGTCGCCTCAGAGTCAAATACATAGTTCGGTACGATGAGTTCATCGCTTAACGTTTTCGAAATGGCGCGGAACTCAAATGAGAGCGGCGATTGATCGATAATCGCTGCTGCTCGGTCTCGAGCCGCAGCGACCGCTTCATTACTCGTTTCAATCCGGTCGTCCATCACTTGTTGTAACGCAGTGACTGTGACATCTTCTACCGTTTGTCGGGTATCTTCACTCGCTTCAAGCAACGAATTCAACTCTTCATCAGCTAATACACCGTTCGCCTCTGTAGAATTTAGACGGTTTTTAATATCCGCCAGTTCAGTCTCCTCATCCGTTTGGTCGAATGCTGCGAACAACTGCTCGACTTTAGCGATTTGTTGGTCTGCAAATTCTTTTCTCAAGGAGAATTGACTGCCGACACCATTTGTCACTTCTTGTTTCAATCGTTCGGTCGCAACACGGTCCTCAACCGTGATCGGAGACCGAATATCCTGTTCGGCAATCCCAAGCGGTTCCACACTGATGATGGATGGGCGCACGGTAAAGTATAGAATGGCGCCTAATAAGAGAAAGAAAATCAACGAGATGGTCGCGACTGTCCAGTTTTTAGCTTGCTGCATTCGTGCCCCCCCTTTTCACGATCTGGTGACCTCACACGTACATTTAAGTGAGGTCCGTACTATAGGCGTTGATGATTTTCTTAACGAGCGGATGACGGACGACGTCAGACGCACTGAAGTGTTCAAAATGAATACCATCCACGCCTTCTAACAGGCGTAACGCTTCCTGTAACCCCGATGCCTTGCCTTTCGGTAAATCGACTTGGGTCAAATCCCCTGTGACCACCATTTTCGATCCAAAACCGAGTCGCGTCAAAAACATCTTCATCTGTTCTTTTGTTGTATTCTGGGCCTCATCCAAGATGACGAACGCATCTTCTAACGTGCGTCCACGCATATAAGCGAGCGGAGCCACTTCAATCGTGCCCCGTTCTAACAAACGGTTCGTCTGTTCCACGCCATACACATCAAATAGGGCGTCGTATAATGGGCGGAGATATGGGTCCACTTTCTCTTTTAAATCTCCCGGTAAAAATCCAAGGTTCTCTCCCGCTTCAACGGCAGGACGCGTCAAGATGATCCGTTTGACTTGCCCTTCTTTTAAGGCACGAGCCGCAAGTACGACAGCTAGGTACGTCTTTCCTGTTCCGGCTGGTCCGATACCAAAGACGAGATCACGTCGTTCAATCGCACGAACATACCGGCTTTGACCTACTGTCTTGGCACGAATCGGTTTCCCCTTATTCGTCGTAAAAACAACTCGTTCATAATGTTCGAGCAGTTCATCTCCCTTTCCGACTTGAATATGCTGGATGACGCTAATGGCATCACTTTCATTTAGACGTGCACCTTTTTTCACTAACGTCTGCAAGGTGATAATCACTTGTTTCGTTAATTCAAGAGCCTCAAGTGTATCGGCTTGAATAATCAACTCCTCACCCCTTGGGATGAGTGCCACTTTCAATTCTGTTTCAATCGCCTGGAACACTTCATCTTTCGGTCCGAGTAAAGCTTGTGCTTCGTTCGCATGTTCCATGACGAATGGTATTTTATCAGTCATAATCAATGGATGCATTGCCCCCTCATTAAAATCGGTTATTCCTCTTTTACTTTAGCACTATCACGCCTATCGTGAAAGAAAGACCGCGTAATTTCCACGCGCAAAAGGCAGTAACATGACGTCACTGCCTTCCGTTCACTTCTTCCGTTTCGAGATAGGAGGTTGTAATACCTCACTCCAAATGACAGCTTCCCGCATTCGCTTTTGTGAAACGTTCAGTTGTCTCGGTTTCTTTTCCTTTTGAATCGGTGGAATTTTAACCGCTTGTTCGAATTGCGCGCTCACTTTCGGCATCTCGACTTGACGTTCACGTGGAGCCGGTCGTTCTTCTACCGTTCGAGCGACTCGACGCCTCACCTTTTGTGGTGCCGGTTTTTCGTCCGAGTCATCGAATGCCGTTTCAATCTCTTTCATGACGTCCCCTACCGAATCCAAATAGCGTTTCAGTTCACTGCTTTGAGGACGGTCTCCAGAGGACGATGATTTTTCGAGCCTTTTCATCACTGCCGAGGCAATTCCGAAGGCGGCTAACAAGAGTACCCATAGTCCATCCATATCAATCACTCATTATCTGATTCAGAATCGACAGGTGCCCCAATCGCTTTTCGCATTTCTGTATCCGCTTGAACGTTCAAGTAGTTCACGTAATCCATGACACCAAGCTTTCCGTTTCGTAACGCTTCTGCCATCGCGAGTGGGACTTCCGCTTCGGCACCGACAACTTTCGCACGCATTTCTTCTACTGAAGATTTCATTTCTTGTTCGCGCGCAATCGCCATCGCGCGACGTTCTTCCGCCTTCGCTTGAGCGATTTTCTTATCTGCTTCTGCTTGGTCCGTCTGCAAGACCGCGCCGATGTTCTTACCGATATCGATGTCGGCAATATCGATCGAAAGAATCTCAAACGCTGTTCCTGAATCCAAACCTTTTGTGAGGACAGTCCGTGAAATCATATCCGGATTCTCTAGTACGTGCTTGTGGTTGTTTTGTGAACCGATTGTCGACACGACCCCTTCACCGACACGGGCGATAATCGTTTCTTCCCCCGCACCACCGACGAGACGATCGATATTCGCACGTACGGTAATGCGTGCTTTCGCCTTCACTTCAATCCCATCCATCGCGACACCCGCAATAAATGGCGTTTCAATGACTTTCGGGTTAACTGACATCTGTACAGCCTCGAGGACGTTACGTCCTGCCAAATCGATGGCAGCAGCCCGTTCGAATGACAATTCAATATTCGCACGGTGCGCCGCAATCAATGCGTTCACAACGCGGTCTACGTTACCACCAGCCAAGAAGTGACTCTCAAGTTGGTTCGTGTTTAATTCAATTCCTGCTTTAACCGCTTTAATCAACGGGTTCACGATTTTCGAAGGAATAACGCGACGAAGGCGCATTCCAATCAATGTGAAAATCGAGACGTGGACGCCCGCTGCAAACGAACTGATCCATAGTCCGACTGGTACGAACGTGAAGAATACGGCAAGTGCAATCAATCCTCCACCTGTAATGAGTAAAGTTGTCAGTAATTCTGGTGTCATTCTGTTACATCCTCCTTCGGTTCTACAAAGCTTCGAACGACAATCCGTCCAGAATCCACTTTATAAACCTGAATTTTTGTCTGCTGATCGAGATAGCCACCTTCCGTCACGACATCAAGTCGTTCTCCGTCGATTTCGGCAGTACCGGCTGGGCGAAGTGGTGTCAAGGTGACTCCCACTTTCCCAAGAAGCTGTTTTCGATCTTCGTGGGACAAGTAGCCTTTTTCAGTCGATGTCGAATCCGTCAAAATCAACCCTTTATAAATGAGCGGACGATTCGTACTCAAGCGACGGTATGCCCAAAAGCCGAGACCTGTTAGTACCGCTGCCGCTAGACCAATTGATAGCCATAATTGACCGATCGTCGCACCAGCCATAATCAAACTCGCAACGACGGCTCCGATCCCAAGCAAACCGAACAATCCAAACCCTGCTACGAACACTTCAATTCCAAGAAGGACGACTCCGACAAAAAAGACTGTCAGAATCACTCCGAGACCAAATGTCATCGTCTTGCTACCCCCTTCCAAATTCAAAGCTATCTCCTATCTCTAGTGTATACGAAACAAGATTGAATGTGGTTTCAGAATACGCAAAAAAAAGCAGAAACTTTCGGTTTCCCGAAAAGTAACTGCTTTTTTCATCAATTCGTCAATTGTTGTTTGACGATTCGGTTCACAAGACCACCGTCTGCCTTGCCTTTGACTTGCGGCATGACGACGCCCATCACCTTACCCATATCTGATGGAGCGGTTGCATTCGTTTGAGCAATTGCTGCTTGGACGATGGCGGTCACTTCATCTTCTGAAAGTTGTTCAGGCATATAGGCTTCTAGGACGACAATCTCTTCTGCTACTTTGGAAGCAAGGTCTTCACGACCAGCGCTTTCGAATTCTCGGAGGGAGTCTCTGCGCTGTTTCATCTCTCGGTTGAGCACCGTGAGTTCCTCTTCCTCGGTAAGATCTTGACGACCTAGTTTGATAGCCTCATTTTGGAGCGACGCTTTGACCATCCGGATTGTCGTAAGACGATCCTTTTGTTTCGCGCGCATGGCTTGCTTCATGTCGTCCGTCAAGCGTTCTTGAAGACTCATGAGCCAACACCCTCTCTACAAATGAAACTGGAATCAGAATTTCTTACGCTTACGCGCAGCTTCTGATTTCAATTTACGTTTTACGCTTGGCTTTTCGTAGTGACGACGTTTACGAACTTCGGCAAGTGTGCCATCTTTCGAAACACCGCGTTTGAAACGACGAAGAGCGTCTTCAAGCGATTCGTTTTTACGGACACGAGTTTCCACTAGTTTTCCCTCCCTCCGAATTACACGACTAAGGAAACGTGTTTCACACGTCATATCATATTATAGTGAAATTAAGTCGTGTGGTCAACCACTTATTAATAGTCGCTGTCTGAACGTCCACCAGTGACAATCGCGATACCTGCTGAAGCACCGATACGTGTCGCACCAGCATCGATCATCGCTTTCGCACCTTCGAAGTCACGGACGCCACCTGAAGCTTTTACGCCGATGTCAGGTCCGACCGTCTCACGCATGAGGCGAATGTCTTCAACTGTCGCGCCACCAGTCGAGAAACCAGTCGATGTTTTGACGAAGTCTGCTCCAGCTTTCACTGAAAGTTCGGCAGCTTTTTTGATTTCTTCTTTTGTAAGCATGCATGTTTCGAAGATGACTTTGACGAGTGTACCGTTTGCCGCTTCGACAACCGCACGGATGTCACGTTCTACGAGATCGTAGTCAGCATCTTTGAGTGCTGCGATGTTGATGACCATGTCTACTTCATCTGCTCCATTGGCAATCGCATCTTTTGTTTCAAATGCTTTTACCTCAGGTGTGTTTGCACCAAGTGGGAAACCGATGACTGTACATACTTTGACATCATCATCTGACTTGAGTTGTTCTGCTGCATATTTGACCCATGTCGGGTTGACACAAACGCTTGCGAATTTGTATTCGAGCGCTTCTGCACAAAGTGTTGTAATTTGATCTTTTGTTGTTTCAGCCTTTAAAGCTGTGTGGTCGATATAACGGGCTAATTCCATGATTCATTTCCTCCTCTGACAAATAAGTCTGACATCTAACATATTACCATGTTTTGATGAGATGTAACAGCTTTCAAATCTAAATCAACTGACGACGTTTACGAGCGACGACCCAACTGTTCCAACTAAAGAAGAAAATAGCGAGCCAAATGCAGGTGAAGGCAAAGACATGGTATGCCGTGAACGGTTCATGGTACATGACGACCCCGATAATCAAGCTAAGTGTCGGTGCGATAAATTGAAGAAACCCGACAAGCGTGAACGGGATATGTTGTGCACCGTACCCAAACAGGAGAAGAGGTAACGCCGTGACCACGCCCGTTCCAAGAAGGGCGATCCAAATGACAGGCGACATGTTATACGCAATATTGTCGGTGACAACTTGATTTCCTAGGAAGAGCAATGCCACCGGGACCACCGCCAGCGTTTCAATTCCTAGGCTGACCGTAGAAGCAAGAGGACGTCGTTTCTTCACCATTCCATAGAATCCGAACGTACTCGCCAAGACGAATGAAATCCATGGGAACGTGCCGTATCCTAACGTCAAAACGAGGACGCCAATTGATGCAATCCCAACGGCCATCCATTGGACTCGATTTAATGATTCCCGAAAGACGAGCACCCCTAACACCATACTGACGAGAGGATTGATGTAGTACCCGAGAGAAGCTTCAATGATATATCCGTGATTGACAGCCCATATGTATACAAACCAGTTGGCACTGACGATGAATCCGTTCAACATGAATGCGTTTCGTGTAGCCGGATGTCGAAGTGCGTAACCGAACTCTTTCCACTGATTTGTCCATCTCAGAACGAGTAGAATAAATAAAAATGACCAAACGATTCGATGTGCTAAAATTTGACCGCTCGGTACTTCTTGCAAAAATTTCCAATAAATCGGAAGGACGCCCCACATGACGTACGCCCCGATTGTCGTCCATACTCCCTTATTCACACGTTCACCCGCTCTCTTACAAGTTAAAGACAGTTTAGTCGATGAAAGACTCCCGATACAAGACTTTTGTTTCATGAAAAAAAGGCGCGAAATCGCGCCCTGACCGTTTATTGGTTCACTTGTTCAATTGCTGTTAATGCTTGTGCCAAGTCTTCGATCAAGTCATCAATGTCCTCAAGTCCGACCGAAATACGGACGAGCCCATCGGTGATGCCAAGTTCCGCTCTGCGTTCGGCTGGAATCGAGGCATGTGTCATGCGTGCCGGAACACTAATCAAACTCTCAACCGCTCCTAAACTTTCTGCGAGCGTGAAGTATTTCGTCTTCGCTACCATCATTTCTGCCGCTTCCGCTGAACCGACATCAAATGCGATCATCCCACCGAATCCACGTGCCTGCGATAAATGAATCCGCTTCGCTTCCTCACTGGATACACTTGGATGGAGCACGCGTGATACAGACTCGTTCGACTGAAGGAATTCAACCAATGCACGTGCATTCGATTCAATCTCTTCCATCCGAACAGCCAACGTCTTGATTCCCCGTACAACAAGGAAGCTATCTTGTGGTCCAAGGACTGCGCCAACAGAGTTTTGAAGAAACGCCAAAGCTTCGCCCTGCTCTTCCGTTCGCGCGACAACAAGTCCCGCTACGACGTCACTATGTCCGCCTAAGTACTTTGTGGCACTGTGAAGGACGTAGTCTGCACCAAGATCAATCGGATTTTGGAAGTAAGGGGTCATAAACGTATTGTCCACGACGAGTAACACATCTGCTTCATCGGCAATCGTACGCATCGCCCGAATGTCCGTCACGTTCAAGAGAGGATTTGTCGGGGTCTCGACATAAATCATTTTCGTGTTCGCTTGAAGCGCATCCCGAACCGCTGCTTCATCGGATGTATCGACAAAAGTTGCTTCCAAGCCTCGTGACTGAAATACTCGATTGAATACACGGTACGTTCCTCCATATACATCAGACCCGACGATGACGTGGTCTCCAGATTTCAATAACATAAGCACCGTCGAGATGGCTGCCATCCCAGATCCGAATGCAAATCCTTGCACACCGCCTTCGATGTCGGCAATCAATGTCTCTAATGCCGTCCGTGTCGGGTTTGCTGAACGTGAGTATTCGTACCCTTCCCGCAAGTTACCAATCCCGTCTTGCTTATACGTGCTCGTTTGATAAATCGGTGGCGTGACGGCCCCTGTCAACGGGTCCGTCGTTTTACCGCCGTGAATGAGTGCTGTCTTTGTACGCATGTTCTGCCTCCTTGACAATTCCTTGACTTAAATATCGTTCTGCACTATCAGGCAAGATGGTGACAATCGTGCCTTCCGTTAATTGATTCGCTTCTTTTACACATGCTGCAATGGCAGCCCCTGAAGAACTACCGATGAGCAAACCTTCCTGTTTCGCTAAATGTGCCACGTAGTAGAAGGCTTCCTCATCTGTAATGGTATGAATCGCATCGACGTAAGCCCTCTCCAAAAAGGGTGGCCATTTTTCGACGCCGATTCCTTCTGTTTTATGTGGTCCTGGTTCACCGCCATTCAAAATGGAACCGACCGGCTCCACGACGACAGTTTTCGTTCCAAGTGGCTTTAATGATTTGGCGACACCGGTGAATGTTCCACCTGACCCCGCTCCCGCTACAAATACGTCAATTTGTGGCACATCTTTCAACAACTCATGGGAAAGGATGTCGACGTAAGCATCCGGGTTATCCGGGTTCGAGAACTGTTCTGGGACATAGGCGTCATGTTCTTTAGCCAACTCAATGGCATGTGCGATTGCGCCCTTCATGCCGAGTTCCGTCGGCGTGTTGACGACTGTTGCTCCGAGCAGTCGCATCAATGCCTGCTTCTCTTGACTGAATTTTTCAGGAGTGACCGTCATGAGGCGAATCCCGAATCGTTGGCAAGCGAGCGCAAGCCCGATCCCCGTATTGCCTGCTGTCGGTTCGATCACCGTTCCACCGGGTGCCACATCGCCACGCTCGATCGCCCGTTCAATCAAATTCATCCCGAGTCGGTCTTTAACACTCCCACCTGGATTCATCATCTCGAGCTTCCCGTACACTTTTACATTCGCTGGTACAGGAAGCGTTTGAAGTTCAATGAGCGGTGTGTCTCCGATGAGTTCATAGACGTCACGGACAATCATCTTATGCCTCGTCCTTGAAGACGATATGCCATTCATCTCGTTTTGCGAGCATGTCTGCCGCTAATTTTTTGGCACCTTCGAAATCATGATGATTCGCATTCCCACATTGAACAAGGTTTTGCGCCGGTAGTTCCTCAGCGTTCATCGCATCACGCAGCGTCGCTTCCACGAGGTCAAGCATTCGTTCGTAGTTCCCATCATTGAGCATCGTCCAATAGAAGCCTGTCTGGCAACCCATCGGCGAGATATCGACGATGTCTTCAGAATGATTGCGACTGTTCTCGGCAATCAAATGCTCAAGTGAATGAACCGCGCGCATCGGCATGAGTCCTTCGTTCGGTTGAATGAAACGAATATCGTATTTATAAATCGTGTCTGCTGTTCCCTCTTTCACACCAGCTAAACGGACAAAAGGCGCCTGTACTTTCGTATGATCCAAGTTAAAACTTTCAACATTATATGTTTTCATGAGTAATTCCTCCTCGTTATTTAGTGGCTATTACGAGCCAGACAAACTTGTTTTTCTGCGTCATCGTCACGTTGTATCCGTTCTCTTCTAACATGGAACGAATCGTTGACGTATATGGATAGTATTCACGATTTAAATCTTCGACGAGGTCCGAGTACCCTTTCGCAGTCGCCCAATCGATGATGTCCTGACGAGCTGCTGGTGACTCAAACATCGTATCAAGCAACACGAACTTCGGGTGTTCCCAGTCTTCGACATATCGACCAATGGCCGTGGCCTTTTCAGAATCTGTCAAGTGGTGAAAAGCATATGACGATACGATCGTATCTACATGTGATAACTTCGGATATCGGAGAAAATCACCTTCGAGTACTTCAATCCCCAACTTTTCAATAGCAATTTGTCGCATTTCCGGCGACGGTTCAATCGCCATCAACGGATGCCCTTTTATAATTCGACTGCTCAAGTTTCCTGTTCCGACACCAAACTCAAGTACCCTTCCTTCGACATGTAGGGCAACCTCATCGAGCATTTGCTCATATCCGATGAACACTTCGTGATATTGCTCATCATGCCCCTCGACCGTCGTATCATAATCCTTTGCCCAATCCTTAAAGATGTCCATGAATGGTAAGTTCATATCGCTACCCCAATCTTAATTCTTACTAATTTGATATGTTTTATTGGTATTTAACTTTAACGTTACATTAACAGGTTTTTTTATTCATTTCAAGTCATTCGCTAGATTCACGCATCATATGCAATTGGATATAGGTCTTATGTGTTAGGTCTTTAGTAATTGTCAGAACATTAAAATTTGTGCAAAAACACTTACCTATTTTACAAATAAATCCACTCTTTTTTATCTGAATAGCGATATGATAATTCTCAATGTAAGTCTATGTTTTATTTTTTACAGGTAATAACAAATTTTAGGGGGTCCATACGTTGTCACGAAAAAAAATCTATTTAAACGCTTCACTCGCCACATGCATCGCCTTGTCACCTGCACTGATTCAAGCTGGAACAACTTCTGTTTCAGCAGAAGCTTCCGTTAAACCGAAATTGGTTCTTGAGAAAAAACAGAAAAAAGTTCGGGTCGTTGTAGAGCTCGTCGGGGATCCTGCCATTGCCGAAGCCGCTCAAAAAGGAAAGAAATTTAATGAATTGTCGAAATCAGAGCAAAATAAGGCACAACAATCTGTTCAATCAGAACAAAAACGTGCCAAGTCCGCCTTGAAGAAACAAGGCGTAACGGCTACACCGATTGAAGAATTCACGACCGTCTTTAATGGCTTCTCTACATTCTTGTCTACAAGTGAAATCGCCAAAGTCGAAGCATTACCTGAAGTGGCGACCGTTCACATTGTCAACGAGTATGAGCGCCCAGAAGTCAAACCGGATATGATCACGAGTAATGGCATGGTTCAAGCCGAACAAACGTGGGGAGATTACGGGTTTGCCGGAGAAGGTACTGTCGTCGCCGTCATCGATTCTGGAATCGACCCTGAGCACCGGGATTATAAGATCACAGACGCCAAAACGGCAGAGTTGACTCAATCTGAGATCAATCAAGCCATCACATCGTTCGGTCTCCCAGGCGAATACGTCAACGAGAAAGTTCCATACGCATATAACTACTACGATGAGAACAATGACATCAAAGATGATTCACCTGGCGCTTCCATGCACGGACAGCACGTTTCCGGTACAGTTGCCGCAAACGGTGACTTAGAAAACGGTGGGATCAAAGGTGTCGCACCGGAAGCACAAATTTTGGGATTGAAAGTATTCAGTAACGACCCGAACTATGCGTCTACATATGGAGATATCTATATCAAAGCAATTGATGATGCCATTAAACTCGGTGCTGACGTCATCAACATGAGCCTCGGATCAACAGCCGGTTTCGTCGATGCCGATTCTCCAGAGCAACAAGCCGTTCAACGTGCTGTCGACAACGGCATCTTTATGTCGATTTCTGCTGGGAACTCCGCATACTTCGGTCACGGATTTGACTTGCCGACTGCTTCAAACCCAGATACGGGCGTCGTTGGGGCACCGAGTGTCAGTCAAGCGTCTACATCGGTCGCCTCTCTTGAGAACGATCAAATTCAATTGGATGCATTCCGAGTCGGTGATGAGAAGATTGGATGGAAGAAACAAGACGGCCCTGCCTTCAAAGAAGGAACATACGACATCGTATATGTCGGAGACGGACAACCGGAGAATTATGAAGGAAAGGACGTAAAAGGAAAACTCGTCCTTGCTGTTCGCGACGGCGGTTACTTCTACTCGCAGATCCAAAAAACAGCTGAAGCGCAAGGCGCAGCAGGTGTCATCGTACGTGGTGCGGTCGGTCACGGCGATTATGTCTCGATGGCTCTCGATCAACCTCAAATTCCGATGGCTTCACTCAGCATCCAGGACGGGAATGAACTGAAAGACAAGTTAGCAGACGGTCCGCTTCAAGTGACGTTTGCCGGTGACCGCATCAGTGTCAATAACCGTTCAGCCGGTGCGATGTCTGATTTCACATCGTGGGGCGTCACACCGAACCTTGACTTCAAGCCAGAGCTTTCTGCTCCAGGTGGCCAAATTTTCTCTACGTTCAACGATAACCAATATGGGTTGATGAGCGGAACATCGATGGCAGCACCACACGTTGCCGGAGGGGCGGCCCTCGTCCTTGAGCGTGTGGACCGTGACTTCAAATTGAGTGGAAAAGCACGTGTCACGATGGCGAAAAACTTGTTACTCAACACGTCGAAGCCTGTCACAGATATCGGACCGTATAACCAAGAATTGAAACAATCACTCCCATACTCACCACGTCGGGCCGGAGCAGGTCTCATGCAATTGCATGCAGCCGTCACCTCTCCTGCTGTCGCATATGAGAAGTCGACAAAAGAAGCAAAAGTCGCTTTAAAAGAGTTGTCGAAGAGCAAAGCATCGTTCACGATCGTCGTCGAGAACACGTCGACTGAATCGTTAACTTATGATGTAGCCGCATCGTTGCAAACGGATCTCGCTGTCAAAAACAAAGACGGAATCGTTCAAAATGCGATGGAAGCGCAAGCACTTCAACAAGCGATCATTAAAATTAACGGATCAAACACAAGTAAAGTCACGTTGAAAGCAAAACAGAAGAAGGAAATTAACGTTTCAATCGATGTCTCGAAAGCAAAAGTGTTGAATCCTGAAACATTGGAAGGCACTGTATCCGCTAAATCTGTCTTTGAGAACGGCTATTTCGTCGACGGATTCCTTCGTTTGACTGATCCGCGCGGTACAGATGGTCATCCATCTCTCGTCGTTCCAATCGTCGGATTTGAAGGGGATTGGGGCAAAGCGCCGATCTTTGACGAGACAATCTATGGAGAAGGCGCATTCTATGGCGTCTCTGGATTGGTGGATGCAGAAGGAAACTACTTAGGTGAAAAACTAGATGAATCTGTGGCTAGCGAAGCGGTTGCCATTTCACCGGACGGAGACGGGTCGAAAGATACGGCTACTCCAGTCTTCTCGCTATTACGCAATGCGAAAGACATCAAATATCGCGTCGTAGATGAGAAAGGGAACGTCCTTCGCACCCTCAAGATGGAAGACGAATTGAGAAAGAACTACTTCGATGGTGGAAGTGGTGATTATTACTATTACGCAGCGGATAACGCTTGGGACGGAAAATTGAATGGGAAGATGGCGCCAAAAGGCACATATTACTATGAAATCGAAGCAAGCATCGATTACATGAAGAAACAAGCTCAAACGATGCGCATCCCTGTCAAAGTAGATTACACAGACCCACGCTTCACGCTTCGTTGGGACGACAACGTAGCAAGCGTCAAAGCGTCGGATGACTTTGCTGGAATCAACGGTATCGAATTCCTCATCAACGGGAAAGTCGTGGCAAAAGAAGCGAAAGCTTCAGCGAACTTCACACTTGAACAGCCGCTCGAGACTACAGATCAGCTTTCAGTTCGTGTGTCAGACAATGCCGGGAACGTGATCACTCGAAATGTTTCAACAGAAAATGATGCGGCCAAACCTGGTATCTTTGTCGATGCACCACTCGCCTTGTCTCCTTACGGTACATCCATCGTTCCATTGATCGGTCAAATCAAGGATGCCTCTGAAATCGCATCGTTCACGGTAGACGGGGTCGACGTACCACTCAAATATGACGTGTCAGCGAAACAATATACGTTCAATACGACACGCACATATAAGGATGGTTTCCACAAAGTCCGCTTTGTCGCAGAAGACACTGCTGGGAACGTGACGAACTTCGTCCGCCCAATCTTTGTCGACTCAACGAAAGCAACATTGTCGGTGACAAACGTACCGAAGAACGTATCGGCTAAACAGAAGTCTGTAAACGTGAAAGTTCAAGTAAAGGATAACTTCGACGAAATCAAGCTTCGGGTCAACGGGGACTTGAAATGGAACTATACGTTGAAAGAACCATACGCGATGCGTGCATTCTCACGCACGGGAACAATCACACTTCCAGTGACAGCGAAAGGAAAGAATACCTTCACGTTCGAAGTGACCGACCTTGCCGGGAACGTCACGAAAAAAGTAATTACAATTAACAAAAAATAAGCGATACAAAAAACGGATGACCTCAATCAGGTCATCCGTTTTTCATGTCATTTGTTGAGTTCAAGCGCGAAAGAAATCGCAGATAATGCATAAAGCGGCGCCGTTTCAGACCGAAGAATGCGTGGTCCAAATGCACATGCAGTCGCTCCAGCCTGAGTCCATTGATTGATTTCATTCATATCGAATCCACCTTCAGGTCCCGTGATGACGAGAAAGCGTTGTTTCGGTTTCAGTTGAGTCAACAGTTGTGCGAAAGCAGACTGTTCCCCTTCTTTTGCCGACTCTTCATACGCGATGATGACGGCATCATAGCCCTCCATTTTCTGATGAAGCTCTTTCGGAGAGATGTAGGAACACGTCGGTACTACGGCACGATAGGATTGTTCAGCCGCTTCTTGCATAATCTTTTGAATCCGCTCCACTTTTTTCGGAGCTTTTTTCCCATCCCATTTGGCGACAGAGCGCGCTGATTCGAACAACAACAGATGGTGAACGCCAAGCTCCGTCGCTTTTTGGGCGACGAGCTCGACTTTGTCCCCTTTCGGGAGTGCATACGCCAAAGTCACCTCGATTGGCAACTCAGTCGTCGCCTGTCGCGATGACGTGACTTTCGCTTCCCCGCTCTTCTTCTCAAGCGATGTCACGACACAGGCATACTCAACACCTGTACCATCCAACAGGACCATCTCATATCCAGGACCTTGTCGTAAGACTGTACCGATGTGGTGGACCACGTCTGAAGGAAGGATCACCGCTTCGCCTTTAAAGGCTTCTTTTGTCAAAAAATAACGTTGCATAACTTACCCCTTCTTGGCGATAATCGCGACCCAGTCTTCCATCACGCGCGTCTCTTCAATCTCAAATCCAGCAGCGACCAAAGCATTCGTCACTTCAGCCCGCTTCTCTCCGATAATTCCAGAGGTGATGAAGCGCCCACCTGACTTCGTACGTGCATAGGCGTCTTCGATGAAAAGGAGAATGACGTCAGCAAGAATGTTCGCTACGACTAAATCGTACTCGCCTTCCACACCTTTCAGAAGATCACCTGTGTCCACTTGAACGAGTTCGCCCACTCCGTTCGTCTCAACGTTTTGACGAGCAGCTTCGACTGCGACCGAGTCTAAGTCTAGTGCCTTTACCTTCGTTGCACCAAGTTTTGCTGCTGCAATCGACAATACACCCGATCCTGTACCGACATCAATGACACGGTCACCTTCCTGGATGTAGTTCTCAATCGCTTGAATGCAGAGCATTGTCGTCGGATGCGTTCCTGTGCCAAACGCCATACCCGGGTCAAGCAAAATCACATTCTCTTCCGGCTGCGGGGTGTACTCTTCCCATAAAGGAACGATGGTTAGTTGTTGCGAAATCTTTACCGGCTTATAATACTGCTTCCAAGAGTGTGCCCAGTCCTCTTCATCGATTTCAGCGACCGAGACGTCTCCAGATCCGATGTCGAGCATCGTGCGAAGTCGTTCGATTTCTTTTTTAAGATTCGAAAGTAAATCTTGAAAATCACCTGAGGCCGGGACATACGCTTTGACGTGTACGCCAGAAGTTGGATACGTTTCACGATCCGAAACGTCCCAAATTTCTCCGAAATGGTCCTCCGCCATCATTCTGTCGAAATCTTCCACGTCCTCGATGACGACACCTTGTGCCCCCACTTCGTGTAGTAAATTGGATACTGCTTCTACCGCAAGTTGTGTCGTGTGGACACAAATTTCAGACCATTTCATCGTTCGTACACACTCCTTTTAGTGACTAAAGAACTTTTTCATTTTTTGGAACATGCCATGTTCCTCTTCGACACCGGACTCTCCGCTAATTTCTTCAAATTCACGCAGTAACTCTTTTTGACGGTCTGTCATGTTTTTCGGCGTCATCACGATGACACTGACATACTGGTCACCATTTGCACCACCACGAACACTCGGCATTCCTTTACCGCGTAAACGGAATTTCGAACCGGTTTGTGTCCCTGCAGGTACTTTCAAGCTCACATTCCCGTGAACTGTTGGTACTTCGATTTCCGCACCGAGAGCAGCCTGGGCGAATGTAATTGGCATATCCATTGCGATGTGTTGGTCGACACGTTCAAAAATCTCATGTGCTCTGACACGAACGACGACGTATAAGTCTCCTGCTGGACCACCGTTCACGCCTGGACCACCTTTACCAGAGAGACGAATCTGTTGACCGTTATCGATACCGGCTGGGATTTTGACCTCGACGGTTTGTTTCTTCTTCACATGACCTGAGCCATGGCACGTCGGACATTTTTCTTTAATCGTCTTACCACTTCCGTGACACTGGCTACATGGACGCTGATTGACCATACGACCGAGAATCGTGTTCTGTTCGACCGTTTCGACGCCGCTACCGCCACATCGATTACACGTTTCCGGTTTCGTGCCCGGTTTTGCTCCACTTCCCATACACGTGTCACATTCTACTTCGATTTCGAGTTCAATCGTCTCTGTTTTACCTGTGACACTTTCCATAAAGTCGAGATCGACGACGTACTGGTAGTCTTCACCGCGACGTGGAGCATTCGGATCTTGACGGCGCCCACCACCTCCAAAAAACATGTCAAAGATATCTCCGAAGCCGCCTTGGAAGTCACCGCCTCCTCCGAACTGATTGGCCCCTTCGAAACCGAATCGGTCATACTGGGCCCGTTTCTGTTCGTCTGAGAGTACTTCATACGCTTCACCAATCTCTTTGAACTTGTCGGCAGCATCTGCTTCTTGGTTGATGTCCGGGTGATATTGACGGGCTAATTTTCGATATGCCCGCTTGATGTCTTGTGCTGAGGCCGACTTGTCGAGCCCGAGCACTTCATAATAATCTCGTTTCGCCACTATTCTCGCTCCTATCCTCACTAACTACGTATCGATTTTACCGATTCTACCTTAACATGGAAAGAGCCAAAGCAGAAACCTGCTTTGGCGCTCTCCTTTACAACGGCTGTTTATTTACGGTCGTCGAGATCCTCAAACTCTGCGTCCACGACATTATCGTCCTGTTTCGCTTCCGCTTGTGGTTCTGCGCCTTCAGCACCTTGCTGTTCAGCCATTTTAGCATATACTTTTTGCGTCAACTCTTGAACGACAGCTGACAATTCGTCTTTGGCTGTACGGATCGCCTCAAGGTCTGAACCTTCGAGAGCAGTTTTCGCTTTTTCTTTCGCAGCTTCTGCTTTTTCTTTGTCCGCCTCTTCTACTTGCTCACCAAGATCTTTGATCGCCTTGTCTGTCGCGAAGACGAGTTGGTCTGTTTCGTTGCGAAGTTCTGCTTCTTCTTTACGTTTGTTATCTGCTTCTGCGTTCGCTTCGGCTTCTTTCACCATACGCTCGATTTCAGCTTCATCGATACCTGAAGATGATTGGATTGTGATCGATTGTTCTTTGTTCGTACCGAGGTCTTTCGCCGATACGTGAACGATTCCGTTTGCATCGATATCGAATTTAACTTCGATTTGTGGCACACCACGTGGTGCTGGTGGAATATCCGTCAATTGGAAGCGACCAAGTGTCTTGTTGTCTGGTGCCATCGGACGTTCCCCTTGAAGAACGTGGATGTCAACAGCAGGCTGGTTATCGGCTGCAGTCGAGAACACTTGTGATTTCGATGTTGGGATTGTCGTGTTGCGATCGATGAGTTTCGTCATCACGCCACCCATTGTCTCGATTCCAAGTGAGAGTGGAGTCACATCGAGAAGAACGACGTCTTTCACGTCTCCAGCAAGAACTCCACCTTGAATTGCTGCACCAAGTGCAACGACTTCATCCGGGTTTACCCCTTTGAACGGCTCTTTCTTCGTGAAGTCGTGGATTGCTTTTTGAACAGCAGGGATACGTGTCGAACCACCAACGAGAATGATCTTGTCGAGGTCAGATGGTGTGAGTCCTGCGTCTTTCAAGGCACGGCGCGTCGGTTCCATTGTGCGTTCGACAAGGTCAGCCGTCAATTCTTCAAATTTCGCACGTGTGAGTGTCATCTCCAAGTGGAGTGGCCCTGCTTCACCTGCTGTGATGAACGGAAGGCTGATATGTGCACTTGTCACACCTGAAAGGTCTTTCTTCGCTTTTTCAGCAGCATCTTTCAAACGTTGAAGTGCCATCTTGTCTTTGCCGAGGTCGATGCCGTTCTCTTTTTTGAACTCTGCAACGAGGTAGTCGATGACTTTTTGGTCGAAGTCATCTCCACCGAGACGGTTGTCACCAGCTGTAGCGACAACTTCGAATACACCGTCACCAAGCTCAAGGATGGAAACGTCAAACGTACCACCACCGAGGTCATAGATCAAAATCGTGTGGTCTTCGCCTTTATCAAGACCGTAAGCGAGTGCCGCAGCTGTTGGCTCGTTGATGATTCGCTTGACATCAAGACCAGCAATCTTACCAGCATCTTTTGTCGCTTGACGCTCCGCGTCGTTGAAGTATGCAGGAACTGTGATGACGGCTTCCGTGACTGTTTCACCGAGGTAGTCTTCAGCATCTTTTTTCAACTTTTGCAAAATGATTGCCGAGATTTCTTGTGGTGTGAATTTCTTGCCGTCTACGTCGACTGTATGTGACGTTCCCATGTGACGTTTAATTGATTGGATCGTATTCGGGTTCGTGATGGCCTGACGTTTCGCGACCTCACCTACTTGACGCTCTTCTCCTTTGAATGCAACAACCGAAGGAGTCGTACGGTTACCTTCTGCGTTCGAGATGACGACTGCTTCGCCACCTTCCATTACTGCCACACATGAGTTTGTTGTCCCTAAGTCAATACCGATAATTTTACCCATCGTTTATTCCTCCGTCTCGTTAAGTAGTATTATTCTGCAACTTTTACCATGCTCGGGCGAATGACTCGACCGTGCATCGTATATCCTTTTTGAAGCTCCATCGTCACGATACCTGACTCGAACTCATCGCTCGGTTCTTGCATGACTGCTTGATGGAAATTCGGGTCGAACGGCTGTCCGACTGCTTCAATCACTTCGACTTGCTCAGCATTTAATACGTCAAGCAGTTGACGATGAATCATATCGACTCCTGATTGAATCTGCTTCGCATCCTCCGAAGTTGCGTTTACTTGAAGTGCACGCTCAAAGTTGTCAATAAGCGGAATCAATTTTTCAATGACAGACTGTGAAGCAAACTTGACGCGTTTGGCGTTCTCTTCGTTCGTCCGACGACGGAAGTTGTCAAAGTCGGCACGAATCCGAAGCTCGCTCGCTTTCAATGCTTCGATTTCTTTTTGTAAGTCCGTCCCCTCAGAACTTTCTTCCACAATCTCAGCATTTAAAACCTCATCTTCATTTGATTCAGTCGACTCATTCTCTTCTGTTTGTGTCGAGTCTACAGATTTTTCTTCAAGCACGTCATCTTGTTCATGCCCGTTTTGGTGATCTGCTGTCATAGTAAAACTCCTTTCCGTCACTCATCTAGTTTCGTTCGTCGCAACGCTTCGATAATTTGTCCCATCATTTGGACACCATGACGGTAATTCATACGCGTTGGACCAATCATAGCGATTGTACCGAATGTTTTTCCGTCTAGTGTATAATCCGAGGTGATGACACTACAATTTTGAAGGGCGACAATTCCGTTCTCGCTCCCAATGCTCACATAAATCTCGCGATTTGGCAACGATTCGAGCCAGTGTGTCAATCGTTCTTGCTCATCAATCCATTCTAGGAATGGACGTAACGTGTCGAGCGTCTGAAACTCGGGTTGGTTGAAGATTTTCTTCTTGCCACCCAAATAGAGTGAGGATGGCGTCTGTATTCCGACCGTTGATTGAATCAGTTGCATCATGTTCTCGTACTGCTGTCGCTGAGCAAGTTGCAATTTGGCAACTTCTTCGCCGATACGGATTTTCAATTGTCCGATTGGCGTTCCGACAAGGCGGTCGTTCAGTAGTCGAATCGTTTCCTCGATGACGTCTGGAGCGACACGCGATTCAAACATGACAGTACGATGCTCGACATGACCTTGATCCGTGACGATGAGAACAACACCACGCCGCTCGTCTAATGGCATAAAGTCCACACGGGCCAACGTTTCCATTTGGCTATTTGGACCGAGGGCGACCGTCGTATAATTGGTCAAATCAGAAAGGAGATCTGCAGCTTGTCGAATCAGGATTTCAGACTCTTTTGAAGATTGTTTTAACCGTTCTTCTAGTCGACCGGTCTCCCGTTCGTCGATAATTTGTTTCTCGACGAGATGGTCCACATAATATCGATAGCCGACCTCTGACGGGATACGACCTGCAGAAGTATGCGGTTTTTCAATCAGCCCCATGTCTTCCAAATCGGCCATATCATTCCGAATCGTTGCTGAACTAAACGTCAAATCGTCCCGTTTCGACAACGTCCGCGAACCGACCGGCTGAGCCGTCTGGATGTAATCATCAATGATGGCTCGAAGAATGAGCAATTGTCGATTTGTCAGCACAACATCACTCCTCTCTGAAAAAGTTACCCCGCTTTATTAGCACTCATATTTAACGAGTGCTAATCACACTTCAAATATTATCACGTTCTCACTATTTGTCAATTCATACACTCGGATTTTTTCACCTTTTTTCAAGTTGGCAAACCTATGAAATGAAAATAAAAACTCATTTCGTTATGATAGAACGTGAGGTGATTACATGTTTACAACAAAACAATTTAATGTATTTAAACAAGAAGGACTCGACGAGCGAATGTCTGGCATCCGTTCGGATATTCAACCGCTCTTCCATCGGATTTATGACGAAGTCGGGCCAGGGCTTGAGGCTGATGTCGGTATCCCTCTTTATTTACATGTGGCGAAGCACGCTCGTCGGACAGTGAACCCACCTAAAGATACGTGGATGGCGATCTGTCACGACAAACGCGGGTACAAAAAACATCCACACTTACAAGTTGGGCTCTTCGACGATCGTGTCTTCATTTGGCTTGCGTTCATCTATGAGATGCCGAACAAAGACGCAATCGCGAAACACCTGCAACAAATCGATTTGAAATCAACATTCTCTGATTTCCATATCGCGGGCGACCATATGAAAAAAGAAGCGTTTCTTGTTGAGGATACGTCAAACGAAGACATTCAATCACTACTTGAACGATTCGGCACTGTTAAAAAGGCTGATTTCTTGATTGGTCGTCAACTTCCTGCCGATGCATCGATTCTTCAAAACGAAGACGCGTTCCTTGCATTAGTCGAAGACACGTTCGGTCGCCTTACACCGCTCTATCGAGATCTCGTCTTATAATAAAAAAATGGACAAATCCTCACGAAGGACTTGTCCATTTTTTTATGAATCAGCATGTTCAAGTTTTGCTTCTCCAATAAAGGCTGCAAATGCTTCATTGGCGAGTGGCAAACCGGATGCCGTTAGACGGATATGTGTACCCGTTCGTTCAATCAGTGACTTCTTCACTAACTCTTCGATGACGTGACCGAACACATCATCGAGCGACACTCCATACTTCTGTTCAAACGTCTGAAGCGAGACCCCGGAACGCATACGCAGGCCGAGGAAGAGCTCTTCTTCCATTTTTTCCACTTCTTCCAGCTCGGTCACCCGTTTCACAGGGATGCCTTCTGCTTTAATATAGTGAGGAATCGGAGCGATATTGGCGCGACGTGTCCCGTTTAAATAACTATGCGCACCGGCTCCGAATCCATAGTACTCTTCATTGCGCCAGTACACTTGATTGTGACGGCTCTCCCGACCAGGCAAGCCATAGTTGGAGATTTCATATTGTTGGAGACCATGGCGTTCAAGCGTCTCCATCACTTTCAAGTACATTTCGACTTCGACATCTTCTCCCGGTAAACGGAGCTTCCCTTTTCGATCTTGAATCGCAAAGACGGTATGCGGTTCGAGGATCAACGAATAAGAGGATACATGTTGAATCGGTAATTTAAGCGCTAGTTCTAAATCACGGTCAATTTGTTCAAGTGTTTGTTCCGGAAGACCGAACATCAGGTCAATCGAGATATTGTCAAAGCGTTTTGCCGCTTCACTTACCGTCTCGAACACATCATCCGCTCGATGCGTACGGCCGATGCGCTCCAGTCCACCATCATCAAACGTCTGGACACCGAAACTGAGCCGGTTGACGCCACCTGCTTTCATCGTATCAAGCTTTTCCGCACTCACAAAGTTCGGGTTCGCTTCGACAGAATATTCGAGGTCATCTGACGCGAGTGGCAGAAGGTGTTGGCGGACCATATCCATCAGGCGCGCCATCTGCTCCTCATTGAGCGCGGTCGGTGTCCCGCCTCCGATAAAGATGGTATCAATCCGCTCTGTCGGAAACGCCTCGAGCGTCAATACCATCTCTCGTTCTAATGCATCTAAATAATCATCAACAGGCTGATTTTTTAAAAACACCTTGTTGAAATCACAGTAATAACAAATATGTTCACAAAATGGAATGTGAAGATATACGGCTTTAGCCAATTTCGGCCACCCCTTTCTTCTCATTCCATTTATAACGCTTTTCGTCTGTTCTTTCCAGCCTGCGCCATCAATCAAATCGATGAATGAATAAACCACTCTTCAATTTCGGCTCGAACCAGGTTGATTTTGGAGGCATCTGGCCACCATCATCCGCCACGCGCATCAGTTGTGACATCGTTGTCTCATGGCACGTGAAAAGCAATCGATTTGGTACTTTAGTCAGCTTCTCTAATTCCGAGGCCGTCTTGTTCCCACCGACAAAATCGACTCTCGCGTCTGTACGAATATCCTCGACGTTGAAGTACGGCGTGAGTATATCTCGTTGTAAGATGGCAACGTCTAGCGCCTTGTCCTCTTGCCGTTTCGTCAACTGATAATATTTCCCTCGATAGGCGACTCCAAAGACGCCATGTTCTTTCGGCAGGACAAGACCATCCTCCTCATTGATCATGTATGAAAACGAGAGTCCGTCTAACATATTCTCTACCTCTTCTGGACTAATCGCTGTCAGCACGCGATGATACGGCAAAATCGTCAATTCGTCACTCGGGAAGAGGACACCTAAGAAGTGTGTACGTTCATTCTTTTGAGAACGATCCCCACCCATCCCGGAAACGACCGCTGCCGCTTTCGCACGATGATGTCCATCCGCAATGTAGATCGACGGGATGGTTGCGCCAATCATCATGACACGAGCGAGTTCACGGTTTGGAATCATGAATCCTTCATGCATGACGCCTCGTTCATCCGTGAACGAGAACAACGGGTCTCCGTCTGTCGCTTTATGTAAGATTTGCTTCAAGTTTGCATGTGGAGGATGACTGAGGAGAATGGGACCGGTGTGCGCTCGCGTCGCCCGGACATGCTCGACACGTTCCCGCTCCTTCGCCTCCCGTGTATATTCGTGAATCTTGATTCGACCGGCTTCATAATCCGCGACTGAAAAGGTGGCGACTAAACCGGTTTGCTGACGTTGTCCCGATGTCAATCGATAGACGTAAAATCCATTCGGACGTTCCGTCAACTCCTTCTCATAGAGACGTTCTAGCTCATGACGCGCCAAATCCCCCCACTTCTCAAGCGAAAGGTCGGATTGAAGTGCTTCCGGCTTATCAACTGCTAAAAAAGAATCAGGATTTTCTGAAATGACGGCTTGCGCCTCTTCAATCGATACGACATCGTACGGGTCTGCGGCGACACGTTCCGGATGCGCAGGCATATAAGGGCTGAACGGTTTAAATACGACCATAAGATCCTCCTTAAAATTCCCGGACGCGGATGACGCCCTGTATTTCATACAGCGCATGAATCGATAACGGTTCATGCTCACTGTTGTCTAAATCAATTAACGTATACGCCATCTCCCCGCGGCTACGATTGACCATGTTATCGATATTCAATCCATGTGAGGCAAGTTCTCCCGTGATTTGACCGACCATGTTCGGGACGTTTCGATGCAAGATTCCAAGACGGCGTTTACCGGTGTAAGGAAGCTCGACGTTCGGAAAATTAGCAGACGAACGAATATTCCCTGTCTCGAGATACAACTTCAGCGTCTCCACTGCTTGAATGGCACAATTGACTTCCGATTCTTTAGTCGATGCACCGAGGTGAGGCAGTGCCATGACTTGCGGATGACCAATCAACGTGTGACGGGGGAAGTCGGTCACATACAGTCCCACATGATGATGCAACGCCTTCAATAAGTCATCATCTTTCACGAGCTCTCCTCGCGCAAAGTTCAAAACAGTCATCCCCGGTTTCATCCGTTCGAACCAACTCCGGTCGATGCTGAATCGAGTCTCCTCAGTCAAAGGCATATGGATCGACAGTAAATCAACGTTGCCCAGTACCTCACTTAAATGTTTGGCACGCGTGACGTGTTTCGAAATATTCCAGGCGGCATCAACCGAGAGATGAGGGTCGTATCCGATGACATCGACCCCGAGTTGGAGAAGATCGTTGGCTAGCGACGCACCGATGGCTCCTAGACCGATAATCCCTACTTTTTTGCCTCGCAACTCCGCTCCGAGGAATTGTCGTTTTTGCACTTCCATCGCTTCTTCTAATTGCGATTGCGATGCGATAGTCTGTTCATTCACCCAATTGAGTCCTTTCACAATGGGTCGTACCGAGAGGATCATGCTCGCAAGGACGAGTTCTTTCACCGCATTCGCATTCGCACCAGGTGTATGAAACGCGACGATTCCTCGTTTCGCAAGTTGATCGAGCGGAAGGTTGTTGACACCGGCCCCTGCTCTAGCGATGGCGAGAAGATAGGGAGGGATATCCTCTTCGTGGACTTGATGACTTCTCAGTACCCAAGCATCGGCTTGATCCGATGCATTGATGACGTACTCTCTTGGCTCAAATCGTTTCAGACCAGCGGCAGCGATTTGATTAAATGTTTTGATGTGATACATGGGTTTCCTCCTCGAATGCTCTCATGACGTCGACGAGGCGTTCTGCCCCTTCTAGCGGCATCGCGTTATACAGACTTGCACGTAAGCCCCCTACCGAACGATGACCACCGAGTTCGAGCAATCCACGTTCTAAAGCGTATCGTTCAAATCGCCGATCCATCTCTTGATCTCCCGTTGTAAATGGGATGTTCGTCAATGAACGACATTCCCCCGAAACAATTGGAGAAAAGCAGGTCGACTCTTCAAGATAGGAATAGACCCTGTCACTTTTCTGATGATTCAATCGTTCCATTGCTTCGACGCCTCCGCGGTCTTCCACCCACTTCAATACACGCTCTGCTACATACATGCTGAAGGTCGATGGTGTATTGAATAACGTATCGACATGTGACCCATACTGAAGATAACTCGGCAACTCAAGCGACTGAATCAAATCCCGACGGATGATGACGACCGTCAGTCCTGCAGGTCCGATATTCTTTTGGGCTCCGGCATAAATCACCCCGAAGCGCTCCACATCGATTTGCTCGGCTAGAATGTTCGAGGAAGCATCTGCAATCAGCGGGACATCGATTTCAGGGAGATGTGTAAATCGAGTCCCTTCAATCGTGTTGTTCAGTGTCACATGGAGATAGTCCACCTCTTGGACAAGGCTCGATTCAAACGACATCTTTCCCGTCGCATCTACCAATGGGTGAATGACATCGACCTCTCCAAAGTGTTTCGCATCTTCCATCGCTTTTTTAGACCAGATGCCCGTATCCACATAAGCGAATCGATTCCGCTTCCGTAAATTCATCGGAATCATTGAAAATTGTAACGTCGCACCGCCTTGTAGCCAAAGCACAGCGTAATTCTCAGGGATATGCATGAGTCTTCTCAATCTCAATTCAAGAGAGTCGACCACACGTTCGAAAGACGCTGAGCGATGACTCGTTTCGATAATCGAAACGCCTTCATACTCAAACGTCAAAAGATGTTGTTGAATCTCTTGCATCACTTCTGTCGGTAGCATGCCAGGACCCGCAGAGTATGTATACGTCGACACGGTGTTTCCTCCTCTATAGTCTGTCTAAGGGTTTACTCTTCCTTATATGAAAGGGCATTTCCTGCCTGAAATACAAAATCGCCCTGATTCGAAAATCAGGGCGACTCAAACTCATTATTCTTCGTCCATAGAAAGAACAGACATAAACGCTTCTTGCGGGACTTCGACGGACCCGACCATCTTCATGCGCTTCTTACCTTCTTTTTGTTTCTCGAGGAGTTTCCGTTTACGTGAGATATCTCCCCCATAACATTTAGCCAAAACGTTTTTACGAAGTGCTTTAATCGTAGAACGTGCGACGATTTTAGTTCCAACGGCCGCTTGGACTGGAACTTCGAACTGCATCCGTGGAATGAGAGCTTTAAGCTTCTCAACAATGACCTTCCCACGTTCGTACGCGAAGTCACGGTGAACGATGAAGCTGAGGGCATCGACGATTTCGTTATTGAGCAAGATATCCATCTTCACGAGACGCGATTGACGGTAGCCGATCAACTCATAATCGAGAGACGCGTAGCCTTTCGTGCTCGATTTCAACTGATCGAAGAAATCATAGACGATTTCACTGAGCGGAATCTCGTACGTGATTTTGACGCGAGTCGTATCGATGTATTGCATATCGATGAACGTTCCGCGTTTCTTCTGGCAAAGTTCCATGATTGCACCTACGTAGTCGTTCGGTGTCATGACAGCCGCCTTGACGTATGGTTCTTCGATTGAATCAACCTTTTGTTGCTCTGGCATCTTCGATGGGTTATCGACGTGAATTACTTCGCCTGAAGTCGTCGTCACGTGATAAATTACCGATGGTGCCGTCGTAATCAAGTCGATGTTAAACTCACGTTCAATTCGCTCTTGAATGATTTCCATATGAAGCATGCCGAGGAATCCACAACGGAAACCAAAACCGAGCGCTTGCGACGTCTCTGGTTCAAACTCGAGTGCGGCATCTGAGAGCTGGAGCTTTTCAAGTGCCTCACGAAGATCATTGTACTTAGCCGCATCAATCGGATACAAACCACAGTAAACCATCGGGTTCATCTTGCGATAACCAGGTAGCTGACTCGTTGCCGGGTTTTTAGCAAGTGTGATCGTATCCCCGACGCGAACATCTCCTACTGTTTTAATGGATGCAGAAAGCGTACCAACGTCTCCTACGTTCAATTCTTTAACAGAGATCGGTTTTGGCGTCGACACACCGAGGTCCGTCACTTCGAACGTCTTGCCTGTCGCCATCATTTGAACTTTGTCTCCTACTTTGACTGAACCGTTCACGATACGAATCGATGCGACGACACCGCGGTAAGCGTCATAGTATGAGTCAAAAATCAGTGCTTGCAATGGTTCAGACGGGTCACCTGTCGGCGGAGGGACAAGTTCCACGATTTGTTCGAGAATCTCTTCAATCCCGATTCCCGCTTTTGCAGAAGTCGGGACCGCATCACTCGCATCGAGGCCGATGACGTCTTCAATCTCTTGACGGACCCGCTCGACATCCGCTGACGGCAAGTCGATTTTATTAATGACCGGAATGATTTCAAGGTCGTTATCGAGTGCTAAATAAACGTTCGCAAGGGTTTGCGCTTCAATTCCTTGCGCTGCGTCGACGACGAGAATCGCACCTTCACATGCCGCAAGCGAACGTGACACTTCATATGTGAAGTCGACGTGTCCTGGCGTGTCGATCAAGTGAAGAATATACTCTTCTCCGTCTTTCGCCGTATAGTTCAATTTGACGGCGTTCAATTTGATTGTAATTCCACGCTCACGCTCCAAGTCCATCGCGTCAAGCGTCTGCTCTTTCATCTCACGAGCCGTGAGTGCACCAGTCTTCTCAAGAATCCGGTCAGCGAGCGTCGACTTTCCATGATCGATGTGCGCGATGATGGAAAAGTTACGAATCTTCTTCTGACGATTCTCTAATTCTTGTTTGTTCATATATGGGTTCACCTATCCTTCTCATGCATACCGTGTCATTATATCAAAATCCTAAAGTAATGTGTACGACCTACTACAACAATACCACAGATAGTTTTCAGAATAATCATCAAGTGGTTGCTTTTCATATAACCGTTTGCTACAATTGTGCTTGTTCTGTTGAATGATTACTTGAAGTAATAAGAACATACACTTTCTTGTTTCAGGAGGTGACAAACAATGGCAAACATCAAATCAGCAATCAAACGTGCAAAAACTTCTGAAAAACGTCGTGTTGCGAACTCACAAGAGAAAGCGGCAATGCGTACAGCAGTAAAACGTGTTGATGCTCTCGTACTCGAAGGAAACAAAGAAGCTGCTCAAGAAGCTTTCGTCCTCGCTACGAAGAAGCTCGACAAGGCTGCATCAAAAGGTCTTATCCACAAAAACAAAGCAGGTCGTGATAAATCACGCCTCGCAGCTCGTATCGCTGCTCTCTAACACGCCTCGCAGCTCGTATCGCTGCTCTCTAATTAGAGATCACACGAAACAGCCGCCTCCTATTCGGAGCCGGCTGTTTTTTTGTATACCATGATGTAATGAGGACCGATCTCAGGAATGTCGAATGGCTCTCCGATTCGTGTAAGCCCATTTCGTTCATAGAAACGGACAGCCACTTCTCTCGCATTACACCACCATGAACATCCCAGCTCATCATGGAGTGCCTGTAAAAACCGAGAGCCGATTCCTTGTCCCGAAACATGAGGATCCGTCGCCATACCACGGAGTTGGAGCGGAATCCCCTCACCCTCGATTTGTTTCGGGGACAGCATGACTGTAGCGACCGATAGCACTCGATTGCCTTCAACCCAAGCGAAGTGTCGCGTCGTCGGTGCCTCATCCCCTTCAAAATAACACGTCTCAACGTCTTTTCCTGGTCTGAGCACAACATGACGGAGCGGAATCACGTCTTGAAGTGTCACTTGTTCGAATCCCATTCCCTCACCTCACAATAAGGCCAGTTGACAAACGAGCGTATCGAACACGATTTGTTTGTCACCACGTCCCGTTTTCATAGCTTCATCCGCGTCTGCAATCAAGGTCAGCGCTCGTGCGAGCTGAGCCTCGGAAAAGCCTCGGCTCGCTTGTGTCGCCAATTTGATTGTATACGGGTGGGCCCCGATTTTCGATGCGATTTGCTTTTCTCCATAACCTGCCTCTGTCAACTGTTTTGACAGGTACATGTTCCGATATTGTCTAGCAAGCAACCCGAGTAGTCCAATCAGTTCTTGCCCTTGTTTTTCTAAATCCCGAACCAATCGAAGCGCTGCATCTGCTTGACGTTTGACGAGAATCTCCGAGAGTTGAAAGACGTTATCTTCTAATGTACGGGGAACTAAATCATTCACAATCTCAATCGGAATCGTCGCACCCGTTCCCGCGTACAACTGTAGCTTCTCTAATTCACGAACCAACTTTCCCCAATCATCCTGACATAGGAATAAAAGACGCTCCATCGTAGAGCGCTCCATCTTTTGTTGTTCACGACTCAATGCATCGTTCACGTATCGCATCAGTTCGTTTTGGCTCGGTTTTTTCGCTTCGAGTACGATGGCACGCTCTTTCAAGCGCTTCACAATTTTTTTCCGCTCATCGAGTTTTTCTGACTCAACAATTAAGACAAGAACCGAATAGGTCGCCGGTTGTACGACATATTCCGCCAGGCGGTCGACATTGTGCTTTTGCTTCTCTTTCGCACCCGTTAAGAACTGGGCATTTTTCACGATAACCGTGCGATATTCACTAAAGAAAGGGACCGTCTCCGCTTCATCAAGCGCCGTATCGAGTGACGTCTCTTGAAGATCTAGTTGCATGACATCAAATTGATCACCGGATGGATTGGCCGCCTTCACGATTTCACGTTCCCACGTCTCTAACAAATATTTTTCGGTGCCATGGAGAACATAGACGCTCGCCAGTTTTCCATTATGTAACCATGGTTCATTCAAAATACACACCACTTTCACAATTTATTCTCATCTAAACATAGATTATCTTCCCATGATTCGCTATACTTATAAAGGAAGTATGATAAGGAGGGACCTAATATGCAAATCAACTCAGTACGCCCACCGAGTGAAAACCCGTTTGAAAATGACGTTCAATGCAAACGTAATGACGCCATCGACTCTGCGATCGGCTTCATCGTCCCATTTGGCTTTTTCTTCACGATTTTCTTCATCGGTGTCATCATCAAATTCTTAAGTCTATAAGTGTTCAAACGATTGCCCCGGGGGAGCAATCGTTTTTTAGTGTATCACATTTTATCCCGTACTACTCGATGATCCCCCGACACATGTTCTCTTCACAGACAATCATTCCATTCAAGTCGGTTCGATATAGACGTCTGCCCACAACCCGTCGTAACGTCTCTATGTGCGGATGTCCATATCGATTGTTCGAACCGACACTCGCAATGATCCATTCTGGATCGATTCGCTCAAGTAGTTCTTCCCCCGACGACGTGTTGGATCCGTGATGCCCTAATTTAAATACGTCGACATCAAGCGTCGGTAACTCTGCTTCTCCTTCTATCGGCAAATCTCCTGTTAATAGATACCGCATGCCACCTACGTTCATGTACAGGCTAATCGAATGATCATTTTCATCTTCGTGTGGGCGATTCGGTGCCACAATCCACATCCATGGCGTCGGCCGATCGTCTGCCTCGAGATAATGGACCGATACATCATAGGCCGCTGCTAAGTGTAGCAGTTCTTCTCGTTTTTCAGCATTCGCCACTTCTTTTGATATCCAAAGTTCTTCCACCGTCACCACTTTCAATAATCCTTCTAATCCGCCGATGTGGTCATGATCCGCATGGGTCAACAGGACAAAATCAAGCGAACGCTCCCCACGCTTCCATAAATAAGGGGCCAATACATCTTCCCCCGGGTCAAATGTGCTTCGCTTTTGTTCGTTTGGATCTTGAAATACGCCCCCTACATCAATGACACCAACCGTTCTTCCCGATTCTACGACGATTGCATCACCTTGCCCGACATCCAAGAAGGTCACCCGTGAGGATTCCGCCCATTCCGACCATCCCGCAATCAACCCACATGTCATGATGGCCGCCCCCCATCCGATCCAACGTTTTCGATTCATCAGCGTTAAGCTTCCCCACAATCCTAGCAACAATGCGATTTGCGACGGCAATGCCAGATCGTGCAACGGAAGCCAAGGTCGTAAATCATCGTGGAGGGCGAACATTCCATTGATCGCATCCAACACAATCATGAACAACGGGGCAATCGAAGGAATCAGCCATGTGACAAATGCGAGTGGCATGATGACCCACGAGATACAGATGGCCATCAAGAGATTCCATATCGGTGCCGCGACGGATAGAACCGGTTGAACTTGCCATAGAACAATCAACCCGAACAGCTGTGCGAAAATGGACAACTCCATGAGTCCTGTCCAGATTTGTCTCGTAACTAACAAAAAGAAGGTCATCCCGACCGTCAATTGGAAACCCAGATTCGTGAGAAGGAACGGTTGAACGGCCAACATGCCCGCCGCACACCAACTCAAGAGCCGAATTGGGTCTCGAACCGTCACACCGAATAGAGAGATAAAGAGTATCACATCTGCGACGACAACAGCTCTTGCGACAGGTGGAGAAAAACCAGTCATCCATCCGAATACCGTAATACTAAAGATCATCAATATCGTCTTCGTCTCACGTCGAATAGGGATCGGGTGCAACAATACGCGCATGGCCACAATCAACATGGCAATATGCGAACCGGAAATCACAAGAAGGTGAAGAAGGCCCGTCACACGATAAGAAAACGAGGTCTGTTCATCTAGCATTCGACTCTCCCCGAACAATAATGCCTCCATATATAATGCGACATCCTCACGATGACGATGCTCAATTTGTTGAAGTTGTTGTTCTTTCCAACGCAACAACCGACCGCCCCATCCTGCTGTCGGACGACACGCATCGATTCGTTTCACCTTTCCTTTGAAGGATACGTTTGAACTCAGCGCCCAATCCCGTTCATCAAATCCTCCAGTGTTTCGTAACGGTTGAAACGCCTCTACTTCGATTTGCATAAGGCACGTCTCCCCAGGTCGTCCGTGTTCTAATTCGCGTCCTCGTAAGACGCCCTGAAGATCGTCTACGTTCCCGTATAGTCTTACCGATTTCCCATTCTCTTTTCGACTTTCGATTGAGAAGGCAATCGTGTCTGACAGTAACGATTCTGTAGGGGTCGTATGGAACGATGCGATACAGATGAGTCCAATCACTCCGGCTTTCGCATACAGGCCTTGCCCACGTCGTGTGACCAGATAAAAGACAATAGCGACCACAGAGACCCAATAGAATCCTTCTTTCAGACCGGTTACAATGAGTACCGCAAACAATGGAAACAGCGGCATCTTAAGGTACCAATAAATATGGCTTCATACTTTCTAATGTCTTTTCGCCGAACCCCTTCACATCACCTAGCGCTTCATATGTTTTAAATGGGCCGTTCGCTTTCAGATGATTTAAAATCGCCTCGGCTTTGGCTGGACCAATTCCTGGAACCGTCATCAGTTCCTCTTTCGTCGCACTGTTGACATGAACACCGTTCGTTTCGACCTCAGGACTCGCTGAGTCTTGCGAAATCGGTGTTTCTCCTTTTTTCGGCACGATGATTTTGACTCCATCAACTAACAACTGTGCTAAATTTAACTGCTCTGGGTCAGCTTCATCTGTCAGGACTGCCAAAGAGAGCACATCGCCCACTCTCGCCCCTTCTGGTACGGTATATACGTTCGGAGATTCAACCGCACCTGTCACATACACAACGAGCTCCATACGCTCTGGGGTCGTGGTCGGCGTGACCTCCTCAGGTTCCATGACGAACTCGTCCACCATTCGTTGCTCCGGTTCCTTTTGATAAAACAAATAGCCCACTCCTAAAAAAAGAACGACTAGGAGACCGATGACGAGTTGTTTCCATCTTTCCAAGCGAATCACCACCCTGTTCGACTGTTACGTTCAGTATGGCGAATCAGCTGTTTCGAAACACGTCTCATTCTTCCCCACAATCTTAACTTTAGGAAATGATTTGTTTGCATGTTCCATATCGCACTCGTACATGTAACGATATTCATCGACACAATTTCTATGAACAGGTTATAGAATGACGGAAAAAACGGAGACCATCACGTGGCCTCCGTTCCTACTGTTCACTGTTCGATTATTCTTCTTCGAAATGCTGAACCTGGTCAGCGAGTGCCGCTGCCTGTCCTTCTAACTCTTGCATCAATGTAAAGATTTGATCGAAGCTTGCCTGCTGTTCTTTCATCGAGGCTGCCACTTCTTCGTTTCCTGCGGCCAACTCTTCCGTCACCCCAGATACTTCTTCAACCCGACGCAAGACGTTGTTTACCTCGTTACTCGATGTGCGCATCTCTTGTTCGATCGTGCGTACGAACGAAGCGACGTGGTCTGTCCGTTCATGGATTCGGTTGAATGCTTCTTTCGTCAATCCGAACGCTTCTAATTGCGCCTCTTGCTCGCGTTTTGACTCATTCACCGTTTCCGTCAAACGGACGACTTCTTGCTGGATCGTCTCGACGACGTGGAAAATAGAGCGAGTCGCCTTGTTGCTCTCTTCCGCCAACTTCTTCACTTCACTTGCTACGACAGCAAATCCTCGTCCCGCTTCTCCCGCACGGGCTGCCTCGATTGCCGCATTGAGGGCAAGTAAATTCGTCTGAGCCGCGACGTCTTCGACAAGCTTCGCCATCGCCTCAATCTCAGCCGTTTGTCGTGCAAAGTGGTCCATTCGCGTGACAAGCACTTCATTCCGTTCGCTTGAACGATCTAAAATGTGCTCCTGGTCCGTTAATGTTTCAATTCCAGCCGCTACTTCACGTGTCATTTCTGACGTTTCTTCCGTCGTTTGTTTCGTCTGGTTCAAGCTCGTCTCAAATGAAGTTGCCATCGTATGCACTGAGCTGAGCGTTTCTTGCAACTCATTTGCAATCGACTGTGCTCCGTGTGCCATCTCATCAACTGCGTTCGTGATGTTAGATGTCGTACTCACGACCGCTTCATTTTCTGCTGCGGCTGTTTCGGTCATCCCGTTCACTTTCATTGATGTGACTCGGATTGACCCGATCACCGTCTGAAGAGACGCCGTCATCTCACGCATGGCACGTTCAAGACGTCCGATTTCATCATTGCGCGTCGACTCAGGCAACGTGACGAGACGTCCGGCTGCAATCGCTTCGGCCACCTTGACATTTTTTTCGAGTGGTCGAGTAATCGAACGGGCAAAGAAGAAGTTATAGATTCCGAGCGCAAGAATGACAAGAATCGTCAAAAGGACCGAAATCAACAAGAGACGTTCCGTCTCATTTGCCGCCTCTACTTGAAGCGCTTCATAGAATGAACCGTTCTTTGCAATCAACGTATTGATATCATTTAACAAACCTTCTAGTTTCGCTGCCTGGATCCGAGCTCCGATACCACCTTCAAGTGCCGACTCGACATCTTCGTTCACCTGTTCGTACTTCATCGTGGCACGGTCTAAATGATTTGAAAATGCCGGAATCAAATAAGACTGTTTTAAATCATCAAATGTTTCCGCGTTCGTCACACGGATGCGCTCTAGTTGAGTCAATGTAGATTGGTTCGACTGTTCGCCAAGTGACGTCCAGAGTGACTGCTCTTGTAAGAGTGACGTTTCAAGTTGAGACAATTCAATCATTTGACTCCCATATTTCTCGTTATACGTTTGCAAGCGATTCAAAGTAGACAAGACATAACTCATCATCAGTACGACTAAGATGACAGTGAACACAGTTGAGAAGATAAAACGTTTACGTAAACTCATTTAAGTGTTCCCTCCTTCAACTGGCGTTCTACTGATTCATACTCTGATGTTTCTTTTTCATCCCATTGAATGCGACGAAGTGGGGCCAAGCCTACGCCACCTTCCTCAATTCCAAGAATGACATGTTCATTAAACGGTTTTTCGGTCACACGACCCGCGATTTCCACAATCGCCAAATCGACTTGTTTCAACATCGACGTCACAACCGCATCCGGTGCAATCATCGATTGATCACTATCGACCCCGATTGCCTTGACGCCGTATTTTTCAGCCGTCTCGAGTACACCGACTCCTGTAAGTCCAGCTGCAGCATACAGAACATCTGCTCCCGCTTTAATTTGTTTCTCAGCGAGTTCGCGACCGAGCTCTGGTGAAGCAAAATCATTCGAGAAATCAACGAGCATCTCGACATCTTCGTTCACCGCTTTAGCGCCACGTTCAAATCCTGCTTCAAATTTTTGAATAAGTTCCATATCCATCCCACCGATAAATCCAATCGTATCGGACTCTGTCTCAAGACCAGCCACTGCGCCGGCGAGCGTACTTCCCTCTCCCTCTTCGAACGTGATACTCAAGACGTTCGGAAGTTCGGACACGCCATCGATCAAAGCGAATTGCTGTTCCGGATGTTCAGCCGCTACGGCCTCTAAGTCTTCTTGACACGCAAAACCGAGACCGACAATTACGTCATGTCCCTCTTTTACCAATTCTTCAAAACCAACTTTGTATGTCTCCGTTTCGGATAGTTCACGATAATCAACGAACCAATCGCCCGTTTCACGTAGCTCACCCATTCCACGCATAGCTGCGTCACTGAACGATTGGTCCCCGAGACCAACGTCAGATAGAACAACTCCCATCGTCTGTCGTTCATCGACAGTGGCACTTGGATTGTCGATAACTGACTGACAACCGGACAACCAAAGGGTGCAAGCCGTGATTGTACTGAGCATTATACTTTTCTTCATATATTCAATACTCCCTCTCTCTAATGGTCTGACAACACTTATATCGACCGAGAAAGGGTTATTCTACATTATTTTTTTTAAAAGTTGTGGCAATAAAAAAAGCCATAGACATCGTCCATGGCTTCTTACACTTATTCTTTTGAAGCAGCAACCGTTGTATCAGCTAATTCACGCTCCGGTGTAGGAGCTGTTGCAACGTTCCCTTTCCCCGCAAAGTTCTCGAGCAAGTCTTTCATATCAATGCCCGAAGAAGCTTTTAATGTTTGTTGAAGCGACGCCATGAGGTCGGTTGCGTAACCTGTCACTTTCCCGGCACCGCCGTTTTGACCGCTCCCCGTGTCGACGACCGTAATTTGATCGATGTTTCCAAGTGGCGATGCAATTTCTTTCGCATAATCAGGAAGCATCTTGACGACCATATCGAGAATCGCAGCCTGCCCGTATTGCGCGAAGGCTTCGGCAATCTTCTCTTTCGCTTCCGCTTCGGCAAGACCGGTCAAGCGGATAATTTCAGCTTCTGCCTCACCTTTCGCACGTTCAGAATCCGCTTCTGCAAGACCTGCCAAACGTACGCGTTCCGCATCGGCTTTCGCCTGTGCTTCAATACGATACTTCTCTGCATCCGCACTTGCGATTTGACGTGCCTTATCCGCAGCGGCAGACTGTTCAATCGAGTATCGATCCGCATCGGCTTTTTTCTTCACTTCTGAATCATATTGTTTCTCACGACGCATGATTTCTTTCTCTTCGAGCTCGATTTGCTTTTGACGCTCGATGATTTGAACTTGCATCTGTTGTTCAGTGACTTCTTGTTTCGCACGCGCTTCCTCAAGCTCATACGCTTGGTCGGCCCGCGCTTTGGCAACATCTTGCTCACGGCGATAAGCCGCAATCCGAAGTTGGTTCTCTTTCTCAGCTTCCGCGATTTCAGACGCACGCTCAAGCTCGGCCTTCTTCGCATCTTTCATTGCTTCCGCCTGTTTGATGCGCGTCTCTTTATCCGCTTCTGCTGTCGCGATATCAGCATCACGCTTCACTTGGGCGATACGCGGTTTCCCTAGCGATTCCAAGTATCCGTTCTTATCTCGAACGTCTTTGATGGTGAATGATACGATGACTAGCCCCATCTTCGCTAAGTCTTGTGATGCAACTCGTTGAACTTCTTGCGAAAACTTGTCACGGTTCTTATAGATTTCTTCAACGGTCATAGAACCTAAAATCGAGCGCAAATGGCCTTCTAACACTTCTTTTGCTTCATTTTCACGTTCAATCTTCGGTTTTCCGAGGAACTGCTCAGCCGCTGTCGCGATTTCACTGATCGATCCGCCGATTTTAATGATGGCTGTTCCGTCCGCCATGACCGGGACACCCTGTTCTGTATACACTTCAGGTGTCGTGACCTCTAATTTGCTTGAGAGCAAGCTGAGCGGTTCTGCTTGCTGGAATACTGGGAAGACGAACGTCCCGCCGCCACGAATGATTTTGACGCGGTTACCGGATGTATCGCTATGTACATTTTTCTTGCCTAAATAACTACCTGTCACAATCAGTGCCTCATCTGGTCCGACTGTGCGATATTTTAGTACGAATACAAACACAAGTGCGAGGATGATGACCCCGACGATAATGCTGACTAAAATAGCCGTATTCATGTGTTATATCTCCTCTCGAATTGTAGGTTCGTCATATGGCATGACGATTGCGATATTGCCTTTTACTTCAATGATAACTACCCGACGATCTGTCGAAATCGATGTACCGTCTAAGCTTTGAGCCGTCTTTAAAAGCGATCCCGTCACTGTCTCAATCAAGACTTCACCGTATCCGCCTTCAGGAATGGGCACGGTCAATCGTCCGACACGTCCAACTAATGCCTCATCCGTCAAACCAATGGACTCTTCCGCATTTGAGAGCGGTAAGAGAACAAACAAATAGAGAAGCGTCGTCAGAGCAAGAGACCCGATCAATGCGACAGCGAGCCCAATCATCGGGGAAACGTGAGCCAATGCGTTTAAGATGAGCCCAATTCCTGCCCCTAGTGCTAAGAAAGATAGGATGACTGCAGGGTTGAACCAACCTTCAAACATATCGAACGCATCGGAAAACATCATGTAAATAAAGGTTCCAAGACCAGCGATGATCAACACCCACCAATAAAGTTGATCGATTGCCTCCATTACCACCCCTCCTGTCGACGTTTTTGTTCCATCATCAGTACGCGTCGAAGTTGTTCGACTTCTAATGCAAGCCGATCTTCAATTTCATCCCACTCCGACAGTGATGAAGTGGATAAGTCGTTCACTTCTCGAACTCGACCAATGGAACGTTCAATCCGTCGCCGATTGTATATGTCGACAAGTTCTTGTCGTTCGAGTCGCATCCTGTTTAAAAAATATTCCACTTCTTTTTGAACTTGAACGACTTGATCCGTCACGCCCTCAGAAGAATCTTGCATCAGTAGCCGACGCACTCTCACTTGATGAGCTACTAATTTAGCAATTCTCGACTCGAGTTCGAGAATGTGCTTGTATAATTCCTCTACCTCATCTCGTTGCGTGTCATCGCGCCACCACACGTCCACCTCACCTCACTTTTCTCTACTCACCTCCATATACGATAAAACCTCATCTTCGGTTTCAAAAAATCATAAAAAAATGTAAAATGAATTTGCCAGACAGAAAGGAAGTGCTCATGTTGGGCAACCAAGTCATTAAGCTATCAACCGCATCACAAGAAAAACTAAAAAAGATGTACCATGAGTATGCAGTCGCGCCACCACTATATGCGACATTCAGCGCCAAGACACCGGGATTTGTCGTAACGGTTTATCAATCAGGGAAAGTGATGTTCCAAGGAAAAGATGCTGAGACCGAGGCAGTGAAATGGGGACTACCTGCTGAGAAGAAACAAGCATCCGCACCGAACACCCTCTTACCTGAAGGATTTTCAAGTTGGTCTGTCATTGGAAGCGACGAGGTCGGAAAAGGAGACTACTTCGGACCACTCGTCGTCGTAGCGGCTTTTGTCTCACGCGATCAAATCGCACTCGTCAAAGAACTCGGCGTGAAAGATTCAAAACAGTTATCCGACCCTGAAATCATCCGGATTGCAAAAGATTTACACGCTACGATTCCCTATCAAAAAGCAACACTGCATAATCCAACATATAACAACATGCAACGGACGATGACACAAGGTAAAATGACCGCCATCGCCCATAATGCTGCACTTCGAGCGTTACTTGAGAAAATCGGACAGAAACCCGATGCCATTCTCATCGATCAATTCGCAGAGAAGTCGGTATACTATCAACACTTGCGGGCAGAGCGGGATATCGTGCGCGACGATGTCTACTTTTCAACCAAGGCAGAAGGTCTTCATGTCGCCGTCGCAGCTGCTTCCATTTTAGCTCGCGCCTTCTTCTTAAAAGAAATGGACAAACTAAGTAAACAAGTAGGATTGACCCTCCCGAAAGGGGCAGGAGCAAAAGTCGACCAAGTCGCCGCTCAAATCATTCGAGGTCATGGACAGGATTATTTACAAAAGATTGCTAAAGTCCATTTTGCGAATACAAAGAAAGCCATCAACTTGAATGAACGTCGTTTGTAGAGCTTCGACATCAAGTATGATATACTCGTTTTACGGTTAAATGAACTTAAAATTTTTGGAGGATAGCGTTCATGTTGCATTATAAAACCTACACGATTAGTGATGACCATCCTTGGGTCATCTTTATACATGGGGCCGGAGGAAGTTTATCGCATTGGTATCGCCAACTTCGTCCCTTCCGTAAAAAATATAATGTCCTGCTCGTCGATTTACGCGGTCATGGCGGTTCATACGATGCTGAACAGTCGCTCAAACAACCATTGAATGCCTATACGTTTGATGTCGTTGCCAAAGACGTGATTGAAGTCATGGATCACTTAGGTATCGAAAAAGGGCACATGGTCGGTCTTTCTTTAGGGACGATTGTGATTCAGGCGATGTTTGAGCACTATCCGGATCGAATCGCATCAGTCGTCCTCGGCGGAGCCATTGTAAAATTTAATGTGCGCTCCACGTTGCTCATCCGACTTGGTAGTCTCGTGCAAAACTTCGTCCCCTATATGTGGTTATATAAATTATTCGCATGGATTTTACTCCCGAAGAAGCGTCACAAGAAGTCTCGGATGATGTTCGTCCGCGATGCGGCGAACTTATGTCAACGTGAGTTTATCCGTTGGTTCAAGATGACGGAAAATATTAATCCTTTATTGAATCAGTTCACTTCGATTCAAACGAACGTCCCGATTTTGTATATTATGGGTGATGAGGATTATATGTTTCTTGAAGCTGTCGAGCGGACAGCGAAACATCAACCGACAGCCAATGTTGAAATCGTTGCAGACTCTGGTCATGTGGTCAATGTAGACCAACCCGATCAATTCAATGCATTGTCGATGAATTTTATCGACGATCAGATTCAAGCACGCTCATTACAAATGAGCTAATTCAGGACGCCACTGGGCTTCCTGAATTTTTTTGTGTTTATTTTCAGAAAATATTGATTATTACAAAAATAGATGGTATTCTTTAGCAAATCCAACGAAGAGGAGATGCTCGAAATGTCCAATCCCGTACATATGAACAGCCTGCTGATTATTATTCGACTGAGGGACTGAAATCGTTTTGTTTTCAAAAAACGACTTTTCAGGCCCTTGTTCCCGTGGTAATCGGACAGGCGCCTGCAGGTTGAAACCGCGCCTATCCTTGATGGATAGGTTTTTTTGTTGACATAAAGATATAGAGGAGATGATGGAAGTGAAGCAGTATATGATGGATCGAATGGTAAAAATTTCAGCAGGTATGGCAAATGCCGTACTCGTCACGCTCGGTGTCGGTTTATTGATTGAGACAATTGGTAATTTGAGCGGAATCGCGATGCTCGTACAGATTGGACAAGTCGCCAAATCATTGTTGGCACCTGCTTTAGGCGCTGGCGTCGCGTTTCAACTCGGAAGCAACACGCTCATCCTATTTAGCGCCATGATTGCTGCAACCATTGGCGGTGCAGCTTTAAAAGCGTCAGAAAGCGGACTCGTCCTCGTTCCAGGTCAACCGATTAGCGCACTGATTGCAGCGGCTGCCGCTGTATGGCTCGGAAAACGTGTCCTCGGCAAAACAAAGTTTGATATGATGGTCGTCCCGGTCACAGCCGTTTTAGGTGGCGGCATTGTTGGGGTTGCTGCGGCAGCGGTCACGACTCCTCTTATCAACTCAATCAGCCAAGGGATCACCGCATCTGTTGAAACTTCACCGATTGCCACATCTCTTGTCATCGCACTTGTTTTCAGTGTCATGCTCATGTCGCCTGCATCATCTGCCGCACTCGCCATCGCGCTTCAACTTGACCCTGTCGCTAGCGCCGCTGCCTTGATCGGTTGCTCTGCTCAATTTGTTGGATTTACCTTAATGGCATATCGTCAAACCGACCCAGGTGGATTGGTCGCCTCATTCTTTGTCACACCGAAAGTGCAGTTTCCGAATATCATCAAAAACCCACGAATCGTCGTCCCACCGTTTATCGCCGCGATGATTTCCGCACCGATTGCTACTTTGATGTTCTCACTCCAAGTCCCATATGAAATTGCGGGTCTCGGGCTCAACTCCTTGATTGCCCCGCTTCAGATTTTAGCGGTCCAAGGGTTGGATGCCTTTCTCATCTTCACGATGACCGGCGTCGTACTCCCTGCACTCATTACATGGGCTCTTTATCGTGTGACGAGTCTTGTCGGATGGACCAAGTTCGGCGATCTCGCACTTGAGATTCAATAATAAAAGGAGCGTTGTCACATGTGGACAACGCTCCTTATTTTTTACGCTCGAAGTTCAGCGCCGTGTGTCGCACGGACCGCCTCAACGATCGTTTCATATGCTGCCGTTACTTCTTCATCTTGTAACGTTCGTGACGGGTTTTGGAACTTGAGTGAGAAGGCAATCGATTTCTCATCCGCTCCAACATTCTCCCCTGTATAGACGTCAAACAAGACGAGGTCAATCAAGAGTGGACCAGCCGCTTGGCGAATCGTTTGTTCCACTGTCCCAGCCGGAATCTCACGTGATAAGACGAGTGCCAAATCTCGTGAAATCGAAGGATAACGTGGTACGTCTTGATAAAGAAGTGTCTCGTCTCCATGAAGTGCCAATAGGTCGAGTTCGAATACATACACTTCCTTCATACCGTAGACGTCTTTTGATGTTCCTGGATGCACTTGTCCGACATATCCGATGACCTCTCCGGCCATCAAGATGTTCGCTGTGCGACCTGGATGCATGTCAGGCATCGATACCGCCTCATACGTGACATCTAGGCGAAGCGTTTGGACTAACGTGTCGACAATCCCTTTTGCGACGAAATAGTCGACCGGGACCCGTGTTCCTTGCGAACGATGGTCCATCCAAAGACCTGTGACAACGCCGGCCACCCGTTCTTTCTCACGCGGTAACGTTTCTCCGTGCTCCGTATAGACGCGCCCTGTTTCATAAAGTGCGACGTTCGATTGTTGACGCGCCGTGTTGTAGCGCGCTGCCTCCAACAATCCAGGGATGAGCGACGTACGAAGGACAGAGCGTTCTTCACTCATCGGCATCGCCAATCGGACGAGCTGATCGTCTTTTCCACCGAAACGTGTCGCATGCGCCTCACTCGTTAACGAGTAAGTAATGGCTTGTGATAAGCCGACTCCTTGTAACAAACGACGTGTCTGTCTGCGCAGTACGTTGATTGCTGGCAAATACCCTTTCGATTGTGAGGCAGGTAACGTCGACGGGAGACTATCATATCCGTATAGACGTGCCACTTCTTCTGTGATGTCAGCCGGAAGCTCTAAATCCGGACGGCGCGATGGAATGTGTACTGTCAGCACGTCATCCCCTTCTGTCGCGAGACCGAGACGCTCTAAGATGTGAACGATTGTCTGACGATCGAGTGTCATCCCTAAACGCTTGTTTATATAGTCAATCGACACTTGGATTTCTCGGGCACGTGATTCGGCTTCACCTGAACGCACCGCATCATGAATGGCTCCTCCACCGAGTTCGACAATCAATTGCGCAGCACGGTCAAGCGCGAGCATGACACGTTCTGGGTCAACGCCTTTTTCGAAACGAGCGCTTGAATCTGAACGAAGACCGAGCGTACGGCTCGTCTTGCGTACGGATGCCGGATCAAAGTACGCTGACTCTAAAACGATATCTGTCGTTGAAAGATCTACCTCTGTATTGGCACCACCCATGACGCCTGCGATGGCGACCGGGGCTTGCCCGTCCGTGATGACCATCATCGATGAATCGAGCGTGCGCGTCACGTCGTCGAGTGTGACCATTTCTTCTCCATTTTCGGCTTGACGGACCACAATCGAGTTGCCGAGTTTCTTCGCATCGAATGCGTGAAGCGGTTGTCCGATTTCAAGCATCACGTAGTTCGTCACGTCGACAATGTTGTTGATTGGACGGACACCTTCTGCGATCAAGATATTCTTTAGCCATTGTGGCGACTCTGCAATCGTTACCCCTTTGACTTCACGAGCTGCGTAATATGAACAGTTCGGTGTCGCAAGTTCGATAGATACCTCCGATGGTGATGATGACGTGACATCTGCCGTCGGCAACGTGTATGGACGTTCTAAGATGGCCGCAACCTCATGAATGATTCCATAGAGGCTCAAGCAATCTGAACGGTTCGGAGTCAAACCGAGTTCGATGACTTCATCGTCCAAGTCGAGTAAATCGAGCACATCTGCTCCGACTTGTACGGATTCACGGAATGTGTGGATCCCATCCTGCTCGTCTTCCCGAATTTGTTTCTTCTCAAAGCCGAGCTCTTCGAGTGAACAAATCATCCCTTGTGATTCGACACCACGAAGTTTTGCTTTTTTGATTTTTAGTCCTGGTAAGCGTGCGCCAACTTTGGCCACGATCACATGTTGCCCTTCGCGCACGTTCGGTGCGCCACAGACGATTTGAACAGGGTCACATTCTCCGATGTCCACTTTCGTCACGTTTAACTTATCCGCTTCCGGATGTTTCTCACATGAAAGGACCCGTCCGACGACGATCCCAGAAAGTCCTTCCCCACGATTTGTCACACTTTCGACTTCGATTCCGTTCTTCGTAATCAAGTCACCGAGCGCTTCGCCGCTTAAATCGGATACATCAATATATTGATTCAACCATTTTTTTGAAAGTAACATCTGTCTTCCTCCTTAGAATTGCTCGATGAAACGTAAGTCATTTGTGTAGAAATGACGGATGTCATCGACGCCGTGTTTGAGCATCGCCATACGCTCCACTCCGATTCCGAATGCGAATCCTGACACTTTTGATGAGTCATAGCCAGCCATCTCTAAGACATGAGGATGGACCATTCCGCCTCCGAGAATCTCGATCCAACCGGTTCCTTTACAGACGTTACATCCTTTCCCGCCACATTTGAAGCAAGAGATATCGACTTCGACCGATGGTTCCGTGAACGGGAAGAAGCTTGGACGAAGACGAATTTCGCGCGTTTCACCGAACAACTGCTTCACGAACACTTCGAGTGTCCCTTTTAAGTCAGCCATCGAGATGGATTCATCGACAACCAATCCTTCGATTTGCATGAATTGATGCGAATGCGTCGCATCGTCTTCATCACGACGATACACTTTACCTGGACAGATGATGCGAATCGGTTTTCCGTTCGCCTCCAACATCGTGCGAGCCTGTACGGGAGATGTATGAGTACGAAGCAACGTCTCTTCCGTGATATAGAACGAGTCTTGCATGTCTCGTGCCGGATGATCTTTCGGCAAGTTAAGCATTTCGAAGTTATAGAGATCGGTCTCGACTTCAGGACCTTCAGCAATCGTATATCCGAGTCCAACGAACAAATCTTCCATCTCGTCGATGATTTGTTGCAAGAGATGGCTATGGCCAGGAGTCGATGTCCGTCCCGGGAGTGTCACATCAAGCGTTTCCGCTTTTAACTTTTCCTCTAATTCAATCGCCTTCACTTCTTCGATTCGAGCATCGAGTGTGCTTTGAATCGCGGTACGAACGGTATTGGCCAACTCACCGATGACCGGACGTTCCTCAGCAGATAATTTACCCATGCCACGAAGTACTTCAGTCATCGGTCCCTTTTTCCCTAAATATTTGATGCGGACGTCATTCAATGATTTTTGTGTGGATGCTTGTTTGATTTCTTCTAACGCTTCCACTTGTAACTGTTCTAATTGTTCTTTCATATGTTCGCTTCCTCCTCTACATAAAAAAGTCCCTTCAGTCGTTGACTGAAGGGACGAATCATCGCGGTACCACCCTACTTGGCCAATTCATGGCCCACTTGAGAGCATCGTTATCGTGATGCCAAACCGGTGTTGTCTCCAACACGACTCCAGAGTGAATTCAGCGACGAATCCGGCAAAGGCTCTCAGTCACGGCCCTTGCTCCCTGAACGGAATCGGTCATTCGCTTACTATGTTCTTTCAACGTCATATCTTATTCATCGATGTGTTTAACCTATCACGTTTTTCACGTGCTGACAAGATTATTGTAAAGCGATGCGATACATTAAAATACCCGCAGCGACCGCCGCGTTGAGCGATTCTGCATCACCAAGCACCGGAATATGCACACGTGTGTCACAGAGTGCCAATACATCAGCATGAACCCCTTGTGCCTCATTCCCGATGACGAGGGCCACTTTGTCTTCGAATGCAACTTGCTCATACGATGTTGCCTTTGAGAGAGCTGTGCCGTAGACGTGGAATCCATCCTCTTTCAGCTCAGGTAACTTTTCAAGCAAGTCGACCGAGGTCACGTTCACGTGAAACAGTGAACCTTGTGTGGCACGTACGACTTTGGCGTTGAACGGATCGACCGTACCTTTCCCGAGTAACACCGTATCGAATCCGGCAGCATCTGCTGTCCGAATCATCGTACCGAGATTACCCGGGTCCTGTACTCGGTCTAGTACGAGTACTTTCTTCATTTTTCGTTCCACCGGTGTCATCTTGACAACGGCAAACACGCCTTGGGTCTTTTCCGTTTCGGAAAGAAGGTCCGCAACGTGGTCGGATAACTCGAGGACTGGCATATCTTCAAGTCGCCACGTTCCTTTTGGTGAATACGACTCAGCCATGATGAGTTGGACGAGTCGACCGGCACGAATGGCCTCGTCCACCAAATGCTCTCCTTCTACTAGGAATTGACCCGTTTCTTGACGACCTTTTTTCGTCATCAATCGTTTTAATCGTTTAATCGTCTCGCTCTTCGTAGACGTAATCTTCGTCATATTATCCCTCTTTCAACCATTGGACCGTTTCGTGGTCTAAACGTTTCGTCAATGCGACAACGAGTTGTACCGCTGCCTCGTAATCATCCTTATGGATGATGGACACGTTCGTGTGTAAATAGCGGACCGGCACTGTCAATGCGATGGCCGGCATCCCAATCCCAGAAAGATGGAATCGCCCAGCATCTGTGCCACCGCCTGGCGTTAAGTCCAATTGATATTTGATGTCTTGCTCTTTGGCCACGTCAACGATGAGGTCGACAAGGCGTGGGTTCGTGACGGTAGTCGCATCAAAGAAGATGACTTGAACCCCGTCCCCGAGTTTTGACAACCCTTCTGCTTGGGTCATCCCCGGCGTATCACTTGGAATGCCTGTATCGACAGCAATCGCGACATCCGGGCGAATCAAGTTGGCAGCGGTCACCGCTCCACGTAACCCGACCTCTTCCTGTACTGTCGCTCCTGTATACACGACGCCTGGGAACGATTCTTCCTTCAGACGTTTTGCTGCTTCGATG